>NZ_JBIADZ010000003.1:150560-161395 GCF_042868035.1 Streptomyces sp. NPDC007875 | reverse complement strand
GCGGCCGGGGCCCCCGGGGTCAGCGGGGTTGCCGGTTGGGGGGGGGCGCTGCCCCCCCCCCGCCCCCGCCCCCCCCGGGGGGGGCCCCCCCCCCCCCCCCCCCCCGGGGGCCCGCCGCCGTCGTATGGTCAGCGGGCGCGGGTTCTCAGCGGGCGCGGGCCGAGGTGACCCGGTAGACGTCGTAGACGCCCTCGACGCCCCGTACGGCCTTCAGGACGTGGCCCAGGTGCTTGGGGTCGCCCATCTCGAAGGTGAAGCGCGAGGTGGCCACCCGGTCGCGGGAGGTCTGCACGGCCGCCGAGAGGATGTTGACGTGCTGGTCGGACAGCACGCGGGTGACGTCCGACAGCAGCCGGGACCGGTCCAGCGCCTCGACCTGGATGGCGACCAGGAAGACCGACGACTGGGTGGGCGCCCATTCGACGTCGAGGATGCGCTCGGGCTGCTGGGAGAGCGAGTCCACGTTGACACAGTCGGCGCGGTGCACGGAGACGCCGCTGCCGCGGGTGACGAAGCCGATGATGGGGTCGCCGGGGACCGGCGTACAGCAGCGGGCCAGCTTGACCCACACATCCTCGACGCCCTTGACCACGACGCCCGGATCGGCGCTGGAGCGGCGCTTGGTGCGGCGGATGGGCGGGGCGGTCTCGGCGATGTCCTCGTTGGCCGCCTCCTCGCCGCCGAGCGCCTGGACGAGCTTTTGCACCACGTTCTGCGCGGAGACATGGCCCTCGCCGATGGCGGCGTAGAGCGCGGAGATGTCGGGATAGCGCATCTCATGGGCGAGGGTGACCAGCGAGTCCCCGGTCAGGATCCGCTGGATGGGCAGGTTCTGCTTGCGCATCGCCCGGACGATCGCGTCCTTGCCCTGTTCGATGGCCTCGTCGCGGCGCTCCTTGGAGAACCAGGCGCGGATCTTGTTACGGGCGCGGGGCGACTTGACGAAGCCCAGCCAGTCGCGGGACGGTCCGGCGCCCGCCGCCTTGGAGGTGAAGACCTCCACCAGGTCGCCGTTGTCGAGGGTCGACTCCAGCGGCACCAGCCGCCCGTTGACCCGCGCCCCGATGGTGCGGTGGCCGACCTCGGTGTGCACGGCGTAGGCGAAGTCGACCGGGGTGGCCCCGGCCGGAAGCGCTATGACGTCGCCCTTGGGCGTGAAGACGAAGACCTCGTTGCGGGAGAGGTCGAAGCGCAGGGACTCCAGGAACTCGCCCGGGTCCTCGGTCTCCTTCTGCCAGTCCAGGAGCTGCCGCAGCCACGCCATGTCGTTGATGGCGTCGTCCTTGCCCGCCTTACGGGGCACATCGGTGCGCACCTTGGACGCGCCGGCCACCGCCTCCTGCTTGTACTTCCAGTGCGCGGCGATGCCGTACTCGGCGCGGCGGTGCATGTCGAAGGTGCGGATCTGCAGCTCGACCGGCTTGCCGCTGGGCCCGATGACCGTCGTGTGCAGCGACTGGTACATGTTGAACTTGGGCATCGCGATGTAGTCCTTGAACCGCCCGGGCACCGGGTTCCACCGCGCGTGGATGGTCCCGAGCGCCGCGTAGCAGTCGCGGACGGTGTCGACGAGCACCCGGATACCCACCAGGTCGTAGATCTCCGCGAAGTCGCGGCCGCGCACGATCATCTTCTGGTAGACGGAGTAGTAGTGCTTCGGCCGGCCGGTCACGGTCGCCTTGATCCGCGCCGCCCGCAGATCGCCCTGGACCTGGTCGGTGACGACGGCCAGGTACTCGTCGCGCTTGGGGGCCCGCTCGGCGACCAGCCGCACGATCTCGTCGTACATCTTGGGGTAGAGGATCGCGAAGGCGAGGTCCTCCAGCTCCCATTTGATGGTGTTCATGCCCAGGCGGTGGGCGAGCGGGGCGTAGATCTCGAGGGTCTCGCGGGCCTTCTTCTCCTGCTTCTCCCGCTTGAGGTAGCGCATGGTGCGCATGTTGTGCAGCCGGTCGGCCAGCTTGATGACCAGCACCCGGGGGTCCCGGGCCATGGCGACGACCATCTTGCGCACGGTCTCGGCCTGGGCCGCCTCGCCGAACTTGACCTTGTCCAGCTTGGTGACGCCGTCGACGAGCAGGGCGACCTGGTCGCCGAAGTCCCGGCGCAGGGTGTCCAGGCCGTACTCGGTGTCCTCGACGGTGTCATGCAGCAGTCCGGCCATCAAAGTGGCCGGATCCATACCCAGCTCGGCCAGGATCGTGGTCACCGCGAGGGGGTGGGTGATGTACGGATCGCCGCTCTTGCGCTTCTGGCCGCGGTGCCAGCGCTCGGCCACCTGGTACGCGCGCTCGATCTGGCGCAGCGTCGAGGCTTCCGCCTTGGGGTCGTTGGCGCGCACGATCCGCAGCAGCGGCTCCAGCACCGGGTTGTACGGGCTGGAGCGCTGGACGCCCAGGCGCGCCAGGCGGGCCCGGACGCGGTTGGACGAGCCGGAGCGGGGCGCGGGGCTCTGTGCGGGGCGCGCGGGGGGCGTGGTGGCGGGCAGGTTGCTGGAGCGGCCCGTGGGGGGCTTCGGGCTCGTCTGCTCGGGGCCGCGCCGGGCCGGGCTGTCGCCGCTGTTCTTGGGCACGCCGGAGGCCGCCGTCGGTTCGGCGGCGGTGGGCGCGTCCGGCTGTGCGGAGGGGGTTCCGCCCGGACGGACTTTGGGCGAGAGCGGCTGGGCCTCGTCTGGCAAGAGCACTCCTCAAGCGGTCCGGACCTCGAAAGGTCAGGCTGCCATGGTATCGATCCCGCCACTCCGGTTGCCTGCCGACCGCCAAGCCGGGCATGACGGAGGCATGTGGCGGCATGCCGGAGGGCGGGGACCGGCGGTGCGCGGTCCCCGCCCTCCGGCGGTGGTCTCGGCCCGGTGTGCGGGCCCGTGTCCGGCTCAGACCGTGATCAGGGCCTCCAGCGGGGCGCTGTCGAGCGCGGCCAGCAGACGGCCGCGGCCGTCGAGGAAGCCGAGCTCCAGCAGCACGGCGACCCCGGCGATCTGGGCGCCGGCCCGCCGGATGAGCTGCAGGGACGCCTCGGCGGTGCCGCCGGTGGCCAGTACGTCGTCGATCACCAGGACCCGGTCGCCGGGCTCCAGCGCGTCGGCGTGTATCTCGATCTCGGCGGTGCCGTACTCCAGCTCGTACCCCTGGCCGAGGGTCGCCCCGGGGAGCTTGCCGGCCTTGCGGACCGGTACGAAGCCGATTCCGGCGCTGACGGCGGCCGGGGCGGCGAGGATGAAGCCGCGTGCCTCCAGACCCACCACCTTGTCCGCCCGGTGCCGGACGCACAGCTCGGCGAGCGCCTCGGTGAGCGCGCCGAAGGCGGCGGCGTCGGCGAGCAGCGGGGTGATGTCCTTGAACATCACGCCCGGCTTGGGGTAGTCCGGCACGTCCTGGATCCGGCTGAGGAGCAGCCTGCGCAGCTCCTCGGCGGCGGCCGCGCCGGATCCGTGGGGACTGTCCGCCGTGGTCTTCGTCGTCTCGGTCATCGCCGGGCTCCCCCGCTCATCGTCGCTTGCCCGACGGCCGGCCGCGCCCCCGGTTACGGGAGGCGGGCTGGCGGCGCTGGCCGACGACCCCGGCTGGGGCCGCTGCGGCGTCCTCCAGGTCGGGGACCTCCTCCTCGTCGGACGCCGAGTCGGCAGCCTCGGCCTTGGCGGACGCGGCACGCTTGGCCTTGACCCGCTTGGCCAGCGCCTTCATCTTCGGGTCGCGCTCCTTCAGATCGGCGACCAGCGGGGTCGCGATGAAGATCGAGGAGTACGCGCCGGCGGCGAGTCCGACGAAGAGCGCCAGGGAGATGTCGTTGAGCATGCCGGCGCCGAGCAGACCGCCACCGATGAACAGCAGCGCGCCGACCGGCAGCAGCGCCACGATCGTGGTGTTGATGGACCGCACCAGGGTCGAGTTGAGGCTGCGGTTGGCGATTTCGCTGTAGGTGAAGCGGGTCTGCTTGGTGAGGTCCTTCGACGCTTCCTTGAGACCGTCGAAGACCACGACGGTGTCGTAGAGCGAATAGCCGAGGATCGTCAGCAGACCGATCACGGTGCCCGGGGTGACCTCGAAGCCGACGAGTGCGTAGACACCGACGGTGATGGTGAGGTCGTGGATCAGGGCGATCAGGGCGGCCAGCGCCATCCGCCATTCGAAGGCGATGGCGAGATAGATCACCACCAGCACCATGAAGATCGCCAGACCCTGCCATGCCTTGCTGGCGATCTGCTCGCCCCAGCTCGGGCCCACCAGCTGAGTGTCGATCTTGCTGGCCTCGACGCCCAGCTCCTTGGCGAGGTTCTCCTGGACCGGCAGGGCCTCCTTGGTGCCCAGCTCGCTGATCTGGATCCGCAGGCCGCCCCGGCCGAGCTCCTGGACCACGACGGTGTGGCCGCCGGACGCGTCCTCCGCCGTCTGGCGCAGGTCGGAGGCCGAGACCTTGGTGTTCGGGGTGGTGAAGACGGCGCCGCCGGAGAACTCGATGCCCATGTTCAGGCCGCGCACCGCCAGGCCCACGATGGCCGTGATGGTGATCAGTATCGAGATGCCGTACCAGATCTTCCGCTTACCGACGAAGTCGTAGCCGACCTCGCCTCGGTAGAGCCTGGCGCCGAGAGTGCCGAGTCGCGACATCTCACGCCTCCTTCGTGTCGGCGGGGCCGGGGGCGGCGGGACGGCGACGGCGCAGCGGCGGCGTGACCCCGAGGCGCTTGGGGTCCAGTCCGGACCACGAATGGCCGTTCCCGAAGAACGGGCGGCGGGCGAGGATCGTCATCAGCGGCTTGGTGAAGAGGAACACCACGGCGACGTCGAGCAGCGTGGTGAGCCCCAGGGTGAAAGCGAAGCCCTGCACCTTGCCGACGGTGACGATGTAGAGCACCGCGGCGGCCAGGAACGACACGAAGTCCGACACCAGGATGGTGCGCCGGGCCCGCGGCCAGCCGCGCTCGACGGCGGGGCGCAGCGAGCGGCCCTCCCGGATCTCGTCGCGGATCCGTTCGAAGTAGACGATGAACGAGTCGGCGGTGATACCGATGGCCACGATCGCACCGCAGACCGCCGGCAGGTTCAGCGCGAAGCCGATGCCCGGGCCGAGCAGCACCATGATCGTGTACGTCAGGATCGCGGAGACGCCGAGGCTGGCCATGGCCACGAGGGCGAGACCACGGTAGTAGACGACCAGGTAGATCACGACGAGCGCGAGACCGATGGCACCGGCGACCAGACCGGCGTCCAGCTGCTCACCGCCGAGCGCGGCGGAGACGGTGGTCTCGTCCGCGATGTCGAAGGACAGCGGGAGCGCTCCGTAGGACAGCACGTTGGCCAGGTCCTCGGAGCTCTGCTGGGTGAAGCCACCGGAGATGGTGGCCCGGCCGCCGGTGATGGCGCCCTGGGTGACCTCGGGGTCGGAGACGACCTCGCCGTCCAGGACGATCGCGAAGCGGTTCTGCGGGGACTGCTTGGTGGTGAGCTCGCCGGTGGTCTTGGCGAACTTCTTGGAGCCCTTGCCGTTGAAGTCGAGCTGGACGATCCAGCCCGCTCCGTTCTGGCTCTCGAAGACCGCGGAGGCGTCGTCCACGTCGGTGCCCTCGACCTCGGAGGGGCCGAGGACGAACTTGGCGTCGCCCTTCTCGCTGCAGGCCAGCACGGGGTCGCTCGGCTTGGCGTTGGCCGCCTTCTCGGCGGCCGCGGCGCGCGCGGCCGGCTTGGTGCAGTCCAGGTTCGCGAACTGCTTGGCCAGCTCCTCCTGGCTGGTGGAGCCCGAGGGGCTCTTGGACGGGTCGGCCTTCGGGGTCTTCGACGGCGAGGGGGTCTCGCTGGGCTTCTTGTCGGCCTTCAGGCCCTCGGAGAGGGCCCGCCCCTGGGTGCTGGGGCTGGCGGAGGAGGACGAGGAAGCCGACGACGAGGCCGACGGCGTGCCGGACGGCTTGCCGCCCTTGTCGTCGCCCTTGTCATCACCCTTGCCGCTGGCGCTGGCGGACGGGCTGGGGGTGGAGCTGGGGTCGGGGGTCTTCTGGCCGCTGGTGGTCGTGGTCACCGGCCGGAAGTAGAGCTGGGCGGTGGTGCCGACCTGCTGCCGGGCCTGCTTCGCGTTCGTCCCCTTGGGGATGTTCACGATGATGTGCTTCTCGCCCTGCGTCTGGACCTCGGCCTCGGACACACCCAGACCGTTGACCCGCCGCTCGATGATGCCCACGGCGGTGTTCATGTTGTCCGTGTTGATCGCGTTGGGCTTGCCCGGTTGGTTCTTGGCCTCCAGCGTGAAGCTGGTACCGCCCGCGAGATCGATACCCAGTCGCGGCGTGGTGTGACCGGAGACGAACATGCCTCCGGTCAGCGCCACGATGGCGATCAGGATGACGGCCAAGGCGCGCCCGGGCCTGCCCTGTGACCCGGAGGACCTGCGGCCCTTCTTCGGTGCTGCCACCTTCTCGTATCTCCCTGTCCAACCGCACCGCATCGGGTGTGCGCGGAGCGGCCACGAAGTCTTGTGGGGACGAGCCCCCGCCGGAGCCTAGACCGTTCAGGGAACCGCGGCGCACCAAGCGGGGGCGCGCCGCGGTTTCCCGTATGACGGACTTACTTCGCGTCGGTGCCGCCGTCCCGCTTCTCGTCCTCGGAAGTGCTCGCCGCGGCGGCGTCGTCCTTGCCGAGGTCGATCTTCTTGACGTCCGTCTTCCCGGCCTTCTCGTCCGTCTCGTCGGCCGCGTCGGCCTTGTCGGCGGAGGAGTCGCCATCACCGGCGTCGGCGGCCTCGGTCAGCGAGGAGGCGTCGTCGGGAACGACAGGGGTGTCGGCGGCGTCGGCGTCCTCGTCGGGGTCGATGCCGTGCACGATGCGGTTGTACTCGGCGTCCGCCAGGACGGCTCCCACCGCGTTCTTCGCGTAGATCGCGTGCACGCCGGGGGCCACCTCGAGGAGGACCGTGTCGTCGTGGACCTCCTTGACCGTCGCGTACATGCCGCCAATGGTCCGCACGCCGGTGCCCGGGTGCATGTCATTGCGCATCTGCTGGGCCTGGCGCTGCTTGTTCTTGGCCGATCGCGTCATCAGGAACATGGCCCCGATAAGCACGATGAACGGCAGGAGAGTCACGATATTCACGGGACGGAAATTCCTTCACACGACCGCGGGGAGCGGCCTGGTCTACGGGGGTGGGTATACCGCACGGTGAGCGGACGGCATACGGACGGCATCGGCGGAGTCTAAGCGAGCCCACGCCAATGGAACAACGCCCGGCGCGGTACCGGGGTTCCTGACCCCGCCATTATTGGCCCTCTACGCCATGATGCCGGGTAAGCGAGCGCTTATGCCCCGGCATGGCCCGTCATGCCTCGAAGAGCCCCGCCTGGCCGCCGCCGGCGGTCTGCGGCGGCGGGGTCAGCCCCAGATGGGCCCAGGCCGCCGGGGTACCGATCCGCCCCCGGGGCGTACGGGCCAGCAGACCCTCCCGGACCAGGAAGGGCTCGGCGACCTCCTCGACCGTCTCACGCTCCTCCCCCACGGCGACCGCCAGGGTCGACAGGCCCACCGGGCCGCCGCCGAACAGCTTGAGCAGGGCGCTGAGCACCGCCCGGTCCAGCCGGTCCAGGCCCCGCTCGTCCACGTCGTACACGGCGAGGGCGCTGGCGGCGATCTCGCGCGTGATCACGCCGTCGGCCTTGACCTGGGCGTAGTCCCGCACCCGGCGCAGCAGGCGGTTGGCGATCCGGGGGGTGCCGCGGGAGCGGCCCGCGATCTCGGAGGCGCCCTCGGCCTCGATGGTCACATCGAGCAGCCCGGCGGAACGGTGGATGACCCGCTCCAGCTCGGCCGGGGCGTAGAACTCCATATGGCCGGTGAAGCCGAAGCGGTCGCGCAGCGGGGGCGGCAGCAGCCCGGCCCGGGTGGTGGCGCCGACCAGCGTGAACGGCGGCAGCTCCAGCGGGATGGCGGTGGCCCCGGGCCCCTTGCCGACGATGACGTCGACGCGGAAGTCCTCCATCGCCATATAGAGCATCTCCTCCGCGGGCCGGGACATCCGGTGGATCTCGTCCAGGAAGAGCACCTCGCCCTCGGCGAGGGAGGAGAGGATCGCGGCCAGATCGCCGGCGTGCTGGATGGCGGGGCCGGAGGTGATCCGGATCGGGGCGGCCATCTCGGCGGCGATGATCATGGAGAGGGTGGTCTTGCCCAGTCCGGGCGCGCCGGAGAGCAGCACGTGGTCGGCGGTGCCGCCGCGCTGCCGGGCCGCCTTGAGCACCAGGTCAAGCTGCTCGCGCACCCGCTCCTGGCCGACGAACTCGCCGAGGTCCTTCGGGCGCAGCGCGGCCTCCACCGCCTGGTCGTCGCCGTCGGCGTCGGCGCCCACCAGCCTGCCGCCCGGGCCGGGCGGGGCGTCGTCGGCGGTGGCCGATGGGGTCTCGTCCCAGTTCACTGCGTTTCGCCTCGCGATGTCGTCTGGAGTGGTGTCGCCGATCGCGGCCTGCCGCGGCCGCGGTGGCTCACCGTGTGCGGTTCAGGGTCTGCAGGGCGGCCCGCAGCAGCTGAGCCACCTGGGGCTTGCCGCCCGCGGCCACCGCCTCCTCGGCCTGCGGGGTGACGGCGGCCACCGCCTCGTCGGCCTCCCGGGTGGCGTAGCCGAGGCCGACCAGCGCGGTGTGCAGCTGGTCGCTCCAGCCGGGGGCGGCCGCGGAGCGGGCGCCGGGCACGGCGGAGCCGAGGGGCTCGCCGAGCCGGTCCTTGAGCTCCAGCAGCAGCCGCTGCGCCCCCTTCTTGCCGATGCCGGAGACGGCGGTGAGCGCCTTCTCGTCCCCGGTGGACACCGCGAGCCGCAGCGCATCCGGGGAGTGCACCGCCAGCATGGCCTGGGCCAGCCGGGGGCCGACCCCGCTGGCGGTCTGGAGCAGCTCGAAGACCTGGCGCTCGTCGTCGTCGGCGAAGCCGTAGAGGGTCAGCGAGTCCTCACGGACGACGAGGGAGGTGGCCAGTCGGGCCTGCTGGCCGACGCGCAGCCCGGCCAGGGTGGCGGGGGTGCACTGGAGCGCCATCCCGATCCCGCCGACCTCGATCACGGCGGTGTCCGGGGCGACGGCCGCCACCGGACCGGAGACGAACGCGATCATGAGATACGGCCTTTCGTGGTGCGCGCGGTGCTCGCGGGGCGGGCGGTACTCGTGGTACTGGCGTTATTCGCCGTGCGGGCGCTGTTCGTGGTGCGGGCGCTATTCGTGCTGCGGTGGGCGGCGACGGCCTGCTGGAGGCGGTTGGTCGCGGGGGCCCGCCAGATATGGCAGATGGCGAGCGCCAGGGCGTCGGCCGCGTCGGCCGGTTTGGGCGGTGCGTCCAGCCGCAGCAGCCGGGTCACCATCGAGCCGACCTGCGCCTTGTCGGCACGCCCGGATCCGGTCACGGCCGCCTTGACCTCGCTGGGGGTGTGCAGCGCGACCGGGAGCCCGCGACGGGCCGCGCACAGCATCGCGACGGCGCTGGCCTGGGCGGTGCCCATGACGGTGCGCACATTGTGCTGGCTGAACACCCGCTCCACGGCGACGAATTCGGGCCGGTGGGCGCCCAGCCACTCCTCTATGCCGCGCTCGATGAGGACGAGCCGGTCGCCGATCGCGAGGTCCGCCCCGGTCCGGATGACGCCGACGCCGAGCATCCGCAGCGGGCGGCCCGCGACCCCCTCGACCACGCCGACACCGCACCGGGTCAGCCCCGGGTCCACGCCCAGCACCCGCACCGCGCCCCTCCCCTCACCGCTGCTTCGGTCACCTGTTCCTGCAGGCTAGCGGCTGCCGCCGACAACACCGGCGCGGACAACGCCGACGGGCCGGTGGGGTGATGCCCCGCCGGCCCGTCTCAGTCGTCGACCGCCGTGCCGATCCGCCGTCAGGCGTCCACCTTGGCCATGACCTCGTCGGAGACGTCGAAGTTGGCGAAGACGTTCTGCACGTCGTCGCTGTCCTCGAGAGCGTCGATCAGCTTGAAGATCTTGCGCGCGGCGTCCTCTTCGAGCTCGACCTGCATCGTGGGCACGAAGTTGGCCTCGGCCGAGTCGTAGTCCACACCCGCCTCCTGCAGGGCGGTACGGACCGCGACCAGGTCGGTGGCCTCGCTGATCACCTCGAAGGACTCACCGAGGTCGTTGACCTCCTCGGCGCCCGCGTCCAGGACCGCGCCCAGCACGTCGTCCTCGGTGAGTTCCCCCTTGGGGACGATGACGACGCCCTTACGGTTGAACAGATAGGACACGGAGCCCGGGTCGGCCATCGAGCCGCCGTTGCGCGTCATCGCGACGCGGACATCGGAGGCCGCGCGGTTGCGGTTGTCGGTCAGGCACTCGATGAGCACGGCCACGCCGTTGGGGCCGTAGCCCTCGTACATGATCGTCTCGTACTCGGCGCCACCGGCCTCGAGACCGGCACCACGCTTGACCGCGCTGTCGATGTTCTTGTTCGGAACCGACGACTTCTTCGCCTTCTGGATGGCGTCGAAGAGCGTCGGGTTGCCCTCCGGGTCGGAACCGCCCATCCGGGCCGCGACCTCGATGTTCTTGATCAGCTTCGCGAAGAGCTTGCCGCGCTTGGCATCGATCACGGCCTTCTTGTGCTTCGTCGTAGCCCATTTAGAGTGGCCGGACATCCGCCTGTCTCCTTCGCGTAACCCATTGCTGTACGAACGCCTGAGATCCTACCGGGATCGGCTCAGCCCGCGGCGCGGACCAGCCCTCCCGTCTCCCGCCACCACCCTCAACCGAGCGCTACGCGCCCCGCGCCCTATCTCCCGTCTCCCGCCACCACCCTCAACCGAGCGCTACGCGCCCCGCGCCCTATCTCCCGTCTCCCGCCACCACCCTCAACCGAGCGCTACGCGCCC
>NZ_JBIADZ010000003.1:97589-150463 GCF_042868035.1 Streptomyces sp. NPDC007875 | reverse complement strand
CCCCGCACCATTTCCACGAAAAGCTTGTGCACCCGGTGGTCACCCGTCAGTTCGGGGTGGAACGAGGTCGCCAGGACATTGCCCTGCCGGACGGCGACGGTGTGCCCGTCGAACGTCGCGAGCACCTCGGCACCGCCGCCCACGGACTCGACCCACGGCGCGCGGATGAAGACCCCCTCGACCGGGCCGCCCTCGATGCTCTCGATATCGACCCGGGCCTCGAAGGACTCGTTCTGACGGCCGAAGGCGTTGCGGCGCACGATCATGTCGATGCCGCCGATGGTCTCCTGGTCGTCCCGGCCGTCGAGGATCTTGTCCGCGAGCATGATCATGCCCGCGCACGTACCGTACACCGGCATTCCGGCCCGGACCCGCTCGCGAAGCGGCTCCAGCAGCCCGAAGATGACCGCCAGCTTGGACATGGTGGTCGACTCGCCCCCCGGGATCACCAGGGCCGCGACCTCGGCGAGCTCCTCGGGACGGCGGACCTGCCGGGGCGTGGCCCCGGCCGCGGTGAGCGCGGCGAAATGCTCGCGGACATCGCCCTGGAGGGCGAGCACACCGATCACGGGCGCGTCGGGGGTGGACGTGGTCGGCAGGGAAGCAGTGGACGACGTAGTCACGGAAGCGAAGACCTCTCGAACGTCAGGAGCACCACGCGCCGGGCCGGGACGCCGGGCGCGTGGTGCCATGTGGTGCCGTGCGGGCGCCGGCTACCAGCCGCGGCTGGCGTAGCGCTCGGACTCGGGGAGGGTGTCGCAGTTGATGCCGACCATGGCCTCGCCGAGGTCCCGGGACGCGTCCGCGATGACCTTGGGGTCGTCGTAGAAGGTGGTGGCCTTCACGATCGCGGCGGCGCGCTTGGCCGGGTCGCCCGACTTGAAGATGCCGGAGCCCACGAACACGCCCTCGGCGCCCAGCTGGCGCATCAGCGCGGCGTCGGCCGGGGTGGCGACACCGCCGGCGGAGAACAGCACGACCGGCAGCTTGCCGGTCTGCGCGATCTCGGCGACCAGCTCGTACGGGGCGCGGATCTCCTTGGCGGCCGCGTAGAGCTCGTGGTTGTCCAGGCCGCGCAGGCGGGCGATCTCGCCCTTGATCTGACGCAGGTGGCGGACCGCCTCGACGACGTTGCCGGTGCCGGCCTCGCCCTTGGAACGGATCATGGCCGCACCCTCGGCGATCCGGCGCAGCGCCTCGCCCAGGTTGGTGGCTCCGCAGACGAACGGGGTGGTGAAGGACCACTTGTCGCTGTGGTTGACCTCGTCGGCGGGGGTGAGGACCTCGGACTCGTCGATGTAGTCGACGCCGAGCGACTGCAGCACCTGCGCCTCGACGAAGTGGCCGATCCGCGACTTGGCCATGACAGGGATGGAGACGGCGCCGATGATGCCCTCGATCATGTCCGGGTCGGACATCCGGGCCACGCCGCCGTCCTTACGGATGTCGGCCGGCACCCGCTCGAGTGCCATGACCGCGACGGCACCGGCGTCCTCGGCGACCTTGGCCTGCTCGGGGGTGACGACGTCCATGATCACGCCACCCTTGAGCTGCTCGGCCATACCGCGCTTGACGCGGGCGGTGCCGGTCGCGGGGGCGTCGGAGTTGGGCGTGCTGGCGGGCGTGATGGACACGTTTGACCTCACTCGATAATGAAAAGTGCGATGAGCCCATCGTAGGGCCGTTCGATACCGGAACATGACCCGGCCATCTGGTCCAGGTCACGAGCGTGTGTGCTACACGAATGACAAAAGCGACTCGGGGCGGGGCTCGGCAAGGGCCAATCGAAGGCCGGTGGCTCGAAACAGCCGGTGAATCCTCAGTGCGCGGAAGGGGTCAGGGCGCGGGCTCTTGCGCCGACGCACCGCACGGCTTCCGTCAGCGGTCGGCCTCCTCGGCGCCCGGCACCCGCCCGAGGGCCGCCGGGGGCTCGTCGTCCATCTCGAAGGCGAGCGGAAACGGGGCGTGACCCGCCAGCCGGAACCAGCGCACCGTGCGATGGCGGCGCAGCGCCCGCGCCGCGCGCACCGCGTCGTTGTGGAACCTCCGGGCCATCGGCACCCGGCGCACCGCCTCCGTGAGCTCCCCCAGCGCGTCCTCGCCGCCCGGCGCCTCCCGTACCGCCTCGGCCTGGGCGCTGTCCTGGAAGACGGCCCGCAGCGCCTGGCTCAGCTCGCTCTCGGCGACCTCGCGGTGCTCCTCCTCGGACTGCCGGGAGGCGTGCGCGGCCTGGTACAGCACGATCGACGCGGCCGGATCGAGCACTCCGGCGGTGGCCAGCTCCTGTGCGACGGAGGCACGCCGCAGCAGCTGCGCGTCGAGTGCGGCCCGCGCCGCGTCCAGCCGGCTGTGCAGCCGGTCGAGGCGTCCGGCGGTCCAGCTCAGGTAGACGGCGATGACGACCAGCGCGACCGCGATCCAGATCAAGGTGCTCACGGCCCGCCACGCTACCGCCTGCCGCCCCAGGAGTCCGGGGTGGAGACCTCACGCCGGAGTCGCTCGGTGCGGCCGTGTACGGCGCCGTACGCCCCTCCCGGGCCGACCCGGGAGCTACTAGGGTCTGGCGAGCCCCAGACGCGCCCACAGCCGCGTACGGTCGTCCGCGGCCACGGACGCCGCCCCGTCCGTCACCGTCTCGTAGACCGCGAGAATGTCCGCCCCCACCGTCGACCAGTCGAAGCGGCGTACGTGCCGACTGCCCCGCTCCCGCAGCTCGGCCAGCCGCTTGTGGTCGCCCAGCAGGCGCACCGCGGCCGCCGCCAGGGCGTCGGCGTCCTCGCTGGCGAACAGCTCACCCGCCGCTCCCCCGTCCAGCACCTGGGCGAACGCGTCCAGATCGCTGGCGAGGACCGCGGCCCCCGCCGACATGGCCTCGACGAGGATGATGCCGAAGCTCTCGCCGCCCGTATTGGGCGCGACATAGACATCCACGCTGCGCAGCAGCCGCGCCTTGTCCTCGTCGCTGACCATCCCCAGGAACTCGACGCGCTCCCGCAGCGCCGCCGGCAGAGCGGCCACCGCCTCCTTCTCGTCGCCGCGCCCGGCGATCAGCAGCCGCGCCCCCGGCCGCGCCTCGAAGATCTTCGGCAGGGCGCGCATCAGCACCGGCAGCCCCTTACGGGGCTCATCGATCCGGCCCATGAAGCCGATCGTCTCCCCCTGCCACTCCTCCTTCGGCTCGGCGTCGGCGAAGAAGTCCACATCGACGCCGTTGGGAATGACGACCGCGTCGCCGCCGAGGTGCTCCACCAGCGTCCGGCGCGCGTACTCGCTCACCGCGATGCGCGCGCTGATCTTCTCCAGCGCCGGCTGCAGGATCGGATACGCCGCGATCATGGCCCGGGAGCGCGGATTGGAGGTGTGGAACGTCGCGACGATCGGCCCCTGGGCCGCCCAGCAGGCCAGCAGCCCCAGCGAGGGCGAGGTCGGCTCGTGGATGTGGATGACGTCGAAGCCGCCGTCGTGCAGCCAGCGGCGCACCCGCGCCGCCGACAGGAAGCCGAAGTTCAGCCGGGCCACCGAGCCGTTGTACGGCACCGGCACGGCGCGCCCGGCCGAGACCACGTACGGCGGCAGCGGCGTCTCGTCGTCCGCCGGGGCCAGCACGGAGACCTGGTGGCCGCGCCGGATCAGATGGTCGGCCAGATCGCGGATGTGGAACTGGACGCCGCCTGGGACGTCCCAGGAGTACGGGCAGACGATCCCGATCCTCAAGGCTTCTCCATTCCAGGACTTCCGGGACCGCGATCCAGATCCGCGAGCCACAAGCGCTGCAGCATGTGCCAGTCCTCCGGGTGCTCGGCGATCCCCGAGGCGAAGGCGTCGGCCATCTCCTGGGTCATGACGGCGGTCCGCTCCGCGCGGTTCCCGTCCCCGGGCACCTCGACCGGCGGGTGCACCCGCCCGCGCATCACCGGCGACTCGTCGTACCAGAGGGTCACCGGCAGCAGCAGGGCACCGGTCTGCAGGGCGAGTGCGGCGGGCCCGGCCGGCATCTTCGCCCGCTCGCCGAAGAACGACACCTCCACGCCCGAGGCCGACAGATCGCGATCGGCCACCAGGCACACCAGACCGCCCGAGCGCAACCGCCGCGACAGCGTCCCGAAGGCGCTCCCGCCCTGGTGCGGCAGCACCTCCATGCCCAGCCCCTCGCGGTAGGCCACGAACCGGTCGTACAGCGACTCCGGCTTCAGCCGCTCCGCGACCGTGGTGAAGGGCACCCCCAGATGTGTCGTCACCCAGGCCCCGGCGAGGTCGTAGTTGCCCATATGGGGCAGTGCCAGGACCACGCCCCGGCCCTCGGCGAGACCGTCCACCAGATAGTGCAGGTCCTTGACGTCGAAGCCGCTCTGTATGCGCTCGGGGCTCCACGCCGGAAGCCGGAAGGACTCCATCCAGTAGCGCAGATACGAGCGCATGCCCGTCCGCGACAGTTCGGCCAGCCGCCGGGGCGAGGCGTCCGGGACCACCCGGGCCAGATTGGCCTCCAGCCGCAGCACGCCCTTACCGCGCCGCTTCCACGTCTCGTCGGCAATGCGCTGCCCGAGGCGCACGGCGACCGGCTCCGGGAGCTTCTTGACCACGCTCCAGCCGAGCCCGTACAGCGCGTCGGTCAGCCTGTCCTTCACCGCGTCTCGCCCCCCTGGGGCACCGCCCGCTCCTCGGCGTCCGCCTCGGCGGCCTCCCGGCGCACGGTCACCACCCGCTGGACGAGGGTCACCGCGCTGCCGACGGCCACGATCCACAGCGCGATCGGGAGCAGGATGTCGATATGCGGCACGCCGAACTTGTGCAGACCCGAGAAGCCGCAGGCCACCAGGGAGATCACCAGCCGCTCGGCGCGCTCCACCAGCCCGTTGACGTTCACCGGCAGCCCGATGCTCTCGCCGCGCGCCTTGGTGTACGAGACCACCTGGCCGCTGGCGAGACAGAAGATCGTCACCGCACACAGCACATTGTCGTCCCCGCTGCCCGCGTACCACAACGCCAGACCGCCGAAGATCGCGCCGTCGGCCACCCGGTCCAGCGTGGAGTCGAGGAACGCGCCCCAGCGGCTGGAGCGCCCCAGCTGCCGCGCCATATTGCCGTCGACCAGGTCCGAGAAGACGAACAGCGTGATGACGACCGTTCCCCAGAAGAACTCCCCCTGGGGATAGAAGACCAGTGCGCCCGCGCACACGCCGGCGGTGCCGGTAAGGGTCACCGCGTCGGGGCTGATCCCGAGACGGATGAGCAGGGCGGCGAACGGTGTGAGAACACGCGTGAAGAATGCACGCGCGTACTTGTTCAGCATGGCCTTCCCGGGGGGTCGATACGGGCCGGATGGTCAAGAGGCCACCGGCGCGCCCATCGTAGCCACGCCCCGGAGGGGCGCCGTGCACCTGTCGGACAGCTCCGTGACCCCACGCGTGCTACGGCCGCATGTGTGACGTATGGACGCACCGTTACGGCGGTGGAAAGCTCGAAGTATCGCAAGGTGTCGACCGGGAGGCGAGACACATGGGCGACAAAACGAGTACGCACCCAGGGGCCGCCGGAAGGGCAGCGGCGGCCGACCGGCCCAGCTCCCTGCGGAATGTGGTTCTGGTCGGCCACAGTGGGACCGGAAAGACGACGCTGGTGGAGGCTCTCGCACTGGCGACGGGCGCGGTCAACCGGGCGGGCAGAGTCGAGAACGGCGGCTGCCTCTCCGACTACGACGAAATCGAGCACCGGCAGCAACGTTCGATTCAACTGTCCCTGGTCCCCGTCGAATGGGGCGGGATGAAGATCAATCTCCTGGACACCCCCGGCTACGCCGATTTCGTCGGGGAACTCAGGGCCGGTCTGCGAGCGGCGGACGCGGCCCTTTTCGTTGTCTCGGCCGCCCAGGACGCCCTGGGCATCACCGGGGCCACCCGCATGATCTGGGACGAGTGCGCCGCGGTCGGAATGCCGCGCGCCATCGTGATCACCCATCTGGAAGCGGCCCGCGCCAGCTTCGAGGAGATGACCGAGCTGTGCCGGGAGAGCTTCGGCGGCGACGACCCCGACGCCGTACTGCCGCTCTACCTGCCGCTGCGGGGCGAGCCGGGGCCCGACGGGCACGCCCCGGTGACCGGCCTCATCGGGCTGCTCACCCAGCGGGTCTTCGACTACTCCTCGGGGGTGCGCACCGAATCGCCGCCCCGGGAGGACCAGCTGCCGCTGGTCGAGGAGGCCCGCGGCCGGCTCATCGAGGGGATCATCGCCGAGAGCGAGGACGAGACCCTCATGGACCGCTATCTCGGCGGTGAGGAGATCGACGTCAAGACGCTGATCGAGGACCTGGAGAAGGCCGTCGCACGCGGCAGCTTCCACCCCGTGCTGGCGGCGGCGCCCGCCGCGGAGGGGTCCAAGCAGGGTCTGGGCACCGTCGAACTGCTGGACCTGGTGACCGGCGGCTTCCCGTCCCCGCTGGAGCGCGAGACGCCCGCCGTCACCACCCCGCAGGGCGCCGCACGCCCGCCGCTGAGCTGCGATCCGGACGGCCCGCTGGCCGCCGAGGTGGTCAAGACCTCATCCGATCCGTATGTCGGCCGGATCTCCCTGGTGCGGGTCTTCTCCGGCACGCTCCGCCCCGACGAGACCGTCCATGTCTCCGGCCACGGTATGGAGGACCGCGGCCATGAGGACCACGACGTGGACGAGCGGGTGGGCGCCCTGTCCGCGCCCTTCGGCAAGCAGCAGCGCACCCTCGCCCAGGCCATCGCGGGCGATCTGGCGTGCGTGGCCAAGCTGACCCGCGCCGAGACCGGCGACACGCTCTCGGCCAAGGACCAGCCGCTCCTCATGGAGCCCTGGCAGATGCCCGATCCGCTGCTGCCCGTGGCCATCCGGGCACACAGCAAACCGGACGAGGACAAGCTGTCGCTGGGCCTGTCCCGGCTGGTCGCCGAGGACCCGACGATGCGCCTGGAGCAGAACCCGGACACCCATCAAGTGGTGCTGTGGTGCCTGGGCGAGGCCCATATGGACGTCGCGCTGGAACGGCTGCGCAGCCGGTACGGGGTCCAGGTGGACGCGGTGCCGTACAAGGTCTCGCTGCGCGAGACCTTCGCGGGGAAGTCGGCCGGGCGCGGCCGCCACGTCAAACAGTCCGGAGGGCACGGCCAGTACGCGATCTGCGAGATCGAGGTGGAGCCGCTGCCGGAGGGCTCGGGCATCGAATTCGTGGACAAGGTCGTCGGCGGCGCGGTGCCCCGGCAGTTCATCCCGTCCGTCGAAAAGGGCGTGCGTGGCCAGGCGGCGCGCGGTGTCGCGGCCGGCTACCCCCTGGTCGACGTGCGGGTCACGCTGCTGGACGGCAAGGCGCATTCGGTGGACTCCTCCGACGCCGCCTTCCAGACGGCGGGCGCGCTCGCACTGCGCGAGGCGGCTGCCGACGCCCGGATCGACCTGCTGGAACCGGTGGTGGAGCTGGGCGTGCTGGTCTCGGACGACTATGTCGGCGCCGTCATGAGCGATCTGTCCGGCCGGCGCGGCCGGGTCGTCGGCACCGAACAGTCGGGCGGTGGACAGACTCTGATCAAGGCGGATGTGCCGGAGATCGAGATTGGCCGGTATGCGGTCGATCTGCGATCGCTGTCGCACGGCACGGGACGATTCAGCCGCTGCTACGCCCGGCATGAGGCGATGCCCCATCAGCTGGCCGAGCGGATGCGCGAACAGGTCGCCGCCGAGGCGTAGTTCACGGCCCGCCCGTGGCGTATCTCACGGTCGGTCCAGGGCGTATTTCACGGCCCGCCCGCCCCCACCGCGCCGGGGCGGGCGGGCCTTTGCCGTCCGCCGTCCAGCGGCGGGCCCGCGGGTGGCCTTCTGCACGAGTGTTTTCCACAGGCCGCACACGCACTGGCGACAGGCGGTGCACACCCCGGATACGCTGAGGTCGCAGCGCAAGAGCGTGCCGTATTGGGGGCGTTGGTGACGGACGGATTCGACTTCAGTCCCGGGGCGCAGGTTCCCCTCTCGGGAGCGGCGGGACAGACGGCAGCGACCCAGGCACTCGCCTCGGCCGCCTACCGCGACGACCCCGTGGCAAAGTTGCTCGACGCCAATTCGGAGTGGACCGTCTCCGAGGTCAAGGCGCCGAAAATGTCGCTCTTCGAGCCGAATCTGGGCGAGGCGTTCGCACGCGCCGTCCAGACGAGAATGCTCGGCGGCGGCCGGGGCCAGGTGATCCAGTCCTTCGGCATAGAGCCACAGACGGTCGTCGAGCACTGTCTGGCCGCCAACCGCATCCGCAAGACCCGTGACGCCCGGCTCACCGCCGTCATGGTGATCTTCGGGCTGCTGTTCCTGCCCGGGACGCTGCTCTGGCTCGGCGTCTTCCAGCTGCGCCGCTCGGTCGCCGGGGCGCAGGACAAGCGGATGGGAGCACTCGGCACCGCGCTGCTGGTGGCACTCGGCGTGATGGTCCTCATCTTCCTGATCAAGCTGCCCTTCGGCGGATTCTGGGGGATATACCTGCGCGGCGTCGTGGTCGCCCCGGTCATCGGCTGGTACATCGCCAAGCAGATCTGCGAGCGCACCGCCAAGGAGCTCCGGGACTCCTGGGGCGGGCTGCTCTCGGGCGGCGGCATCGGCGCCAAGGTGCCCGAGACGGTGCCCAACCACCCGGGCCAGACCGCCGCCGAGGAGCTGCGCAAGGCGCTCCACAAGCTCACCGCCGAGCAGCACAGCAATGTGGTCTTCTACGCCGGTCCCAAGGGCATATTGGGCATGGGCACCCGCTGGGGCAGCTGGCAGCTGGCCGAGGACCTGGTCTCGGCCGACCCCGGCAAGGAGATCGACCCCTTCCGCAGCTGGGACGTCATACGGGCGATCCATGACCAGCTCCGCATGCTGGAGCGCACCCCGCTGCACACCGGCGGCTTCCCCAAGCCCTCCGTGCGCCACTGGGTGGTCTCACCGATCGGCGAGGGAGCCAAGTCGGTCGAGCGCGGTGGCACCTCCGAGGAGGAGGGCTTCCAGATAAAGGGCGTCGAGCTGCAGCGGATCTGCGACAAGCAGCAGTTCGGCGCCGGCGACCGGCACTATCTGGGTGTGCAGTTCGTGCTCTGGGACGGCCAGTTGGTGATCACCCTGATGATCACGGTGACCTTGCTGCACAAGACGCTGCGGATCGAGGTCACCGGGCATGCGCTCGGGCCGATCCATCCGCTGTTCCACAACAAGCCGTCGGCGCCCAGCAAGACGGTCGCCAAGACCTTCCGGTTCTGGGAGACCAAGTCCATCCCGCTGCCGCTGGTGAACGCGAAGGAGGTCGTGCGGCTGACCGCGCGCGCCCCCTTCACCTGGTATCCGCCGATACTGGACCATCTCGGGGGCAAGCTGGTCCTGCCCGAGCCGTTCGGTCTGCGGCACGCCTGGGCCGACAAGCCCTGGCGGCACCGCTTCATGGCGGACGACGCGCTGCGCACCGCCACACCGGTGCTGCGGGTGGTCCATGAGGCGGCCCTCGGGGTGCTCAAGCACCACGGCGTGGACACCGAGCGCTTCGGCAACCGCTCGCTGGCGCTCAGCGGCCAGATCCAGGAGGCGGCCCCGAAGAAGGCCGACCTGTACGACGCGTAAGCCGCCGTACGCACCGCATGAGGAAGGCCCAGGCCATGCGGCCGGGGCCTTCCTCATGCGGTATGCGGCTTGGCTATGCCTGGGCCTGCGGCCAGGCGTCGGCCAGCAACTGACGGGTGTCGGCGAGGAGTTGCGGCAGCACCTTGGTCGTGCCGATGACGGGCATGAAGTTGGTGTCCCCGCCCCAGCGCGGCACCACATGCTGATGCAGATGCGCCGCGATCCCGGCTCCGGCGACGGTGCCCTGGTTCATGCCGATGTTGAAACCGTGCGCACCCGAGGCGGTACGGAGCGCGGTCATGGCGGCCTTGGTGTATTCCGCCAGCTCGATCGTCTCCTCGGCGGTGAGCTCGGTGTAGTCGGCGATGTGCCGGAACGGGACGACCATGAGATGGCCGCCGGTGTACGGGTACAAATTGAGCACGGCGTACACGGAGGCGCCTCGAGCGATGATCAAGCCATCCTCGTCCGACTTCTCCGGAATGGAGCAGAACGGACAGCCATCGCCCGCGCCCGGGCCGGTCGGCTTGTTCTCCCCCTGGATGTAGGCCATCCGATGGGGCGTCCACAGGCGCTGGAACGCGTCAGGCGTCCCCACTCCGATCTGCTGTTCCGGCTCACTCGTCATGCGGGCCAGCATATTCGCCCGGCCGCGGTGAGGAAGAGCCGAGGGGCGGCCCTGGTCAGGGCCGCCCCTCGGAATCCCGGCCTCCGTGGGAGACCGCAGTGGATCAGACCTGGATCCGGCGCTCCACGGCGTCGGCGATCTCGGCCAGCGCCTCGTCGATCGGGATGCCGTTCTTCTGCGAGCCGTCGCGGTAGCGGAAGCTCACGGCGCTGTTGGCCACGTCCTCGTCACCGACGATCACCATGAACGGGATCTTGGATTTCTGGGCGTTGCGGATCTTCTTCTGCATCCGGTCCGAGGACGAGTCCACCTCCATCCGCAGGCCCTTCGCCTTGGCCTGCGCGGCGAACTCCTCCAGATACGGGACATGGGTGTCGCCGATGGGGATGCCGACGGCCTGGACCGGGGCGAGCCACACCGGGAAGGCACCCGCGTAGTGCTCCAGCAGGACCGCGAAGAAGCGCTCGATCGAGCCGAAGAGCGCCCGGTGGATCATGACGGGCTGCTGACGCGAGCCATCGGCCGCGGTGTACTCCAGCTCGAACCGCTCCGGCTGGTTGAAGTCGACCTGGATGGTCGACATCTGCCAGGTACGGCCGATCGCGTCCCGCGCCTGCACCGAGATCTTGGGGCCGTAGAAGGCCGCGCCGCCCGGGTCCATGACCAACTCCAGGCCCTGCTTCTCAGCCGCCTTGCGCAGCTCCTCGGTGGCCTCTTCCCACTGCTCCGGCCCACCGATGAACTTGTCGGAGTCATCCCGGGTGGACAGCTCCAGGTAGAAGTCGTTCAGACCGTAGTCGCGCAGCAGGTTCAGCACGAAGGTGAGCAGATTGTCCAGCTCATCGGCCATCTGCTCCTTGGTGCAGTAGATGTGCGAGTCATCCTGGGTGAAGCCCCGGGCCCGGGTCAGGCCGTGGACGACGCCGGACTTCTCGTAGCGGTAGACCGTGCCGAACTCAAAGAGCCGCAGCGGCAGCTCGCGGTAGGACCGCCCGCGCGCCCTGAAGATCAGGTTGTGCATCGGGCAGTTCATGGCCTTGAGGTAGTAGTCCTGGCCCTCGAACTCCATGGGCGGGAACATGCCGTCCATGTAGTGCGGGAGGTGGCCCGAGGTCTCGAAAAGGCGCGCCTTGGTGATGTGCGGGGTGTTGACGAACTCGTACCCCGACTCCTCGTGCCGCTTCCGCGAGTACTCCTCCATCTCCTTGCGGATCACGCCGCCCTTGGGGTGGAACACCGCGAGGCCCGAGCCCAGCTCGTCGGGGAAGGAGAACAGGTCCAGCTCCGCGCCCAGCTTGCGGTGGTCGCGCTTCTCGGCCTCGGCGAGGAAGTCCAGGTACGCCTTCAGCTCGTCCTTGGTCGGCCAGGCGGTGCCGTAGATCCGCTGGAGCTGGGGGTTCTTCTCGCTGCCCCGCCAGTACGCGGCGGCGCTGCGCATCAGCTTGAAGGCCGGGATGTTCCGCGTGGTCGGCAGGTGCGGACCACGGCACAGGTCCTTCCAGCACAGCTCGCCGGACTTGGCGTCGAGGTTGTCGTAGATGGTCAGCTCGCCCGCGCCGACCTCGGCCGACGCGCCCTCGGCGGCGTCCGCGGCCGACCCCTTGAGCCCGATCAGCTCCAGCTTGTACGGCTCGGCAGACAGCTCCTCGCGCGCCTCGTCGTCGGTGACCGCGCGGCGGGAGAACCGCTGCCCTCTCTTCTGGATCTCCTGCATCTTCTTCTCGATGCGCTTGAGATCGTCCGGGTGGAACGGGGTCTCGACGTCGAAGTCGTAGTAGAAGCCGTCCTTGATCGGCGGGCCGATGCCCAGCTTCGCCTCGGGGAACAGCTCCTGCACCGCCTGGGCCATGACATGCGCGGTGGAGTGGCGCAGGATGTCCAGGCCGTCCTTGCTGGTGATCTCCACGGGCTCGATCTCGTCGCCCTCGGCCGGCTGGTACGCCAGGTCCTTGAGCTGTCCGCCCACACGCACGGCGACGATCGAGCGGTCGCCGGAGAAGAGGTCCGCCGTCGTAGTGCCCGTGGCCACCACGCGTTCTTCCCGCTCGGAATCGCGTTGGATGATCACACGGACGTCTGACACCGGTCTCTCCTGACTGATGGATGGCTCACCGCGGCTAATGCGGCGCAGCGTGAATCGTACCGAGCCGACGGGTGGGACCGCGAAACGGTTGTGCACGCCGTCACCGCGGGGGGCGACCGCCGGGGCGGCCGGTCAGGGGCCGCCGCCGCATGCCTCCTCGAAGAAGTCCAGGTTCTCCTGGAGCGATTTGACCAGCCGGTCCCGCTCGGCGTCGTCCACCTGGACCGGGGTGACGCCGGTGGCCCCGCTGAGCCGCCGGAAGCCGCCGCGGCTCTCCAGCCGCCCCCGCACCCGGATCGGCAGCCCCACCAGATGGGCGTGGCCGGCGATCCGGTAGTCCTCCTCGTCCAGGGTGATCCGCACCAGTGAGACATCCGCCCCGGAGAGCACCCGCAGCCGCACCGTCCCGGGACCGCCGGGGCCGGTACGGCGCAGCCGCACCACCGCACCGGTGAGGCATACGGGCACCGACGGCTCATCCCGGACATAGCGGGCAGCCGCCTCCCGCAGCCCCGGCAGATCGCCGGGTGAGAACTCCACCGGATCGGGCCGGACCGCGAACCCCGGCGGCGGACCGGCGGCCGGTGACCACTCCAGCGCCACCCGCGCCCCCTCCGTGCCCTGGACCAGCGCGACCACCGCCTCGGTCAGCTCCCGGCAGGCCCCCGCCGCGACCGCCGCGTCGTACACCTCCATACCGCCGGTCGTCCGGTGGTAGTCGGCGGCGTCACGGAGGGCGTACAGCGCGCGCAGCAAGGTGACGGCGGTGGCGCGGCCGTCCTCCTCGACGGGCACGAAGACGGTCAGCTCACGGCCACCGGGATCCGCGCCCGGCGGCCCGGTCAGCACCCGCTCCAGTGACGCCTCGGCGGCGCGGCGGTGCCGGGCGCCGTAGTAGCCCGCCCGGCCGCGGGCGGCGAGCGCCGCCGCCAGCAGGGTGTCGCGGGCGGCGGCGCGCAGCCGCTCCTGCGCGGTCCAGGCGGAGGTGCCGCCGGGGGATTCGGGCACCTCGCGCCGCCAGCGGATCTCATCGCTGGGCACGGCGAGGCCGGTGAGCACCTCGCGGGCGGAGGGGGCGGCGCTGCGGCTGAGCGCCATCAGCGCCTCGCCGAGCAGATCGCCGCTGTCGGGGAAGTCCCGGCTCTCGGGCACCAGCAGGCTGGTCGCGCCCGAGAGCCGGCCGGGCGGGGTCCAGCGGGCGTAGCGCCCCGGGGTGCCGCCGCGGCGGCGCCAGCCGTGCCGGGCGAGCAGGGCGCCGAGGACGGCCGGATCGGTCTCGTCGGGGTGCGGGACCGACGGGGGTGCCGGGTCGTCCTGGGGCCACGGTCGGTCCATCACGGTCTCCCTCCCGCCCCGACCCGGGTCATGATCTCGCAGAGCGCGCGGTCGTCGAAGACCCGCGAGGTCGGGATCCGCACGGTGGTCCGGCGGCGGCCCGTGATCGGGTGGCCGGCCAGATTGATCCAGTAGCAGCAGTGGCGCAGGGACAGTCGGTCATACCCGGCTCGCAGCCAGTCCTCCTGGCGGCGCGGCACGATCATCACCACGAGGATCTTGTGCACGGAGACCGGGCTGCGGGCCAGCTTGATCAGGTGGTCGTTGTCGAGGGTGAAGGCGAAGGTCGGGCCCGGAGGGTCCGGTGCGATCTGGTACGTGGCCTTGAGCTGCACCTTGATGGTGACCTCGTCGTCCACGGCGTGGCCGGGCGCGCTGTGGCTGACATGCCAGTCGATGCCGTGGTCGGGAAAGGGCTGGGCCAGTGAGCAGCCAGCGGCGGCGGCGACCGCGTGCAGATACCCCACCTGAAGGGTCTCCATGCAGGCGGTGGCCGCGATCTGGCCACGCACGGGGGGTGTTCCGCTCAGGGCAAGGCCGCTCACCGCCGGGGCCGGGTCGGGTTTCGCGAGCGTCATGTCCGTGACGCCTTCCGGTCGTCGCCGGCATACGTACACCTGTGTTGTCTCCGCGTCAGGACCTCGGCAAACAGCGGCGGTTCGAGGTGCCCGCTCCGGGTATCACCTGGTCGGGGCGGGATGCAGGAGTCATCGACGGGAAAAGCACGAGGAGTTGGGGCCATGCCGTCCTGGTTCGAGGGGCCGCTTGCTGCCTTTGACACGGAGACCACGGGTGTCGATGTCGAGCATGACCGGATTGTGTCGGCGGCGCTGGTGGTGCAGCGCGGGACCGGAAGTCTGCCGGAGGTCCGGCGCTGGCTGGTGAGCCCGGGGGTGCCGGTGCCGCCGGCCGCCACCGAGATACACGGCCTGACCGATGCCCATCTGCAGCGCCACGGCAGATGGCCGGCGCCGGTGATGGACGAGATGGCGCGGGCGATAGCCGAGCAGACCGCGCGGGGCACCCCGCTGGTGGTGATGAACGCGCCGTTCGATCTGACCCTGCTGGACCGGGAGTTGAAGCGGCATCGCAACTCCAGCCTGGCGGGCTATCTTTCGCTGCGCTCGATGAGCGTGCTGGATCCGCGCGTGCTGGACAAGCATCTGGACCGCTATCGCAAGGGCCGCCGCACCCTGCTCGATCTGTGTGCGCACTACGGAGTGGAGCTGACCGGCGCGCATGACGCTGCGGCGGACGCGGCGGCCTCCTTGCACGTGGTGCGGGCGGTGGGCCGCCGGTTCGCCTCGCGTCTGGAGACACTCACACCCGCCGAACTGCACGCCCGCCAGACGATCTGGTACGCGGCGCAGGCCCGGGGGCTGCAGGCGTGGTTCGCGCTCAACGGCTCGGACGAGGTCTGCGACCCGGCCTGGCCGCTGCGTCCCGACCTCGCGGCCGCGGCCTGACGCTCGGGGCGGCGGAGCGAGAAGGAGGCTCAGGCGCGACGGAGCGAGAAGGGATGGCCCGCCGGGTCGGAGTAGATCCGGGTGTCGCGCGGCCCGCCGTTGTTCTTGGTGTCCAGCGGGCGGGCGCCCAGGTCGATGACCTGGCGCTCCGCGGCGTCGATGTCCTCCACCAGCAGGTCCAGATGGGCCTGCTGGGAGTCGTCCGGCCGCGGCCAGCTCGGCGGGGCGAAGCCATGGTCCCGCAGGAACGCCATCCGCGACCCGCCGGGTGCGACGATCTCGATCCGGTCGGGGGTGGTCATCGGCTGGATCTCGGCGCCGAGCACCCGGGCGTAGAACTCGGCGAGCTCTTCGGGTTCGGCACAGTCCAGGGACAGGACGGCTGCGCTGGCTACGGCCATGAGTTCCCCTCCATATCGTCACCCACGGAAGTTTTATCCGGATACCCAGCTCTTGGCCGTACAAGCACACGGACCGGCCTTACCAGCGGACAGACATGAGGCCGGGCCGCCTGCTGGCGGCCCGGCCTCATGGGGTGGTGGGCGATACTGGGTTCGAACCAGTGACCTCTTCGGTGTGAACGAAGCGCTCTCCCACTGAGCTAATCGCCCGGGTTGTCCTCATCGGGGTCTCCCCGGCGGAACGACCTGAACAATACAGGTCGCGGCGGGTTTGGTTCAAACCGTATGTCCGCCGGAGGGCGGCGAGGCCGGACCGGCGGGCCGTGCGGCCAGATGCGCCCGCAGCCCCCGCCGTCCGGAGCGCATCATCAGGGCGTGGTTGGCCCGGAAGACGGGACGGCCAGGCAGCGCGAGGCGGCGCAGCAGCGGCTTGCGGGCCACCACCTCCTGTTCGAAGAGGGCACGGGTGCCGGTCCCGTGGGGCAGCACCGTCCAGCGCGCCCATCCCTCCAGATCGCCCGAGAAGCCGATCTCCAGCACGCCGTCCGCCGGGTCCTGGCGTGCCTCGCTGACGATCAACCGCAGGTCGTACGGGACCAGGGAGCGGAAGCGGGCGGCGCCGCTGCGCTCGTCGATCCGCCGGACCTCACGGACCTGGGGCCACCACCGCGGATAGTCGTCGCCGTTCGCCAGCGCCGCGAAGACCGCGGCGGGGGCGGCGTCGAGGTCCCATCGGCTGTGGAAGCGGTAATGGCACCAGTCCATGCCCTCAAGTGTCGTCGGAACCGTGACCGCGTGGCTAGTCCGGCAGCTTGTCGCCGACGAGCGCGAGGTTCTGGATCGCGGCGAGGCCGTACTGGGCGGTGGCGTTGGTGCTCACCCAGGCCGCCTCCACGCCGGGCTCCAGCACCTGCGGGCCTTCTAGCTCGACCGTCTTCCAGCTGGTGGTGGCGTCGGGATAGCCGTCGCCCTCGTGGTATTCGGTGAACTTCTGCCAGGCGCGGGCGGCCAGCTTGTCGTCCCCCAGCCGGACGGCGGCGTAGGCGTCGAGCCGTGAGTGGCCCTGGACCAGGATCAGGGAGCCGAAGTCGGTGCCGTAGCGGGCCTTCTGCTCGGCCTTGGTGGCGTTGAAGTAGCGGCAGTAGTCCAGCCATGCCTCCGTGAACTTCGGCATGTCGATGAGGTCGATCACCTCGGCGCAGACCTCGACCAGGCCGAAGACCGCGGACAGATGGGAGACGCTGACCTTGGGCTCGTCCTCGATGGCGTACTTGCCGGTGTCGAGGTCGTACAGCCCGCTGCCCTGGACGAAGCCGTTGGGCTGAGCCGCGATGGTCTCCATGGTGGAGCGCAGCCGCGCCTCGGCCTTCTTCGCCTTGGGGCCGCGCCGCTCCCATTCGGTGAGCCAGGCGCCGGCGAGGCCGCTCCAGTCGGTGCCGAAGCCGATGGACAGGGCGTGCGGATCGGGCTCGTAGTCGGGGTCCTCGCGGACCTTGCGCAGGGGATCGAGGACGAGGAACGTCTCGTCGGAGTCGACGAGGGCGTGCATGATGTCGCCGATCCGCTCGTCCGCGGTGAGGAAGTAGTAGTAGCGGCGGTACAGGGCGGTGGAGATGCGCTGCTGTTTGGCGCTGTCGGCGAAGTGCTGGACGCCGTGCCGGGTGCCGAGCCCGGCCCATGTGCCGAGGTGGTAGGCGTCGACCTCGCCGGTGTGCCGGGTCATGGATTCGGCGAAGCGGAAGATGTCGGAGCGGCCGGAGCGCAGATACGCCAGCCACAGCCACAGGTCGGGCGAGAGCTCGGAGTTGTCCCAGGCGTAGCCTCCGACGTCGTACCGCCACTGGTGCCGGTCCCCGTCGTAGGTGTGCATGATGTCGCCGTAGTCCCAGAAGCCGTACCAACGGCGCTGTTCGACTTGGCCCTTGTGGTAATCGAAGAGGAAGTCCAGCCGGTCCTCGATCTTCGCCTTGGCGGTGGTGGAGCGGTCGACGGGGGCGAAGAGGCCGCCGAAGACCTTGGCGCGGGCGATGTCGGCGGGGCCCGCGGCCAGTTGGGGCGGGGTGCGCACGGCGGCGGCCTGCCGGACGAGGGTGTCGGCGTCGGGGGTGGCCGCGTTGGCCCAGAAGGTGAGTTCGCTGGTGCGGGCGATGCCGTACGGGGTGCCGAAGTCCGGTTCGTAGTCCTCGTAGGTGATCTCGAGGCCCTCAAGCTGTTCGGGGAAGGTGTCCTGGCCCATGCCGTCGTGGTAGAAGCGCAGGTCCATGGGCTGGGCCTCGGGCGACCAGAGCCACAGGGTGACCTCGGCCGTGTCCCCGGCGGCGCCGCGGATGTCGAGCTGGGCGGGGAACTTCTCCCAGAAGTCGCGCAGTCCGAAGGAGAGTCCGCCGCTGACGCCGCCCACATAGCCGAAGCCGCTCGCCCGGCCGCCGCCGCCCGCCGCGATCCAGCCGTGGCCGGGCTTGGTGCGCTTGCGCAGGGTGAAGCCGTCGGCGGAGAGCTGGGAGAGGGTGTAGTCGCCCCAGGCGGGGATGAGGTGCAGCCGGGAGGTGACGCGCTGGTCCCAGGTGGCCGGGTCGGGCAGCTTCTCGCCCTTGACCTGGGCGGTGCGGATCTTCGCGCCGGGGTCGCGGCGCAGCCCTGTGATGCCCTTGACGGCCTCGGTGAGGAATCCCTTGCCCTCGCCCGCGATGCGGATATGGCGATCGTACGCCTCGTCGCGCATGGGCACGGAGAAGCGGACACCCAGGCCGCGGATGAAGTCTTTGTTCTGGTCGCCGTCGTACGTGATGGTGTGCACCATGCGGAACGATTCGGCGCCCGCGTAGAAGTAGAGCCGGACGCTGAAGGGGAGCCAGGCCCGGCGGCCCTTACGGTGCTTGCCGTCGATGCGGACGACGGCGCGTACGGGGCCCCGCTGCTCCACCTTCGCCCCGCTGATCTCGCCGTCGAACCGCTCCCACGCGGCGCTGCCGTGGTCGCCGTCGTCGAGGTCGCCCTGGCGGAGCAGGACCAGTCGGCCGTCGCGGGCGATCTCGGTGGAGCCGCGGGTGACAGAGCGTACGAGCTGCTCGCCGCCCTTGCCGATCACGGCCCGGATCACCCCGGTGTCGACGGTGATCCGGCCGCCGCTCTCGGCGACGGTGACCTTCTTGGCGGGCGCGGCGGGTGTGCCGGTGATGAGCTTGTAGGCGCTGCCGGTGAGCCCCTCCCCCGCCGCGTGCGCGGTCCACTTGAGCGAGCCGTCGGGCCAGTGGGCGGTGGCCCAGGTCTGCAGGGGCACCGCCTTGCCGTCGGCGGTGGTCAGCGTGAAGGTCCGGTCGCCGGGGTGGGTGCCCTTGGGCCAGGGGACGCCGAAGGTGGAGCCCGCGGCCGCGCCGAGGCCGCCGTCCTCCAGCCAGGTGATGTCCACGGGCTCGGCGGCCAACTTCTCGGCGGGGCTGTCGGCGGCGGCCTGCGGGCCGTTCGTGGCCAGCAGCCAGGAGAACGGCACGGCGGCGCCGGTGACGGCGGCGGCCTTGAGAAGGTTGCGTCGGGCGATCGGGGGCATGTCCGCTTCACCTTTCGTACGGGGCAGGTGCATGACATGAGCGGGGCCGGGCGGGAGGGGTCGGCGCCGGGAGGCGGGTGGCGCCGGGTCAGATGCTGGCGCGGCGCTCCACCGCGACCGCACAGCCCGCGAGGGCGCCCGCCGCCGGGGCGATCAGCGGCAGCATCTGCCAGGCGGCGACGGCGAGCACCGCGAGCCCGCCGATGAGCAGCAGCGATCCGCCGGGGTCGGCGGTCAGGCCCTGGCGTGCGGCGGTACGGGCGGCGGCCGGCCAGGCGGTGCCGGGCCGCCTTACGGTCGCCGTCCGCAGTCCGAGGACGAGCACCGCGAGCAGGCCCGCCACGCTGACGGCGATCAGCGCGGGCCCGCCGGGCAGCGCTCCGGTGCGGGCCACCCGTAGATCGAAGGCGAGCAACGCGAGCGCCGACCACCACAGCAGGGAGAACCGCCAGCCGCTGCGGGTGGCCTCCCGCAGCCCGGTCAGGAAGTCCCGCCAGGTGGACCGCTCGCCGTCCAGATGGCGGCGAAGGTGCGCACAGCCGGCGGCGAAGGCGGGCAGCAGGGTGATCACCGGCAGGGCGGCGAGCACCATCCAGACGCCGGTCAGCAGGCATTCGGCGAACAGCGCGAAGCGCAGTGTGCCGCGGGCGGGCCGCTGCGCGGTGCGTCGTACGGCGGCTTGGCCCATGGCGGCTCCCGCTGCTTGTCCCATGGCGCTTCCCGTGGCTTGTCCCATGGCGGCCTCAGCCCTTCAGCCCGGAGGTCGCCGCGCCCTCGACCAGATAGCGCTGGAAGGCCAGGAAGAACAGCAGCACCGGCAGCAGGGCGACGAGCGACATGGCGACCATGCCTCCGTAGTCGGCGACGGAGTCCTGGTCGATGAAGAGCTTCAGGCCCAGCGAGACCGTGTACTTGTCCGGTTCGTTGAGATAGAGCAGGGGCCCGATGAAGTCGTTCCACGACCAGATGAAGGTGAAGATCGCGCTGGTGATCAGCGCCGGGCGGCACAGCGGCAGCACGATGTTCCAGTAGATGCGCAGATGGCCACAGCCATCCAGCCGGGCCGCCTCGTCCAGCTCCCGGGGCAGCCCGCGCATGAACTGCACCATCAGGAAGACGAAGAAGGCGTCCGCCGCCAGGTACTTGCCGAGCAGCAGCGGCACATACGTGTTGATCAGGTCCAGCTTCTGGAACAGGATGTACTGCGGAATGATCAGCACCTGGAACGGCAGCAGCAGGGTGGAGATCATGAGCGTGAAGAGCGCGTCGCGCCCCACGAAGCGGATCCTGGCGAAGGCGTAGGCCGCCAGTGAGCAGGAGAACAGCACGCCGATCACCGAACCGCCCGCCAACAGCAGCGAGTTGGTGAAGAAGGTCGAGATCGGCACGTCCGCGATGCCGTCGCTGAGCCGACGGTAGTTGTCGGTGATCGGGTCGGTGGGCAGCAGTTGGAGGCTGCCGATGATCTGGTCACCGGGCTTGAACGAGCCGCCGATCACCCACACCACGGGGTAGAGGATCACCGCCAGCACGGCGAGCGCCCCCACATGCCAGATCACGGAGCGCGCCCCGCGCTGCCGCCCGACCGTCGCAGAAGCACTCACGGCGCCTCCCGCTCAGTCCCGGCGCGCTCCCCTGCGCGGGCTTCCCTCGTCACTGCCCGCTCCTTCGTCGCTGCGCGGCTCCCCAGTCCAGCCCGCGCAGCGCGCCGGGACACGCTCATCTGGCATCCTCCTCGTAGTGCACCCAGCCGCGCTGGGTCTTGAACAGCACCGCGGTCACCAGGCCGATGCCGAGCATCAGCATCCAGGCCATCGCGGCGGCGTAGCCCATGCGCAGATTGCGGAAGCCCTGCTCGTAGAGGTACCAGCCGTAGACCAGCAGGGAGTCGCCCGGTCCGCCGGTGTTGGTGCCCGACCCCGCGATCACCACCGCCGAGGTGAAGACCTGGAACGAGTGGATGAGCTCCAGCAGGAGGTTGAAGAAGAGCACCGGCGAGATCATCGGCAGGGTGATGGACCGGAACCGCCGCCAGCGGCCGGCGCCGTCCATCTCGGCGGCCTCGTACAGTTCGCCCGGTACCTGCTTCAGCCCGGCAAGGAAGATCACCATCGGGGCGCCGAACTGCCAGACGGTCAGGGTGATGAGGGTAGGCAGCGCCCAGTCCGGGTCGCCGATCCAGCCGCCGACATCCCATCCGAACAGGTTCATCGACTTGTCGACGATCGCGTCGTCGTTGAAGATCGCCCGCCAGACGATGCCGACGCTCACACTGGCGCCGATGAGCGAGGGGGCGTAGAACGCCGAACGGTAGAAGCCCTGGCCCTTACGGGGCTTGACCAGCAGCAGCGCCACGGCGAGCGCCGCGGCCAGCTTCAGCGGGGTGCCGATCAGTACGTACTTCAGCGTCACCTGGACCGAGGTCCACCAGCGGTCGTCCTGGAAGAGGTCCTGGAAGTTCTTGAACCCGATCCACCGCGGCGAGTCGAAGAGGTTGTAGTCGGTGAACGCCAGATAGAGCGAGACGAGCATCGGGCCGAGGGTGAGCAGCAGGATCCCGATGCACCAGGGCGTCAGGAAGAGATAGCCCGCGAGGTTCTCGCGGCGGCCCTGGCGCCGCCCCGCCGCGGGGGCAGGGCGGGTGCCGGGGGCGGCCTTGGCCCGGGGCTTCCCGGTGGGAGGCCGCGCTCCATCCGTCGCACGCGTCGTGGTCGGTGTCACGGAAGCTCTCCTCACGAGCCGAGCGCGGACTCGGCCTCGTTGAAGAACTGGTCGACGGCCTTGCCCATCGAGGTCTGCCCCAGCGCGACCTGGGTGTAGATCCTCAGGAACGCGGCCTCGGCGACATCGGCGCCCGCCGGATGCGGGGTGATCGGCTCCAGCTCGGCGCTCACGCTCTTCTCATACGCGGCGATCTTGGCGTCGACGCCCTGGGGCCGGTAGGCGTCGTACTGGGAGTTGGTGGCCGGGATGCCGCGGTTGTAGCCCATGACCTTGCCCACCTCGGGGTCGTGGGTCATGAAGTCGATGAACTGGGCGACTTCCTTGGGGTGCTGGGTGCGGGCGGAGCCGCTGAGCATCAGCGAGGAGAGGTACTGGCCGGTCCGCTTGCCGTCGGTGGTCGGGATGGGCCCGAGGTCGAGGTCGGTCTTGGTCTCGGCGGCGAAGCGGACCAGGAAGTTGTCCCAGGTGAACTCGGAGGCCGACAGGTCGGCGCTGATCGACGCCTTGGGCTTGGCCTGCTCGGACTTCTTGCCGGGCACCAGCTCGTCGGCCTTGGCGTGCTGCTGCCACCGGCCCCACCACTCGGTGAGGTCGTCCTCGGTGAAGCCGAGCTTGCTGTCCTTGGTGAAGAACGCCTTGCCGTTCTGCCGCAGGTACAGGTCGTAGAGATACATCACATTGGCGTTGTCGCTGGCCCCGTAGAGCGTGTCGTCGCTCTTGCGCACCTTCTTGGCGGCCGCGAAGAAGTCGTCCCAGGTCCATCCGTCCTCGACGGTCACTCCGGCCTTCTTGAACGCGTCCGGGTTGTAGAAGAGGGCGAAGGTATTGGCGCCGACCGGCACTCCCAGAAGCTTGCCGTCGATATCCCCGGCCTTCTCCAGCCCATCGCGAAAACCCTTCAGGCTGAGATTTCCGGCCTTGGCCTGACCATTCAGATCCAGGAGAAGATTCTTGTCGCCGTATTTGCGCAGGAAGGCGTAGGAGTTCTGGAAGACGTCCGGTGCGTTTCCGCCCGCGGCCTGGGTGTTGAACTTGCTCCAGAAGTCGGTGTATTCCGAGAAGTCCGTCTTGACCTTGATGTTCGGATGTTCCTTCTCGAACAGCTTCACCGTCTTCTGGATCAGCTCGGCGCGATCCTTGGCGCCCCACCAGGAGTAGCGGATGGTCACCTTGCCGCCCCCCGAGTCACTTCCCCCGCCGCAGCCGGTGACCAGCAGCCCCAGCGCGGCCACCACGGCCGCGACCGCGCGGGCCCCTCTCGCTCTCGCCGTCCATCGCCGAGCACCCATGACACGCCCCTCCCGGGCAGGCCGTCCGACCGCCCCCGTTGGTTGAAACGTTTTAGGCAAGCGCTTGCCGGGACAAGCTAAGGACCAACGACGCGCGCGTCAACGGTTCGGACAGGATCGATCAGGATTGAGGCGAAGCGCTTCGACTACATCACTGGGGACGGCATCGACGGCCTCCTGTCGCCGGACACCTTCGGACAGCCGCCGGACAGCTTCGGACATGCGAGAACGCCGGGGGCCCGGAAGGCAGATGCCTTCCGGGCCCCCGGTCCAGGGTGGGCGATACTGGGTTCGAACCAGTGACCTCTTCGGTGTGAACGAAGCGCTCTCCCACTGAGCTAATCGCCCTGGCGCACGGCCAACATTAGCGCATGCCGGACCGTGCTCATGACCAGTCCTACGACCCCGGACCGGTCACTGCTCGATCTTCCACGGCATCACGATGCCGAACTTCCACACGTAGACCGTCACCGCCGCGGCGCAGATCACCACCGCGATCGTGGTCAGTATGAGATTGCGCCGGCGCACCCTCGGATCCAGGGCGCGGTGCGCCGCCTCGGTGACCTTGCGCTTGGTCCAGGCCAGCACCAGCTGGGCCCAGACGAACTCGGTCGCCCAGATCGCCATTCCGGCGAAGATCACCAGCCACCCCGGACCGGGCAGGGGCAGCAGAATGATGCCCAGGCCCACGACCCCGAGGCCGACGATGAAGACGCCGACCTGCCAGCTCAGGTGGAGCGGGCGTGACCGCTTGATGAACTGCGGCGCCCGGGAACCCCACACCGGCTCCCGCTTCGACCCGTCGCCCCCCGTCGCGGCCTGGGGTGCCGTTTCGGCAGCCCCCCGCCGCCCGTCACTCTCCGCATTCATGTGACCCAACCTACCTGATCATTTGAAGTCACCGGAACGGCGGCAGTACCCATGTCGGAGCTGGGCCGCAAGAGCTACCGGAAGCGCCGCAAAACGGTCAGAGGGGTTTACAACGGCACCGTAGGTGGCATGTCGATTTCGCCGACGTGCGAATCCCCGAGCGCACACTGAGCGAAAGGCCCTGGCGCTTATGAACACCACGGTCAGCTGCGAGCTGCACCTGCGCCTCGTTGTGTCGAGCGAATCCTCACTGCCTGTACCCGCGGGCCTGCGGTATGACACGGCCGACCCTTACGCCGTGCACGCCACCTTCCACACCGGAGCCGAAGAGACGGTCGAATGGGTGTTTGCCCGCGATCTTCTCGCCGAGGGCCTGCACCGGCCCACCGGCACCGGCGACGTCCGTGTGTGGCCGTCCCGCAGCCACGGCCAGGGAGTCGTCTGCATCGCCCTGAGCTCCCCGGAGGGGGAGGCACTGCTCGAAGCCCCGGCGCGGGCCCTGGAGTCGTTCCTGAAGCGAACCGACGCCGCGGTGCCACCCGGTACCGAACACCGCCATTTCGACCTCGACACAGAGCTCTCCCACATCCTGGCGGAGAGCTGAGACCCGGCGAGAGCTGAGCGCTCGGCCGTCCGACTCGGGGAGACGGCGCAAGCCTGGGCGCGATCTACGTGACATGCGCAACCTTTCAGTACCGACCATCCCGACCATGGCAACCCGACAACGGCAGAGGCAGGCGACGGTGCCGTCGCCGCGGCACCCCCCGCGGCGACGGCACCGTCGTGATGCCGCGCGCGGCACCGTCGCGTGCCCGCCCGGGCCGTCCGGTGACCGCCCGGCGCCCGGCAGAGCTAGAGTCGGGCAGATCGAGGGCAGCCCAGGGGCAGCCGCCGACCCAGCCGGCCAGGGAGCCAATCGTGCTGATCAACCACGACACCCGGTGCGCGCTCGACGCGGTCGTCGATCTGGTGAATACCGCGCCCGAGGGTGCGGACCAGGATGACCTCGCCGATGTCGCCGCCCTGCGCCGGTTCGTCGAGCGCAATGACATCAGCGACATCGGCACGCTCGGGGAACGCGACCTCGCCGCCGTCCGGGCCGTACGGGACCGGTTCGCCGAGGTCTTCTCGGCGGCCGGGAACGAGGCCGCCACCCGCCGCTCCGCCGAGCTGCTCAACGCGATGATCGCCGCGGCCGGCACCACACCCCGGCTCACCGACCACGACGGCTTCGACTGGCATGTGCACTACTTCGCGCCCGGGGCCTCGCTCGCCGACCACCTCGCCGCCGACTGCGGCATGGCGCTGGCGTTCCTCGTGGTGGCGGGCGAGCAGGAGCGGCTGCGCCGCTGTGAGGCCCCGGACTGCCGTCACGCCTTCGTGGACCTGTCCCGCAACCGCTCCCGGCGCTACTGCGACAGCCGCACCTGCGGCAACCGGCTGCATGTCGCCGCGTACCGCGCCCGGCGCCGCGAGGCCGCGAGCTGACCGCCCGCGCCCGGCGGTCGGCGGCCGGGCGGAGTGCCGCCTCACCACCGGTGGAGGTCGTGAACGGCGGTCACGAAGAGCAGGGTGCCGATGAACGCCAGGAACAGCATCAGCGGCGGCTGCGAGAGGGCGAAGAGACAGCCACGGGTCTCGTCGCTCGGCGGAACAGGGGGTCCTTCGATGGGGGATTGTTCCCCGGGCGGTGATTGCAACATCTCGCGGAGATCATGACCCAGCCCTCACCCCGCCTGCGACCGGTGATCGTTTTTTGATCGGTCGCTTGTCAGATCCCGTGCTTTTTGAGTATGGCCTCGATGTCGGAGAAGTCATCTGTGCCCGAGCTCGTTCCGCCCTTGGCCTTCGGCCTCTCTGCGGCCTTCGCCCCGGCGGCTCCTCGGCCGGGCCCCAGCGCGGGCTCCGAGGCGCCCGCGGACACCCCGGCCCGTTCGGCCGCGGCCGCCGCGCGGCGCTCCTTACGGGTGCCGCCGGAGCGGCGCTCGACCGCCCGGCTGATCATGAACAGCACCCAGGAGAGGCCGAGCACGCCGAAGCCCAGCCAGACGGTCGGCTTGAAGACCAGGTCCGCCATCCAGTCCAGGATGCCGGTCATCGCCAGGCCCAGCGGGACCAGGGCGTAGGCGGCGATCCGGGTCGCGGCCAGGAACCGCTTGCGGTAGGCGGTCAGCCCGGCGATGCCCAGACCGGCCGCGGACAGCGCGGCACAGATGGTGTCGGTCAGCATCGTTCCTCCCGCGACTGGCGTTCCGGTATGTCCATCGTGCACCCCGTAAGGCGGCGGGGGCCATGGCCCTGGCCCGGGATCAGGGACATCTCCGGGTACGGAGCGGGGACCAGGGGCTGGAAGACTGGCCCCATGAGCCACACCGACCCCTCCCCTCGCCCCGTTCTCGACGTCTGGTGCGAGCTGCAGTGCCCCGACTGCCGTACCGCCCTGGGCGATCTGCGCGCGCTGCGCGAGCGCTTCCAGGACGCCCTGGACATCCGGCTGCGCCACTTCCCGCTGGAGCGCCACCAGCACGCCCACGCGGCGGCCCAGGCGGCCGAGGAGGCCATCGCGCAGGGGCGCGGCTGGCCGTATGTCGAGGCCGTCCTGGAGCGCGCCGAGGAGCTCGGGACCAGCGGTGAGCCGCTGCTGGTGGAGGTGGCCCGGGAACTGGGGCTGGACGCCGAGGAGATGGACACCGCGCTGGTCGACGGCCGGCACATCCTGATCGTGGACGCGGACCAGGCCGAGGGCAAGGCGATCGGGGTCACCGGCACCCCCACGTATGTGATCGGCGGCGAGCGGCTGGACGGCGGCAAGAGCCAGGAGGGGCTGCGGGAGCGCGTCGAGGAGATCGCCGCCCGCCTCATCGCCGAGCGGCCGTAAGGCCGTCGGCAGGGCCCCGGAAGGCCTTGGAGCTGTCCCCTCGGAGCAGGCCCTCGGAGCAGGCCTTCAAAGCAGCGGCTTGTAGAGCTGGTATTCGGTCGGCTCGTAGCCCAGCGAATCGTACAGCCGCAGCGCCGGGGTGTTGCCGCCGAAGACATGCAGGCCCAGGCTGCGCGCCCCGTGCGCCAGGCTCGCGCGCTCGGCGGCCAGCATCAGGGTGCGGCCGTGTCCGCGGCCGCGGTGCGCCTCGGTGACCTCGACGGCGTAGACGTACGCCTCCCCGCTCTCTGCGGCGTCGGCCTCCCCCTCGCGCAGCGCGACCCAGACGGTGCCCACGTCCGTACCGCCGTGGGCGAGGACGCGCAGCAGGGCCCCGGGGGTGTCCGGGCCCTGCGGCAGCAGCGTCGCGTAGTCGGTGTCCGCCTTGGTCTCGGCCTGCTGCCGGGTGACTCCGCGCTCCAGCAGGTCGGCGATGTATCCGGCCCGCTCGCGGGCGCGCCAGGCCGGGTACTCGGCGTCCGCCATGGGGCGTATCGCGCTGTCCCCGGGCAGTTCGGGCGGCTCCGTGAGCCGCTTGAGCATGTTGCGACCGCGCTCGCGGTAGCCGAGCGCGGCCGCGAGCCCGAGGGCGGTCGTGGCCGGTGCGGGGACTCTCACCACCAGCTGGGTGCAGCCCCAGCCGCGCAGCACCTCCTCGGCGGCGAGCGCGGCGACCGTGCCGCGGCCCCGGTGCCGCTCGCCCTCGTCGATGTGGAGCCGCTCGATGCGCCCGGCCGCCGGGCCCAGGCGGGCGTCGGTGGTGAGCTGGACGGAGCCGACGGGGCGGCTGTTGACGCACACCTCGTACGAGCGGGCACGCCCGCCGCCTTCGGTGTGCTGTTCGGGCGCGATGGGCCGCAGAGTGGTGGTCACGAGGGTGTTCTACCGGTCCGCCGGGCCGACGTCACCCGTTTTCCGCGCGGATCCGCCGCTACCGGCCGGTCAGGGGTCGATATCCGCGGCGGCCCGCTCGGTGAAGATCCGCAGGGCCTCGGCGGTGACCGGACCGGGGGCGCCGGGCAGGGTGCGGGTGTCCACACGGTGCACGCCCTGTACGTCGCGGGTCGTGGAGGTCAGGAAGACCTCCTCGGCCCGGCGCAGCGCCTCCAGCGGCAGATCGGTCTCCTTGGCGCCCACCCACTCCAGCACCAGGGCGCGGGTGATCCCGGCGAGGCAGCCGGAGGCGAGCGGCGGGGTGTGCAGCTCGCCGTCGAGGACCACGAAGACGTTGGTGCCGGTGCCCTCGCAGAGCGCGCCGACCGTGTTGCCGAAGAGGGCCTCGGAGGCGTCGTGCTCACGGGCGCGGGCGAGCGCGACCACGTTCTCGCCGTACGAGGTGGTCTTCAGGCCGGTGAGCGCCCCGCGCTCGTTGCGCGCCCACGGAACGGTGATCACGGCCGTGGCGTCGGGCCGGCGGGACGCCTCGGACAGCGCGACCACCAGGGTGGGTCCGGCCGTGCCCCGGTCGGAGCCGAGCGGCGAGAGCCCGCCGGTGTAGGTGATCCTCAGCCGCCCGAACGGCACCGGGTGGGCCTTGAGCACCTCCTCGCAGCCCCGCCGCACCTCGTCCAGGTCCGGCTCGGGAAGCCCCAGGCCCTCGGCGGAGCGGGCCAGCCGCCGCAGATGGCGGGTGAGGGCGAAGGGCTGTCCCTCGGTGGCCTTGACGGTTTCGAAGACACCGTCGCCGACCGTGAGCCCATGGTCGAAGACGGACACCCTGGCGCTGTCCGCGTCGCAGAGGGATCCATCGAGCCAGATGGCCGGTTTCATCGCGTCGCCCTTCCCGTCGGCTGCTGTACGCCCGACGCTACCGCGAGCAGCCGGGCGGCCTTGAGTTCCGTTTCGTCCCATTCGCGCTCCGGGTCGGAGCCCCAGGTGATGCCCGCCCCGGTGCCGAACCGCAGCACGGCCCCGGCCGGGCCGCGGTCGATCCAGAAGGTGCGTATCCCGACCGCCAGCTCACCGGTGCCGCGGTCGGCGTCGACCCAGCCGATGCCGCCGCAGTACGGGCCGCGGGGCGCGGTCTCCAGCTCCTCGATGACGCGCAGCGCGCTGGACTTGGGCGCGCCGGTGACCGATCCGGGAGGGAAGGCGGCCGCGAGCAGTTCCGGCCAGCCGGTGCCGGGGGCGAGTTCGCCCCGCACCGTGGAGACGAGGTGGACCAGTCCCGGATGCGGTTCGACCGCGCAGAGGGCAGGGACGGTCACCGAGCCGGTGGCGCAGACCCGGCCCAGGTCGTTGCGGACCAGGTCCACGATCATCACGTTCTCGGCGTGGTCCTTCTCCAGCAGGTCTTCAGGGCCTCGGCCGGTGCCCTTGATGGGGCCGGACTCCACGGTGCGCCCGGTGCGCCGCAGGAACAGTTCGGGCGAGGCCGTGGCGACCTCCACCCCGTGGCCGGGCAGCCTTACGGTGCCCGCGTACGGGGCGGGGTTGCCCAGGGCCAGCAGCGCGGTCAGCGCGTCCACATCGGCCCCTGCCGGATCGGGCAGCGGCGCGGTCAGCACCCGGCAGAGATTGGCCTGGTAGACCTCGCCGGCCGCGATGCGCCGCCGGATGTCACGCACCCCCGCGGTGTAGGCGGCCCGGTCCAGGGACGAGGTCCACTCCCCGGCCGCGGGGCCGTACCAGCCCCCGGGCGCGGGGGGCGGCACGGGCTCGGCGCGTACGTCCCCGAAGCGTGCACAGACCAGACGGCCTTCGAAGTCCGCGACAACGGCCCAGAAACCCCGGGTGTCCAGGGCCGACGGGTCGCTGGTCACATCGCGTAGATCGGTGGCGAGCAGGCCGCCGAAGCGGGCGAGCGGGGGCAGATCGTGCACGGTTGCGAGTCTATGGTGCCCAGGTCAGGGCGGCCTCGGGAGGGCGCGCGGCACCCGAGCAGGGCAGCACGCTGCGGAAACGGAATTTGAGCTGGCCGGGGAATCCGCTAGAGTTCAACACGTCGCCGGGACGCGGAAGCGCCCCGGACATACGGCACCTGCGGACGTGGCTCAGTTGGTAGAGCATCACCTTGCCAAGGTGAGGGTCGCGAGTTCGAATCTCGTCGTCCGCTCGGAGTGGGGGTTTCGACCTCCACGGTTGGTGGAGTGGCCGAGAGGCGAGGCAACGGCCTGCAAAGCCGTCTACACGGGTTCAAATCCCGTCTCCACCTCGGACGATTAGCTCAGCGGGAGAGCGCTTCCCTGACACGGAAGAGGTCACTGGTTCAATCCCAGTATCGTCCACTCGGATCCTCGCGGATCCACCTGCGCGATTAGCTCAGCGGGAGAGCGCTTCCCTGACACGGAAGAGGTCACTGGTTCAATCCCAGTATCGCGCACGCAGTCCCGCGGACGATTAGCTCAGCGGGAGAGCGCTTCCCTGACACGGAAGAGGTCACTGGTTCAATCCCAGTATCGTCCACACTGATCGTCGGAGGGCCGGAGCGAAGAGCTCCGGCCCTCCGACGTTTCTCGGTCCTCAGGACGAGAAGAGCATGTGCCCGAAACCCCGCTTGTGGTGGCCGTGGTGACCACCGTGGTGCCCGTGCTGCGGCGCGCCCCACGCGGGCGCGGGCGCGGCCGGGTACCCCTGCGGGCCGGGCGCGGCGGGCGGCATCTGTTGGGTCCACTGCGTCTCAAGGCGGGTCAGCGCCTCCAGCTCCCCGTAGTCCAGGAAGATCCCCCGGCAGCCGCTGCACTGCTCTATCTGCACGCCATTGCGGTTATACGTGTGCATCGGCGCATGGCACTTGGGACACTGCATGGTCCGCTCAACTCCTCATGCTTCGGACAACAACGCGCCGGAACATCCGTCCGACCGCGTGGACTTCACCCTACGGCCTCCATGTACCGGGCGATGCGGACAGCCGCCTCCACCATCGCCTCCTCGGCCTCGTCCAACGCTCGTCCGGCGGCCGCCGCTTTGGCGAGCGCGAGCGCGGCGGTCTGCACGGTGAGGGCGCGGGCGGGCACGTCCAGCCGCGGCCAGGGGTCGCCCTGCCCCGCGGCGGAACCGCCCGCCGCCCGGTACCCCCCCAGAAACCGGTCCCAGTCCTCGGGGGCGAGCAGTCCGGCGGCGTACCAGGCGGCGGGCCGCGCGAGGTCCCAGGCCGGGTCGCCGAGGCCGAGGTCGTCGATGTCGATGAGCCGCCAGTCGGTGGCGCGGTGGCGGATGAGCTGACCGAGGTGGAGATCGCCGTGGCAGAGCCGGTCGGCCTCTTGCCGGTCGGCTCGATCCCGGCGATCCCCGGGGTCCCGGCGGTCCGTGCGGTCCAGGTCCACGCGGTCCGTACGGTCGTCCGTGCGGTCCACGCCTCGCGCCCAGCCCGGCAGACCGGCCCAGGCGTGCAACACGGCCCGGATGGCCGCGCTGTCGGGGAGCGCCGCCGCCCGCAGCCGGGCGATGGCGCGGGCCGCCTTGACCGGGCCGCGCATCGCCGGGAGGGGGCCGGGCAGTTCGGCGACCGGCACGGCGTGCAGCCGGGCCAGCAGCTTCCCCGCCTCGACCCACGGGGCGGCGTCCGGCGCGTCGGGCGCCACGGGTTCGCCGTACGGCCAGAGGGTGACCTGCCGTCCGTCGGGCAGCGCTCCCATCCCGTCGACCGGCGGCAGCAGTATCCCCGCGCACCGGGGGTGGGCCGCCACCCCGAGCCGGACGGCCAGCTCGGCCGGGTCCGTGCCGGGCGGGTGCGCCTTGGCGACGACATGGCCGCACCGCACGACGGTGGCGTCGGGCCGGTCGGCCAGGACGGTCACCTCGGCGGTGGCATCACGCCGGCCCCGGCGAAGGGCGGCGACGAGCTGCGCCGCGGTTTGGCTCACGGCTCCCCCATGTCATCGGCTGCCCCGGGATCGTAGCCCCTGCAGGGCGGGGTGCCGGTGCTCCACCCCTCCTGGTGTCGGGCGCTCACCCGAGTGCGGGCCGTGGGCGCATGCGGCGTCACGCTCCACGGTTACAGAGTTTGGATTCTGTAACCTCAACCCGATACGGTTCGGCGCCATGGACGCATCGCATACGGGAACGAGCAACTCAGAGGATCTGCCGAACAATTGGGGCCGGTGGGGTGAGGACGACCAACTCGGCACGCTCAACCTCATCACCGCGGGGGCCCGGGCCAGGGGCGCCTCGGAGGCCCGCACCGGGCGGACGGTGTCCCTCGCGGTTCCGGTCCAGCCGACGCCGCTCATCAGCGGCCCCTTCGCACCGTCCACCCAAGACGCCTCGCCCGTTCAGCAGATGATGGTCTACGTCGGTTCCCCGGCGCCGGCGATGGCGGACGTGATGCTGGTGACCAATCACCACCCGCGCTCGACGCACCTCGACGCGCTGGGGCACGCGATCCGCGACGGGCGGGTCTATCCGGGGCGGCCCGTGGACGAGGCCGTGACACCGGCCGGCGCCCGGCACGGCTCCACGACGGCGTTCGCCGCCGGGCTCGCCACCCGGGGGATCCTGCTCGACCTTGCGGCCGACGGCCCGTTGCCCAGTGGACATGCGGTCACCGCACGGGACCTCGAGGCGGCCGAGGAACGTCACCGCGTACGGCTGGAGTCCGGGGACGCCCTGGTGGTGCGCTGCGGATGGCCCATGACGCCCGACCCCGAGCGGCCGATGCCGGGGATGAGCCTGGACGCGGTGCGCTGGATGCACCGGCGCGGCGTGTCGCTCTACGCGGGCGACGTCGGCGACGCGCACCCGGACCTGGACCCCGCCTGCCCCTTGCCGCTGCACCGGATCGCTCTGCCGATGATGGGCCTGCCGCTGATCGACGCCGCCGAGGTGGACGAGCTCGCCACCGTCTGCGCCGAGCTGGGCCGCTATGCTTTTCTGCTCACGGTGGCGCCGCCACGTATCCACGGGCTGACCGGGGTGCCCGTCAACCCGCTCGCGGTCTTCTGACGGGCCACTAGGAGGAACTGGCAGTGAGGGAGCAGCCGGTGCCCGCCGCCGGGGCCGGGAGCCGCACGGTGCGGTTCGTACGGAACGGCGAGCGCTGATGCGTTCGGGCCCGGCGCTCGACGCCGAGACCATCCTGACGGCCACCGAGGACGTGCTGCGCCGTCACGGACCGGCGAAGGCCACGGTGCTCGACGTGGCGCGGGCGCTAGGGGTCAGCCACGCCAGCGTCTACCGGCACTTCTCGTCCAAGGCGGCGCTGCGCGAAGCTGTCACGCGGCGCTGGCTCGGCCGGGCGCGCGAGGACATCGCGGCGGTCGCGGCCGACACCCGGCAGGCCGCGCCCGAGCGACTGCGCACCTGGCTCACCACGCTGTTCGCCGCCAAGCGGAAGCTGCTGTCCGAGGACCCGGAGCTCTTCGCCACCTACCGGGTCCTGGCGGCCGAGCACAGTGACGCGGCCGCCGACCATGTGGCCGATCTGATCGAGCAGCTGCGCGTCATCATCGCCGACGGCGTCGCCGGCGGTGACTTCACCTGTGCCGACCCCGCCGCGACGGCCCGGACCGTCTTCGACGCCACGACGGCCTACCACCACCCCGCGCACGCCCCCGAGTGGCAGACCCCGGGCGCCGAGGCCGCCTTGGAGTCCGTCTGCGCCCTGCTCGTCAACGGCCTGCGCTCCCGCTGATCCGTCCGCAAAGGGACGGGCTGCGCCGTGGCCGTCGGTCGAGTCAGCCCATGTCGTCCGTACTGCTGAGCTTTTCGACGACGGTCTCGTCCGGGCCCACGGAGCGCCCGTCGCTGGAGCGGATCTCCAGCGGGCTCAGCGGGTGCCCGTTCCGACGGTCGAGGAGTCGTGAGTGCTCCTCCCCTGGGCCGAAGCAGTGCGCCTCGCCCCACTGGCGCAGCGCCACGACGACGGGGAAGAGCGCGCGGCCCTTTTCCGTGAGCACGTACTCCTGGTAGCGGCTGCCGTCGGAGGCGGGCACGGTTGTCATCACTCCGGTCTGCTCCAGCGTGCGCAGCCGGCTGGTGAGGATGTTCTTGGCGATGCCGAGGCTTCGCTGGAACTGGCCGAAGCGGCGACTGCCGTCGAACGCGTCGCGCACGATCAGCAGGGACCACCAGTCGCCGATGGCGTCGATCGACCGGGCAACGGGACACGGTTCGGCGTCGAATCGCGTGCGGGCGACCATCGCGCTTCCTCCTTCGCACCACATTCGGTTGCAACATGCTACCTCCTGCCCTAAGGTCCGGCAGGTAGCAAGTTGCAACCATCAATGAGGGGGAGGCGCCGTATGCCGAGCGACTGCTCGACGGCCGGCGGCCGGACGGCCGCGACTACCGCACTCGTTCCATCCGGGCCGCCGTCCGCGCGCCTGATCCTGCTCTTCGCCGTTGCCTGCGGCAGCGCGGTGGCCAACGTCTACTTCGCCCAGCCCCTGCTGGTCACGCTCGGCGAGCAGTTCGCGCTCGGCCCCGGCCTGCTCGGCGCCATCGTCGCCATCACCCAACTCGGATACGCCGCGGGTCTGTTCCTGCTCGTCCCGCTCGGCGACCTCGTCGACAGGCGCAGGCTGATCACACTCCAGCTCGGCCTGCTCGCCGCCGCGCTGCTGCTCACGGGTCTGGCACCCGGGACCGCCGCGCTGCTGAGCGCCCTCGCGGCGGTCGGTGCGCTCGCCGTCGTCGCCCAGACCATGGTCGCCGCGGCGGCCCACCTCACCGCTCCCGCCTTTCGGGGGCGGGTCGTCGGAGCGGTCACCAGCGGGGTGATCACCGGCATTCTGCTGGCCCGCACGGTGGCAGGCGTCCTGGCCGACCTGGCCGGATGGCGCGCCGTTTACCTCTTCTCGGCCGTGGTGACCGCGACGCTCGCCGTGCTCCTGCGCCTCGCCCTGCCGGCCGACCGGCCGCCGACCGTCACCATGCCGTACCGGCGTCTGCTGACATCGACCGTCGCCCTGTTCGCCCGCCACCCTCTGCTCCGGGTCCGCGGCATGCTGGCGCTGCTGGTCTTCGCGGCCTTCAGCACGCTGTGGAGCGGCGTCGTCCAGCCGCTCAGCAGTCCCCCCTGGTCGCTGACGCACACCGCGATCGGCGCGTTCGGGCTCGCCGGAGCGGCCGGAGCCGCGGCCGCGGGAGCCGCCGGCCGATGGAACGACCGCGGCCTCGCCCAGCGGACCACGGGTGCCGCGCTGGTCCTGCTCGCCGTGTCATGGCTCCCCCTGGCCTTCACCCGGCAGTCGCTCTGGGCCCTGGCCATCGGAGCGGTCCTCCTGGACTTCGCCGTCCAGGCCGTGCACGTCACCAACCAGTCCCTCATCTACGCCGTCCATCCGGACGCGGGAAGCAGAATCATCGGCGGCTACATGGTCTTCTACTCGGCCGGCAGCGCCCTCGGCGCCATCGGCTCCTCCGCGGCGTACGCGGCGGCCGGGTGGACAGCGGTGTCCGCCCTGGGAGCGGCATTCAGCTGCGCAGCCCTGCTGCTGTGGGCGACGACCCGGCACCTGGGCCCAGTGGCGTGACGTTCTGAATCCCGCTGCGGCCAAGCGCCATGTGCGCTGCCGAAAGCGGCCAACAGACGTGTCCGGGCGATCATGTGACCGGGGTGTGCCCGTGTCGTTGGCGTGGCCAGGGGTCGGGGTGTCCTACCTCGCCCGCGCCCACCAGCACGCGGCCGGCGCCCGTACCGGTCTGCTTCCGGGCGGTCGGCTGGTGACCGCGATCGCCGGTACCTCCCTCCTCGTCACAGCCGAGAAGGACAAGGACGGAGGCGCGACGGGGCGCGTCGAGTGGGACCGGGCAGGGTTCATGCACGCTCGCCACGGTGACGACTATCCGCCCAGTGCGGCCGTTCGCCTCGCCAAGGCCGCGGAGCTGGACGGAGATGAAGTAACGCGCGGTCCGTATCCCGTCGTCGACGTGGCGGACGCGTGGGACCTCGCGTCCATGCTGGACATCACGGTGCCCGGTGTCGAGCACGAGTACCGGGAGGACGGCGAGCAGCGTGTCGCGCTCATGGCACATGCCGACGGATCGTGGGCCCGGGCCACGGCGACCGGGAACGAGCGGCCCACCGTGCACCAGGGCGGCCCCCGTCGGCTGTGGGACGCCCTCGACAAGGTCCGCGACTACTGGCTCAGCAACGGCGAGCTACCGGTACGAGGGGCCCGGGTGGACATCACACCTGACGGTCGTACGTTCCTCGGCCGCGGAAAGTGGTCTGCCGAGCTGAGCTGATCGCATAGCCCCCATACCGGCCCGGTTGCCCCTTAATCCCCCAGGGGGCGGCCGGGGCCCCTGTCCGGGCCGCCGCCCAAACGCACCGGGCCCTGCTCGCCATCGCTCCCCAGCGATGCCGAACAGGGCCCGTTCGACGCCCGGACCCGGACCTGTTTTCGCAGGTCCGGAGCTAGTCACCGTTGCGGATGTTTTACCGCAACAGGTGCCCAGCTGTCCGGGCATTCGTGCCGTCCGCCGCACCCCCGTCCCCACGGGGTTAATGGCCGGAAGTCCCCGGCCCGGGCCGCTCTCCCGGGCCTGGGGCGCTCAGCGCCCCAGCATTCCCGCCACGGACGACGCTTGTGTGACGACGGCTTCCCAGCCGCCGAAGGTGATGGTCAGGAGGATGGCCATCGGCAGCACCATCGCCGCCGCGACCAGAGGGTGGCGGGTGCCGGTCTGCGGGCCGCCGAAGGCGTCGGCCGCCGCACGAATGGACCTGCGACGACGCGTGTGGATGACCGTGCGTCCAGCCGTGTCCGCCATCGTCCCTCCTCCGTCACATCTGGGGGCGGCGAGCGTCTGACCTCGGGGGACGAGTGCTGCGCCCGCCGCTTGACCACAACATTAGGCGCGCACCCCGGTGCTCGGCGTCATGCCTTCGTACCCATTGCCGGGCCTCCCGGAGGATGACCCCGGGAGGCGTCGACTACTCCCCTGGGTGGAGATGCGCCCTCACGCCTTGGGGTCTTCCCGGAGGGGTCCGGGGAATCGATCCTTCCGGAGCCCTTCCGGAGTCCACGGAGTGTGCCCCTCCGAGCGCGTGCGAGCTCTACTCACCGTCTCCCTCCTCGCCCCGCGGTACCGGCTGCTCCACCAGTGCCAGGACGCGGTTGGCCATGAAACGGGCCGTCCGCACCACGGACCCATTACGGGTGACTTCGCTCACTTCCACCACCCCCCGCCGGACCGCTGTCTCGACCCTCCGGCCCGCCCTGCTGGCCACCACTTCATACGTCCGCGTCGTGTCCCCCGCATCCACGACTATCTCCACACGATCACCCTTCACGGTCTCAATCCCCCTTCTGAGACGGCCTCTTGAGATCACGCAGCACGGAGCCGAGCGTGGATTGCCACGATTCCGGCCCACTTCTCCAGGATCTCAGGCACCACTGACAATCCATCGGCCGACGCATGCGCGGCCTCTCAGCGCGCGGGGCTGTCAATCCGTAAGCTGTGCACGTCAGACGGACGGCGACGGACAACTGCGGCGGACTGACGTCAGATCAGCGGCAAACGGCAAGCAGACGGCAGCGGATGGGGCTCCCCACCAGGGGTTAAGGGAGGGGCTCCCCACCGGAGGTAGGGGACGGACATGGCGATGATGCGGCTCCGGCGCGAGGACCCGCGTGTCGTCGGTTCCTTCCGGCTGCACCGGCGGCTCGGCGCGGGCGGCATGGGGGTGGTCTACCTCGGCTCCGACCGGCGCGGCCAGCGGGTGGCCCTGAAGGTGATCCGGCCGGATCTCGCCGAGGACCGGGAGTTCCGGTCGCGGTTCGCCCGGGAGGTCTCCGCCGCGCGGCGGATTCGCGGCGGCTGTACGGCCCGGCTGGTGGCCGCCGACCTGGAGGCCGACCGCCCCTGGTTCGCCACCCAGTACGTACCGGGCCCCTCCCTCCACGACAAGGTGAACGAGGAGGGCCCGCTGCCCGCCGCCCAGGTCGCGTCGATCGGGTCGGCGCTGGCAGAGGGGCTGTTGGCGGTCCATGAGGCGGGGGTCGTCCACCGTGACCTCAAGCCCTCGAACATCCTGCTCTCCCCCAAGGGCCCGCGCATCATCGACTTCGGTATCGCCTGGGCGACCGGGGCCAGCACCCTCACCCACGTCGGCACGGCGGTCGGCTCGCCCGGCTTCCTCGCGCCCGAGCAGGTGCGGGGCGCGGCGGTGACCCCGGCGACCGATGTCTTCGCGCTGGGCGCCACGCTCGCGTACGCCTCGACGGCGGACTCGCCGTTCGGGCACGGCAGTTCGGAGGTGATGCTGTACCGGGTGGTGCACGAGGAGCCGCAGCTGCTGGGCGTTCCCGACGCCCTGGCGCCGCTGCTCCACGCCTGTCTGGCGAAGGATCCGGAGGACCGGCCGAGCACCCTGCAACTGTCGCTGCGGCTGAAGGAGATCGCGGCACGCGAGGCACAAGGGCACGGGCACGGTGCCGGGGGCTACGGCGACGGGCCGAGCCGCCCCCCGGCGCGGCGCCCCGAGGCATACGCCGACCAGCACACGGAGCGGCGCCCCGGCAGTACGCCGACGCCGCGGAACGGGTCGCCGTCCCCGCGGCCGGGAGCCAGTACGGGCGGGGCCCCGGGGCGGAACACGGGGCGGAACACCCCGGCGCGTCCGGCGCAGGCACAGCGCCGGACCCCGCGGCCGCCCGCGCGCACGGACCGCTCGGGTCGTCCGGCCAACACCGTTCGCACCTCGCCGGGCGGACGCCGCCCCAGCGGGCCGAACCGCCGGCTGCTGCGTCAGCGGCTGACCGTGTTCGTCGTGGTGACGCTGCTGGTGGCGCTGGGGATCGCGGCGGCGCAGGGCTGTCAGGGCCCGGCGAACGGCCTGGGCGCACCGCATGGGCCGACGGGGTCGGTCTCGGCGGCGGCGCCATATTCGGCGCAGGCGCCGCACTCGGCGCAGGCCCCGCACTCGGCGGAGGCGGCGGCCGGGCCGGACGGCCGGTAGGGGTCAGAGCCCCGGTCTGCCCGAGGTGACCGCGTAGAAGGCGACCGCCGCCGCCGCGCCCACGTTGAGGGAGTCCACGCCGTGGGCCATCGGGATCCGGACCCACTCGTCCGCGGCCATCAGCGCCTGGGTGGAGAGCCCGTCGCCCTCCGCGCCCAGCATCAGCGCGACCCGCTCCAGGCGGTGCGGAGCCGCGTCGTCGATGGTGGTGGCCTTCTCGTCGGGGGTCAGGGCGAGGATCTTGAACCCGGCCTCCCGGACCGCCTCCAGCCCGCGCGGCCAGCTCTCCAGGCGGGCGTACGGCACGGAGAAGACGGCGCCCATGGAGACCTTGACCGAGCGCCGGTAGAGGGGGTCGGCGCAGTCCGGCGAGAGAAGCACGGCGTCCATGCCGAGGGCCGCCGCGCTGCGGAAGATCGCGCCGGTGTTGGTGTGGTCGTTGACGGACTCCATGATGGCGACGCGCCGGGCGCCCTGGAGGACCGACTCCGCGTCCGGCAGCGGCTTGCGCTGCATGGAGGCGAGTGCGCCGCGGTGGACGTGGTAGCCGGTCACGCGTTCGGCCAGTTCGGGGCTGACGGCGTAGACGGGGGCGGGGACGTCCTCGATGACGTCCCGCATCACATCGACCCACTTGGACGACAGCAGCATCGAGCGCATCTCGTAGCCGGCGAGGCGGGCGCGCCGGATCACCTTCTCGCCTTCGGCGATGAACAGGCCCTCGGCCGGTTCCCGCTTGCGTCGCAGCTCCACATCGGTCAGACCCGTGTAGTCGCGCAGCCGCGGGTCGTCCGGATCATCGACGGTGATGAGATCAGCCACTTAAGTGATACTGCCTTGTCCTGGATGCGGTGCCAATGAGCCCGACGCGAATAAGTTACCGGCGGTTACGTCCGCTTACGTCAGCGGTGGTCACGGGGCGAGAGGGCGACGACATCGCCGATCACCACGACCGCCGGGGGCCGTACGCCCTCGGCCGCGACCTTCTCCCCGACGGTGGCGAGGGTCGCGTCCACCCGGCGCTGGGCCGGGGTGGTGCCCTCCTGGACCACGGCGACGGGGGTGTCGGCGGCCCGGCCGTGGGCGACGAGGGTCGCGGCGATGGCGCCGATCTTCTCCACGGCCATGAGCAGCACCAGCGTGCCGCGCAGCCGGGCCAGCGCCGCCCAGTCCACCAGGGAGCTGGGGTCGTCGGGCGCGACATGGCCGCTGACAACCGTGAACTCATGCGCGACGCCCCGGTGGGTCACCGGGATCCCGGCCGCGCCCGGGACGCTGATGGAGCTGGAGATGCCGGGGACGACCGTGCACGGGATACCGGCCTCCGCGAGCGCCTCCGCCTCCTCCATGCCGCGCCCGAAGACGAAGGGGTCGCCGCCCTTGAGGCGGACGACCGACTTGCCCGCCTTGGCGTGCTCGATCAGCGCGTTGTTGATCGCCTCCTGGGCCATGAAGCGGCCGTACGGGATCTTCGCCGCGTCGATCACCTCGACATGCGGCGGAAGTTCATCGAGCAGATCGCGCGGGCCGAGCCGGTCGGCCACCACCACGTCCGCCTCGGCGAGGAGGCGGCGGCCGCGCACGGTGATCAGGTCCGGATCGCCCGGCCCGCCGCCCACCAGCGCCACCCGCGGGCCGCGGACGCGGTGGCGGGGCGCGGCGAGGGTGCCGTCGCGCAGCCCCTCCACCACGGCGTCCCGGACGGCGGCGGAGCGGCGCGGGTCCTGTCCGGTGAGCACGGCGACGGTGACGCCCTCGCTCCGCCCGGTGGCCGGGGTCCAGGCGGAGGCGGCCTCGGCGTCGTCGCTGCGGACGCACCAGATGCGGCGCGCCTCGGCCTCGGCGGACGCGGTGGCGTTGGCCTCCGGGTCGTCCGTGGTGATCAGGACGTACCAGGCGTCCTCGAAGTCGCCCTCCTGGTAGCGGCGGCGCTCCCAGCGCACCTCCCCCGCCTCGGCCATGGCCTCGACGGAGGCGGTGGCGGACGGCGAGATCAGCAGGATGTCCGCACCGGCCGCTATCAGCGCGGGCAGCCGGCGCTGGGCGACCTGCCCCGCCCCGAGGACGACCACACGCCGCCCGGAAAGGCGCAGTCCGACGGGGTATGCGAAGTGTTCGGACATGGCGGTGCGGCTCTCCTCGTGCGAATGCGCGGCCGCTGCGGCGCTGGAGCGGCTGATCGGCTGGGGCTTGCTCGACTCTGGGGCGGAGCCCCCGCCGACACCCTACGCGGCGGGGGCGCGCATCAGTTCTTCTCCGTGACCCCTGCGGAGTCGAACGTGGCCACCTCGTGCATCGCCCGTGCGGCGCTCTGCACCACCGGAAGGGCGAGCAGCGCCCCGGTGCCCTCGCCGAGCCGCAGATCCAGGTCGACCAGGGGGCGCAGACCCAGCTTGTTCAGGGCCGCCACATGGCCCGGCTCAGCGCTGCGGTGGCCCGCGATGCAGGCCGCCAGCACCTCGGGCGCGATGGCCCGGGCGACCAGCGCGGCGGCGCCCGCGCTCACCCCGTCCAGGATCACGGGCGTACGCAGCGAGGCGCCGCCCAGCAGCAGCCCGGTGATCGCGGCGTGCTCCAGGCCGCCGATCGCCGACAGGACGCCGATCGGGTCGGCCGGATCGGGCTGGTGCAGCTCGAGACCGCGCCGTACGACATCGATCTTGCGGGCGTGCATCTCGTCGTTGATGCCCGTGCCGCGCCCGGTCACCTCGGCCGGGTCGGCGCCGGTGTAGATGGAGACCAAGGCGGCCGACACGGTGGTGTTGGCGATCCCCATCTCTCCGGTGAGCAGCGCCTTGTTCCCGGCGGCCACCAGATCGCGGGCCGTCTCGATGCCCACCTCGATGGCGCGCAGCACCTCCTCGCGGGTGAGCGCGGGGCCGACGGTGAAGTCTCCGGTGCCCGCCCGCACCTTGCGCGGCAGCAGCCCGGGGGTGCTGGGCAGATCGCTCGCCACCCCGACGTCCACGACGCACACCTCGGCGCCCACCTGGGCGGCGAAGGCGTTGCAGACCGCGCCGCCACCCAGGAAGTTGGCCACCATCTGGCTGGTGACCTCCTGCGGCCAGGCGGTGACGCCCTGGGCGTGCACCCCGTGGTCGCCCGCGAAGACCGCGACGGCCGCGGGCTCCGGAATCGGCGGCGGGCACTGCCGGGACAGCCCGCTGAGCTGGGCGGAGATGATCTCCAGCATGCCGAGCGCACCGGACGGCTTGGTCATCCGCTTCTGCCGCTCCCACGCCTCGCCGAGCGCCTTGGCGTCCAGCGGGCGGATGCCGCGCAGGGTCTCCTGGAGCAGGTTGTGCGGATCGCCGCCGGGCAGGGTGCGGCGGCCGTACGTCTCCTCGTGGACGACCCAGGACAGCGGGCGGCGCTTGGACCACCCGGCCTTCATCAGCTCCGGTTCCTGCGGGAACTCGTCGACGTATCCGACGCACAGATACGCCACGACCTCCAGATGGTCGGGCAGCCCGAGCTCCCGCACCATCTCGCGCTCGTCGAAGAAACTGACCCAGCCGACGCCGAGGCCCTCGGCGCGGGCGGCGAGCCAGAGGTTCTCCACCGCGAGCGCGGAGGAGTACGGCGCCATCTGCGGCTGGGTGTGCCGGCCGAGGGTGTGGCGGCCACCGCGGGTGGGGTCGGCGGTGACGACGATGTTGACCGGGGTCTCGAGGATGGCCTCGATCTTCAGTTCCTTGAACTGCTTGGCCCGGCCCTTGGGGAGGGACTTGGCGTACGCGTCCCGCTGGCGCATGGCCAGCTCATGCATGGCGCGCCGGGTCTCCGCCGAGCGGATGACGACGAAGTCCCACGGCTGGGAGTGCCCGACGCTGGGCGCGGTGTGCGCGGCTTCGAGAACGCGCAGCAGCACCTCGTGCGGGATGGGGTCGGACCGGAAGCCGTTACGGATGTCCCGGCGCTCGCGCATCACGCGGTGGACGGCGGCGCGCTCGGCCTCGTCGTACCCCTCGGCGCGGGGGCCGATGGGGATGGGGATCAGCTCGGGCTCGGGCTCGGGCTCGGTGTCGGTCTCGGGCTCCGGTGTGGATCCCTGGGCCTCGTCCGTTACGGGATCGGTGGCCGTTTCGGGATCCGTTTGGGGCTCGGGCTCCGGCTCCGGGGTGTGCGCCTCGGGGTCGTCCGTGGCCGCGGGCTCGGCGGCTTCCGGGTCCGTGGGCTCCGGTTCGGCGGTCCCGGCCTCGGGCTCGGGGGATTCCGTCACGTCGGCCTCGGGTTCGGCGGCCTCCGAGCTATCGGCCTCGGGGGCACCGGCCTGCGGCTCCGTGGCTTCCGGCTCGGTGGCCTCGGGCTCGGGGGCTTCGGGCTCGGTGGCTTCGGCTTCGGGCGCCGTTTCGGGCGTCATGGCCTCGGGCTCGGTGGGCTGGACTTCCGTCCCTGCCTCAGCCTTGGGCCCGGTGGCTTCGGGCCCGGTGGCTTCGGGCCCGGTGACTTCGGGCCCGGTGACTTCGGGCCCGGTGGCTTCGGGCGCTGCCTCGGCCGCCGCTTCCGCGTCCGGCTCGGGGGGCGCCGCCTCGGCCTCGGCGGTCTCGGGTGCCTCCGCCTCAGCGGCTTCGCTCTCGGTGGCCTCGGCCTCCGGGGCGTCCGCCGCTTCGGCCTCGGGAGCCTGCTCCTCCGGGGACTGCTCCTCAGCCTCGGCCGCGGTCTCCGCGGTCTCCGCGGTCTCCGCCTCGGCGATCGGCTCGGGCTCGGGCTCCGGCTCTGCCGCCGCCTGCTCAGGCGTCTCGGCGGGAGCCTCCTGCCGAGGCGCCTCCGCCTCCGGGACGGCCTCCGCCTCGGGCGCGACCTCCGCCTCCGGCTCGACGGGCGCCTCCTGCCGAGGCGTCTCGGCAGCGGCGGGCTCCTCGGCGGCGGCCTCTTCGGGCTGAGGCGTCTCGTCGGCCACGTCGGCCACTATCGAGGGAGCCGGGTCCACAGCGATCGGCTCCACCGATTCGGCGGGCTGATCCGGGAGTTCCTGAACGGCGTCCTGGGCGGGGGCCTCGGCGGCGGCAGCGTACGGCTCCTCGGCCGTGACCGGCTCATGGGCCAACTGCGCCGGGATCTCGGGTGTGACCTCCGCGACCGGGGCGGGGGCGGGCCGGGCCTCGGCCTGTCCGGTGATGGGCTCGGTCTGCGCCTGGGTCGGGATGTCGAGGACCTGCCCCTCGGCCACGGCTGCCTCTGGGGCGGGCTCCATGACGGGCTCCCCGGCCTGGGCCGGGATGGTCGCGCCCATCGGGTGCGGGTCCGCGACCGCCGAATCCCCGTACGCCTGGTCCATCGCGACCGGCTGTGCCTCCGGCGCCATCGCCTCGGGCTGGACGAACTGCTGGGGAGCGGGCTTTGCTTCGGGCCCCTCCACGACCTGAGGCTCCTCGGCCGTACCGGCCGTCTCCGCCGGAGCGGGCGCGGGCGCGGGCGCGGGCGCAGCGGCCTGCGCGGCCTGCTGCGCCGGCGGCGTGGAGTCCCAGGCGTCCCCCGGCTGCGGGGCGTCGGCCATCTGCGGGAGGTCCGCGAGCTGGGGCCCGGGGAGCCGACTCAGGTCGTCGGGCTGCGGGGTGAAGTACTGCGGCCCGGCGGCGTACTGGGGCGCGGTGGAGTAGTCGGCCGCCAGCGGCTGCTCGAGCATGACCGGCTGTTCGGGAACAACGAACTGCTCAGGCGCGCCGAACTGCTCAGGCGCGGCGAACTGCTCAGGCGCGGCGAACTGCTGCTCGGGCTCAGCGAACTGCTCAGGAGTGGCGAACTGCTGCTCGGGCTCAGCGAACTGCGCGCCCTCGGCGAACTGCTGCTGCTCAGGCCCGGCAAAGTGCTCGGGCCCGGCGGACTGCTGCTCCGCCATCCCGTCCTGCTCAGGCGCCGGAACGCCCTGCTGCGGCCCCGCCCCGTACTCGGGCTGGGAGGCGACCTGGTGCGGCACCTGCGGCTGCGACTCCGGCTCCGGTTCCGGCACGGCCTGCGGCTCGGGCTCCGGCTGGCGTACGGGCGCGGCGTGCCGGCCCGCGGCCGGGCCCCGGTCGGCGAGCGAACGCACCACGCCGTTGGAGGTGTCGGGCACCGGCGGGCCCATGTGGAGCGGCCGCCGGGCGGGGGCGGCGGGCGCCGCGTACGCGGCCTGGGCGGGGGCCGACTGCGGTACGGGCTGCTCCGCCACGGGCTGCGGCTCGGGCATCTGAGTCTCGGCGTACGCGGCGGCGCCTGGGTCGAGCGCACCCGCCTCGTACGCCCCGGTCTGGTACTGGGCCTGCTGCTCGCTCCAGGCACCCTGGGCGCCCGGCATCAGCAGCAGATCGTCCTCCTCACCGACGTGTTCGGGCCCGTCGAGGAAGGTGTAGGCGGCGCCGGGAGCGACACCGGGATGCGGCTGTTCGATGTAACCGGCGTCGGCAGGCGGGGCATGGACATCCGCCGGGTGCGGATGTCCGAGTCGTCCGCCTGCGTTCTCCGGCAGTCCCTCTCCCGGGACCTGGCCGGTGTCGGTCATGCGTACCCCTCGCCCATCGCTAGTGCTCCTTCCAACCGCCTACCGCCGAGAGCAAGCCCCCTGAGCAAGAACGAGCATGCGCCGTGCGCGGCACGTAGACACGCCCGAGGCTTGCCTACCGCCACCCCTCCAAGGGAGGAGCATTTTCCGGCCTTTGGCCAATAAAGCGCCGAACGCCGGGCAGCGGTACAGGCAGTACAACGATCCGCCAGCCTACCCCGCGCGGTGCCCCGGGCAGGTCACCGGGGCGAAGCTCGGGGCGAACGTCACAAGGACAAAATCACTGGTGCGGGCGGTGGCCGCAGAGCATGAAGGCGACCGCGCGCTCCCGTTCGGTCCAGCCCCGCGTGTCCAACTCGACGGACTGCAGCAGCACGCATTCGACGGCGTAGCCGCCGTCCTCCAGCGCCCGGCCGATGGCCTCGGCCTCGTCACGGGTCGCGGCATGGGTGACGATGCGCTCGGGGCGGCGCGCGGCGCACGCGGCGACGACGGGTGCGCCCCCTCCGCCGATCCGCACCACGTCCGGCTCCGGCAGGTCCTCCAGCACCTCGGGGGCGACGCCCTGGACGACCTGGAGCTGTACGCCGAAGCGGCGGGCCAGGGTGTCGGTGCGCTCGCAGGCGTCCGGGTCGCGGTCGACGGTGATGACGGCGGCGCCGAACCCGGCGGTCTCGACGGCCGCCGCGCCGCTGCCCGCTCCGATGTCCCAGACCAGGTCGCCCAGGCGGGGGCCGATGCGGGCGAGTTGAAGGGCGCGTAGCTGCGGGGACTCGCTCTCGCCCAGCACGGTCCCGTACGCGGGGCCGGGCAGCGCCCAGCCGCGGACGGCGCCCGGGTAGCCGGGGTCCCGCCCGGCGATCCAGCCGCCGCTCTGCAGCGCGCCGCGGGCGGCGCCGGCCGCCGGGCCGCCGTGGACGGGAGTTATGCCGGAGCCGCCGATGACGATGACGACGTTGGGGTCACGCCAGGCGTGGTCGGCGGCCTTGTCGGAGGTCAGGACGGTGACCTGCTCGCGTTCGGTGCCCAGCGCCTCGCAGATGACGAAGGTGCGGTGCACGGGGCCGAGCAGCAGTGCGAGTTCGGCGGGGCCGGCGCCGGGCGAGGTGAGGACGGCGACCTTGGTGTGGGCGCGGCAGACGTTGACCGCGCGGCGCAGATCGCGGCTGTGAGCGACGACGACCTGGGCGTCGTCCCAGGGCATCCCGGCCCGGGCGAAGGCGGCGGCGACGGAGGAGACGGCGGGGACGACCTCGACCTCGAGTCCGTGCTCGGGGGCGCGCAGGGCGCGGACGACGCCGAAGAAGCCGGGGTCGCCGTCGGCCAGGACCACGGCGGAGCCGCGGTGCTGGGCGATCCTGCGGGCCGCGAGGTCCACGCTGCCGAGCCGGATCCGTTCGGCGCCGGGCGGGACTTCGGGCCGCGCCAGGTGGTGGGCGGCGCCGGCCACGAGGGTGGCCGCCGCGAGGGCGGAGCGGGCCGCGTCCGTCAGCGGGGTGCCGTCCCAACCGATCACCGTGACGCGGTCGGCCATCGTCCTTGTTCTCCCCTATGTGTGGCGGGTTCGGGTCTGTCGGGTGCGTCGCGGTGGGCCGCGTGCGTCGCATGGTGTGCCTGTGAGGGTTCACGGGCGGGTCGCGGTCGGTGCGCCGCGGATGCGCGGGGCACGGTCCCGGATGCGGCCAAGGCGCGGGTGCTCGGCGCGGACGAAGAGTACCCCGGCTGGTCCGGACCGCTGGAGCGGGGGCGGGCGCGGGGGTGGTGCGCCGGGGGCGCGGACCGCGCGAATGCGCCGGATCTCCGCCCCGGCCGGGGCCCGGTGGGGCGTCAGCCCCAGTCGGAGTAGGTGGGATAGACGCCGAAGCCCTCGGGCCCGGAGATCCGGTCGGGGGCGCCGTCGAGGTCCTCGGCGAGCAGACTCCAGACGATGAGGTCGGTGCGCATATCGGTCCAGCCGCCGTCCTCCGTCTGGGTGCGGGCTATCCAGGCGTTGCGCAACACACCCTCGCTGATACAGCCGACCTTCTGGGCGACCTGCTGGGCGGCGGTGTTGCCGGCGGCGGTGCGCAGCTCCAGGCGCTCGAACTTCTGGTCCTGGAACAGCCAGCGGGCCACGGCCAGCACCGCCTCCGAGGCATAGCCCTCACCACGCGCCCAGGGGGCGACGATATAGCTGGCCTCGGTCGCCAGCAGTCTCCAGTCGGTATGGCTCAGATGCACGATGCCGACCAGCCGCTGGGTGAGGAATTCGGCGACCGCGAAGACGATGCCCCGGCCCGTGGTCCGTTCCGCCGGGGCGAGCCGCAGCGCCTGGTCGCGCGCGTCGGCGGGGCTGTACGGATTGGGCGCCCGGGTCCAGGCGATGACGTGTTCGTCGTTCATCATGTCCGCGAGCGCGGGTATGTCCGCTTCCTCGAACGGGCGCAGCACCAGCCGTTCCGTGCTGATGGAGATGTCCGGGAAGGTGGATGTCATGCGCCGCTCCGTAACCGGGGGTCGTTTCAGGGCCGTAGAGAGGCCCAGCATGCAGCATCACGCAGGGGAAATGCAGCACGGGGGGTGAATCGGAAGGCCCCGCATCCGGTTGTGGTCCGGATGCGGAGCCCTGGGGATCCGCCGGTGGGCGGGAAGGTTGGCGCGATCGTTGCGGTGGTGTCGCGGTGCGCCGGGGATCAGAAGGACGGCAGCACGGAGCCCTGGTACTGGTCCTCGATGTACTTCTTCACCTCGGGGGAGGTGAGGAGCTTGGCCAGCTTCTTGACGCGCGGGTCGTCCTCGTTGCCCTTCTTCACGGCCAGGAAGTTGGCGTACGGGTTGTTCTTGGGCGATTCGAGGAGGATGGCGTCCTTGGCGGGCTTGAGGTGCGCCTCGATGGCGTAGTTGCCGTTGACGACCGCGGCGTCCACGTCGTCGAGCGACCGCGGCAGCTGGGCGGCCTCCAGCTCCTTGAACTTCAGGCCCTTGGGGTTGGTGACGATGTCCTTGGGGGTGGCCTCGTTGCCCACACCGCTCTTGAGCTTGATGACCCCGTTGGCGTCCAGCAGCTTCAGCGCGCGGGCCTCGTTGACCGTGTCGCTCGGGACGGCCACGGTGGCGCCCTTCCCCAGCTCGCCGGCCTTCTTCACCTTGTGCGAGTAGAGGCCGAGCGGCTCGAGGTGCACGGTGACGACGGGCACGATGTCGGTGCCCTTCTTCTTGTTGAAGTCATCCAGGAACGGCTGGTTCTGGAAGTAGTTGGCGCCGACCGAGCCGTCCTGGGTGGAGAGGTTCGGCGTGTTGTAGTCGGTGAACTCCTTGACCTCCAGTTTGAGGCCCGCCTTGTCGGCCAGGTGGTCCTTGACGTAGTTGAGTATCTCCGCGTGCGGGACCGGGCTCGCGGCGACGACCAGCGCGCCGTTCTTGTCGTCGGAGGACGAGGGGCTGCAGGCGGCGGCGCCCAGGGCGAGCGCGCCGGCGGCGAGGACGGTGGTGACGGTCTTGGTGGTGTTACGCACGAAAAGTGCCTTTCTTTGAGGGCGCACGGATCCGCCGCGGGTGCGGAAGCGGAATGACGGGCGGGGTGATACGGAGGAGAGGAGGGGACGGGAGGTGGGTGGGGGCTCAGGGGACCTTGGTCGGCTCCACGGACTCGATCTCGGCCGGCGCGGCATCCGGCTGCGGGGCCGGAGCGGGCTTCCCGGCCCGGGACGCGCCGCCGCGCAGCAGCACCAGCCGCGGGGCGACCGAGGAGCGGCCGCGGTGCGACAGGCCGCGGGCGGCCAGGTCGCCCGCGAACTGGATGACGGAGATGACCACCGCGAGGATGGCGACGGTGATCCACATCAGCTTGGTCTCGAACCGCAGATAGCCGTAGCGGACCGCCAGGTCACCGAGGCCGCCGGCGCCGACCGTGCCGGCCATCGCGGAGTAGCCGATGAGCGCGACGATCGTGGTGGTCGCGCTGGAGATCAGCGCGGGCAGCGACTCGGGCAGCAGCACCTTGCGGACGACGGTCCAGGTGGAGCCGCCCATCGCCTGCACGGCCTCGACCAGCCCGCCGTCCACCTCGCGCACCGAGGTCTCCACGAGCCGGGCATAGAAGGGGATGGCGCCAATGGCCAGGGGCACGATCGCGGCCTCGGGGCCGATGGTGGTGCCCACGATCGCCCGGGTGAAGGAGATCAGGGCGACCATCAGGATGATGAACGGCATCGAGCGGGCGACGTTGACGATCTGCCCGACGACCTTGTTCACCACGACGTTCTGCAGCACTCCGCCGCGGTCGGTGAGGACCAGCAGCACGCCGAGCGGCAGTCCGCCGACGACCGCGATCACCGCCGACCAGCCCACCATGTAGAGGGTGTCCCAACAGGCCTGCTCCAGCAGGGGCTCCATCTCGGACCAGGTCACTTGGCGCCCTCCTTGAGCAGCGGGGTCGGGTTCGCGCGCGGGCCGTCGGCGATGGCCGCCACATCGACCTGCAGGCCCTGCTCCCGCAGGAAGCCGATCGGTACGACGTTCTCCTCGAACCGGCCGGGCAGCTCGATCCGCATCCGGCCGACCTGGTGGCCGCCGACGGTGTCCATCGCGGCGCCCAGGATCGAGATGTCGATGTTGTACGTACGGGACAGCTGGGAGATGACCGGCTTGGTGGCCGCCTCGCCCTGGAAGGTGACGTCCACGACCGTACGGTCCTCGCCCGAGGGCACCCCGCCGACCGGGAAGAGCTCCTGGGCCAGCTCGGAGCCGGGCGTCGCCAGCAGCTCGCTGACCGTGCCGGACTCCACGATCCGGCCGTCGCGCATCAGCGCGGCCGAGTCGCAGATCGTCTTGACGACGTCCATCTCGTGCGTGATGAGCAGCACGGTCAGGCCCAGCTGCTCATTGAGGTCGCGCAGCAACTGGAGGATCGAGCGGGTGGTCTCGGGGTCGAGCGCGGAGGTCGCCTCGTCCGAGAGCAGCACCTTGGGGTCGCCGGCGAGCGCACGGGCGATGCCGACGCGCTGCTTCTGACCACCGGAGAGCTGCGCGGGGTACGCCCTGGCCTTGTCGCTGAGCCCCACCAACTCCAGCAGCTCCAGGGCCTTGCGGGTGCGCTCCTTGCCGGAGACGCCGAGGATCTCCAGGGGCAGCTCGACGTTGTCCCGCACGGTGCGCGAGGAGAGCAGGTTGAAGTGCTGGAACACCATGCCGACACGGCTGCGGGCCTGGCGCAGCGCGGAGCCGGCGCTCTGGCGGCGCCCGGCGAGTGCGGTCAGGTCCTGGCCGGCCACGGTGACCGTGCCGGAGGTGGGGCGCTCCAGGAGGTTGACGCAGCGGATGAGGGTGGACTTCCCGGCGCCGCTCTGGCCGACGACGCCGTACACCTCGCCCTCGCGGACATGCAGATCGACGCCGTCGAGGGCGGTGACCTCGCGGCCTCGTGAGCGGTAGACCTTGGTCAGGTCCGTGGTGGTGATCACAGGGTTTCCGTCACTGTTGAGTGCACGGCGGTTGGTGCCGCCGGGCACGGCTCGTTCATTTCGGAACGCGGCAGGGCGGACCCGAGGAGCTGCGCGATGTGTGGGCGCGGTTCGGGTTCCGGTGACGCGGGGCGGCGCGGTCCGGCGCGCTGGGCACGCGGGTCCGGCTCAGCCGGTCTCGCTTCGGGGCGCGAGGCTCAGGCGGGGGCCCTCAGCAGTCACACATTCGACACCGACAACGAGCACCGGGCGTGGGGTTCGCCTCGGTCGCAGGGATGCGGCAGCTCGTCGTGGTCATGGCTGCAAGTAAAGCAGACACCCGTACGGGCCCATCAAGCATGTCCGCATAGCGGACGTCGTTGACCGGTCCGTGGACGGTGGAAGGGGGTGGCCGGGACCCGGTTCAGACCCGGCAGGTGATCTCCACGCCCCCGTCGAGGAGCCGCGCGGACACGGCCGACAGGTCCTCGACCACGATGTCGGCGACCAGCTCCTCGCGGGCGGTCGTTGTGGTCAATGCCACGGTCCGCATCCCGGCCGCGCGGCCTGCCGCGAGCCCGGCGGGCGCGTCCTCGAAGACCACACAGCGTGCCGGGTCGACTCCGAGCCGCTCGGCCGCGAGCAGGAACGGCTCGGGGTCGGGCTTGCCGCGGGTGATGTCGTCGGAGGTGATCAGCGTCCCAGGGCGTATCGCCACCTCGGCCAGGCGGGCCTCGGCCAGCGGGCGGTTGGCGGAGGTCACCACGGCCCAGCGTGCGGCGGGCAGCCCCGCCAGCAGCTCGGCGGTGCCGGGGAGCAGCTTCACCCCGCCCGGTACGTCCTCCAGCTCCAGCTCGTCGATGCGCGCCCGGGCCCGCGGGGCGCGGTCGGCGGGGAGCAGATCGGCGATGATGTCGTCCGCCGGGCGGCCGTGCAGCTCGACCGCCGCGAAGTCCTCCGCCGGAATCCCCTGCTCCTCGGCCCAGCGGGTCCAGCAGCGATGCACCGAGTCCAGGGAGGAGACGAGGGTTCCGTCGTTGTCGAACAGCAGCGCGTCAGCGGAGATCTTCATGAGCCGCAGCGTACGTGGAGGGCGCGGACGCCCTCGGGCGCGGGGCCGAGCGCAGCGCGGGCGGGCGGGCCGATTACCCTCGTCCCATGCTTGTCACTCCCTGTGTGCGCCGCCCTCGGGTGCGCCGCCGCACCGCGCGGAGGTCCCGTTGATCGACGCGCTGACGGTCGCGCTCGGTGTGACCGCGCTCCTCCTCGCCGCGTGGTGCGGCTTCGCCGCCTACCGGGACCAGCCGACCAAGGACTGGCACTTCATCGGCATGGCCGTGGTGGCGCTGCTGGCGATCGTGCAGCTGGTCATAGGAGTGGTGCGGCTGGCGGGCGGTGCCGACCCGCAGCAGGGGGTGGCCATCTTCGTGGCCTATCTCATCGGCTCGGCGCTCGCGGTGCCGGTCGCGGCGTTCATGTCGCTCACGGAGCGGACCCGCTGGGGTTCGGCGACGGTCTCCGCGGCGGCCGTGGTACTGGCCGTGCTCGAGGTGCGGCTGTACGACATCTGGGGAGGCGTCGGTGGCTGATTCACAGGAGGCACGGGAGGCGTCGGTGGCTGAAGCACGGGAGGCGTCGGTGGCCGAGGACTCGGCGGCCGGGACGACGGCCGGAAAGCCGGAACCGGCCGCGCGCACCGGACTGGGGCAGGGCCCCGGGCGGCTGCTGGTGCTGCTCTACGGGGTCTTCACCGTGGCCGCCGCGTCCCGCTCGATCTACCAGCTGATCGCCCAGTACCAGGAGGCCCCGCTCGCCTACATCCTCTCGGCGGTCTCCGCCGTGGTGTACGCGTTCATCACGGTCTCGCTGGTGCGCGGCGGCGAGGGCGCGCGCAAGGCGGCGATGATCTGCTGTGCGGCGGAGCTGGTGGGGGTACTGACCGTGGGGACCTGGACCCTTGCCGACCCCTCGGCCTTCCCCGACCAGACGGTGTGGTCCGACTACGGGATGGGCTATCTGTTCATCCCGATCTTCCTGCCGGTCACGGGCCTGTTGTGGCTGCGCAAGGCCCGCCGGGTCGCACCGGATACGGCGTCGCGGGCCTGACCCACGCCGCGGGCCTGCCGGGGCTCCGCCCCTGATCCCGGGCCCTCGGGCGCCGGGGGGGGGGGGGGGGCGCCCCGGGCGGGCGGGGGGGGGGGGCGGGGCTGCAGCGGGCCGGGGTGGGCGGGGGGCGGCGCGCGGGCCTGGGGGAGGGGCGGGGCGGGG
>NZ_JBIADZ010000003.1:74723-97579 GCF_042868035.1 Streptomyces sp. NPDC007875 | reverse complement strand
GGCGCCCGCGGGGGGGGGGGGGGCGCCCCCCCCCCCCGGGGGGGGGGGGCGGCGGCCCCCCCGCGGCCGGGGGGGGGGGGGGGGGGGGGGGGGGCGCCCCCCCCCCCCCCCCCCCCCCCCCGGCCGCCTCAGGCCACGGCCTAAGCGCTGGCGGCGTACGCGGCGGCCGTGGCGTCCTTCTCCAGGGTCACCAGGCTCAGCCGGCGGTTGACCTCCTCGGTGCCCACCTGGGCATAGCCGTAGCGGCGGTACAGCCGCAGATTGCCCTCGCTGCGGTGGCCGGTGAACAGGCGGTACCGCTTGGCGGCCCGCTCCTCGGTCAGCCGCTCCTCGATGGCCGCGAGCAGCCGTCCGCCCAGACCGTGCCGCTGCATCCGCGGGTGGACGATCAGCTTGCCGATGGCGGCGGTTCCCTTGTCGTCGACGACTCCGCGAACCGAGCCGACGACCTCCGCGCCGAGCCGGGCGACGAGCACGCAGCCCCCGCTCAGTTCGGCGCGCAGGTCGTCGAGCGACTGCGTCAGCGGTTCGATCGAGTAGTCGCCGTAGAGCTCCGCCTCGCCCTGGTAGCACAGATACTGCAGCTTCAGGATCTGCTCGGCGTCGTCCGCGGTCGCCGCGGAGATGGTCACGCTCATGCCCATGTGCGCATGCCTCCCCTATTCTCAGTCCCCCGGCCGCGGTGAGGGTAGGAGTGCGACCGAGGGTTCATGGCCTGGGTGGAGGCGCCGCAGGGTGGGCGTCCGCCTCCGAGGCGCCGGTTGTCTATCGCTCCTTTCCCCATGGTTCAGGAGCCGCAACCTCCGCCATGAGCATTCTGCGCAGGCAAGCCAGACATCGGGAACGTACCGGGCCCAGACTGCCCTGTGACATTCCCAACTGGTGCGCGATCTCGCGGTACGTGAGGTCGGAGCGGGAGAGCATCGCCGCGAGCAGCGCGGGGCAGCGACCGGGCAGCCGCCGCACCGCCGCGCGCAGCGTCCGGCGGGTCTCCGCGGTCAGTACGGCGTGTTCGGCGGGGTGGGACTCGGGGCCGCTGGGCGGGCCGCCGGCCATCGGGTCGTACGGCACCTCGCGGCGCGCCCGGCGCCTGGCCCCGCGCACCTCGGCCCGTACGGCCCAGCGCAGCCAGCGGGCGGGGTGGGGCGGCGGTCCGGTGTCCCGGGTGCGTTCCAGCAGCCGTAGCCAGACGGCCTGTTCGAGTTCGGCGGGCTCCACGCCGACGCCGTATGCCTCGGCCGCCGCTTCGGCGGCCAGCAGCGGGCCCAGTTGCTTCACGAGGTCCATGCCGGGCGGGACGAGGCCGGGTCGTGGGGTGGTTGCCGGGTGACGGTGGTCTCACCCGACCGGGGAAGCGGCGGGGCCGCGCCTTGACGCTCGCGCGGCCCCGCCGTCACCCCTGCGTGCGGACTCCGTGCGGACTACTTGCGGAAGTCCGCCGCCGCGAGGAGTGCGGTGTCCGCGTTGTCCGAGAAGATTCCGTCAATTCCGGTCGCGAAATATGCCTTGAACGCCCCGAACGCGTCACCGTAGGCGTTGGGGTCGGTGCCGCGGCGGAAGTCGGCCGGGAGGAAGGTGTTCTCGTTGCGCATGGTGTACGGGTGCAGGATCAGCCCCGCCGCGTGCGCGTCCTTCACCACGCTGGTCGGCGTGCCCAGCTTGCCGTCCGCCGTCCGGGGGATGATGACCGACAGATCGGGGCCGATGCCCTGGGCGTAGCTCGCGATCCACTTGAGACCCTCGGGCTTGACCAGGTCCGCGACCGTACGCGGGTCGTTCGCCTCGACGAAGTCCCAGGGCCGGCTATCGACGGTGGACAGCAGCACGACGGACGGGGTGCCGACCAGCTTGCGCAGCCGCTGGATGCTGCTCGGCTCGAAGGACTGGAGGAACAGTGCCGCGTCCTTCTTGTGACGGCCGTACCGGCGCAGCAGCTTGGCCAGCGGCTCCTCGATGCCGAGCCCCAGCTTGCGGAAGTAGGTGGGGTGCTTGGTCTCCACGTACAGCCACACGCGGCGGCCGCGCCTGCGGCCCTCGCGCTCGGCCCACTGGAGCACCTCTTCGAAGGTGGGCACCTCCCAGCGGCCGTCGTAGAGGGTGTTGCGCTGACGGTTGCCCGGGATGCGCTCCTTGGCGCGCAGCGTCTTGAGCTCGGCGAGGGTGAAGTCCTCGGTGAACCAGCCGGTGAGCTTTGTGCCGTCGACCGTCTTGGTGGTCTTGCGGTCGGCGAACTCCGGGTGCGCGGAGACGTCCGTGGTGGCCGTGATGTCGTTCTCGTGGCGGCAGACCAGATGGCCGTCCTTGGTGGGGACCAGGTCCTGCTCGACGATGTCCGCGCCCATGTCCAGGGCGAGCTGGTAGGAGCCGAGGGTGTGCTCGGGCCGGTAGCCGCTGGCGCCGCGGTGGCCGATCACGGTGGGAACCGGCAGCTCATGGCCCCGGCCGGAGGTCCCCGCGGCGGCCGCCGCGCCCGGCGCCGACTGCGTGCCCGCGGCCGTCGCCGTGCCCGCGCCGCTCAGCGCCACCGCTCCCGCTCCGAGGGCCGCGGCCCCCAGGAGGGCGCGCCGTCCGGGCTGTTGCTCCCGCTCCATCAGCACTCCTTGATGTGGTGTTCAACACCTGTCAAATCCAGTCAGAAGATGGGCTGATGGTAGGCGTGGGCGGCTTTCCTGCGGGAGACATCGGACGAAACGCGGGGGGAACGCGGGTCAACACTGCGTGTCAGGTGGGTGAACCTGGTGTGCGCCGGGGCGCAACCGGCGAGTATCGTCCTCATCGGCGCTCCGGTGCGGTACGAGGTTGACGGACCGTACAACGGTGCGCCCCAGACCATGACCCCGACCGGAGGGCCCGTGTCCCGATTCGCGTTTCTGAAGGCAGTACTCGGTCCGCTGATGCGCCTGATGTTCCGCCCACGGGTCGAGGGGGCCGAGGGCATTCCGGGCTCGGGCCCGGTGATCCTCGCCGGAAACCATCTCACCTTCATCGACTCGATGATCCTGCCGCTGGTCTGTGACCGTCAGGTCTTCTTCATCGGCAAGGACGAGTACGTCACGGGCAAGGGCCTCAAGGGCCGGCTCATGGCCTGGTTCTTCACCGGCGTCGGCATGATCCCGGTGGACCGGGACGGCGGACGCGGCGGCGTCGCGGCGCTGATGACGGGCCGCCGGGTGCTGGAGGAGGGCAGGGTCTTCGGCATCTACCCCGAGGGCACCCGCTCCCCCGACGGCCGCCTCTACCGCGGCCGCACCGGTATCGCCCGCCTCGCGCTGATGACCGGCGCGCCCGTGGTGCCGTTCGCGATGATCGGGACCGACCGGATCCAGCCGGGCGGCAAGGGGCTGCCGAGGCCGGGCCGGGTGCAGGTCCGCTTCGGCGAGCCGCTGGAGTTCACCCGCTACGAGGGCATGGACCGCGACCGCTATGTGCTGCGGGCCGTGACCGACGAGGTGATGAGCCACGTGATGCGGCTGTCCGGTCAGGAGTACGTGGACATCTACGCCACGAAGGCGAAGGCGGCCGCCTGACGTTTCGGGCGAACCGCGGCGGTCCGGTGTTCGGGCCGCCGCGGTGGTGTGTCGGGGGGCGCCGAGGTTCCGCGGCCGGGCGGCGGTTCGGTCTGTGGCGGTTCCGCCTCCGGTGGGCCGCCGGGGAGGTGTCCCGCGGTGAGCCGCCGCCCCCATACGTTCGGGCGAATCCGCGGCCAGCGCTCCGGCGAAACCGCCGTCACATGGCGTTCCGGCCAACCTGCCGGGCGCGGCGAGCCGTCGGCTCCGGTTGGCGTCGCCCGGCATCGTGGCGGAAGATCTGATTCCGCTACCCGCTGGTCACCACCGGGACCGGGCACTAGGGTGCCGCGGGTGACCACCATGACCGTGCCCTCCCCCGACTTCCTGACGCTGCGCGGTCGGCGATTCGCCCTGACCGATTTCGGCGGACCGGGCGATCCGGTGCTGGCCCTGCACGGCCACTTCGGCCGGGGCAGGATGTACGCGCCCCTGGCCGCCGCCCTCGCCCCCGAACGGCGGGTGATCGCCCTCGATCAGCGGGGGCACGGGCTGACCGGCGGCGGTGGCCCGTTCACACTGGACGAGTACGTGGCCGACGCCGCCGCGCTGCTGCGGGAGCTGCACCTGGGCCCGGTCCCGGTCGTCGCCCACTCCACCGGCGCGGTCGGCGCGTATGCCCTGGCCGCCCGCCATCCGGACCTGGTGAGCGCGCTCGTCGTCGAGGACATCGGCGCGGTGACGGACCGTCCGGTGGTCAGCCATCCGGTGCTCGATGTCTCGGGGTGGCCGACCTGGGCCGTGGACCGGGAGAAGCTGCGCGCCGACATCGAATCCCGGGGCATTCCGGACGCCTCGTACTTCCTCGACAGCGCCGAACGGGACCCCCAAACGGGCGGCTGGCGACTGCTGTTCGAGCCCAGCCACATGATGGCTTCCCAGCAGGCCATGTGCGGTGACTTCTGGGACGACTGGCTGGGCTCCTCCTGCCCCGCGCTGCTGATGCGCGGCGAGCACAGCCCGCTGCTGCCGCCGGGCCACGCCCACGAGATGGCCACCCGCCGCCCCAACACGAGGCTCCGCGAATTCGCCGGGTGCGGTCACTGGATCCACGACGACGCGCCCCGACCGTACGCCCGCGCGGTCCGTTCGTTCCTGAGCGCGCTCTAAGCGGCCCGAACCGCCCCGATCCGTCAGGACCAGGGCAGCTCGGAGCGGTGGTGCCAGTAGGTCTCCGGGGTTTCGGCCAGCCGCTCCAGCTCGGTCAGCTGACGCTCGTCCAGGCGGAGGTCGGCGGCGGTCAGGTTGGAGCGCAGCTGTGCCGTGGTGGCGGCGCCGGAGAGGACGACGCTCACCCACGGGCGGTGCAGGACCGCGGCCAGCGCGACGGCGTCCGGAGTCGCGCCCGTCTCCTCGGACACCCGGCGCAGGGCCGCGGGGAGCCGCTCGGCCGCCGTGGTGAGCCGGCCGTTGGCCACGGCTTCCTTGACGATGACCGCCCGGCCCGCCGCATGGGCCTCGGCCAGCGCCGCCCCGGCCGAGGGCTCCAGCAGGTTGCAGGTGGACTGGACGGTACGGAAGAGCGGGCGCCCGTCGACCTCCACGGCCAGCGCGGCGCGGATCGCCTCGGCCTGGTGCGGACCGCTGGTGGACACGCCGACCGTCACCCCCTCGGCGGCCAGCTCCGCCAGCCGCGTCTGCAGCGCGCGGTCGGTGAGGGCGGGGCTGTCGGGGGTCACCGAGTGGATCTGGTACAGGTCCAGCCGGTCGCCGAGCAGCGCGTCGGTCAGCCCGCGCTGCCGCTCGAAGGTCTGGACGCCATGGTCCTTGACCTCATGCGTCTCGGCGTCCGTGCGCCAGTCGGCCACATACGTATAGCCCCACTTGGAGCCGACCACCACGTTCCGCGCGGCGTCCGGGCGGTCGCGCAGCCAGCCGGCGAGGAACTCCTCGGCCCGGCCGTAGGAGCGCGCCGCGTCCAGATAGCGCACCCCGGCAGCGTAGGCGGCGTCCAGCAGCTCCTGGCTGCGCTGCCGCATCACCTCGACCGGGCGCTCGGCCGGGAGGTCCCGGTCCCGGCCGAGGTTGATATAGGCGGGGCGGCCGACCGCGGCCAGGCCGAGCCCGATCCGGGCCGCCCCCGCCTCGGGGGTCGCGATCTTTGCGAGTCGTTCGAAACCCATGGCTTGGTCCCCACCTCTCCCTTTCAGCGCTTCGCGCCCGCCCACGCGTACTGAGCGGCCAGGTCCTCCTTGACCTCCGCGAGCTGGGCCCGCACCGCCACGGGGGCGGTGCCGCCGCGGCCGTCGCGCGCGGCCAGCGCGCCCGGCACATTGAGAACGCCGCGGACCTCGGGCGTCAGATGCGGGGAGATCTTGGCGAACTGCTCATCGGTGAGCTGGTCGAGCTCGATGCCCGTCAGCTCGCACTCCTTGACGCACTCCCCCGCGACCTCATGTGCGACCCGGAACGGCACGCCCTGCCGCACCAGCCATTCGGCGATGTCGGTGGCCAGCGAGAACCCGGCCGGGGCCAGCTCCTCCATGCGCTCGCGGTTGACGGTCAGCGTCGCCATCATCCCGGTGAAGGCCGGGAGCAGCACCTCCAGCTGATCGCAGGAGTCGAAGACCGGCTCCTTGTCCTCCTGGAGGTCGCGGTTGTACGCGAGCGGCAGGGCCTTGAGCGTGGCCAGCAGTCCGGTGAGGTTGCCGATCAGCCGGCCGGACTTGCCGCGCGCGAGTTCCGCGATGTCCGGGTTCTTCTTCTGCGGCATGATCGAGGAGCCGGTGGAGAAGGCGTCGTGGAGGGTCACGAAGGAGAACTCCTTCGTGTTCCAGAGGATGATCTCCTCCGCGATCCGCGACAGATCGACGCCGATCATCGCGGTGATGAACGCGAACTCGGCGACGAAGTCACGGGAGGCCGTGCCGTCGAGGGAGTTGGCGGACGAGCCCCGCTCGAAGCCGAGGTCGGCCGCGACCGCCTGCGGGTCGAGCCCCAGCGAGGACCCGGCCAGCGCGCCCGAGCCGTACGGCGAGACGGCGGTGCGCTCGTCCCACTGCCGCAGCCGCTCCGCGTCCCGCGACAGCGCCTGGGCGTGGGCGAGGACATGGTGGGCGAAGAGCACCGGCTGGGCGTGCTGGAGGTGGGTGCGGCCGGGCATCGCGACGTCGGGGTGCGCCTCCGCGAGCCCCACCAGGGCCTGCTGGAGGTCGGCGATCAGCCCGCCGATGATCCGGGCGTGGTCGCGCAGGTACATCCGGAAGAGGGTGGCGATCTGGTCGTTGCGGGACCGTCCGGCCCGCAGCTTGCCGCCGAGGTCCGGGCCGAGCCGCTCCAGCAGACCGCGCTCCAGCGCGGTGTGCACGTCCTCGTCGGCGATGGTGCCGGTGAAGTCGCCGGAGGCGACATCGGACTCCAGCCGGTCCAGGCCCGCCAGCATCCGCTCCAGCTCATCGGCGGTGAGCAGCCCCGCCGTGTGCAGCACCCTGGCGTGGGCGCGGGATCCGGCGATGTCGTACGGCGCCAGGCGCCAGTCGAAGTGCACGGAGGCGCTGAGCTTCTCCAGTGCCTCGGACGGGCCGTCGGCGAAGCGGCCGCCCCAGAGCCGGACGTCGCCGCTGTTGCCGTTGCTCACGCTGTTGCTCCTCAGACTGTGGATGGTGCTGTGCGGGCGGTGCTGGGGTGTACGACCGCCTCCCCGCGCGGCGGCGGGAAGGCGGCTTCCGTATGTTTCCGTATGTCTGGTTACGCAGGCTACTGCTGCAGATCCCGCTTCGCGGCGATCTTGCTGGACATCCCGAAGATCTCGATGAAGCCCTTGGACAGCGACTGGTCGAAGGTGTCGCCGCTGTCGTAGGTCGCCAGGTTGAAGTCGTAGAGCGACGCCTGCGACTTCCGCCCGGTGACGACGGCCCGGCCGCCGTGCAGGGTCATCCGGATCTCGCCGGAGACCTGCTCGTTCGCCTCGGCGATAAAGCCGTCCAGCGCCCGCTTGAGCGGCGAGAACCACAGACCGTCGTAGACCAGCTCGCCCCAGCGCTGCTCGACCTGCCGCTTGTAGCGGGCCAGTTCGCGCTCGACGGTGACGGCCTCCAGCTCCTGGTGGGCGGTGATCAGCGCGATGGCGCCGGGCGCCTCGTAGACCTCCCGCGACTTGATCCCCACCAGCCGGTCCTCGACCATGTCGATCCGGCCGACGCCCTGGGCGCCCGCCCGCTCGTTGAGCCGCTGGATGGCCTGCAGGACAGTGACCGGCTCACCGTCGATCGCGACCGGGACACCCTTGTCGAAGGTGATGATCACCTCGTCGGCCTCGCGCGGGGTGGCCGGGTTGGAGGTGTACTCGTACACGTCCTCGATCGGCGCGTTCCAGATGTCCTCCAGGAAGCCGGTCTCCACGGCCCGGCCGAAGACGTTCTGGTCGATCGAGTACGGGGACTTCTTGGTGGTCGCGATCGGCAGGCCCTTGGCCTCGCAGAAGGCGATCGCCTTGTCCCGGGTCATCGCGTAGTCCCGGACCGGCGCGATGCAGGTCAGATCGGGTGCGAGGGAGGAGATGCCCGCCTCGAACCGCACCTGGTCGTTCCCCTTGCCGGTGCAGCCGTGGGCGACGGTCCCGGCGCCGTGCTTACGGGCGGCGGCGACCAGATGCTTCACGATCGTCGGCCGCGACAGCGCGGACACCAGCGGGTAGCGGTCCATGTACAGCGCGTTGGCCTTGATCGCCGGAAGGCAGTACTCCTCGGCGAACTCGTCCTTCGCGTCCGCGACCTCCGCCTCGACCGCCCCGCAGGCGAGCGCGCGCTTGCGGATGACGTCCAGATCCTCCCCGCCCTGGCCGACGTCCACGGCGACGGCGATGACCTCGGCACCCGTCTCCTCGGCGATCCAGCCGATGGCGACGGACGTGTCCAAGCCGCCCGAGTAGGCGAGTACGACGCGCTCGGTCACGGGTGCCTCCTTACGATCCATGCGGTCTTAGGCATAAGTATGCATTGGGCCGCATGGTTCGTCAAAGCGAGGCGGGCCTCCGAGCCCCCTGTCCATTCGGGCGGCGGATGAGACCATGGCTGGTGCGGGGAGCTCAGCTGCGGACCGAGGGGGAGTCGGGGCCCGTGCAGAAGAAGCAGATGATGGTGCTCGGCGCGATCGTGGTGGGGGTTATGTGGATCAACAACCATGGTGACGGCAACACCCGCGACGGCAAGCCGCCGAATCCGCATCAGACGGCCCGGTACCCGGTCCACTTCGAGAAGAAGAAGGACGACGGGAAGGACACCAAGAACGGGAAGGGCGCCAAGAAGCAGCCCAAACCGCGCTCTACGGTGTCCTACCCGATCAAATTCGACCGTCGCTGAGATCGATCGCGGTTCCCCGGCGGGTGGCACGCGGCGACGACTCCCGCCCGCCCAGGGCCGTTCATGGCGCCGTGGGACGGCGTTCGGAACCGGAACGCACGCTGACCGCCATGAATCACCTGAATACTGCCCCCCGTCGACGCCGATTCCTCGCCGTGGCGGCCGGCCTCGGCGCCACGGCCGCCGCCGGGACGTCCGTGGCGACGGCCGCCGCCACGGGTCCGCGGCGTCTGCGCGTGGCCACGTTCAACATCCACCACGGCGCCAGTCCCGCCGACGTACTGGACCTGGAACGCGTCGCCCGGGTGATCCAGGACCTGCGGGTGGACGTCATCGGCCTGCAGGAGGCCGACCGGTTCTGGAAGCGCAGCGGCTTCGTCGACCAGCCGGCCTGGCTGGGCGAGCGGCTGGGGATGCATCACGCCTTCGGCGCCAACCTCGACTTGGACCCGGAGGAACCCGGGCGGCCGCGCCGTCAGTACGGCACCGCGGTGCTCTCCCGCGGGCCGATCCGGTCGTGGGTCAACACCCACCTTCCGCTCGTCCCCGGCCATGAGCAGCGCGGCCTGCTCCAGACCACGCCGGAGGTGCGCGGCACCTGCGTCGGCTTCGCCGTGACGCATCTGCAGCACGACGACAACAAGGAGCGCGAGCGGCAGGCCGCCCGGATCGTCGAACTCCTCGGGTCCTCCCCCGAACACACCGTCCTGGCCGGTGACCTGAACGCCACACCCCAGACCCCGGAGATCGGGATCCTGACCGGCGCGCTCGACGACGTGTGGCCGCGGGCCGGCAGCAGCGACGGCTTCACCTACGACGCCCTCAACCCGCACGCCCGCATCGACTTCCTCCTCGCCTCCCGCGACATCCGCCCGCTCACCGCCGAGGTGGTCACGGCGGACCCGGAGGCGTCCGACCATCTGCCGGTGGTGAGCGACCTGCAGATGCCCGCAACGCGCCGGCGGCGTTGACGCGCAACGGACCGAACTCATATCACTATTTGCATACGCGGCCTATTGCGGACGATGGTATACGCGAGGCGCTACTATTGCGGTATGCAAGCCGTGATCATGGAACAGTACGGACCGGCGGACACCCTCCGGCTCGCCGAGCGCCCCGAACCCAAGGTCGCCCCAGGAGAGGTCCTCGTGCGGGTGAAGGCCGCGGGGGTGAATCCCGTGGACTGGAAGCTGGCGGCGGGCGGGCTCGATCCGTTGATGGAGGTGCGCTTTCCGCTGATCCCCGGCTGGGACGTCGCCGGGGTCGTCGAGCGCATCGGCTTCGACGTCGAGGAGTTCGCCGTCGGCGACGAGGTGTTCGGCTACGTCCGCAAGGACCAGGTACAGCTGGGCGCGTACGCCGAGTACGTCTCCGCCCACGTGCGGATGCTGGCCCGCAAGCCCGCGTCCCTGAGCTGGGAACAGGCCGCCGGTGTGCCGCTGGCCGGGCTGACCGCCTTCCAGGCGATCAAGCGCGTCGGCCTGGCGGCGGGTGACACCGTACTGGTACACGCCGCGGCCGGCGGTGTCGGATCCCTCGGCACGCAGATCGCCATCGCACTCGGCGCCAGGGTCATCGGCACGGCGAGCGAAGGCAACCATCCCTTCCTCAGGGAGCTGGGCGCCGAGCCCGTGGCCTATGGCCCCGGCCTCATCGACCGGGTGCGGGCCCTCGCGCCGGACGGCCCCGACGCCGCCCTCGACTTCTTCGGCGGTGATGCCACCGACGCGTCCCTCGCCCTGCTTGCCAACCCGCGACGGCTGGCGTCCATCGTCGACGCCGAGGCGGCGGAAAAGGGCGGCCACTACGTGTGGGTGCGCCCCGACAGCGCGGACCTGGCCTTTGTCGCCTCGCTGGCCGACGAGGGGAAGCTGACGGTGCCGGTCGACCGCGTGCTCCCCCTCGCCGAGGCGGCGGAGGCCTGGCGGCTCAGCCAGAGCGGTCACACCCGCGGAAAGATCGTTCTGGGCGTCGGCTGACACCCCGGGCGTCACACCCCCCGAAACCCGAACCTGTGAATCCCGTCGGCCTTTGAGTCATCCCGCGCTCGCGGCCGTATTCCCTTGCGCCGGAGCCCAAGGGAAGGGGACAGGCCGTGACGACGCTACTGAACAGCCGGGCCGGGCGGCGGCAGGCCATGCGCCGCATCCAGCCTCGCCGTTCGCCAGCCGTGCCGTTGATCCTGCTCAGCTGGGCGGGCGCGGCGGCGGTGCTGTCGCTGTGGTGGCAGAACACCCCGAACGTCGAGGGCACCGCACAGTGGCTGACGCACGCCGGGCGGCTCAGTGGGCTGCTCGGTGGCTATGTCCTCGCCCTCGTCGTCCTGCAGATGGCGCGCGTTCCGGCGCTGGAGCGGCGGGTGGGGTCGGACCGGGTGGCGCGGTGGCACGCGATGAGCGGACGGTACGCGCTGTGCCTGATCGTGGCGCATGTCGGGCTGATCATCGCGGGATACGCCGAGCAGGCCGGCACCGGCTTCGTCGACCAGTCGGTGACCGTGGTCACGGACTACCCGGACATGATCAAGGCGACGGTCGGCACCGCGATGCTGGTGGTGATCGGGCTGATCTCGGCCGGGATGGTGCGCCGCCGGATGCCGTACGAGGTCTGGTACTACCTGCATCTGCTCACCTACGCCGCGGTCTTCCTGACGTTCTGGCACCAGCTCGCGACCGGTGCGGAGTTCGTCGGGAACAAGACCGCGGAGACCGCCTGGTACGCGCTGTACGGCACGGTCACCGCGCTGGCGGTCTGGTACCGGCTGCTGGTGCCGCTGCGGCTCAATCTGCGGCACCGGATGCGGGTGGAGGCGGTCGTCCCGGAGGCGCCCGGGGTGGTGTCGGTGCTGATCAAGGGGCGCAAGCTGCACCGGATCGGGGCGCAGGCCGGGCAGTTCTTCCGGTGGCGGTTCCTCGCGTCCGGCATGCGCTGGGGCTCCCATCCGTACTCGCTCTCCGCGCCGCCCCGGCCGGAGCTGCTGCGGATCACGGTGAAGGCGGTGGGCGGCCACAGCACCGGGCTGGCCTCGCTGCAGCCGGGGACGCGGGTGTGGGCGGAGGGGCCGTACGGCGCGATGACCGCGGCGCGGCGCAGCCGCGGCAAGGTGCTGATGATCGCGGGCGGGGCCGGGATCACCCCGATCCGGGCGCTGTTCGAGACGCTGCCGGGCAAGGGCAGCGACCTCACCCTGCTGTACCGGGCCCGCAGCGTCGAGGACCTGGCGCTGTGGAACGAGCTGAAGCAGATCGCGACCGAGCGCGGGGCCCGGCTGCTGTACGCCGTGAACGGCCCGGACGGCGCCCGGCCGGAGATCACCGCGGAGCGGCTGGGCCATCTGCTCCCCGATATCGAGGACCACGACGTCTATCTGTGCGGCCCCCCGGGCCTGGCCGAGCACGCGTACGGAGCGCTGCGTGAGGCGGGCGTTCCGGATCGCCGGATCCACCACGAATCCTTCGAGCTGTGACCGGGACGTCCGAGCCGTGACCGAGCCGTTCACGCCGTGACCCGGACATCCGAGCCGTGACCCAGTCGTTCGAGCTGTGACCGAGGGGAAGCCATGAAGAGGAAGCATCCGCTGCGCCGCATCGTCCTGGGCACGGCCGCCACCGTCTCCGGTGTGGTGCTGCTGCTCGCACTGAAGCAGCCCGGTTCCGGGGGCGGTCAGACCGTCGCCCAGAACCAGCCGGGACAGGCGCCCCCGGTCGCGGCCACGGCACAGCCGGGCGGGGGCGGCGCGGGGGCCGGGGCGGGTGCCGGCGGCGCCCGTACGGTCACCGGCGATGTCGCGCAGACCCAGTACGGCCCGGTGCAGGTGAGCCTCACCGTCAGCGGTGGGAAGATCACCGGCGCACAGGCGGTCAAGACGCCGAACTCCGGGCCGCAGAGCGAGCAGATCGCCAAGGACTCCATCCCGAAGCTCAATCAGCAGGCGGTGGCCGCGGCCAAGGTGGATACGGTCTCCGGTGCCACGTACACGAGCCAGGGCTATGCCAAATCCTTGCAGAGCGCTCTCGACAAGGCGGGTGCCCAATGACGTACCAGACGGACGAACCCGGGCCGCTGCGCCATGTCGAGCACGTCATGGGCACGGTCTTCTCCTTCGACGTACGCGAGGTCTCGGCCGCCGACCGGCCCCGCGTACAGGCCGCGCTGGACGGGGCCGTGGTGGGGCTGCACCGGGTGGACGAGCTGTTCTCCACCTATCGTCCGGACAGCGAGATCAGCCGGCTGGGGCGCGGTGAGCTGACGCTGTCGCGGTGCGACCCGGAGGTCCGGGACGTGCTGCGGATGTGCGAGGAGGCCGAGCACCGCAGCGGCGGCTGGTTCAGCGCCCGCTACGCCGGTGGCCGGCCCGACCCCACCGGCCTGGTCAAGGGCTGGGCCGTGGAGCGCGCCGCCCGGATGCTGGTCTCCTCGGGCGCCGGGTCGGTCTGTGTGAACGGCGGCGGCGACGTCCAGGTGCACGGCGGCCCCTGGCGGGTGGGCATCGCCGATCCGCTGCGCCGGGGCGAGCTGGCGGCGATCGTGGAGGCACACGGCGAACTGGCCGTGGCCACCTCCGGCCCGGCCGAGCGGGGCTGCCACATCCTGGACCCGCGCACCGGACGCCCTCCGGCGCGGGGCCTGGCCTCGGTCACCGTGATCGCCACCAGCCTGGCCGACGCGGACGCCTGGGCCACGGCGGCCTGCGCGATGGGCGCCGACCGCGCCCGCCCCTGGCTGGGACGGCTCCCCGACGCCGAGGCGTTCGTCATCACCGCCGACGGCTCCACCTGGCACACCAGCGGCTTCGCCCGCTATTCGGCGGAGCTGTGCGTATAGGGCGCGACGGAGCTGTGCGCACGACACGGCCCTTGAGCGGCCAAGACGGCCCCTGAGCTGCGCTCATTCGCGGTCGCGGATCGCCTCGGCCAGGACCTGGACATGGCCGTGGTCGAGGTCCTTCACGGCCGTGAGGAGGGTCAGCGGACCGGAGGTGGCCAGGGCGTGGAGGTGGTCGACGGCCTCGTGGCGCTCCGGGGTGGTGAGTTCGGCGCGGTAGCGACGGGTGAATTCGGGGAAGCGGTCGGGTTCGTGGCCGTACCAGCGGCGCAGTTCGGTGGAGGGGGCGACGTCCTTGGCCCATTCGTCCAGGTGGGCGTCGGCCTTGGCGAGGCCGCGGGGCCAGACACGGTCCACCAGGACACGGGTGCCGTCGTCCGGGCCGGGGGTGTCGTACACCCGGCGGATACGGATCGCGGGCCCGGTCGCGGACGCTCGCGCGGAGGCTTTCTTGGCGGCCATACGCCCATGGAAGCATCGCCCCGGCGTTCGCATGCAGGGATAATGCGCCACATGGGAAAGGTGTACGAACGCATCGACGGCAGACTCCGCACCTTCATCGAAGAACAGAAGATCTTCTTCACCGCCACCGCCCCGCTGGACGGGGACGGCACGGTGAATCTCTCACCGAAGGGGCTGGCCGGCTCCTTCGCCGTACTCGACGAACTGACCGTGGCCTACCTGGACTTCGCGGGGAGCAACGCGGAGACCATCGCCCATCTGCGGGAGAACGGCAGGATCACCCTGATGTGGTGCGCCTTCACCGGCCCGCCGAACATCGTGCGCGTGCATGGCCGGGGCGAGCCGGTGTTCCGTGACGATCCCCGGTTCGGCGCGCTGCTGAAGCACTTCCCGGGCATCGACGTGGACGCCCACGGGCTGCGGGCGGTCATCGTGGTGACGGCCGAGCTGATCCGGGACACCTGTGGCTTCGCGGTCCCCTTCATGGACTATCGCGAGGAGCGCACACTGCACGGCGACCGCTTCCGGCGGGAGGACGACGCGTCGCTGGACCGCTACTTCCACAACAAGGAGCACATCGCCAGCAGCATCGACGGTCTGCCGGGGCTTCCGCTGCCGCTGCCGCCGCTCGGTTCGACATAGTGGGTGTAGTGACCACATAACGAGACGGTGTTGCGGAAGGGGCCTCCGGAAGCGTTCGATCACGCGGTGCGATCCGAATCGAAGAGCTCCGCGGCGGACCCCTCGGCGACAGCGGCGCAGCCGCCCTCGTCGTCGTCGGAGTCCACTCCCGCCGACCGGGCGGCCCGGCGGGCCGTCACCGTCTTCCCCGTCCTGGTCCTCGCCGCCGGGGCGGCGGGCCTCGCCACGCCCGGCACCTTCAGCGGCTGGGCGCCGAACGTGCCCTATCTGCTCGGCGTGATCATGTTCTGCATGGGGCTGACCATGACCCCGCAGGACTTCTCGGGTGTGGTCAAGCGGCCCTGGGCGGTGGCCCTCGGGCTGGTCGCGCACTATGTGATCATGCCCGGGCTGGGATGGCTGATCGCCAACGCCCTCGGCCTCTCCCCGCAGTTGGCGGCCGGTGTCATCCTGGTCGGCTGTGCGCCGAGCGGAACGGCCTCGAATGTGGTGACCTATCTGGCACGCGGCGATGTGGCCCTGTCGGTGTCGGTCGCCACCGTCTCCACGGTGCTCGCGCCCCTGGTCACGCCGCCGCTGACGCTGCTGCTGGCCGGGGAGTTCCTGCCGGTGGACGCGGGGGCGATGGTCACCGACATCCTCAAGACCGTGCTGCTGCCGGTGGTCGGGGGGCTGGTCGTGCGGCTGGTCGCCGGGCGGTACATCCACCGGGTGCTGGGGCTGCTGCCCTGGCTGTCGGCCATCACCATCGGCGTGATCGTCGCGGTCGTGGTGGCGGCCAGCGCGGACGCCATCAAGTCGGCGGCGGCGCTGGTGCTGCTCGCCGTGGTGCTCCACAACGGGCTCGGCCTGGCGCTGGGATACGGGGCCGGGAAGGTGGCCCGGCTGGGCGCGCCCGCCAGCCGCGCCATGGCCTTCGAGGTCGGCATGCAGAACTCCGGGCTCGCCGCCTCCCTGGCCGCCGCCCACTTCAGCCCGCTGGCCGCGCTCCCGGCCGCCGTGTTCTCCGTCTGGCACAACGTCTCGGGCGCGGTGGTGGCGGCCTGGATGTCGTACCGGGCGCGCGGGGCGGCCGCCGACTGACGGCGGTCATCCGACCGTTGTCATATGACGGCCGGCTCCCACGCCCGGTCGACCACCCGTACCAGGCCCATGTCGGTGAGCTTGACCTGCGGCGACACCGGCAGGGTCAGCGTCGAGACGCTCATGAAGGCGTTGCGGTGGCGCCAGCCCCACGCGTGCAGCGCCTCCCGTACGGCCCCCGCGCCCTCGGCGACCTCGGGCGCGGGGGCCGCGGACATCACGCCGCCCACCGGCAGCGGGAGATGGACGGCCGGACGGCCGGTGACGGCCACACAGATGCCGCCTTGTGAGCCGATGACGCGATTGGCCGCGTGGCGCAGCGCGAAGGTGTCGGTGGCGATGACGGTGAGGTTGTGGCTGTCGTGCGCGTAGGTGGTGGCGACGGCGCCCTCGGCCAGGTCGAAGCCGGTCACGGGCACCATGGCCCGTCGGCCGCTGCCGTGGTGGCGCTCGTACACGGCGAGCAGGGCCGTGCGGCCCTCCCACGCCACGATGCCGTCCCGTACGGGCAGGGCGATCTCGGCCGGTTCGGTGTAGGTGTCGACGGGGTTCACCCGGAGCGCCCGGAAGGTGTGCTCACCATCGGGGAGATCGACCCGCCAGCGGCAGTCGTCCTCGTCGAGGGCCGCGAGGCGGACCGAGTCGGCGAAGGGGTTGGCCGCCGGGGCGGCCGGGGCGCCGGAGTCCTCGACCACCCGCCCGCCGCAGACGACGGTCACCGGCGTCGGGTCCTCCAGGGCGCGCAGCAGGACGAGGTCGGCGCGCTTGCCCGGAGCCACCACTCCCCGGTCGTCGAGGCCGAGGCGCCGTGCCGGGTGCAGGGTGAGGGCACGCAGGACGGTCAGCGGGCCCAGCCCGGCGTCCAGCGCGACCCGCGCGATGTGGTCCAGATGCCCGCGCTCGAGGATGGCGTCGGCCGCCAGGTCGTCGGTGACCAGGCAGAAGTCGGGCAGGACGGGGAGTTCATGGAGGCGCCCGACGAGCTCGGGGGTCAGGCACTTCTCCTGGAGCATGAGCAGCATCCCCAGCCGGGCCTTCTCGACGGCCACCTCGGGAGTGTTCTTGGTGTGGTCGGAGTCGATCCCGGCCCACAGATACTCGCCCAGGTCGTCGCCGGAGAGGCCCGGGCAGTGGCCGTCGAGGCGGACGCCCTTACGCCGGGCGGCGTCGACGACGGCCCGCATGCGCGGGGAGCCCGCGACCACGGCGCGGTAGTCCATGACCTCGCCGAGGGTGGTCACCCCTTCCCAGCCGAGCATGTCGGCGATGTCCTCGGCGGTCAGCCGGGATCCCGCGGTCTCGAAGCCTTCGAGCGCGGGCACACAGGAGGGCACGGCCCACAGCATGGTCTGTGAGGGGGAACGGCCCTGCTCGATCATCCACGCCATGGCCTCGCGCCCGGCCACATTGACGATCTCGTGCGGGTCCGCGAGCACCGTCGTCGTACCGCGCCGCACGGTGATCCGGGCGAACTCGGCGGGCGTGAGCAGCGAGCTCTCGATGTGCATATGCGCGTCGATGTACCCGGGCGCGAGGAGCAGCCCGTCGGCGTCCAGGACACGGTCGGCCTCGATCCGTACACCGGGCGCGGTGACGGCGCGGATGAGGTCGCCGCTCACCACCACGTCCGCCGGGACGATCTCGCCGGTGTGCACCGAGACGACGCCGGCACCACGGATGAGGAGGTCGCAGTGGCTGGGTATCGGCATGGGGTCTCCTGCTCGTTTCCATTTTTTTGCGGCTCGGTTCGCCTCCGGGGCGCTCAAGCCTCCCCCAGCCGTCGGCGGGGGTGCCCCCCGTCGACGGTCGACCGTGCTCGGCCCTCCACACGGCGGTAGCCGCATATCGATGAGAGCCCGAGGGGCCTGCGCGCGCTCTCCCTTTCGACAGCGGCGCGCCCGTTCGCTCACCCCCGGCTACCGCTGGGAGGTGGCCCCAGCCGGGGGTCAGTGGGACGACACGGCGCCGGGCGCACCGTAGCGGCCGCGCAGCCGGGACATCAGGAAGGCGCGGAACGCGTCCGCGTCGACGCCCGTCGCGACCTTCGCGTTGGCCGGCCGCCCGGTGCGCCCGTGGACGTCGGCGACCAGGGCACCGCGGGTGAACTCGCCCGCGCACTCGACGGTCACCCATGCCGGTGTCCACTCCAGGAGTTCCGGTCGGACGACGGCGGCGACGGCGAGCGCGTCGTGCACGGCGCAGGCGCGCACCATGTGGCGGCGCGCGTACCTCTCGATGAGGTGGCTCAGCATGTGCCCGGCCGCGGCGGTCACCGGGGCGCCGTCGGCGATGAGCGCCTGGGCGTCGGCGAGCGGCGTCAGGGCCTGGCGGGTCACATCCAGCCCGACGATGCGCAGCGGCACACCGGCCTCGGTGACATACCGGGCGGCCTCGGGGTCGGCGTGGAAGTTGAACTCGGCGGCGGGCGTGGTGTTCCCCGGGGCGAACGCGGCTCCGCCCATGACGACGATCTCCTTGAGCCGCGTCCGGGTGTCGGGGTGGGCGTGCAGCAGCGCGGCGACATTGGTGAGCGGCGCGGTCGCGATCAGGGTGATCTCACCGGGGCGCTCGCGTACCTGGTCGGCCATCCAGTCCACGGCATGGCCCGGCCGGGCGGCCCGGCCGGCCGCGGGCAGTTCCACGCCTCCCAGGCCGTACGCGCCGTGCACCGGCTCATCGGGGTGGCGCGGCACCCGGGCCAGCGGCCCGGCGTATCCGCGGAGCACCGGGGTGTCCGCCGCCGGGCCGCCGATCAGGTCGCACAGCCGCAGGGCGTTGTCGACGACCTGATCGAGTCCGACGTTGCCCGCGACGGTGCACACGCCCGCGATGTCGAGCTCCGGCGACGCGTACGCCAGCATGAGCGCGATCGCGTCGTCGATGCCCGGGTCGCAGTCGATGATGACCCGTGAGGGGGCCTCGCTCATCCGGAGACCTCTCGCTGGAAGCGGTCCACCCACTCGTCGTTGTGGTCGACCGCGTAACCGAGGTCGGGGGAGGTGAAACCGGCGGCGGACGGGTCGCTCGCGGCCTTGCCCGACACCTTGGTGATCGCGGCAGGCACCTTGGCGTCCTTGTTGACCGGCTTGTCGCTGAAGGAGGCGGCCGCCTTCTCCTGGACGTCCGCGGAGAGCAGATAGTTGATGAACTTCTCGGCGCCGGCCTTGTTCTTACTGCCCTTGACGATCTGGGCGGTGTTGGCGGCGACATAGCGGCCCTTGTCGAACGGGGCCCAGCCGATCGGCTTTCCGGCCTTGGCCGGGTCCACCGCGAACAGGTCCAGGCCGGGGGCCATCTCGACCTCGCCGCGGTCCAGGAGGCTCACCAGCTCGGTGCTGCGGTTGAAGAACTTGAGCACGTTGGGCTTGAGGTCGGAGAGCTTCTTGAAGGCGGTGCCGGTGTCCTTCGGCCCGGAGCCGTAGGTCGCGGCAGTGGCCTGGAGGAACGGGGCGCCGGCGCTGGTGGACAGGTCGGGGACGGCGACCCTCCCCTTGTGCTTGGCATCCCACAGGTCCTTCAGCGTCGGCGGCTGAGTGAACTTGTCGGTGCGGTAGAGCATGCCGAGCAACTGGTAGGTGTAGGCCGGTCCATAGCCGTCCGTGCTCTTGGCGAAGTCATAGATCTTCGAGACGTTGGGAACCTTTTTCGGGTCGATCTTGTCGAAGAGGCCCTGCTTCTGGCCCATGGCGGCGAAGAGGTCGGAGATCATCACGACATCCACGGTGGGGTCGGCCTTGTGGACGCGCAGCTTGGTCAGCCGGTCGGCGTTGGCTCCGGCCTCCACGGTGACGTCGATCCCGGTCTTCTTCTCGAACGGCTTGACCACGGTCTTCTCGAACTGGTCGGCGCCGAAGCCGAAGGTGCTGACGGTCAGCTTCTTGGGATCGGCGCCGGCGGATTGGGCACAGCCGGAGAGGGAGAGGGAGACAAGGGCGGCGGCCGCGGCGCCGCCTATGAGTCGGGTGGTGCGCATCATGCGGGGCACTCCTGCTGATCGGGGGGTTCGAGCCGGGCGTCAGCGTCGTCGCCGGGCAGGGGGACGGCCCGCGCCAGGGGCAGATGGAGCCGTATCGACGCGCCGGGGCGCAGGGTCTCGTCGGTGCTGACGGCCTGGAGGGTGCGGTCGCCGACGGTGACGGTGACCGCGAAGTCCGTACCGCGGAACCGGACCGCGGTGACGGTCGCGTCGACCACCTCGCCGCCGGCGGGCGGCTTCTGGGTGGGGGCGAGGATCTCGATGTGCTCGGGCCGGATGGTGACCCGGCCCCGTCCGGGCAGGTCGAGGAAGTTCTCGTAGCCCAGGAACTGAGCGACGAAGCGGGTCGCGGGCGCCCGGAACACCTCGCGCGGATGGCCCTGCTGCACGATCCGGCCGCGGTCGAGGATCACCATGGAGTCGGCGAGTTCGAGCGCCTCCTCCTGGTCGTGAGTCACCAGGATGGCGGTCAGCCCGGTCTCGCGCTGGACGCGCAGCAGCTCCTGCCGCATCTGGATCCGCAGCCGCGCGTCCAGGTTGGACAGCGGCTCGTCGAGCAGCAGTACCGAGGGCCGGATGGCCACGGCGCGGGCCAGCGCGACCCGCTGCTGCTGGCCGCCGGAGAGCTCCTTGGGCTTGCGCCGTGCGAGATGAGCGAGCCCGACCAGCTCCAGCGCCTCGCCCACCCGGGTGCGGATCTCGGCGGCGGGCATCCCCCGCATCCGCAGCCCGAACGCGACGTTCTTCTCCACGGTCAGATGCGGGAAGAGGGCGTACGACTGGAAGACCATGCCGATGTTGCGGCGCTCGGGCGGCAGGTGGGTGGCGTCCTTGCCGTCGAGCAGGATCGTGCCGCCGCTGGGGGGCAGAAATCCCGCGATCATCCGCAGCGTCGTCGTCTTGCCGCAGCCGCTCGGGCCGAGGAGGGCGGTGAACTCTCCGCGCCCCACGGTCAGATCGATGGCATCCACGGCCACCGAACCCGAAAACTCCCGGGTGATGGCCTGGAGCTGGACCACAGGCGTCGTCATCTGGCGCATCCCTACTTGCTGAAGACCTTGTTGAAGCCGACGAGCCGCTCCGTGACCACGGCGACCAGCACGGTCGCCGCCAGCAGCAGCGTGCTCACGGCCGCGACGACCGGGTCGAAGGAGAATTCGACGTAGTGGAGCATCTCGACCGGGAGGCTGGAGACTCCCGGGCCGTTGAGAAGGAGCGAAAGCGGCACGTTGTTGAAGGAGGTGAGGAAGGACAGCACGGCCGCGGAGACGATGCCGGGCGTCATCACCGGCAGGGTGATGTGAAGGAACGTCCTGAACGGGCCCGCGCCCAGACCGCGTCCCGCCTCCTCCAGGGCGGGGTCGGCCATGGCGAGCGATGCCCCGGTCACCCGTACCGCGTACGGGAGCAGCAGCACGGTGTGGCCGATCAGCAGCGCGCCCAGGGCGGTGATCCGCAGGGTGACCATCAGCTGCTGGAACAGCGCGAAGCCCAGGACCAGCTCCGGAACGATCGCCGGGGACAGGAACAGCGCCTCGACCGCCTTGCGACCGCGGAACCGCCGTCGCTGGATGGCCAGCGCGGCCGGTATGCCCACCAGCAGGGCGAGGACCGTGGCCCCGGCCGCGACCAGCAGACTCGTGCCGAGCGCGGCATGGAAGGGCTGGTAGGACAGCGCCTTGCCGAACCACCTGCCCGACAGGCCCGGGGGCGGGAACTCCACCGTGTCGCCGGAGGAGAACGCGATCGCCACGACGAGCAGGATCGGCCCCAGCAGGAAGACCATCGCCAGCGCGGACAGCGCGGTGAGCACCGGACGGCCGCGCATCAGACCGCCCCCACCTTGGACAGCCGGCCCGAGACCACGCTCGCGGCGAGCACCAGGGCCGTCATGATCAGGGCGACGGCGCTGGCCGCGCCCCAGTCGAGCTTCACATTGGCGTAGTCGTACAGCAGGGTGGCCAGGGTGCGGTTACGAGTCCCCCCGAGCAGCAGCGGCGTGGTGAACGCGGTGACCGCGCCGGCGAACACGAGCGTCGCGCCGACCAGCACCCCGGGCAGCGCGAGCGGCAGCACCACACGCCGGAAGGCCCGGCCCGAACTCGCGCCCAGTCCGCGGGCCGCCTCCTCCAGCTTCACGTCGACATGGGACAGCGAACTGTACGAGGTAAGGATCATGATCGGGGTGAAGAGCTGGGTGAGCCCGACGACCAGGGCGAACTCGGTGTACAGCAGCTGAGTACCGTCGTCCGCGAGCCCCAGGTCGACCAGCAGGGAGCTGATCAGCCCATTGCGGCCGAGGATCACCAGCCACGAGAAGGTGCGCACGACGGTGGACAGCAGCAGCGGGAAGACCGCCAGGGCCAGCAGCAGTCCCTGGCGGCGCGCGGGCGCCCGGGATATGAGGTACGCCACCGGGAAGCCGAGCAGCAGGCAGATCGCCGTGGTGAGGGCGGCCACCCTGACGGTGCGGGCCGCCACCTCCAGGACGTAGTCGTCCCCGAGCATGGAGCCGAGTTTGCCGAGGACATCCGGATCGTCGGCGGCGGGCGGCGCGAACAGCGTGATGCCGAAGGGATAGAGGAAGCCGAAGGCGAGAAGCGCCATGCCCGGCAGGAGCAAGAGGCATGATGCCGCTCTGCGTGACACGGGCCGGTCCCCCTTGAATGCGATCGGATGCCTGCAACCGGTTGCAGCAACCGGTTGCAGGCAAGCTACGCTAAGCGTGGGGAGGCCGTCAACGGTGGCCGGTTAAAACCGTGTAACCAGCAAGGAAAGCAGGGGCGGATGGTTCGGCTGGCAGATGTCGCGCGCGCGGCGGGCGTGTCCACTTCGACGGCGTCGCGCGCTCTCAGCAGGCCCGATATGGTCGCGGGGGGGGGCCCGGGGGGGGGGGCCCCCCCCCCCCCCCCGGGGGGCGTGGGGGGCCACGCCCCCCCCCCGGGGCGGGCCCCCCCCCCCCCCCCCCACGGGGGGGGGCGCGTCACCACCCCACCCCACCCC
>NZ_JBIADZ010000003.1:53179-74713 GCF_042868035.1 Streptomyces sp. NPDC007875 | reverse complement strand
GGTTGGGCTGGGGGGCGTCCCGGGCGGGGGGGGGGGGCTGGTCGCGCGCGGGCGGGGGGGGGGGGGGGGGGGTTTTTTTTTGGGGGGGGGGGGGGGGGGGGGGGGGGGCCCCCCCCCGCGGCCGCCGAGATGGGATTCCGGCTCAACGCCACCGCGCGTGCGCTGACCACCGGCCACACCGGCCTGGTGGGGGTCATCGTCCCCACCCTCGCCAACCCCTTCTTCCCGCCCATCGTCACAGGGGTTCAGCAGTCCCTCACCGAGACGGGCGGCAATGTGCTGCTCGGGGTCTGCGACCACTCCGCCGAACGGGAGCGGGAGCTGGTGACGCAGCTGGGATCCCAGGTCGACGGGCTCATCCTGGTCGCGCCGGTCAACGCCGACGCGACGCTGCGCGCCTTCGCCGAGCGGCTGCCGGTGGTGACCGTGGACCGCACGGCGCCGGGGCTGCCCGGGGTGGTGGTGGACACCCCCGGCGGCGTACGGAAGCTGACGGCGCATCTGCTCGACCTCGGCCACCGGCGTATCGCCTACCTCGGTGGCCCGCCCGGCTCCTGGATGGACCGGCAGCGCCGGAAGGCCGCGCTGGACTCGGTGGCGGACAGCGGCGGCGAACTGACCGTACTGGACCCCGTACCACCGCAGTTCGACGCCGGGCTCGCCGCGGCGGAGCATCTGGTACGACACGAGGCCCAGGTCACCGCCGTCATGGTCTACAGCAGCTATGTGCTGCTCGGGCTCTTCATGGGGCTGGGCAGAGCCGGGCTGCGGGTGCCCGCGGACATCAGCCTCGCCGCCTCTGACGACCTGACCGTCATCGGCATGACCCAGCCGGGCAGCACCGCGCTGCATGTGCCCCTTCAGGAGGCGGGCAGCGCGGCGTGCCGGCTGGTGAGGGAGACCTCGTCCCCGGGCGGGCGGCCACCACGGATCCGTATCCCCACCCATCTCGTGGTGCGCGACTCCACGGCTCCGCCGCGGAGCGACGGCTGAACCTCAGCGCCGCTGGAAGTCCGGTGCGTCGCCTGCGGGTCCATCGTGGCCGGTCGCGCCCCGCGGCGCAGCCGCCTATCGATACCGCCCCGCGCCCCCTTGGGCGCTGTCGAACCGCGCCGGACCTCACCGGAGGTCGCCTAACGCTCCTTCTGGGCCAGGCGCAGCAGATGGTCGGCGAGCTGCTGGCCGCCCACCGGGTCGCGGCTGATCAGCATGAGGGTGTCGTCGCCCGCGATGGTGCCCAGGATGTCGTGCAGCTCCGCCGAGTCGATGGCCGAGGCGAGGAACTGGGCGGCGCCCGGCGGCGTGCGCAGCACCACGAGGTTGGCCGAAGCCTCCGCCGAGATCAGCAGCTCGGCCGCCAGCCGGGCCATCCGCGCCTCGCTCGCCGACTCGCCGAGCGGGGCGCGCGGCGTGCGGTCGCCGCCCTCGCTCGGCACCGCGTAGATCAGCTCACCGCCGGTGTTGCGGATCTTCACCGCGCCCAGCTCGTCCAGGTCCCGGGAGAGCGTCGCCTGGGTGACGGAGAGCCCGTCGTCGGCGAGCAGCTTGGCGAGCTGGCTCTGGGAGCGCACGGCCTGCCGGTTCAGGATGTCCACGATCCGGCGGTGGCGTGCGGTGCGGGTCTGCGGCACGGCCGGTCCGCCGTGGTTGGCGTCCTGCGCGTCGGTGTGCTGCGCCTCGGTCATCGGTGTCGTCAGTCTCCGGCTCGTCGTTCCCCGTCACCCTCGCGTGCGGCGTCCAGAACGGCGGGCAGCTCCCGGAGGAAGGTGTCCACCTCCTCGTCGGCGATGACGAGCGGCGGGGCGAGCCGGACCACATCCGGCGCGACCGCGTTCACCAGGAGTCCCGCGTCCTGAGCCGCCTGCTGCACCTTCGGTGCGAGGGACTCTGTGAGCACGATACCGAGCAGCAGCCCGGCGCCGCGGACCCGGGCAACCAGAGAGTGGTCGAGGGATTCGATTCCGTTACGCAGCCGCTCCCCCGCCCGCTTGACCCGGTCCAGGATGCCGTCGGCGGCGATCGTGTCGAGGACGGCGAGAGCGGCGGCGCAGGCGACGGGGTTTCCACCGAAGGTGGATCCGTGCTGACCCGGGGTCAGCAGGTCGGCCGCGGGCCCGAAGGCGAGGGTGGCGCCAATGGGCAGCCCGGCGCCGAGTCCCTTGGCGAGGGTGACGACATCGGGCTCGACGCCCTGCGCCTGGTGCTCGAACCAGTGCCCGGTCCGCCCGATGCCGGTCTGGATCTCGTCGAGCACCAGCAGGGTGCCGGTGGCCCGGGTGATCTCCCGCGCCGCCGCCAGATAGCCGGCCGGCGGCACGATGACGCCGTTCTCGCCCTGGATGGGCTCCACGATGACGAGGGCGGTGTCCGTGGTGACGGCCGCGCGCAGCGCCGCCACGTCCCCGTACGGCACATGCGTGACGTCGCCGGGCAGCGGAAGGAACGGCTCCTGCTTGGCGGGCTGGCCGGTCAGCGCGAGGGCGCCCATGGTGCGGCCGTGGAAGCCGCCGGTGGTGGCCACCATATGGGTGCGCCCGGTACGCCGCCCGATCTTGACGGCGGCCTCGACCGCCTCCGCGCCGGAGTTTGAGAAGTACACGCGTCCGGAGCGGCCGAAGAGCTGGAGCAGCCGCTCGGCGAGCGCCACCGGGGGCTCGGCGACGAAGAGGTTGGAGACATGGCCGAGGGTGGCGATCTGGTCGGACACGGCCCGGACGACGGCGGGGTGGGCGTGGCCGAGGGAGTTGACGGCGATGCCGCCGACGAAGTCGAGGTATTCGCTGCCGTCCGCGTCCCAGACCTTGGTGCCCTTGCCGTGGGTGAGCGGGAGGCGGGGCGTGCCGTAGTTGTCCATGAGCGCCCCCTGCCAGCGCTGCTTCAGCTCCGCGTTGCTCACTGGTCCTCCCCCTTGTCGCCCTGGTTGTCCTGGTGTCCCTGGCCACCCTTGCCGCTCTGGTCGATCGCGGTCCCGTCCGGCAGGACCATCGTGCCGATGCCCTCGTCGGTGAAGATCTCCAGCAGGATGGAGTGCGGTACGCGTCCGTCCAGCACACGGGCGGTGGTGACCCCGTTGCGCACGGCGTACAGACAGCCCTCCATCTTCGGCACCATGCCGCTGGCCAGCTCCGGCAGCAGCTTCTCCAGCTGGCTCGCGGTGAGCTTGCTGATCACATCGTCGCTGTTGGGCCAGTCGGCGTAGAGGCCCTCGACATCGGTGAGCACCACCAGCGTCTCGGCGCCCAGCGCGACGGCGAGGGCGGCGGCGGCCGTATCGGCGTTGACGTTGTAGACATGGCCGTCGTCGGCGCTGCGGGCGATGGAGGAGACGACCGGGATGCGGCCGTCGTCCAGCAGGGCCTGGACCGCGCCGGTGTCGATCTCGGTGATCTGGCCGACCCGGCCGATGTCCACCTGCTCGCCGTCGATCTCGGCGAAGTGCTTGGTGGCGGACATCAGATGCGCGTCCTCGCCGGTCATGCCGACGGCGAGCGGGCCGTGCCGGTTGAGCAGCCCGACCAGTTCGCGCTGGACCTGTCCGGCCAGCACCATCCGTACGACGTCCATGGCGTCGTCGGTGGTGACCCGCAGCCCGGCCTTGAACTCGCTCACCAGACCGTGCCGGTCGAGCTGCGCGCTGATCTGGGGGCCGCCGCCGTGGACGACGACGGGGCGCAGGCCCGCGTGGCGCAGGAAGACGACGTCCTGGGCGAAGGCGGCCTTCAGCTCGTCGTCGACCATGGCGTTGCCGCCGAATTTGATCACCACGGTCTTGCCGTGGTGCCGGGTCAGCCAGGGCAGCGCCTCGATGAGGATGCGGGCCTTGGGCAGGGCGGTGTGCTTACGGGCGGTCGGCTCGCTCATGAGGAATACGCGCTGTTCTCGTGGACGTAGTCGGCGGTCAGGTCGTTGGTCCAGATGACCGCCGAGGCGCTGCCCGCGGACAGGTCGGCGGTGATGCGGACCTCGCGGTAGCGCATGTCGACCAGTTCGCGGTCCTCGCCCACCGAACCGTTCTTGCACACCCAGACGTCGTTGATCGCGACGTTGAGCTGGTCCGGTTCGAAGGCGGCCGAGGTGGTGCCGATCGCGGAGAGCACCCGGCCCCAGTTGGGGTCCTCGCCGTGGACGGCGCACTTGAGGAGGTTGTTACGGGCGATGGAGCGGCCCACCTCCACGGCGTCGTCCTCGCTGGCCGCGCCCACGACCTCGATCCGGATGTCCTTGGAAGCGCCCTCGGCGTCCCCGATCAGCTGGCGGGCGAGATCGGCGCAGACCTCGCGGACCGCCTCGGCGAACTCGGCGGCGTCGGGCGTGACACCGGAGGCGCCGGAGGCCATCAGCAGCACCATGTCGTTGGTGGACATGCAGCCGTCGGAGTCGATCCGGTCGAAGGTGGTGCGGGTGGCGGCGCGCAGCGCGGTGTCCAGCCCGGAGGTGTCCACCTCGGCGTCGGTGGTGAGGACGACGAGCATGGTGGCCAGGCCCGGGGCCAGCATCCCGGCGCCCTTGGCCATACCGCCCACGGTCCAGCCGTCCGGGCTCTGCGCGACGGCCGTCTTGTGGACGGTGTCGGTGGTCCTGATGGCGATGGCGGCCTTCTCGCCGCCGTGCGGGGAGAGCGCCTCGGCGGCCTTGCCGACCCCGGCCAGCACCGCGTCCATCGGCAGCCGGACGCCGATGAGCCCGGTGGAGGCGACGGCGACCTCGCCCGCGCTGTGGCCGAGGGCGTCCGCGACCTTCTCGGCGGTGGCGTGGGCGTCCTGGAAGCCCAGCGGGCCGGTGCAGGCGTTGGCGCCACCGGAGTTGAGGACCACGGCCGAGACCTGTCCGCCCTTGACGACCTGCTCGGACCACAGGACGGGGGCGGCCTTGACGCGGTTGGAGGTGAAGACGCCCGCGGCGGCGAGGCGCGGGCCGGTGTTCACGACGAGTGCGAGGTCGGGGTTTCCGTTCTCCTTGATGCCTGCCGCGACGCCGGAGGCCGTGAAGCCCTGGGCTGCCGTAACGCTCATGGAGCGACTCCGATCGTGGAAAGTCCCAGCTCCTCGGGGAGGCCGAGGGCGATGTTCATGCTCTGCACCGCGCCACCCGCGGTGCCCTTGGTCAGGTTGTCGATGGCGCTGATCACGATGGCGCGGCCGGCCGCCTCGTCATGGGCGACCTGGAGCAGCGCGGCGTTGGATCCGTAGACGGCGGCGGTGGAGGGCCACTGGCCCTCGGGGAGGAGGGTGACGAACGGCTCGTCCCGCAGCGCCTTCTCGTACGCGGCCCGCAGGCTCTCCCCGGTCACCCCGGGCCGGGCCGTGGCGCTGCAGGTGGCGAGGATGCCGCGGGGCATCGGGGCGAGGGTCGGGGTGAAGGAGACCGAGACCCGCTCCCCCGCGGCGGCCGACAGGTTCTGGATCATCTCGGGGGTGTGCCGGTGGCCACCGCCGACGCCGTACGGGCTCATGGAGCCCATGACCTCGCTGCCCAGCAGATGCGGCTTGGGCGCCTTGCCCGCGCCCGAGGTCCCGGAGGCGGCGACGATCACCGCCTCGGGCTCCAGCAGCCCCGCGGCGTACGCCGGGAAGAGCGCGAGGGAAACGGCGGTGGGATAGCAGCCCGGAACCGCGATGCGCTTGGTCCCCTCCAGCGCGGTGCGGGCCCCGGGCAGCTCGGGGAGGCCGTAGGGCCAGGTGCCGGCGTGCGGCGAGCCGTAGAACTTCTCCCAGTCCGCCGCGTCCTTCAGCCGGAAGTCGGCGCCGCAGTCGATGACCAGGACCTGGTCGCCGAGCTGCTCGGCGACGGCGGCGGACTGCCCGTGCGGCAGCGCCAGGAAGACCACGTCATGCCCGGCCAGCGCCTCCGCGGTGGTGGGCTCCAGCACCCGCCCGGCCAGCGGAAGCAGATGGGGCTGCAGCCCGGCGAGGGGCTGCCCGGCGTTGGAGTTGCCGGTCAGGGTGCCGATCTCCACCTCGGGGTGGGCGAGCAGCAGGCGCAGCAGTTCGCCGCCCGCGTATCCGCTCGCGCCTGCCACCGCAGCACGTATGGCCATTGCCGTCTTCCTCCCTCACGCGGTGGCATGACTATACGATTGATCGCAGCTTTATGCAAAGCCCTCCTGCGGCCAGCGGTTGGTTTGCGGGACGTGAGTGAGGCGTGAGTGAGGCGTTTCCAGAACGTCAGTGGCCCCGGGAAAAGTGGTGTTCACACCGCGGGAAACGTCGAAGAAGACTCCCGCACGAAACGCAGGAGAACCTGATCATGCGTACTTCCCGGATTCGTACCGCCGCCCTGGCCACCGTCACCGCCGCGCTGGCGCTGGGCCTGACCGCCTGCGGCGGCGCCGACGGCGACTCGAAGGCGGCGGGCGGCGACAAGGCCGCCGGTAGCTCGCAGAGCCGGTCCGTGTCCGACGGGGACGCCAAGGGCGGCGCGGAGCAGGCCAAGAGCGGCGGTGACGCCAAGACGGGCGAGCGCTCGACGACCGCCTCGGGCGGGTCGGACGAGGTCGCGAACAAGGCCACGACGGCCGCCCAGCAGTGCCGCGGCGACGAGATGATGGTCACCGCGGTGCACCGGCTCGCCGACCAGCAGGGCGACCACCTGCTGATCACCGCGTCGAACGAGGGCGACAAGCCGTGCTGGGTCACCTCGTACCCGTCCGTGAAGCTCGGCGACGACGAGGCCGTACTGCCCCTCTCGAAGAAGGACGACACGGGCGGCGACAAGCGCATCACGCTCCAGCCCGGCAGCACGGCATACAGCGCGGTGAACCTCTTCGACTACGGCTCGAAGAACCAGACGGCGCAGTCGTTCGCCATCGCGCTGCGCGGCGCGGACGGTCAGGACGGCCCCTTCTACTCCGTCGACAGCAAGGGCGAGAAGTCGCAGTTCAGCTGGAACGAGGCCGACGTGCTGAACTGGAGCACCGAGAAGCCGTACGACTTCTGATGGTCACGCCCCTCTACTCAGCTCGGACGCCTCGCGTCCACCGGGCCCAGGTCCGGGCGCTTGGCGGTGTGGCCGTCGCCGGAGGAACGGCCGCGGAGGCGCCGGGTGAGCCAGGGGCCGAGGAAGGTGGCGGTCCATCGCAGTTCGGCGGGGGCGGCGCGCCATCCGGTGGGCACGGGCGTCGCCGACGGGGGCAGGGGGTGGGTCCAGGCGTCGTCGGTGCCGGGCAGACCGAGGGCGTGCGCGAGGGCGGCGGCGATGCGCTGGTGGCCGAGGGGGCTGGCGTGCAGGCGGTCGCTGCTCCATAGACGGGGGTCGGCGACGACGGGGTGCCGGCTGGTTTCGGCGACGGTGACGCCATGGCGCCGGGCGGCTTCGCGGATGCGCTGGTTCAGGGCGATGGCGCGCGGGGCGAGGGGGCGCGCCAGCGGGGTGATGCGGGCGGGGTCGGGGAAGGTGAGCGTGGCCACGCGGGCGCCCTGGGCGGTGAGCGCGGCGAACATCGCCTCCAGGTGGTGGGCGACATGGTCGGCGTCGAAGCGGGGGCGCAGCAGGTCGTTGACCCCGGCGACGACGGTGGCCAGGTCGGGGCGGAGGGACAGGGCGGGTGCGAGCTGCTCGGTGTGGACCTGCGCGGCGAGGCGGCCCCGTACGGCGAGGTTGGCGTAGGAGAGGCCGGGGTTGTGGTGGGCGAGGTGTTCGGCGAGGCGGTCGGCGAAGCCGCGCAGACCGGTGACCTCGTCGCCGTCGCCCAGGCCCTCGGTCTGGCTGTCGCCCAGCGCGACGTAGCGACGGTAGGGCGCGTCAGTGCCGGGCATGGGTGTGCTCCCTCTGCCGCAGGACCGTGATCGTGCGCTCGCACCAGTCGCGGTTGCCCTGTTCGAGGGCCAGGCCGCGCAGGCATGTCAGATACGGGCCGATGGGGCGGCCGTGGCGAAGGAACTCCTCCTCCGTACGGTCGCCGCGGATTTTCCGCAGCAGCTTGCCGAAGAGATGGATCTTGGCCTGGGCGAAGGCGGCCCGCTCGGTGAGCTGGGCGATCAGGGTCTCGGTGTCGACGTGGTCGGCGGCCTGGACCTTGACGAGCAGGTCGTCGCGGATGAAGGAGGGCTTCGCGAAGGCGGCCGTGAACTCCTCCAGCTCCGCCAGCCCGGCATCGGTCACCTGGAACAGGCGCTTGGTGGGGCGGGTCTCCTGGGCCACCTCCCGGCCCGCGATGAGCCCGTCCTTCTCCAGGCGGGTCAGCTCGGCGTAGAGCTGCTGCGGCTGGGCGTGCCAGAAGTTCGCCACGCCGATGTCGAACGCCTTGGTCAGCTGGTATCCACTGAGCTCCCCCTCGAGCAGCGCCGCCAGCACGGCGTGCCGTAGGGCCATGGGATCGCCTCCTTCATGCCGCTGCCTTCATGCCTCTGCCGCCGGAATGTGCCGCCGGAATGCCTCTGCCGCCGGACACGGAACCATGGTAGTCATGAAAATGACTAATCACATCCATGACTAGTGAAGGTGGGGCCGCGATGAACGCTGCCGACCGTTTCCGTGCCGCCGTCGACAACCAGGACCTCACGGCCCTGGACGACCTGTTCACCGAGGACATCCGCCTCTACAGCCCCGTCAAGTTCACCCCCTTCGAGGGCAAGCCGATGGTGCTGGGCCTCTTCGGGGTCCTGCTGCGCACGTTCAAGGACTTCCGCTACGTCGGCGACTACACCGGCACCGCGCAGACCAGCACCGACGGCACCTCCGCCCCGTCGGCGGTGCTGCTCTTCCGCGCCCGGGTGACCGACAAGGAGATCCACGGCATCGACCTGCTGCACTTCGATGACGACGGCCGGATCAAGGAGTTCACCGTCATGGTCCGGCCCCAGTCCGCCGTCCACGCCCTCGGCGAAGCGGTCCTCGCCGGCCTGGTCGAGGACGGCCTCGCACCGGCGCCCGCGGGCCAGTAGACGCACGTCCTGTCCGTCGCCGCACAGGCCACGCGGACGGCACGCGATGTGGGGCTCCAGCAGGCTGGAGCCCCACATCACCTCATCCTCCGGCGGAACGGGTCAGAAGCCGTCCGCCATCCCCGGGAGTCCCGGAGGTGTGGGGATGGGCAACTTCTTGAAGCCCTGCCCGCGCTGCGACGCGGGCGTACGGCACGTCAGATCCTTCGCCGGGAGACGGCCGGTGGACAGATAGCCGGTGGTCGGCTTGTCCGCGCACGACGTGGTGTAGCCGTAGATACCGTGGCCCTCGCCTCCGGCGACGGTGACCATCCGCGAGCCCTTCATGGCCCGGTGCATACCGCGGCCGCTGGCCAGGGGCGTCTGCGAGTCCCACTCGTTCTGCAGAATCAGTGCGCCGACCTTGTTGTCGACCTTGGTGGCGGGCTCGCTGCCGTCCTTCTTCCAGAAGGCGCACGGCTTGATGGTGGATCCGAAGTCGCCGTACAGCGGATACTTCGCCTTCGCCCGCAACGCGTCGCGGCGGTACTGCTCGGGGTCGCGCGGCCAGTCACGGGTGTCGGCGCACACGACGGACCAGAAGGCGGCGGTGCCGTTGTCCGGGGCCGCGGCCCGGCCGAAGGCCGGCTGGCTGGGACGGCTGGGTACCGTGGACTCGCCGGTGCGGGCCGGCGCCCCGTCGGCCGCCTTCTTCAGCTCGGCGATGGCCTCCGCGCCCTCGCGCACCGTGAAGAACGAGGCGCGGCTGCCTCCGCGGATGTCGTCGCCGGTCAGCTTCTGGCCGTCGAGCTCGATCGGCTCACGGTCGGCCTGGGCCACAAGGTCCCAGAAGGTCTTGCGAACGGCCTCGGGGGTCTTGCCCAGTTTGTACGTGCGGTGCCGCTGGGCGGTCCACTCGCTCCACCGCGTGAAGGCGGGTTCGGCGCCCTCGGCCCAGATCTGGATCATGCCGCGCCATATCCGTGCCGGGTCCACGGAGCTGTCCAGCACGAATCGGTCAGCGCGCCGGGGGAACAGCTGCGTGTAGACGGCGCCGAGGTAGGTGCCGTACGAGTACCCCAGGTAGGAGATCTTCTTCTCGCCCAGCACGGCCCGGATGACGTCCATGTCGCGAGCCGTGTTCCGGGTGGTGATGTGGCGCAGCTTGTCCCCTTGTTCGGTGTCGCACTTCTCGGCGACGGTGCGCGCCCACTTCACGTCCCGGGCGAGCGTCTCGTCCCGATAGGGGCGTTCCCAGCTCTCCTCGGTGCCGGTCAGACCACAGGTGAGGGGGGAGCTCCGGCCGACACCCCGGGGGTCGAAGCCGATGAGGTCGTACTTCTCCGTCACCGACTTCGGCAGTTCAGTGGCCAGCGAGAGCGGCATGCCGATGCCCGGACCGCCCGGTCCACCGGGGTTGAGCAGCAGCACACCGCGGCGCTCCGCCGCGGTGCTGGTCTTCATGCGCGATATCGCGAGATCGGTCTTCTTGCCGTCGGGGCGGCTGTAGTCCAGCGGGACCTTGATGGTGGCGCACTGGTAGGCGGCGGGAGTGTCACCGGCGCAGCGGTGCCAGGCCGGCTTCTGTCCGAGGTACGGCTCCAGGGGGTTGCCGGCGGCGGAGGCGGTTGCCGGGGCGAGGGCCGGTACCAGGGCCGCGAGGGTGCTCGCCGCCAGGACATGGACGAATGGTCTGGTTCGCACGTGGGGGGTCCTTATGAGCAGTCTGTGTCGTGACGCAATCACCCTTTCTCATGGGGCAGTTGGGGAGAAACCCTCGATGGGATGGGATGCCCTACGCCGCTGGGGGTACAGGTCGGCGGGCAGGTGGCTCTGAAGTCGTACGCCATCGGCCCACACGCGATGGCTTCCGCGGTGGTCGCCCCCGGACAGGAGCCGTAGCGGACAAGAAGAAGCGCCCCGGCCGGAGGGTACCGGCCGGGGCGCAGCGGTGCGCCGGGGCGTCAGCCGAGGGTGGCGAGGGCCTGGTTGAGGGTCGCGGACGGGCGCATGACCGCCGCGGCCTTGGCCGTGTCCGGCTGGTAGTAGCCGCCGATGTCGACCGGGGAGCCCTGGACGGCGAGCAGCTCGTCGACGATCGTCTGCTCCTGGGCGGTGAGCACCTCGGCGAGCTGGGCGAACGCCTTGGCCAGGGCCGCGTCGTCGGTCTGCCGGGCCAGCTCCTGGGCCCAGTACAGGGCCAGGTAGAAGTGGCTGCCGCGGTTGTCGATACCGCCGACGCGGCGGCTGGGCGACTTGTTCTCGGCGAGGAAGGTGCCGGTCGCCCGGTCGAGGGTGTCGGCGAGGACCTGGGCCCGCGCGTTGCCCGTCTTCTGCGCGAGGTGCTCGAAGCTGACCGCGAGGGCGAGGAACTCGCCCAGGCTGTCCCAGCGCAGGTAGTTCTCCTTGACCAGCTGCTGGACGTGCTTGGGCGCCGAGCCGCCCGCGCCGGTCTCGAACAGCCCGCCGCCGTTGATCAGCGGGACGACCGAGAGCATCTTGGCGCTGGTGCCCAGCTCCAGGATCGGGAACAGGTCGGTCAGGTAGTCACGCAGCACGTTACCGGTCACCGAGATCGTGTTCTCGCCGCGGCGGATCCGCTCGAGGGAGAGCTTGATCGCCTCGACCGGCGACAGGATCTTGATGTCCAGGCCCTCGGTGTCGTGCTCGGGCAGGTACGCCTTGACCTTCTCGATGAGGTTGGCGTCGTGCGCCCGGCCCTCGTCCAGCCAGAAGACGGCCGGGTCGCCGGTGGCGCGGGCGCGGGAGACGGCCAGCTTGACCCAGTCCTTGATCGGCACGTCCTTGGTCTGGCACATCCGGAAGATGTCACCGGCGCCGACGACCTGCTCGATGACCGCGTTGCCCGCCTCGTCCAGGACGCGGACGGTGCCCGTGATGGGGATCTCGAAGGTCTTGTCGTGGCTGCCGTACTCCTCGGCCTTCTGCGCCATCAGGCCGACGTTGGGCACCGAGCCCATCGTGGCCGGGTCGAAGGCGCCGTTGGCGCGGCAGTCGTCGAGGACGGCCTGGTAGATCCCGGCGTAGCTGCTGTCCGGGATCACCGCGAGGGTGTCGTGCTCCTCGCCGTCCGGGCCCCACATGTGGCCGGAGGTGCGGATCATGGCCGGCATGGAGGCGTCGACGATGACGTCGGACGGCACATGCAGGTTGGTGATGCCACGGTCGGAGTCGACCATGGCCAACTCCGGGCCCTCGGCCAGCTCGGCGTCGAAGGACGCCTTGATCGCCGCGCCCTCGGGCAGGGCCTCCAGGCCCTTGAGGATGCCGCCCAGACCGTCGTTCGGGGTCAGCCCGGCGGCGGCGAGGGCCTCACCGTGCTCGGCGAAGGTCTTGGGGAAGAAGGCCCGTACGGCGTGGCCGAAGACGATCGGGTCGGAGACCTTCATCATCGTGGCCTTCAGGTGCAGCGAGAACAGCACGCCCTCCGCCTTGGCACGGCCGACCTGCGCCGAGAGGAACTCGCGCAGCGCCGCCACGCGCATCACGGAGGCGTCCACGACCTCGCCCGCCAGCACCGGCACCGACTCGCGCAGCACGGTGGTGGAGCCGTCGTCGCCCGCCAGCTCGATGCGCAGCGAACCGGCCTCCTGGATCACCGCGGACTTCTCGGTGGAGCGGAAGTCGTCGGTGTCCATGTGGGCCACATTGGTCTTGGAATCGGCCGTCCAGGCGCCCATGCGGTGCGGGTTCGCCTTGGCGTAGTTCTTCACCGAGGCGGGGGCGCGGCGGTCGGAGTTGCCCTCGCGCAGCACCGGGTTCACGGCGGAGCCCTTGACCTTGTCGTAACGGGCGCGGATCTCCCGCTCCTCGTCGGTCTTCGGGTCGTCCGGGTAGTCCGGCAGCGCGTAGCCCTGCTCCTGCAGCTCGGCGACCGCGGCCTTGAGCTGCGGGATCGAGGCCGAGATGTTCGGCAGCTTGATGATGTTGGCCTCAGGGGTCTTGGCAAGGTCACCGAGCTCGGCGAGGGCGTCGGGAATGCGCTGGCCCTCTTCGAGGTGCTCCGGGAACTGGGCGATGATGCGCCCCGCCAGAGAGATGTCCCGACTCTCCACGGTGACCCCGGCCGTCGAGGCGTATGCCTCGATCACCGGCAGGAACGAGTACGTCGCGAGGGCAGGGGCCTCGTCCGTGTGCGTATAGATGATGGTCGAGTCAGTCACCGGGTGCTCCGCTCCACGTCTGCAACATTGCTCGACATCAAGATATCCGGTGCCGGGTGCTTTCCCGAAAGGGCCCTGGGCACAAAGACGCGCCCTGGTCACCGCCCGCACTTCCTGGGATCGTCCCGTCCATGCCGACGACCCTGCGGGGCGCACAGGTGGTGCTGCGCCCCACCGACCCCTTGGATGTCCCCGTCCTGGCCGCGATCCGCGCGAAGCCCGAGGTCTACGCGCGCTGGCGGGGCGGCGAGGACCTGGTGGCGGCGGTGCGCGAGGACCTGGCCGACCCCGGTGCCGAGCACCTGAGCATCGAGTACGGGGGCGCGGTGATCGGCATGATCCAGTGGGCGGCCGAGGCCGAACCGGACTACCGGCACGCGAGCATCGACATCTACCTGGACCCGGCGGTGCACGGGCGGGGGCTGGGCACCGACGCCGTGCGCACCCTGGCCGGCCATCTGATCACCGACCACGGCCACCACCGGATCGTGATCGACCCGGCGGCGGACAACGCCGCCGCGATCCGCTGTTACGGCAAGGTCGGCTTCCGGCCCGTCGGCATCATGCGGTCCTACGAACGCGGCCCCGACGGTACGTGGCACGACGGCCTGCTGATGGATCTGCTGGCCGAGGAGATCACGGAGGCTCGGTGAGCGCTCCTGTCACACCCCCGTCCACGCGCAGCCGTCACACCCCGTCCACGCGCAGCCGCCACTCGCCCGCCCGGCCGGTGAGGGTGACGGTGGAGAGCGGGCGTATGTCGACGTTCCAGTAGCAGTGCGGCGGCGCCTTGATCGCGTACATCAGGGCGGCGCGGACCACCCCGGGGTCGGCGACCGCCACCATCTTGGCGTGGTCCTCGGCCGGGCGGGTGTCCAGCCAGCCGCCGATCCGCATGATGAACGCGTGCAGCGACTCCCCGCCGTGCGGAGCCGAGCGCGGATCGCCGAGCCAGGCGTCCACCTCGCCCGGTTCGCGCGCCATCACATCGGCGAGGGAGCGGCCCGCCCAGCGGCCCATATCGCAGTCGCGCAGGGCGAGTTGGACCAGCGGGGTGAAGCCCAGCGCATCGCCGGTCTCCCGGCTGCGGGCCGACGGCGAGCAGTACCGCAGCTCCGCCGCGGCCAGCGGCACGAGCGCGGGGGCCGCCCGCTCGGCGGCGAGCCGGCCCTCCGGATCCAGCGGCCGGTCGTCACCGAAGCGCTCCCCCAGCCGGGAGGAGCTGCGGCCGGCGGCGACCAGCGTCAGCCGAAACGTCATCCCGGCATCGTACGGTCACGGCCGCGGCTCCATGGGCCGCTCCGGGCAGAAGACCAGCGCCATTCGGTGTACGCCGGATCGTCGGGCGGCTCGAAGCGGCCGTCCGGTGAACGCGGTGCGCAGCGTGGGTGGCGAGCGGGATGCGGCCCAGACCACCGGAGACCACCGGGTGCTTCAGGTGGGGACCACTACGCCCTCCCGAGCACCTCGTCCCACGCGGTGCGCAACCGCCGTACCCCCTCGGCCAGTTCGCCGACGCCCGCCACCGACGCGAAGCTCAGCCGCACATGCGGCGCGGGCGGTTCGGCACAGAAGTACGGGCCTCCGGGGGCGACGGCGACCCCGGCGCGCAGCGCGGCGGAGTCCAGCGCGGTCTCGTCGGTGCCCTGGGGCAGCCGCAGCCACAGGTGGTAACCGCCGGGCGGGACATACCGCAGCTCCAGGGCGGGCAGCTCGCGCCGTACGGCGGTGACGAGCGCCTCGCGGCGGGTGCGCAGCTCGGCGGCGACGTTGCGCAGATGGCGGGGCCAGGAGGGGGCGCCGACCAGTTCCAGGGCGGCCTCCTGGAGCGGGCGGGGCACGAAGAAGCTGTCGACGACCTGGATCGCGCGCAGCCGCCCCAGCACGGGGCCGCGGGCGGCGAGCGCGCCCACCCGCAGACTGGGCGAGGTGGCCTTGGTCAGCGAGCACACATGGACCACCACCCCGTCGGGGTCGTCGGCGGCGAGCGTGGCGGACAGCGGGGGCGCGTCCTCGTGGACGAGCCGGCGGGCGAAGTCGTCCTCGACCACGAAAGCGCCCGCCTCACGGGCGATCCCGATCACCTCGCGGCGCCGCTCGGGGGCGAGCATCGCCCCGGTGGGATTCTGGAACAGCGGCTGGCAGACGAAGACCCGGGCGCCGGTCGCCCGCAGCGCCTCGGCGAGCAGCTCGGGGCGGACCCCCTCGGCGTCCACCGGCACCGGGACGGGGCGCAGCCCGGAGGCGCGGGCGGCGGCGAGCACCCCGGGGTAGGTCGGGGATTCGACGAGGACGGGCGCGCCGGGCGGGGCGAGGGCGCGCAGCGCGCAGGTGAGCGCGGACTGGCCACCCGCGGTGATCAGCACATCGGCGGCGCCGAGGGTCCCGCCCGGGCCGCCGATCTCGCGGGCGAACCAGGCGCGCAGCTCGGGGAGCCCCTCCACCGGCGGGCGACCCCATGCCCCGGGCCGTCGTCCGGCGCGGGCCAGGGCGGCGGACAGCGCGCGCTCCGGCTGGAGCGAGGAGTGCAGATAGCCGTTGTTGAACTCCAGGATCCCGGGCGGTGGGGCGGCGAGCGTGGCCAGGACGCCCGAGGCGTCCACCGAGCGCCGCACCGGCTCGCCTGCCGTCTCCACGCTCAGCGCGACCTCCTGCCAGGAGGTGTCGCCCGGCCGGGGCGCCCCGGCGCCGGGCCGGTCGGCGCGGAAGGCACCGGCGCCGGGGCGGGTGACCACCAGCCCTTCGGCGGCCAGGGCGGCGAGGGCGCGGGAGACGGTGACCGGGCTCACCCGATGGCGCTCGACCAGGGCACGGCTGGACGGCAGCTTCTCTCCGGGTGAGTAGCGGTCCAGCTCCTTCCGCAGCGATTTCGCGAGTTCGGCCACACTGCTACGCTGTTCCATGACAGCACAGGATAGCGCTACTGATGACAGTGCGATAGCGGTGAGCGGTGGCCCCACCGGGGGCGGGGACGACACCACCCGGGGCCGGGACGCCACCCCGTCGCCGTCCGCCGCCCGCACCGGCACGGTGCTCGCCCTGCTCGGCGTGGCCGCCTTCTCCCTGACCTTCCCCGGCACCGCCTGGGCGCTCACCGGCCTCGGCCCCTGGTCGGTGACCACCTGCCGGGTGGTGCTCGCCGCGCTGATCGCGGGCGGCGCGCTGGCCGCCCTGCGGGTGCCGGTCCCGGCCCGCCGCCACTGGCCGGGGCTGCTGGTCGTGGCGGCCGGGGTCGTCGTGGGCTTCCCGCTGCTGACCACACTCGCCCTGCAGACCTCCACCACGGCGCACGCGGCGGTGGTGGTCGGCCTGCTGCCGCTCACCACCGCCGCCCTGTCCGCCGTACGCACCGGGGTGCGGCCCTCGCGGACGTTCTGGGCGGCGGCGCTGGCCGGGGCCGTGGTCGTGATCGCCTTCGCGCTGCAGCAGAGCGGCGGCGCGCCCACCGCCGGCGATCTGTATCTGTTCGCCGCGCTGCCGGTGTGCGCGGCGGGCTATGCCGAAGGCGGACGACTGGCCGGCCATATGCCGGGCTGGCAGGTGATCGGCTGGGCGCTGGTGGGCTGTCTGCCGCTGTCGGTGCCGGGCGCGGTGCTCGCGCTGTCGGCCGAGGACGCCCACTTCGGCGGCCGCGCGGTGGCCGGACTGCTGTGGCTGGCGGTGGGCTCGCAGTTCGTGGGCATGGTGGTCTGGTACCGGGGGATGGCCGCCATCGGGGTGACGCGGGCCAGCCAGCTCCAACTGGCCCAGCCACTGCTCACGCTGGTGTGGTCGGTGCTGCTCCTCGGCGAGAAGCTGACCCCCGCCGCCCCGATCGCCGCCGTGGCGGTGCTGGTGTGCATCGGGGTGACACAGCGGGCGCGGGTCCCGGCGGCGAGGGCCGTACGGACCCCGGCGGCGGGCCGGGCGCAGGGGTCCACGGCGGCGGAGCGGGTCCCGGAAGCGGCGGACCGCGCTCCCGAAGGGGTGGACCGGATCCCCGAAGCGGCGGGCCGGGTCCCCGAACCGGGGGACCGGAATCATCCCCCAGCAGGAGCAAACCAGGACAACCAGCCATAGACTGGCCTCAGGGATCGCATTGCCCTCAGCAGATCGCATTGCCCTCCAGCGGACAGGAGGTCACGCAGATGGAGGCGACCGTAGGCGACAAGCTGCTGGTGCACGGCAGGGTTGTCGGGATTCACGATCGTGTAGCGGAGATCATCGAAGTGCTCGGGACCGACGGGGAACCGCCCTACCGCGTGCGTTACGAGGACGACGGACACGAGTGCCTGTTCTCCCCCGGGCCCGACTCGGTCGTCCGCCACCTGGCCGCCGGACCCGGGCAGCGTTAGCCGGCCCGGGGCCCCGGCTCAGCGGGGCGGACGGACACGATGGGGATAGTGGTCGGCGACCACACGCGCCATGGCGCCGTTGCGGTCGGCGGCCACTTCCTTGGCCGAGAAGTACACATTGCCGCGCACCTGTGGAAAGCCCTGGCCGAAGGTGAGGTGCCGGGACAGCTCCGCCGGGTCCTGCCAGGGCGCGGGCTGTGCCGGATCGCCCGCCTTGTAGAGCGCCTCGCCGATGTAGAGGTTCACACCCGTGCCCCGGACCACCTCCGACCACCAGGGGACGAGCGCGGCGTAGTCGGCGGCGGCGAAGCCGATGTTCCAGTAGACCTGCGGGACGATGTAGTCCAGCCATCCGCGCCGCACCCAGGCGCGGGTGTCCGCGTAGAGGTCGTCGTAGGTCTGCACCCCTGCCGTGGTGGCGGACCCCAGCGGGTCGGTGGCCTGGTTGCGCCAGACACCGAAGGGGCTGATCCCGAACCGCACCCGCCGCTTCAGCCGCTTGACGCGCACGGCCGTCTCGTACACCAGCCGGTCGATGTTGTTCCGCCGCCAGGCCGCCCGGTCCGGGAAGCCCGCGCCGTAGCGCGCGTAGGCCGCGTCGTCGTCGAAGACCTGGCCGGCCACCGGATACGGGTAGAAGTAGTCGTCCCAGTGAACGGCGTCGATGTCATAGCGCGCGACCGCGTCCAGCATGGCGTCCTGGACGAAGCGGCGGACCTCGGGCAGCCCGGGGTTGTAGTAGAGCTTCCCGCCGTACGGCACGACCCACTCGGGGTGCACCCGGGCCGGATGGGTGGGGATCAGCCGGGAGGGGTCGGTGTGGTTGGCGATCCGGTACGGGTTGAACCAGGCGTGCAGCTCAAGACCGCGCCGGTGCGCCTCGCGCACGGCGGTGCCCAGCGGATCCCAGCCCGGATCCCGGCCCTGGACGCCGGTGAGGCACTCCGCCCACGGCTCGTACGGTGAGGGCCACAGCGCGTCCGCCGTCGGCCGCACCTGGAAGACCACCGCGTTGAGCCGGCGGCGCACGGCGGTGTCCAGGAAGCTCAGCAGCTCGGCCCGCTGCTCGTCCGCGGTGAGACCCGGTTTGGACGGCCAGTCGCGGTTGGCGACCGTGGCCAGCCACATCCCGCGGAACTCGGGCCGGTGCTCACCGCCCCGCCCCTCCGCCAGCGCGTCGCCCGCCGTGACGGTGGCGGCCAGGGCTCCGGCGGCCGCGACCGTCAGACTTCTGCGCGTGATCCGACCCATGCCCAACTCCTCGCCTCGGTCGTATCGCCAACGTAGCGCCGCCACCCGCCACCGGCCGGGACCCCGGCCTCAGGAGGCCGTCTTCCTTCCGGCCCTGGGCAAGCATCGCGCCGCAGGACGACGCCGGCGCGCCAGAGGGCGCCACCCGGCGGTGACCGGGCGGCCCGTGCGGCGGCGTCGCGCGTCCGGAGCGATCTGGCCGTGAGGCCGGGACGGAGGCAACTCCCGCTGATGATGGGGCCCTTGTGGGGCGCCCGGCAATGCCTATCGCGAATCCGGGCCGCGCAAGCCCAACACCCCTTGAGGACCGCTTGACTTCACCCTTCTCGCACGGCCATCCGGCCGCTAGCATCGGATGACGCACGCATGGGAGCGCTCCCAAATACCTCACCCGCAGGGCCCGCACCCCTCACTACCCCCACGTCCGGAGAGGAAGTTCCCGTGCGCAGCAAAGGCAGCAGACCGATCGGCGCGCTCATGGCCGCGCTGGCACTCGTCGGCGGCTTACTCACCGCCGCCGCCTCGCCCGCGGCGGCCCGCCCCGAACCGGCCCCCGCCCGGGGCACTGTCCAGGCCGACGCCTCCACCTGGAAGAACGTCCGCGTGGACGGCGGCGGCTTCGTCCCCGGCATCGTCTTCAACCGCAAGGAGAAGAACCTCGCCTACGCCCGCACCGATATCGGCGGGGCGTACCGCTGGGACCAGTCCGGCAAGCGGTGGGTGCCGCTGCTGGACTCGCTGGACTGGGACCACTGGGGCTGGACCGGGGTGGTGAGCCTGGCCAGCGACTCCGTGGATCCCGACAAGGTCTATGTGGCGGCCGGTACGTACACCAACAGCTGGGACCCGGGCAACGGCGCCATCCTGCGCTCGTCCGACCGGGGCGCCAGCTGGCAGTCCACCACCCTCCCCTTCAAGCTGGGCGGCAATATGCCCGGCCGCGGCATGGGGGAACGGCTGGCGGTCGACCCCAACAAGAACAGCGTGCTCTACCTCGGCGCGCCGAGCGGCAACGGGCTGTGGCGCTCCACCGACTCCGGTGTCACCTGGTCGAAGGTGACGGCGTTCCCCAACCCCGGCACCTACGTCCAGGACGCGAGCGACACCAGCGGCTATCTGAGCGACAACCAGGGCGTGGTGTGGGTGACCTTCGACGAGCGCACCGGCTCTTCCGGCAGCGCGACGAAGACCGTCTACGTGGGCGTGGCCGACAAGAACAACACCGTCTACCGCTCGACGGACGCGGGCGCCACCTGGTCGCGGGTGGCCGGACAGCCGACCGGCTATCTCTCCCACAAGGGCGTCCTCGACGCGAAGAACGGCTATCTGTACCTCACCACCAGCGACAAGGGCGGCCCGTACGACGGGGAGAAGGGCCAGGTGTGGCGGTATGCCACGGCGACCGGGGAGTGGAAGAACATCAGCCCCATGACGGACGCCGACACCTACTTCGGCTACAGCGGGCTCACGGTGGACCGGCAAAAACCCGGCACGCTGATGGTGACCGGCTACAGCTCCTGGTGGCCGGACACCCAGATCTTCCGCTCCACCGACTCCGGCGCCACCTGGACCCGGGCCTGGGACTTCACCAGCTATCCCAACCGGTCCTTCCGCTACACCCAGGACGTCTCGTCCGTCCCCTGGCTGACCTTCGGCACCAACCCCTCCCCGCCCGAAGTCACCCCGAAGCTGGGCTGGATGACCGAGGCGCTGGAGATCGACCCGTTCGACTCCCGCCGGATGATGTACGGCACCGGTGCGACGGTCTACGGCACGGAGAACCTCGCGAACTGGGACACGGGCGGCACCATCACCATCACGCCCATGGTCAAGGGCCTGGAGGAGACGGCGGTCAACGATCTGGCGAGCCCGCCCACCGGCGCCCCGCTGCTCAGCGCGCTCGGTGACATCGGGGGCTTCCGCCACACCGACCTCGACGCGGTGCCGGCGAGGATGTACACCTCGCCGACGTTCACCACGACCACCAGCCTGGACTACGCCGAGACCAATGCGAACACCGTGGTACGGGTGGGCAACAACGACTCCGCCCCGCGGATCGCCTTCTCGACCGACAACGGCGCCAACTGGTTCCAGGGCAGCGAGCCGTCCGGGGTCACGGGCGGCGGCACGGTGGCCGCGGCGGCCGACGGCAGCGGCTTCGTCTGGGCCCCCGAGGGCACCTCGGCCGTCTACCACACCACCGGTTTCGGCAGCTCCTGGTCGGCGTCGAGCGGTATCCCCGCCGGGGCGGTCGTGGAGTCCGACCGCAAGAACCCCAAGAAGTTCTACGGCTTCAAGGCGGGCACCTTCTACGTCAGCACCGACGGCGGCGCCACCTTCACCGCCAGGGCCTCCTCCGGGCTGCCGGCCGACGGCCCGGTGCGGTTCAAGGCGCTGCCGGGCGCCGAGGGCGACATCTGGCTCGCGGGCGGCAGCACGGCCGGGGCCTACGGGCTATGGCACTCCACGGACTCCGGCGCGACCTTCACCAAACTGAGCGGCGTCCAGCAGGCGGACACCATCGGCTTCGGCAAAGGGGCGCCGGGCGCCTCGTACCAGGCGCTCTACACCAGCGCGAAGATCGGCGGGGTGCGCGGTATCTTCCGCTCCACCGACGCCGGGGCGAGCTGGACCCGGATCAACGACGACGCCCACCAGTGGGGCTGGACGGGCGCCTCGATCACCGGCGACCCACGGGTCTACGGACGGGTCTACGTGGCCACCAACGGCCGCGGCATCCTGCGCGGCGACGCCTCGTGACCGTGGTGTGAGAGCCCCGTGCGCAAGGCGGGGACGGGGGCGGGGGGGGGGGGGGGGGCCCCCCCCCCCCCCCCCCCCCCCCCCCCCCCGCCGGGGCCCCCCGGGGGGGGGCCCCCGCCCCCCCCCCCCCCCCCCGCCCCCCTC
>NZ_JBIADZ010000003.1:0-53171 GCF_042868035.1 Streptomyces sp. NPDC007875 | reverse complement strand
CGTGAGCCTCCGCGCCCCGGTGGGGGCCGGCCCCGGCGGCGGGGGGGGGGGGGGCACCCCGGGGGGGGAGCGGGGCAAAAAGGGCGGGGGGGGGGGGGGGGGGGGCCCCCGCGGGGGGGGGGGGGGGGGGGGGGGGGGGGGGGGCCCCGCCCCCCCCCCCCCCCCCCCCGCCCCTCGCCGATAACCGGAGGGTAACGTCTGGGGCGACAGGGGGACGACACAACGGACAGTTGGACCAGCGAAAGGCACGATGTGACCGACATCGAACGCGTCGGAGTGGTGGGCTGTGGCCAGATGGGCGCGGGCATCGCGGAGGTGTGCGCCCGATCCGGCCTGGACGTCATGGTCGCGGAGACCACGGGTGAGGCCCTGGAGATAGGGCGCACCCGGCTGACCAACTCCCTCGGCAAGGCCGCGGAACGCGGCAAGATCACCGAGGAGCAGCGCGACGCGACGCTGGACCGGCTGAGCTTCACCACCGACCTGGGGGAATTCGCCGACCGTGACCTCGTGATCGAGGCGGTCGTGGAAAATGAGCAGGTCAAGACGGAGATCTTCCAGGTCCTCGACCAGGTGGTGACCCGCCCGGACGCGATCCTCGCCTCCAACACCTCCTCCATCCCGCTGGTCAAGCTGGCCGTCGCCACCTCCCGCCCGGATCAGGTGATCGGCATCCACTTCTTCAACCCGGCGCCGGTGCAGGCGCTGGTGGAACTGATCCCGGCGCTCACCACCGGTGACGAGACCATCAAGCGCACCGAGGCGCTGGTCCACGACGTCCTGGACAAACACGCCATCCGCGCACAGGACCGCGCGGGGTTCGTGGTCAACGCGCTGCTCATCCCGTATCTGCTCTCCGCCATCCGGATGTTCGAGTCCGGGATCGCCAGCCGTGAGGACATCGACAACGGCATGGAGATGGGTTGCGCCCATCCGATGGGCCCGCTGAAGCTGTCCGATCTGATCGGTCTGGACACGATCGCGGCGATCGCCGACTCGATGTACGGCGAGTACAAGGAGCCGCTGTACGCCGCTCCCCCGCTGCTGCTGCGGATGGTGGACGCGGGCCGGATGGGACGCAAGTCGGGCTCGGGCTTCTACACGTACTGAGCGCGGACCGGGAGCTGGCCACGGACCGGGGTCGCACCGGGGTCGCACCGGCGCCATCGCCTCGTCCTCGTCACTCCGAGTCGTCGGGGTCACTCCGAGTCGTCGAGGTCGCGGCCCGCGTCGGCGCCGAGGACGCCGTCCAGCTCGGAGATCGCCCCGACCAGCCGGAGGACGTCCCCGGTGCCCTCGAGGGCGAGCTGCACCTCGGCGACGCCCGTATCGGCGGGCCGGGCCTCCTCCTCGGCCCGGACGACCCGGGTGGTGCGGTCCCGGCCCTTCCAGGGCGCCCGGTCCACCCGGACCCGCAGCACCCGGTACCCGGCGGCCGTACACAGCTCCAGGACGCGTGGCAGCAGCCCGGCGCCCACCCGGTAGGAGAGCTGCAACTCCACCCGTTCGGCCGACCAGAGGGTCGGCAGCCGGCGGGTGAACAGCGGATAGCCGCGGATCACCAGGAAGTGCACCGCGGTGACGGCGGTGGCCAGCAGGGCCAGACCACCGCCGCAGGCCATGCCCACCGCACAGGTGAGCCAGACGGTCGCCGCGGTGGTCAGCCCATGGACGGCGTCGCGCCGGACGAAGATCAGGCCGCCGCCGATGAAGCCGATACCGGAGACGACCTGCGCCGCCACCCGTGAGGGGTCCAGGCCGACGTGGTCGCGCAACAGCACATCGGTGAAGCCGTACTGGGAGACCTGCATGAACAGCGCGCTGCCCACGCCCACCAGGGTGTGGGTGCGCAGCCCGGCGCTCTTCTGCTGCACCGCCCTCTCGAGCCCGATCAGGGTGGACAGCACCAGCGCGACGCCGAGCTCGGCGAACTGCCGGACTCCCTGGTCGATACCGAATTCCCACATCGGAGCGGCGATCAGTCGCACATCCATCCCTTCTGTCCGGCCCATCCGATCCATCCGGTCTGTCCGCCCCTCGCGGCCCCTCTCTTCGACCGCCGTCCCCCATGGGTACCCGCTGCATACCGCCTTTCGCACGGGGTGTGCGCCGGTGACTCACACACCATCCCCACACACGCTCCCGCACCACCTGGGCATGCGCTTGACTCGGAGCGTCACCACTGCACGGACGTTACATCCGGAAGGGGATCAACCCGTGACCACCGAGCCCGAGCAAGCCGCGTTAGCCGTGGAGCTCACGGAACTGCGCCGGACCGTCGAAGTGGGCTTCACCCGCGTCGACGGCCGGCTGGCCCTGCTCGACCACCGAGGAGAGCAGGCTGAGGAGGACGTGAACCAACTGGGCGGACGGATGCGGATACTGGAGCACGGACGCTGGCCGCTGCCCTCCATCGCCGCCCTGACCGGGGTGACCGCCCTGGCCCTGGCGATATGGCAGGCAGCGGGACACTAGCGCCGGCGCGGACGGCGGCCCGGCCTACCCGAGCCTGATGTGGTGGAGCAGCAGCAGCGCGGCCGCCATGTTGGCCGCGGGCACCTCACCGCGTGCGACCAGGTCGGGCACCATCTTCAGCGGCACCCACTCGCGGCGGTCCGACTCGAAGTCGTCCTCCGGGTGCCCGACGTACGATGCCTCCTCGGCCCAGTAGATGTGGTGCCGTGCGTCGGTGAGCCCGTTGGACGGCTCGACGGAGAGCAGATGACGCAGCGGGCCGGGGCGCCAGCCGGTCTCCTCCTCCATCTCCCGGGCCGCGGCGTCGGCGATGTCCTCACCGTCCTCGACGACGCCCGCGGCCAGCTCCCAGCCCCAGGCGTCGGTGATGAACCGGTGGCGCCACAGCAGCAGCACCTCGTTGGCCGCGTTCACCACCGTGGCCACGGCCACGGGACGGAGCCGGATCAGATAGTGGTCCAGATGGCGCCCGTCGGGGAGCCGGACATCGGCGAGGTTGACCCGGAACCATCGGTTCTCGTACACGGTCCGCTCCCTGAGGTTCTTCCATCGCACTGTCAGCCACCTTTCGTCGAAACGGGAGGCCATCGTGGGCCACCCGCTGACGAGAGTGCGGACCGCGAGCGGAACCGCTGGTCACAGAGGAACGCGCAGTGCCCCGTCGATGAGCGCGGCGGCCTCGGCTGTCGCGGCGCTTCCGCTGGCCGCGAGGTGCTCCCGTACCGCCCGCAACCGGTCGCGTAACCGCTGGGACTCCATGCCCCGCGCACGCTCGGTCATCTCCACCGCCGTGGCGCCCGCCCGGTCCACGTCCCCCTGACGCAGCTCGATATGGGTGAGCATGGCGAGCCGGTGCACCCGGCCCCGGTCGTGCGCGGGGGTGCCGACCGCGGCGGTGGCGTGCTCGCGGGCGCCGCCGAGGTCGCCGAGGCTCAGCAGCGCCTCGGCCACCTGGACGTTCACCAGACCCGGCTGCACATAGCCGGTCTCGTCGGGCTCCTGGCCCGGTCTGATCCGGTCGGCGGCGGTCTCGGCGCGCCGGATGCAGGACAGCGCCCCGGCGCCGTCGCCGAGCCGGGCGTACGCCTTGGCCTGCATGGCGTAGAGGTCGGCGGCGAGCGCGGGGGTGATCTGGGAGCCCGCGGCGCGCAGCGCCGATTCGGCGAAGGCGACCGCCTGCCGGTACTCCTTCATGAAGAGGGACTGGTTGACCAGCAGCGCTATGACATACGCGCCCAGGCCCCGGTCGCCGCTGGCCTTGGCGAGCCGCAGCGCCTGATGGAAGTAGCGCTGGGCCAGGCCGTGCGTGTTGGAGTCGTACGCGCAGATCCCGGCGATGGCCACCAGGCCGCCGGTCGCCCGGTGCAGCTGGCGGCCGGTGTCGTCGGCGTAGCTGCCGCGCAGCAGCGGTGCGGCCTCGGAGTTGAGGAACCCCACCACCCGGGTCCGGGTCGCCACGCCACCGGCCTTGCGGTACATCTGCTCGTAGTGTGCGCGGGCGGCGCGCAGCGTCTCGATGTCGGTCATGCTGACGCGGGTCAGACCGCGCCGGGAGACATCGGAGTCCTCGGGAGGGTTCTCCCACTCCCACACCGGGATGACGGCGGGGGTGCCGGTGACCGCCGGGGCCTCGACGACATGCGGGCGCTGCTGTTCGTCGGAGCGCCACAGCGCGGTGGCGCGCTCGACGAATCCGGACAGCGGGGTGGCGGGCCCCCGGCGGCTGCCGGGGGTGCCGAGGCCGATGTCGTCCAGGGTGAGGGCGCGGTGCAGCCGCTCGCCCAGCACCTCGCAGATGAGGTCCGGCACCTGGCCGCGCGGCCGCTGGCCCTTCAGCCACCGGGCCACCGCGGTGTGTTCGTACCGCAGCTTCATCCCCCGGGCCCGGCCTGCCTCGTTGACATGCGCGGCCAGTCCGGCGTGGGAGACTCCGGCCTCGTCGAGCACGGAGTCGAGCAGTGTGTTGGGCTCCATCTCGCCCTCCCGAAACGCTCGGTGGCGCCAGCGTAGTGGAGGGGGATTCGCACGGGGTGTGAACGGGCGGGGAGTTGGCGCGGCGTGCAGGGGGTGTCCGGCGGGTCTTTCCCCAACCCGGCTCTTCCCGATACCAGAGGCTCCGCCCCTGGACCCCGGCGGCTGGGGCGGAGCCCCGGTTGGGGACGGGGCGGGGCGGGGAACAGCCTGCCCACCCGTGCCCGTTGCCAAGGGCCTCACCCGTGAACCCCGGGTCCGGGGCGGAGCCCGGTTGGCGAAGGCACGGGGAGAAGCCTGCCCGCCGTGTCCGTTGCCAGGGGCCTCACCCATGGACCCCGAGGACTGGAGGCGAAGCCCCGGTTGGCGAAGGGGGCGGGGTAGGGAACAGCCCGCCCACCCGTGCCCGTTGCCAAGGGCCTCACCCGTGAACCCCGGGTCCGGGGCGGAGCCCTGCCACGTGGCGGAGCCGCGTATCGATGCTGCGGGAAGGGGCGGGGCTCGACCAGCCTGCCCACCCGTGCCTGTTGCCAGGAGCCTCGCCCCTGGGCCCCGGGGTCTGGGGCGGAGCCCCAGTTTCGGGAAGGGGCGGGGAGAGGAGCAGCCCGCCGCAGGCGTCAAGGTCCGGCGGACAATCCCCTAGCCCCTGGTGGGCGTCGGCGGCCGGGCGGGTGAGGGCCGTGGTGGCGGACAGCGGGCAGCGGTCGTAGCGCAGCGCGAGCAGCGCGACGTCGTCGGCGAGCCGGCCGCCGGTGTGGCGCAGCAGCGCCGAGCGCACTCCCGCCACGACCGCCGCGGGGACGAGCGGCCCGGGGCCCGCGGCCTCGGACAGGGCGCGGCGCAGGGGGAAGAACGTGCCGTGGGCGTCGCGCACGTCCTCGGCGCCGTCGGTGTGCAGCACCAGCGTGTCGCCGACGCCCAGGGCGCTCCAGCGGGCGGTGGGAAGCTCGGCGGGCAGCGGGAAGAGGCCGAGCGGCGGCAGCACGTCTCCGGGCGCGGTCTGCCGGGCCATGGCCGGGCCGACCGGCTGTTCGTGGAGGCGGTACGGCCAGGGGTGGCCGCAGTTGAGCGCGGTGACCTCGCCGTCCGCGCCCACCTCCAGCAGCAGGACGGTCACGAACTCCTCCTCCACGTGGCTGTCCAGCGGGCACTCCCCGCTCGCTCGCGCCCGCAGATGGCGCTCCAGGGCGCGGTCGAGCCGGCGCAGCACGCCGGAGAGCCGGGGTTCCTCATGGGCGGCCTCGCGGAAACTGCCGAGGACGGCGGCGACGGTGCCGATCGCGGCGAGGCCGTGCCCGCGCACATCGCCGATGATGACGCGGACGCCGTACGGGGTGGCCAACGCCTCGTAGAGATCGCCCCCGACGGCGGCACCCCGGCTGGCCGACAGATGGCCGCCGGCCAGCTCGATGCCCTCCAGCCGGGCCGGGAGCGGCCGCAGCACCACGTCCTGCGCGGCGGCGGCCACCGCCCGGAGCTGCTCCAGTTCGCGCACCAGCCGCAGCTTGCGGCCCGCTGTGAAATAGCAGGCGACGGCCACGCCGAGGATGGCGCAGCAGGTGACCAGGGCGGCGTGCGGCTCCTTCCCGTCGCCGTCGGGCTCCAGGGCGGTCGGAGGCGCGAGGGCGAACAGCAGGCCGGCGCCGCCGAGCAGCACGATGCATCTGCGGCGGCCGCTGCTCGCGCAGGCGATGGCGGGTGCCGCGGCGAGGAGCGTGACGAGCTCGGTGTGATAGGGGGTCAGCAGGGCCCAGCAGATGGCGCCGAGCACCCACAGACAGGGGACCACGCGGGTGACCTCCCGCAGACTCCGTGCCTTCCGTACGAACGCGCCGCCGACTGCCGATGTCCCGATCATGTGTCGCCCCCAACGCCGGCCAATGAGGCGGTCGGCCGGGCCCCTGGACGATCGATCCCGCGCGGGCCGTGCGACCGGCACGATTCTGGCGACAGCTCCTGCCAATTGGACCAGCCCCTTCCGGATCTCACCTGATCGGGTGACCACACCCCAGGCAGCCACCCGAACACCCCACCGCCCCGCGGACGCGGTATCGGCTATTTGCCGCCCACCGAGACGGCACGGCACGGGGCCACGGCCCCAAGCCCCGCGTCGGCAGGCCGCAGCCCGGCCCCGCCGGAATCGCCGACGACACGCACCCCGCCACGGCGGTGGCGGGGCCCCCACGAGGGGGCGACCGCGCACCGGTCAGCCCCCACATGCCCCCCGTTCTGCGAACGCGGCGCGTGGGCCGCCGTCCCCGGGTCCAGACGCGGCGATGGGGCGCGCCCCATGGTGGGGTGCGCCCCATCGCCTTGTTCGCGGCGGCCGACCGGAGCCGGTTGGCGTCAGGCTCCGCGGAGGGTGGCGCCCGTGCGGTTGGTGGCTGCCGCTACCGCGGCGTCGCGGGATGTCGCGATCTCCTCGGCGGTCAGGGTGCGGTCAGGGGCGCGGAAGCGCAGCGCGTAGGCCAGCGACTTCCGGCCCTCGCCGAGCTGCTCACCGGTGAAGACGTCGAACAGGCGGAGGGATTCGAGCAGTTCGCCCGCGCCCTCGCGCAGCGCCGTCTCCACGTCGGCCGCGGCGACCGAGGCGTCCACGATCAGCGCGACGTCCTGGGTGGCCACCGGGAAGGTGGAGACATGGGGGGCCTCCACGCCGCCGGTGCCGGCCTGCTCCAGGCGGTCGAGCTCGATCTCCATGGCGCAGGTGCGCTCGGCCAGGCCCAGGGCCTTGGTGACCCGCGGGTGGAGCTCACCGGCGTTGCCGACGAGGATCTCCTCGCCGTCGACGACGGCCAGCAGCGCGGCGCAGCGGCCCGGGTGCCAGGGGTCCTGCTGGTCCTGGCGGACGATCAGCTCGGCCCCGGCCTCACGGGCCACGATGCGGCCCGCCTCGACGGCATCGGCCCAGCTCACCGGGGTGCCCTTGCCCCACCAGCCGGCCTGTTCGCGGTCGCCCGCGAGGACGACGGCGACGCGGCGCGGCTGGTGCGGCAGCGCGGCGTTGAGCCCGGCGATCTCCTCGTCGGTGGGGCGGCGGTCGACGGGGAGGGTGGCCGCGGCCGGCTCGTGGCCGGTGGCGCGGAAGACCAGGCCCGTCTCGAAGAGCGCGAGGTCGTGCTCGCCGCGGCCGGCGTTGCGGCGCAGCGCGGCGAGCAGCCCGGGCAGCAGCGTCGTACGGAGCGCGGGCTCGGCGTCCGACAGCGGGTTGACCAGCCGGACCAGATCGCGCCGCGGGTCATCCGCGGCCAGCCCGAACTGGTCGAGGACCTCCTCGCCGATGAACGGGTAGTTCAGCGCCTCGACGTATCCGGCTCCGGCCAGCGCCCGGCCGACCCGGCGGTGCAGCCGCTGACGCTCGGTCAGCCCGCGCCCGGCGGGCGGCTGGGGCAGCGTCGAGGGGAGGTTCTCGTACCCCTCGAGCCGGATGACCTCCTCGGCCAGGTCGTTGGGGTCGGTGAGGTCGGGCCGCCAGCTGGGGACGGTGACGGTGAGGTCGTCGGCGCCGTAGACATCGCAGCCGATCTGCTGCAGCCGGCGCACCACGGTCTCGCGGCCGTAGGACACGCCCGCGACCTTGTCCGGGTGGTCGGCGGGCAGCGTGATGGTGTGCGGGGCGCTGGGCGCGATGATCTCGGTGACGCCCACCTCGGCGGTGCCGCCCGCGAGCAGCACCAGCAGGTCGACGGTGCGCTGTGCCGCCGCCGAGGTGGCCTCGGGGTCGACGCCACGCTCGAACCGGCGGGACGCCTCGGAGGACAGCTTGTGGCGGCGGGCGGTGCGGGCGACCGGGACGGGGGCGAAGTGGGCCGCCTCGATGACGACCTCGGTGGTGCCCGCCGCCTGGCCGGTTTCGGCGTCGGCGGTGACGTCCGCGATCTCGGTGTTGGCGCCGCCCATCACACCGGCGAGGCCGATGGGCCCGTTCTCGTCGGTGATGACGAGGTCCTCGGCGTCCAGGACGCGCTGGCTGCCGTCGAGGGTGGTGAGCTTCTCGCCCGGCTCCGCGCGGCGCACGCCGATCGCCCCGCTGATCCGGGAGCGGTCGTAGGCGTGCAGCGGCTGGCCGATTTCGAGCATCACGTAGTTGGTGATGTCGACCGCGAGCGAGACCGGACGCATTCCGGCCTTCTGCAGCCGGCGCTGGAGCCAGATCGGGGAGTGCGCCTCGGGGTCGAGCCCGGTGACGGTGCGGGCGGTGAAGCGGTCGCAGCCGATCGGGTCGGCGACCTGGACCGGGTGGCCGTGGCTGTTGGGCGCGGGCACGTCGATCAGGGCCGGGTCGCGCAGCGGCAGCTCGTAGGCGGTCGCGGTCTCGCGGGCGACACCGCGCATCGACAGGCAGTAGCCCCGGTCCGGGGTGACGGCGATGTCGAGGACCTCGTCGACCAGTTCCAGCAGCTCGATGGCGTCGGTGCCGACCTCGTACTCCGGCGGCAGGACGATGATGCCGTCGTGGTCGTCGGACATGCCCAGCTCGCTGGCGGAGCAGATCATGCCCTCGGAGGTCTTGCCGTAGGTCTTGCGCGCGGAGATCGCGAAACCGCCGGGCAGCTCGGCACCGGGCAGCACGACCACGACCTTGTCGCCGACGGCGAAGTTCGAGGCGCCGCAGACGATGTTCTGCGGCTCACCGGTGCCGTTGGCCGGACCGACGTCCACCTGGCAGTAGCGGATGGGCTTCTTGAACCCCTCCAGCTCCTCGATGGCCAGCACCTGCCCGACGACCAGGGGGCCCTTGAGGCCGGCGCCGAGCTGCTCGACCGTCTCGACCTCGAGCCCGGCCGAGACGAGTTTGGCCTGTACGTCACGGCCGGTCTCACCGGCGGGCAGGTCGACGTACTCCCGCAGCCAAGAAAGCGGGACCCGCATCAGATCTCCATCCCGAAGGGCCGGGTGAAGCGCACATCACCCTCGACCATGTCTCGCATGTCTTCCACGTTGTGCCGGAACATCAGCATCCGCTCGATGCCGAAGCCGAAGGCGAAGCCGCTGTACCTGTCCGGGTCGACACCGCAGGCGATGAGCACCCGCGGGTTGACCATCCCGCAGCCGCCCAGCTCGATCCAGCCCTCGCTGGAGCAGGTGCGGCAGGGCCGGTCCGGGTTGCCCACGGACTCGCCCCGGCACACGTAGCACAGCATGTCCATCTCGGCGGACGGCTCGGTGAAGGGGAAGAAGTTCGGCCGCAGCCGGGTGGTCATGCCCTCCCCGAACAGCGCCCGCACCATGTGGTCGAGCGTGCCCTTGAGGTCGGCCATGGTCAGGCCCTCGTCGATGGCGAGCAGCTCGACCTGGCTGAAGACGGGGGTGTGGGTGGCGTCCAGCTCATCGGTGCGGAAGGTGCGGCCCGGGCAGATCACATAGATGGGCGGCTCGCGGTCGATCATCGACCGGATCTGCACCGGCGAGGTGTGGGTGCGCAGCACCACACCGGACGACTCGCCGTCCTTCGCGCCGCGCACGAAGAAGGTGTCCTGCATCTCGCGGGCGGGGTGGTCGGGCGGGAAGTTGAGCGCGTCGAAGTTGAACCACTCGGCCTCCGCCTCGGGGCCCTCGGCGACCTCGTAGCCCATCGCGACGAAGACGTCCTCGATGCGCTCGGAGAGCGTGGTGATCGGGTGGCGGGCGCCGGCCGGGGTGCGGTCGTACGGCAGCGTGACATCCACCGCCTCCTCGACCAGCACCCGGGCGTCGCGCTCCGCCTCCAGCTCCTCCTGCCGGGCCTTCAGCGCCTGGTTGACCTGGCCGCGGGCCTGGCCGACGCGCTTGCCCGCGTCCGCCTTGGCGTGCGGTGGCAGGGCGCCGATCTCGCGGTTGGCGAGCGCGAGTGGCGACCGGTCGCCGGTGTGGGCGACCTTCACCTCGCGCAGCGCCTCGAGGTCCCCGGCGGCGGCGATGGCGGCGAGCGCCTCGTCCCGCCTGCGGGCGATCTCTTCCGGTTTCAGTGCCTCGACCTCGACAGGGTCGTACGACTTATTGGGTGCCGACATCTCTTCCCGTACTTCCGATTAGCTGGCTGCGCGACCCCGGCTCGACTGGCTGCGACCGCTGCGACCACGAAGGGGACGCCAAAGGTGCCAAAGCCCGAGTCTAAGGGGCGCGGGAGGGGTGCTGTTCCGGGGGACGCCGCTCGGCGGCCGCCGCGCGGGGGTCCGCCCCGTGCTGGAGAAGCCCGCGGGCGGCTCAGGCCAGATAGGCCGGGGTGCCCACGGGCAGGATAAATCGGAACTCCGCGCCGCCGCCGCGGGCCCGGTCGACGGTGATCGTCCCGCCGTGCGCCTCGACGATGCCCTTGACGATGTAGAGCCCCAGGCCGGTGCCGCCGCGCTTGCTGCCCCGCCAGAAGCGGGTGAAGACGCGGCTCATCGACTCCTCCGGGATACCGGGGCCTTCGTCGCTCACGGTGACGGCGGTCCTTTCGACAGCGGGGCCCTCCACGACCGGCTTGGCCGGTGTCGCGGGCGCTATATCAATAGTGACCGTTCCCTCGCCGTGGCGCACCGCGTTTTCCAGCAGGTTGCCCAGCACCTGATCGATCTTGTCCGGATCGGCCCACAGTCTGGGCAGCGGTCCCCTGGACCTGATCAGGAACCGCTCGGCGGTGTGCCCGGCCGCGGTGAGCGCCTGCACATGGCGGCGGACGGCGGCGGCGAGGTCGACCGGCTGGCGGCGCACCTCCAGCCGGCCGGAGTCGATCCGGGAGATGTCCAGCAGCTCGGCGATCAGCCGGGTGACCCGGTTGGCGTCGGCGTCGACGGTCTCCAGCATCAGCCGCTTCTGGTCGTCGGTGAACCGCTCCCATTTGGCCAGCAGGGTGGCCGTGAACCCCTTCACGGAGGTCAGCGGCGAGCGCAGCTCATGGGCGACGGTCGCGATCAGCTCGGCATGGCTGCGCTCGGTACGGCGGCGGGCCTCGGTGCCGCGCAGACAGACGACCACCCGGCGCACCGGCCCGGTCGGCCGCTCGCGCACATAGCGGGCCGAGACCAGCACCTCGCGCCCGCCCGGCAGCAGCAGATTCCGCTCGGGCTGACCGGCCCGGATGGCCAGCCCTCCATAGGGATCGGTCAGCGCCCACCAGCGCCGGCCGTCCAGGTCCTCTAACGGGAGGGCCACCTCGAGCCGGCGGCCGATCGCGTCCGCGGGATCGGTGGCGGTGATCCGGGCCGCCGCCGCGTTGAAGCATGTGACCAGGCCGGTCTCATCGGCCACCACCAGGCCGTCGGGCAGATCGTCGGGGTGCGGCGCGAATCCGTCCGGCGCGCCGCCGGGCACACCGGGGCCCGCCCCGGTGGACGAGAGGTCGCGCCCCCCGCCGGGCGGCCCCGCTCCGGGCGCATGGGCGTCGGCCGCCCTGGCGCCGGAGGTCCTGACGTCCATCCCCACACCCCCTCTCGGGTCCCCTCCCAGAGGGGGCAACCCTACTAGGTCGATGTGACGGAGCGGCACCCTGCGGGAGCGCGCTGCGCACGAGCGGAGGCATAGAGGCACACGGCGGCGGCCGTGGCGAGATTGAGGCTCTCGGCCCTGCCGTGAATCGGAACGCGCACCACCTCGTCCGCGAGTGCGCGGGTAGCCTCCGGCAGGCCCCACGCCTCATTGCCGAAGACCCAGGCGGTGGGGGCGCCCAGCAGCCCGTCGTCCAGCTCGGAATCCAGGTCCCGCTCCCCCGTCCCGTCCGCGGCCAGCACCCGCGCCCCGGCCTCCCGCAGCCCGCTCACCGCGCGCTCGACGGGCACCCCGACGGCGACGGGGAGATGGAAGAGGGAGCCGACGGAGGCGCGTACGGCCTTGGGGTTGTAGGGATCCACGGAGGCGTCCGTCAGCACCACGGCGTCCGCCCCGGCGGCGTCGGCGCACCGCAGCACGGTCCCGGCGTTGCCGGGGTCGCGGACGTTGGCGAGGACGGCGACGAGCCTCGGGCGGGCGCGCAGGATCTCCTCGAACGGCGAGTCGAGGAAGCGGCACAGCCCGACGACACCCTGAGGGGTGACGGTGTCGGACATCTCCGCGATGACCTCGTCGGACGCGGTGAGCACGGGAAGGTTCGCGGCGCGGGCGGCGGCGAGGATGTCCGCGTGGCGCTCGGCGGCCTCGGGGGTGGCGTACACCTCCACGAGATGCGCGATGGCCTCCCGTACGGCCTGCGGCCCCTCGACGATGAACCGCCGCTCCTTCCCGCGGAAGCTGCGCTTGGCAAGCCGCCGGGCGGCGGTGACACGCGGCGATCGCAGGGACGTCAACTCGGGGGTCGCCATGGGGTGCGATGCGCTTTCTCGTGCGGTGTGTGGTGGTGGCGCGGGGCGGATTCCCCCACCCCGCCGCTCCCCGAAACCGGGGACAGGCCCCGGGCCCCCGGGGGAACGGCGGCAGCCGCGGCCCTCTCGCTGTGCCCCTGGGGTTTCGCTGCCGGGTGCGGCCCGGTGGCCGGGTTGTGCCCACCCGTCCCTCCCCCAGCTACCGCTGGGAGGTGCCCCTGGCGGGACGATTGCCCACAACCTGGCATGCGTCGGAACCCACATGCGCGGACCCGCAGGTACGCGTTCACCTGCGGGTCCGTGGCGTACAGCTCAGGGCGGCGCTTACGCGGCCTTCGGCGCGTTGACGTCGCTCGGCAGCGCCTTCTGCGCCGCCTCGACCAGCGCGGCGAACGCACCGGCGTCGTTCACGGCGAGGTCGGCCAGGATCTTGCGGTCCACCTCGATGTTGGCGGCCTTCAGACCCTGGATGAAGCGGTTGTACGTCATGCCGTTGGCGCGGGCAGCGGCGTTGATGCGCTGGATCCACAGCTGCCGGAAGTCGCCCTTGCGCTTCTTGCGGTCGTTGTAGTTGTAGACCAGAGAGTGGGTGACCTGCTCCTTGGCCTTGCGGTACAGGCGGGAGCGCTGGCCCCGGTAGCCGCTGGCCTGCTCGAGGATCGCCCGGCGCTTCTTGTGGGCGTTGACTGCCCGCTTGACGCGTGCCACTTGTTAACTCCTTGTACGGGGCCGCGGGTGACTCACGCGGCCCGGAAACGAATAGGTCCCGGTCTGGCGCTCGCCCCGCCGAAGCGGGGCGGGGGCGTCACTTGCCGAGAAGCTTCTTGATCTTCTTGGCGTCGGCGGGGGCCATCTCGACCTTTCCGGCCAGGCGGCGCGTCAGCGTGGACGGCTTGTGCTCGAGAAGGTGGCGGCGACCGGCGCGCTGGCGCACCACCTTGCCGGAGCCGGTGAGCTTGAAGCGCTTGCTGGCACCGCTGTGCGTCTTGTTCTTCGGCATGTCGCCGTTCTCTCCTCGTCGGGACGCTTCCGCGGTTCGGCACACGGAAGCGTCATGTGTTTCGGTTGGTGTCCGGAGCCGTTCGGCCCCGGGTGGGCGGTCGAGGCTCGCGCCTCTCAATCACGCCTCGGCGGGCTCCTCGGCAGGCTCCTCGGCGGACGCGTCCGGGGACTGGTCCAGGTGAGGAATTCCCTGGCGCTCCGCCTTGCGGGCGGCCTGCGCCTCGCGGGCTTCGGCCATCGCCTCGGTCTTCTTCTTGTGCGGACCGAGAACCATGATCATGTTTCGGCCGTCCTGCTTCGGGTTGGACTCCACGAAGCCAAGCTCCTGGACGTCCTCGGCGAGCCGCTGCAACAGCCGGTAGCCGAGCTCGGGCCGGGACTGCTCACGGCCGCGGAACATGATCGTGATCTTGACCTTGTCGCCCTGCTTGAGGAACCGGACGACGTGACCCTTCTTGGTGTCATAGTCGTGCGGGTCGATCTTCGGCCGGAGCTTCATCTCCTTGATGACCGTGTGCGCCTGGTTCTTGCGCGCCTCACGGGCCTTCATGGCCGACTCGTACTTGAACTTTCCGTAGTCCATGAGCTTGCAGACCGGCGGGCGAGCGGTCGCCGCCACCTCGACGAGGTCGAGGTCGTACTCCTGCGCAAGCTCCAGGGCCTTGGCAAGCGGCACAATGCCGACCTGCTCGCCACTGGGACCGACGAGTCGCACCTCGGGGACGCGAATCCGGTCGTTGATGCGGGGCTCGGCGCTGATGGATCCTCCTCGGTTGCACCACGCGACCGTCTGGCGGACTGCCGCGTAACGTCTGTTTCGGTATGACCACCGCGCCGTAACGCACAAAACGCCCCGACGGGTACACAGGCGGGGCTCCTCATTGACCGGGAGCACCGCCGCGATATCACCGCGGGGCGCAGCCTGACCGATGACCTGCCGACCCGGGGGGTCGGAAGGTGGGAGCTGGGGAGCCTCCACTTGTGGGCCGGACACACACGTGACCGGCCGGTCATTTATCTACGATACCAGGATCGGCCCGGGATGCTCACCCGGTGCGTCCTCGGCGTCCGTCCCGCCTCCCGTCCCCCGGCGTTCCCCTGCGTCCCCCGGCGTTCCTGTGAACTCACCCGCCCGTGCGTACGGCGCCGGGCGGCCGCCTAGGCTGGGGCCCACCATCCCTCAGGAAGTGAGCCCCGACCACCATGAGCGACGCCAACGCCGGGCAGCCGCCGGCCCCCGACTTCGACCGGATGACCCGGGACATCGCGGATGTGCCCGCGGTCGAGGTGATCACCACGGTCGCGGTGCACCTGATGAGCGCCGCCGCAGTCAATCTGGGCCTGGCCGAGGAGGGCCCCCAGCACAAGGACCTGGACGAGGCGCGGAAGCTGATCAACGCCCTGGCGGGGCTGGTCACGGCCAGCGCCACGGAGATCAGCTCCTTCCACGCCGCTCCGCTGCGGGACGGCCTGAAGTCCCTGCAGCTCGCCTTCCGCGAGGCGTCGGTGGTGCCGGACGAGCCGGGGCAGGGGCCCGGCGAGAAGTTCACCGGCCCGGTCTTCGGCTGACGGCTGCCCCCTGGGGGCCGGGCTTCTGGGGAGCCCGTGACCCCTCGGGGCACGTACGCCCGCGGGGCCCGTACGCCCCTTCCGCGCCCGGGCCCCCGCGCGCGGCTCAGGCCGCCTCCGGGCCCCCGCGCGCGGCTCAGGCCGCCTCCGGGCCCTTGGTCTCCTGTCCGCCCGCCTCGGGGCGGTGGCCGCCGCGCAGCCGCCCCCACGGCCCGGTCGCCGGGGGCGGATGGGCCTCCTCCTGGTCGGCCTGCCCCGCCGGATGGAGATGGGTGAACCGGTGCACCACGGCGGCGAGCACCCCGCCGACCAGCGGTGCCACGATGAACAGCCACAGCTGGCCGAGCGCATCGCCGCCCGCGAAGATCGCGGGGCCGAAGCTGCGCGCCGGATTGACCGAGGCCCAGGTCAGCGGGATGCCGATCAGATTGACCGCGGCGAGGGCGAGGCCCACCGGGATCGGTTCACCGCCGACCAGCGCCACCGAGTGGGTCACCGCCAGGAAGACGAAGACCAGCAGGAAGGTCAGCAGCACCTCGGCGAGGAAGGCCCCGCCCGCGCCCATGCCCACCGGTGAGCGGCCGCCGTAGCCGTTGCTGCCGAAGGCATCGGCCGTCTGGAGCCTGGGCACCTGGTTGGCGAGCAGGAAGAGCACCGCCGCGCCCACGATCGCGCCGACGAACTGCGCGACCCAGTACTGGACGGCCGTACGGATGTCGATGCGCTTGGCCAGCAGCACGCCGAGGGTCACCGCCGGGTTGATGTGGCAGCCCGAGATGCGTCCGAACGCGTAGGCGATCGCGATCAGCGTGAAGCCAAAGGCGAGCGAGATCCCGAGGGCGTTGATGTAGTCGCCCGCCAGGACCAGCGAACCGACTCCGAAGAGGACCAGCATCGCGGTCCCGATGAACTCCGCTACGACCGTTCTCGTCTCCATGGCGCTCTCCTCACGCAGATTCCGACCGCCAGTCGCCTAAGCATTGTGGGGGGAATTGAGACGATTCGCCTGTTGGTCCGAATGGGGAGGGCCTGGCCCTGGCCCCTCAGCGGGTCGGGCCCCGCCCCTCAGCGGCTGAAGAGCGGTTCGCCAGGGACGTTCGCGTCCGGCGGCAGCAGCGCCAGGGTCAGACCGCGTACCAGCCGTGCCCGCAGCACCTCATCGGCGGCCAGGGCGCCCGCCACCCGGTGCGCCGTCTCCCGCGCCGGTGCCTCCGGCACGAGAGCGAGCGCGAGCATCCCGTCGGCGTCCGCCGCCGGGGCCAGATGGGCCCGGAGCACCTCCGGCTCGGCGGCCAGCACCGTGCGCACGGCCTCGGTCACGGCCGGGTCGGCGAGCGGATCGGCGCTGGTCCGTCCCTCGGCGAGGGCCAGCAGTGCGGGGCCGGTCAGCTGGTACGGCACCGGGCCCGCGAGGTCCAGGACCAGCGTGTCCGCCTTCTCATGGGCGGCGGCCTCCAGCGCCTGGCGCAGCGGTACGGCCACGGGCCGGGCGTCCGGGCGCCAGCGGGCCAGCGTCTCGAGCGAGGTGAAGGCGGGCAGGGCGCGCCGGCCGCCGGGGGCCTCCAGCGTGGGCACCGCCATGTCGCTGCTCTTGTCGCGGCGCAGCCCCTCGGGCCCCTCCTCGACCTCGCCGAGGATCGCCACCACGGGGACGAGGAGGCGGGCGTCGGTGAGCGCGGCGAGCACCTCGGGTTCGGCCGAGCGGTCATCGGCCCAGGCGGCGAGCGCCGCGGTCAGCCGGGGGTCGGCGGAGCCGTCGTCGCCGGAGAAGCCAGGGTCGGGAATGTTCTTGAGCGCCACGCCATGAGGGTATCGAGGGCGGGGAGAACCCGACGCGGCGGGCGGCGGGCGGCGGAGAGGGAGGCGGCGTGGAGCGGACGGCGGACGACGTGACGGAGCAGGGGCTGAGCGCGGCGCTCGCCGACGCGCTCGGCCCCGTGGCCCAGGGCTCCGGCGCCCACTTCTCCGTCGCCGTCCTGGACACCCGGTCGGGGACGAGCGGGACCCACGGCGACGGCTCGTACGCCACGGCGAGCATCGTCAAGGTGGGCATCCTCGCGGCGCTGCTGCTCAGGGCGGAGGACGAGGAGCGGCCGCTGACCGCCCAGGAACGATCGCATGCGGCCGTGATGATCGAGCAGAGCGACAACGACGCGGCGACCGCGCTGTGGCGGACGATCGGCGGTGCCGCCGGGCTCGACGCGGCGCACCAGCGGCTCGGCCTGACCGGGACTCGTGCCGGGAGCGGAGGGAACTGGGGGGTCACCCTGACCACCGCCGCCGACCAGCTGGCCCTGCTGCGCTCGGTCTTCTCGGACGACTCGGCCCTGGACGGCCGCGCGCGGACGTATCTACGGGCGCTGATGGGGCGCGTCGTCGACCGCCAGAGCTGGGGAGTCTCGGCCGCCGCCGACGGGGGCGGTCCCGGGTCTCGGCTGAAGAACGGCTGGATGCCCCGCGATGCCACCGGGCTGTGGGTCGTCAACAGCATCGGCGAGGTGACGGCGGACGGGCGCGCCTATCTGGTCGCGGTGCTGTCCGAGGGCAGCGCGAACCTGGACAGTGGCGTGGCGCTGGTCGAGGAGGCGGCACGTACGGCCGTGGCGACGGCCCGCACCTACCGATCCCGGTAAGCGGCGCCGGAGCGGCCCTGATCCGACGACTCGCCGCAGTGCCCCGGCCCGACGCCCTACGGAACCCGGTGAGCGGCCCCACAGCACGCCCAGGCCAACGGCCGCCGCCGTGCCTCAACGCGCGGCACGCCCGAGCCGACGACGCGGCGCCCGGGGGTCGCTCAGCGCACGGAAGCCCGTCGGCAGCGCCCACCACGGGCCCCAACCGGCCACCCGGCCCGACGCGGCTCGGGCCGACGCCTCGCTCAGCGCGAACGAAAGGTCGGGAGCAGCGCTCACCGCGGTTCTCGGCCGACCGGCGTGCCCCGCGCGGCTCAGCGCGGGCGGTACCTCGTCAGCGGCGCCCTCGGAGCGGGTCTCGGCCGACCACCCCGGCGCCGACACGCCCCAGGCCAACGCCCGGCCTCAGCGCGCGCGGATCGCCAGGAGCGCCGCGCAAGCGCGATGAGCGCCGGGCCCGAGCCGACGACGCGGCGGGGACGTGTCTCAGCGCGCGCGGACGCCCATGAGCAGCGAGCGCAGCCTGGGTGGCACCCGTAGGGGGCCCGAGCCGCGCCATAGGGCGATCGCGGCGACCACCAGGGCCGCTCCGGCGATTCCGGCGAGCAGCGCCATCTCGTTCGGCCCGGACTCGTCGTGCGCGCCCTGGGCGTGGCCGGGACCGTTGCCGAAGAAGCGCCCCGGGGACGAGGCCACGGCGGGCCGCTGGGCCTCCGGCTTCATCTTGCCGCCCGCGGCGATCGCCGCCGCCGGGTCCACCAGACCCGCGCCGAGGGCGTCGCTGCGGCCGCCCTCCGGGACGTCCTGGGCGGTCCGGGTGAGGAGTTCCCGGATCTGGCGCGGGCTCAGTTCGGGGTGGGCGGCGCGGACGAGGGCGACGGAGCCGGAGACGAAGGCGGCGGCCGCGCTGGTCCCCCAGCCCTCGTAGTAGCGCTTGTCGGGGTCGGCGATGACCACGTCGACGCCGGGTGCGCAGACGGTGGCGTACCAGCGGCGGGTGGAGAAGGCGGCGCGGGAGCCGTAGCGGTCCACGGCGGTGACGGCGATCACGCCGGGGTAGGCGGCCGGGTAGGAGACCCGGTCGCCCTTCTCGCCGCCGTTGCCCGCGGAGGCGACCACGGCCACGCCCTTGCGCAGCGCGTACTGCACGGCGGCGTCCTCGGCGGCCTCGGGGTGGGCGGAGGCGCTGTCGTCGCCCAGCGACAGGTTGATGACGTCGGCGCCGTGGTCGGCGGCCCAGCGGATACCGGCGGCGAGCGCCCCGCCACGGGACGAACGGGCCTTCTTACGGGCGGCGTCGGAGTCCTCGAGGATCACCCGCACCGGCAGGATCCGCGCCTTCGGCGCGACGCCCAGGACGCCCTCGCCGCCGGCCGCGCCGTGGCCGTGACCGGCGATGATCCCGGCCATGGCGGTGCCGTGGCGGGCCCAGGCGCGTTCGCCGCGGCGGGCGCCGAAGCCGATGAGGTCCTTACCGGGCAGCACTTGGCCTTCGAGATCGGGGTGGCTGTCGTCGACGCCGGTGTCGAGGACGGCGACGGTGACCCCGGAGCCCTTGGTCGTCTGCCATGCCTTCTGGACGTGGAGGGTGTCCAGCGCCCACTCCTGGGCCTGTATGCCGTCGGCGTTCGCGGGCGCGGCGGTCACCAGGGGCAGCCCGGCGGCGGCGAGGGCCACGGCGAGGCGCCGCCCGATCCCGGTCATGACGTGGTCTCCGTGATGGTGGACAGGGCCCGGCGGAATATGGCCTCGATCGCGTCGGCGATGCCTCGGGCGTCGTTGCCGAGCCCCGACTGCGCGGGGGCCGAGGTGGCGCCCCGCTGGGTCGCCTCGCCCGCCGACTGCGGGTCGGTGACCTTACGGCCGTCGGCGAAGCCGCTGACGGTGTAGAGGACGACGGGGGCGTCGGTGAGGATCCGGATCCGCCAGCTGGCGCGCTGGTCGTCGCCGAAGCCGGCCGCCGCGGTGTCCTTGGCGGCGTACGCGCGGGGTATCAGATCGGTGCGCTCGTCCAGCTTCTCGGCCACGAAGCGCTGGTGCAGCGCCCGCATCCCGGTGGGGCCGGAGGTGGTGATCAGCAACCCGACGGTGGTGACGCTGGTGCTGGTGGCGTCGGTGTACGTGGCGCGCACCAGCCGCTTGCAGCCCACCGGGGCCAGCGCCTTGGCGAGCAGTGGGTCGAATCCGCCGCCACAGCTGCTGTCCGGCGCGACGGCTATTCGGGTCCAGACGCGGTCGGCGCCGCCGGGGCCCTCGCCCTTGCCGCGCAGGGTGCGCGGGAAGAGGTCGTCCACGGGGACGCTGTACCAGGCGGAGCGGGCGTGGGCGTAGGTGTCGGCGGTGGACGGCGGGGCGTCGGGGTCGTCGCCCAGCCAGCTCCCGGCCGCCGCGCCGCCGAGCAGTCCGAGGCCGAGGACGAGACTCGCGGCGGCGGCCGCCGTACGGCTGGGCGGACGGCGCCGGCCGCGCCGACCGCCGTCCGCGAAGAGCCCTTCGGTGCGCGGCGGTGCGGAGGGGCGTGGGGGCACCCGGGTGCCGGACGCCCCGGCGGTGCCCCTGGGGAACGGGACCTTGGCCCGTACGCCGAGGATGGGGGTGTCCGGGTCCGGGGTGAACCCTGGCGGGGCGGTGGGGCGCGGCGGGGCTGCGGAAGGCTGCGCGGGCGCCGTGCGCGGGGGATGTGCGGGGCGTGGTGGGGGCGTGCTGTGGGGTGAGTGCGCCTGTTCCGCGTCGGTGCTCACCTGCACCCCCTCGCAGCCGTCGACACCTGTTTCACCTGGCTCCGTCCGGTTCGCCGCACCACCCACCGCCTTTCGGGCAGGCGGGCCCGTATACGGACAACACGCCGCTGACCTGCCGGTCGTGGCGTGCGCGACACTCTACGGGGAGCCGGGGGCCCTGCGCACCGGCCGCCCTCTACCCAGTGGTAATGGCGGTCTGGCAAGCTGCGTCCATGTCCGCTGCCGCCGCTGACCGGGCCCGGTACGACCGGGCCACCGCCCATCTCGAAGCGCCCGTGGCGATTGTCGACCTGGGAGCCTTCGACGACAACGCCCGGGATCTGGTCCAACGGGCGGGAGGTAAACCGATCCGCGTCGCCAGCAAATCGGTGCGCTGCCGGGCGCTGTTGGAGCGGGTGCTGGCACGGGACGGCTTCTCGGGGATCATGAGCTTCACGCTGCCGGAGTCGCTGTGGCTGGCGCGCGAGGGGTTCGACGACGTCCTGCTCGCCTATCCCTCCACCGACCGGGACGGCTTCGCCACCCTGACCAGCGACCCCAAGCCGGCCGAGGCCGTGACGGTCATGGTGGACGACCTCGCCCAGCTCGATCTGATCGACAGCGTTCGCGCCGGGACCGAAGAGGTCCGGGTCTGCCTGGAATTGGACACCTCGCTGCGGATGCTCGGCGGGCGGGTGCGGGTCGGGGCGCTGCGCTCACCGCTGCGCGAACCGGAGCAACTGGCCGAGCTGGCACGGGCGATCGACCGCCGCCCCGGCTTCCGGCTGGTCGGGCTGATGGCGTACGAGGGGCATGTGGCGGGCGTGGGCGACGCGGTGCCGGGCAGTCCGCTGCGCTCGCGCGCGGTGCGGCTGATGCAGTCCGTGGCGCGCCGGGAGCTCGCGGCGCGCCGGGCCGCGGTGGTGCGGGCGGTGCGGGCGGTGGCGGACCTGGAGTTCGTCAACGGCGGCGGTACGGGGAGTGTGCAGCACACCGCCGCGGAGGACGCGGTGACCGAGATCGCCGCCGGGTCCGGGCTCTACCAGCCGCGCCTCTTCGACCACTACACCTCCTTCCACGGCCGCCCGGCGGCCCTGTTCGCCCAGCCGGTGGTGCGCCGGCCCGGGGTGGGCGTGGTGACGGTGCTCGGCGGCGGCTATCCGGCGTCGGGCGCGCCGGGCCGGGACCGGCTGCCGGTGCCGTATCTGCCGGAGGGGCTGGTGTACGACTCGATGGAGGGGCCGGGCGAGGTACAGACCCCGCTGCTGGGCACGGCCGCCGACGATCTGCTGATCGGCGACAAGGTGTGGTTCCGGCATGCCAAGGCCGGTGAGCTGTGCGAGCGGTTCGACACGCTGCGGCTGATCGAGGGGGACCGGGTGGTGGCCGACGCGCCGACGTACCGGGGCGAGGGCAGGACCTTCCTCTGACCGGCACACTCCTCCGGCCTTGCCGGACCGGCGACTTCGGCCTGCACGGACCGGCGTCGCGCCTGGACGGACCGGCAACGGGCCTAGATGGACCGGCCGTCGCCCGCCAGCGCCTCGATGCCCTTGACGATCTTGTCCATGTCGCTGAGCGGCGGCGCCTTGTCGCTCTGGTCGAACCCGAAGCGCACCACGACCATCGTGTCCGGCACGGTGGGCGACGGGAAGGCCAGCGACTGCACGATGCCGTCGTCGCCCTTCTTCGTCACCACCTTCCAGCGGACCAGATAGCCCTTCCCGCCCGCGACCTCGACCGCCGCCTCCTTCAGCTCCTTGTGGGAGGTGATCCCGCCGTAGGCCTTACGGTCGCTGTCCCCGTCGGTGCCGTAGGACTCCTCGGCGTTCTGCGCGATGTCCTCCTTGGCTATGCCCTTGGCGGAGGTGGCCTTGTAGCCCTGGGCGGTCCGGGAGAAGGCGCCGCCGCGCACACATTCGGTGGACGGGTCGCCCGGGCAGGGGTAGCGGGAGGTGGTGACGCCCGCGCCGCCGGAGCTGCTGCGCCCCGCCTGCCAGCCGGTGAGCACCGGCAGACTGATGCCGTTGCCGGGGTCCGGGGCGGTGTCCGGGTCGTAGCTGGGCGGTGCGGTGGGGGCGTCGGTGGGCCCGTCCGAGGGGCTGTCCGGGCTGGGGAGGTCCGGGGCCGGGTCGCCGCCGTCCGGCGGGGCGGAGTCGCTGGGGGCGGCGGGCCCGGTCTGTGCGTTGCCACCACCGCCGTCGCCACCGTCGCCCAGCAGCACGATGCCACCGACGATCGCGGCGACCACGACGCCGGCGGCGACCGCGACCGCCGCGATCCTCGGGCCGCGGCCCCGGCCATGGCCGCCCTGCCGCCCTGGCAGGTAGGGCGGCATCGGCGGCGGGCCGAAGCCCAGGTCCGTGGCGCCCGAGGCATCACGGGTGTACTCGGTCCAGGCGGAACCGTCCCACCACCGTTCCATGGCGGGGCCGTTACCTGCGTAGCCGGGATCGGGGTACCAGCCGGGGGGCGTGTTCATGGTCACACGGTCAGCCTATGGCCAGGGGTGCGGTCCGTACACCGCGGATGGCTGGACTGCGCACAGGACTACAACGGAGTGACATATGCCCCGGCGATCCCGCCGTCCACGAGGAACTCGGCGGCGTTGACGAAGGACGCGTCATCGCTGGCCAGGAAGGCCACGGCGGAGGCGATCTCCTCCGGTTCGGCGAACCGGCCCACCGGCACATGGACCAGCCGGCGCTGGGCCCGCTCCGGGTCCTTGGCGAACAACTCCTTCAGCAGCGGGGTGTTGACCGGCCCCGGGCACAGCGCGTTGACCCGGATGCCCTCGCGGGCGAACTGCACGCCCAGTTCGCGGGACATGGCCAGCACCCCGCCCTTGGAGGCGGTGTAGCTGATCTGCGAGGTGGCGGCGCCCATCACGGCCACGAACGAGGCGGTGTTGATGATGGAACCCCTGCCCTGCCGCCGCATATAGGGCAGCGCGGCCTTGCAGCACAGATAGACGGAGGTGAGGTTGACCTCCTGGACGCGCTTCCAGGCGTCGAGTCCGGTGGTGAGGATCGAGTCGTCGTCGGGCGGCGAGATACCGGCGTTGTTGAAGGCGATGTCCACCGAACCGTAGGTGTCGAAGGCGGTCTTGAAGAGCGCCTCGACCTCCTCGGGGTCGGTCACATCCACCCGGACGAAGAGCCCGCCGACCTCGTCGGCCGCGGCCTTGCCCGCGCTCTCGTCGATATCGGCGCAGACGACCTGCGCGCCCTCGGAGGCCAGGCGGCGCGCGGTGGCCAGGCCGATGCCGCTGCCCGCTCCGGTGACGACGGCGGTACGGCCCACCAGACGGCGGCACACGGGGGTCTCGGTCACGTCACTGCTCCTCGGTGCTGATGAAGACGTTCTTGGTCTCGGTGAAGGCGGTAAGGGCGTCGGGGCCCAGCTCCCGGCCCAGGCCGGACCGCTTGTAGCCGCCGAAGGGGGTGGCGTACCGCACGCTGCTGTGTGAGTTGACGGACAGGTTCCCGGCGGCGACGGCGCGCGAGACCCGGACCGCGCGGCCCACGTCGCGGGTCCAGATCGAGCCGGACAGGCCGTAGTCGGTGGCGTTGGCCAGCCGTACGGCGTCGGCCTCGTCCTCGAAGGGAACGACGACGGCGACGGGGCCGAAGATCTCCTCCACGGCGGCGCGGTCCCCGGGCCCTGCGGCCTCCAGCACGGTGGCCGGGTACCAGAACCCCTTGCCCTTCGGGGCCTCGCCACGGATCACGGCGGGCGCGTCCTCGGGTACGTAGGACCGTACGCGCTCCCGCTGGGCGGCCGAGATCAGCGGGCCCATCGCGGTGGCGGGGTCGGCCGGATCGCCGACCGCGAAGGAGGTTACGGCGGGCGCCAGCAGCTCCATGAACCGGTCGTAGACGCTGCGCTGGACCAGGATGCGGCTGCGGGCACAGCAGTCCTGTCCGGTGTTGTCCAGGAAGGAGCCGGGGGCCGCGGCCGCGGCACGCTCGACGTCGGCGTCGGCGAAGACGATGTTCGGGCTCTTGCCGCCGAGTTCGAGGGTCACCCGCTTCACCCCCTCCGCGCATTTGGCCATGATCCCCTTGCCGACGGCCGTGGAGCCGGTGAAGACGACCTTGGCCACGCCGGGGTGCTCGACCAGCGCGGCGCCCGCGACCGGCCCGGCCCCGGGCAGCACCTGGAAGAGCCCCTCGGGAAGGCCTGCCTCCAGGGCGAGTTCGGCCAGCCGGAGCGCGGTGAGCGGGGTGGTCTCGGCCGGTTTGAGGACCACCGCGTTCCCGGCGGCCAGGGCGGGCGCGGTGCCCCAGGCGGCGATCGGCATGGGGAAGTTCCACGGCGCGATGACCGCGACCACGCCGAGCGGCTCATGGAAGGTGACGTTCAGCCCGCCGGCCACCGGGATCTGGGCGCCGTTCAGCCGCTCCGCTCCCCCGGCCGCGTAGTCCAGCAGATCGCGCACATTGCCCGCCTCCCAGCGGGCGTTGCCGATCGGGTGGCCCGCCTCGCGGACCTCAAGCGCCGCGAGCTCCTCGATGTGGTCGTCCACGACGGCGGCGAAGCGGCGCAGCAGCCGGGCGCGGTCGGCCGGCGCGAGCGCGGCCCAGCCGCGCTGCGCCTCGGTGGCGCGGGCGACGGCCGCGGCCACGTCTCCCGGGGTGGCGGCGGGGACGGTGGCGATGACCTCCTCGGTGGCCGGGTTGAGGACCTGGTGCTCGTGGGGGTGCTGGTGGGAGGGTTCGTTGCTCACTCGGTGGTTCCTCACATGCGCTCGAAGGACCGGAAGCGCTCCCAGTCCGTGACGGCGGTGTCGTAGGCGTCCTGCTCGACGCGCGCCATGTTGAGGTAGTGCTCGACCACCTCGTCGCCGAAGGCGGCCCGCGCTATGGGGCTGTTCCGCCACAGCTCGGCGGCGTCGCGCAGCGAGGTCGGGACGTGCTCGGCGTCTCCGGCGTAGGCGTTGCCGGTACAGACCTCGGGGAGCTCCAGCTCCTGCTCGACGCCGTACAGCCCGGCGGCCACCATTGCGGCCACAGCCAGATACGGGTTGACATCGCCGCCGGGGAGCCGGTTCTCCAGCCGGTGGGAGGGGCCGTGGCCGATGACGCGCAGCGCGCAGGTGCGGTTGTCCGGGCCCCAGGCGACGGCGGTGGGCGCGAAGGAGCCGGGGCGGAACCGCTTGTAGGAGTTGATGTTCGGGGCGTAGAGCAGGGTGAACTCGCGCATCGCCGCGAGCTGTCCGGCGAGGAAGTGGCGCATGGTCTTCGACATGCCGTACGGGCCGTCGTCGTCGGCGAGCACGGGGTGCCCGGCCTCGTCGCGCAGCGAGAGGTGGATATGGCAGGAGTTGCCCTCGCGCTCGTCGTACTTGGCCATGAAGGTGAGCGCCATGCCCTCCTGGGCCGCGATCTCCTTGGCACCGGTCTTGTAGACGACATGCTGGTCGCAGGTGGTCAGCGCGTCGTCGTAGCGGAAGGCGATCTCGTGCTGGCCGAGGTTGCACTCCCCCTTGGCCGACTCGACGGTCATCCCGGCGGCGCCCATCTCATTGCGGATGCGGCGCAGCAGGGGCTCGACCCGGCCGGTGCCGAGGACGGAGTAGTCGACGTTGTACTGGTTGGCGGGGGTCATCCCGCGGTAGCCGGTGTTCCACGCCTGCTCGTAGCTGTCCCGGAAGACCATGAACTCCAGCTCGGTGCCGGTGTACGCGGTCCAGCCGCGCTCGGCGAGCCGGTCGAGCTGACGGCGCAGGATCTGGCGCGGGGAGGCGACCACGGGGCTGCCGTCGTGCCAGGCGAGGTCGGCGGTGAGGAGGGCGGTGCCGGGGTTCCAGGGGGTGCGGCGCAGGGTGGCGGTGTCACCGTGCATGGCGAAGTCGCCGTAGCCGCGCTCCCAGGAGGACATGGCGTAGCCGTCGACGGTGTTCATCTCGGTGTCGACGGCGAGGAGGTAGTTGCAGCCCTCGGTGCCGTGCTCCAGGACGTCGTCGAGGAAGAAGCGGGCGGCGAACCGCTTGCCCTGCAGCCTTCCCTGCATATCGGTGAAGGCCAGGACGACGGTGTCGATCTCCCCGGCGGCGACCAGTCTGGTCAGCTCGTCGACCGAGAGCGGGGGCGTGCGGTCTGCCACGGTGGGCCTCCTGCGTCGGAGAGTGCGGGGAGCGGGGGGAATTCGGGAGTTCGGGGGTTCGGGAAGCGCGGAGAGTCAGAGCGTTTTCGGGGAGTGCAGGGAATCGGAGAGGGCCTGAGGGCGCGGGGTGGCCTTAAGGTAATACCGCATACCATTGATTGGGAAGTAGGTGCGGACGGTTCGATGAGCGAGAGCGGGAGTGAGCACGGGAGCGCGGCGGACGACCGGCTGGCGCCGGTGCTGCGCCCGGTGCGAGCGGGAAACGGCTTCGAGGAGGCACTGGAGCAGATACTCCAGGTGCTGCGACTGGGGCTGGTCCCCGACGGTGGCCGGCTCCCGGCCGAGCGGGAGCTGGCCGACCGGCTGCGGATCAGCCGGGTGACCCTGCGCGAGGTACTGAAGGTGCTGCAGGACCAGGGGCTGGTGGAGAGCCGCCGCGGCCGCTACGGCGGCACCTTCGTCCGGGCCAGGCCCGAGCCCGCCGGGGGCGGCGAGGACGAGCTGCGGCGCCGGGTGGCGGCGGTCGACGTCGAGGACACACTTCGGTTCCGCGAGGTCCTGGAGGTGGGCGCGGCGGGGCTGTGCGCCGCGCACGGGCTCGGGGACGGGCAGGTACGGCGGCTGCGGGCGGCCCTGGACGCCACGCGGGACGCCCCGCTGGCCGACTACCGCCGCCTGGACACCATGCTCCATCTCACGCTCGCGGAGCTGGCGGGCTCACCGTCGCTGGCCACCCAGTACGCGGCCGTCCGCGCGACCGTCAACGACCTGCTGGACTGCATCCCGCTGCTGGTGAAGAACCTCGAGCACTCCCAGGCCCAGCACGGGGCGCTGGTCGAGGCGGTGCTGGACGGGGACGCGGACGGGGCGCGCGAGGTGATGCGGGAGCACTGCGAGGGCACGGCGGCGCTGTTGCGCGGCTTCCTGGTCTGACCCGGCGCGCGGGCGGGAGAGCACCGGCCCTTAACCACGGTTTTACGCAGAGGTCTTGCGCATCGCTGACCGGCAGACAAAGGTATGGCCCCACACCTTTGCCATCGCCCCCTCGCGTGGAGCAGGAGTCCCCCATGGCTGACGGAACCGAGTCCGCCCGCACCGAATCCGCCCGCGCCTCCGTCGGCGGTGCCCCGGCGCCGTCCCCCGAGGACGCGTATCTGGAGCGCCGCACCCTGCGGCGCGGCAGCGCGGGCCCGCTGCTGCTGACCGGCCTCGGCGTCGCCTATGTCGTCTCCGGCGACTTCTCGGGGTGGAACTTCGGCCTGTCGGAGGGCGGCTTCGGCGGCCTCGCCATCGCCGCCCTGCTGATGGGCCTGATGTACGCCTGCATGGTGTTCGCCCTGGCCGAGCTGGCCGCGATTCTCCCGACCGCGGGCGGCGGCTACGGCTTCGCGCGGCGCGCCCTCGGCCCCTGGGGCGGCTTTCTCACCGGCACGGCGATCCTCATCGAGTACGTCCTGGCCCCCGCCGCCATCTCCATCTTCATCGGCGACTACGTCGAGTCGCTCGGGCTCTTCGGCCTGGAGTCGGGCTGGCCGGTCTATCTGGCGTGTTTCATCCTCTTCATCGGCATCCATCTGTGGGGCGTGGGCGAGGCCCTGCGGTTCAGCCTGGTCGTGACCGCCATCGCCGTCGCCGCGCTGCTGGTCTTCGCCGTCGGCGCGCTCACCGACTTCGACGCGGGCTCGCTCAACGACATCCCGGTGGACCATTCGGCCGCCGGTGCCACTTCCTGGCTGCCCTTCGGGCTGCTCGGCATCTGGTCGGCGTTCCCCTTCGGCATGTGGTTCTTCCTGGGCGTGGAGGGGGTGCCGCTCGCGGCGGAGGAGACCCGCGACCCGGCCCGTACGCTGCCGAAGGCCATGGCCTGGTCCATGGGCATCCTGCTGGTTCTCGCCCTGCTCACCTTCCTCGCGGCCACGGGGGCGCGCGGCTCCGGCGCCGTACAGGAGGCGGGCAATCCGCTGGTCGAGGCGCTGCAGCCGGACGGCAAGGCGACCGTGCTGTCCCGCATCGTCAACTACGCGGGCCTCGCCGGGCTCGTCGCCTCCTTCTTCTCCCTGATCTTCGCCGGTTCGCGCCAGCTGTTCGCCCTCTCCCGGGCCGGCTATCTGCCCCGCTTCCTCTCCCTGACCAGCAGGCGCAAGGCCCCGTTCCTGGGACTGCTGGTCCCGGGGGCCATCGGCTTCGCCCTCGCGGCCTGGACCGGCGACGGCGCCCGGATGCTCAACACCGCGGTCTTCGGCGCCACCATCTCGTACGCCCTGATGTCGCTCTCCCATATCGTCCTGCGCCGCCGCGAGCCGGGCCTGGACCGCCCTTACCGCACCCCCGGCGGCACGGTAACGTCGTCCATCGCCTTCGTCCTGGCCTGCTCCGCGCTGGTGGCCACCTTCCTGGTGGACAAGGACGCGGCCTTCATCGCGCTCGGCGTCTACGCGGTGGCGCTGGCCTACTTCGCCTTCTACAGCCGCCATCGCCTGGTCGCGGCCGCGCCGGAGGAGGAGTTCGCGGCGCTGGCGGAGGCCGAGGCGGAACTGTCCCGCGATTGAGCGCACAGTGAGTGCACAGATCTTCGAAGATCGGAGTCCCCGGTGTCCAAGCCCCTGATCGGCGTCAGCACCTATCTCGAATCCTCGGCGAGCTGGGGTGTCTGGAACCTCCCCGCCGCGCTGCTGCCCGCGGGCTACCACCGGCTCGTCCAGCGCGCGGGCGGCCTGGCGGCGATGCTGCCGCCCGACGAGGACCCGGCCGCCGCAGCGCGGATCGTCTCCCGCCTCGACGGGCTCGTCATCTCCGGCGGTCCGGACGTGGAGCCCATGCGGTACGGGGCCGAGGTGGACCCGCGCACCGGGCCGCCCGCGCGGGAGCGGGACGCCTGGGAGCTGGCCCTGATCGACGCGGCCCTGGCGTCGGGCACTCCCCTGCTGGGCATCTGCCGCGGCCACCAGCTGCTGAACGTCTTCCTCGGCGGCACCCTCGTCCAGCACCTGGACGGCCACGCGGGCCGGCCCGGCGTCTTCGGTCACCACGAGGTGAAGCCGGTCCCGGACACGCTCCTGGCCGAGATCCTCCCGGACCCGGTGTCCGTCCCCACCTTCCACCACCAGGCCGTGGCCCGGCTGGGCGAGGGCCTGGTCCCCTCGGCCCACTCCGCGGACGACGGAACGGTGGAGGCGGTGGAACTGCCGGACGTGGAGGGGTTCGTGCTGGGTGTCCAGTGGCATCCGGAGGCCGGCGACGACGTACGGATCATGCGCGCCCTGGTCGAGGCGGCGGCGGGCTGAGGCGGATCGGGCCCAGGCGGGCCGGGCCCGGGCGGGCCCGGTTCAGCCGAGCTTGAGCAGCAGTTCGGTGAGTTCGGCCGGCATGGTGATCATGCAGTCATGGCCGGTCTCCAACTCCCACACCTGCGCCGGGGAGCCGTTGGGCTGGATCGCGGGGACCGGCCGCCGGGTGACGCCTTCCGGCACATGGGCAACGCAGTGGATATGCGTCCGGGGAATCGCGTTGACGGCCGGGTTGTCCAGCCGGACCGGTTGCTGGAGGCAGCGCACCGACTGATCCGACATCATCGAGCGCAGCCACGCCACGTCCGCCGGATCGGTGACCCCGAACAGACCCGAGGACGGGTCCATCCCGACCAGGGGCGGAATCCGCCAGCCGCTCTCGGATGCCAGGGCCTGGTCGATCATGGCCTGGGTGAAGGGCATGACATCGGCCGCGGTCTCGCCGTCCTCCGGGACCATCGCGTCGAGATAGACCAGCTGCGCGATCCGGTCCGGGAGCTGGTTGGCCGTGGACGAGATGACCAGCCCGGCGTAGCTGTGCCCGACGAGCACCACGTCGGTGAGGTCCTCTTCGGTGATCAGCCCGACGATGTCGTCGACATGCGTCTCGAGCCCCACCTCGGGACTCAGCAGGTGTGCCGTGTCGCCGTAGCCGGTCAGCGTCGGCGCGACCACCCGGTGTCCGGCCGCCGCCAGCAACGGAACCACCCGCTCCCAGCACTCTCCACTGTGCCAAGCGCCGTGCACTAGTACATATGTCGACATATTTCCGCTCCATCTGCATCAAAAATAAACGGGACGCTGTCCCGGTTAAAAATATGGGACAGCGTCCCGCTTAGCAAGCGGGGGCCGGTGCGGCGGTCAGGAGTTGATCTCGAACGGGTCGCCGTAGACCGCCCACCGAAGCGGGGGCGTCAGGTCGAAGTTCTTCTCGTTGAGGAACTTCCGCTGCTCGGTGTCGACGCGGCTGGTGTCGCTGTGCGCCTCCTCGCTCTTCATGGCCTCCTTACGGGCGTCGAGGAAGGCGTTGAGGTACGTGGTCTCGTTGCCGCCCTGCGCCGGGGGCTTGGCCTTGGACAGGGCGGTCTTACGGATGCCGCCGAAGCTGTACTTGCTGTCGCCGGGGCCGTGCATCACGATCGCGTCGTAGTAGATGAACTGGCCCAGCGCGCCCAGGCCGTCGCTCTTGCCCTGCTGGACGGCCGGGTTGAAGTAGACGCGGTCGCGCTCGTGCTCCTGGGCGTCCTGGAACGCCTTGTCGGCGGCGGCCTTCTTCCAGTCCTCGGTGAAGTTCGGGTCCAGGCCGTCATGGGAGTCGGTGCCGTCGACGTCACGCAGCGCGGGGAGGTACTTGGCCAGGACGTTGCCGGGCTTCTGCTCGGTGTAGTACTCGACGAGTTCCAGCATGTCGCCGGTGCCGGAGCAGAATCCGATGATGCCCGCCGTGTAGCCGCGGCCGTCACCTATGTCCTCGATGTACTGGAACTGGGCGCGCCAGTCGAGCGAGGAGTTCTCGGCGCTGGAGACCAGCTTCATGGCGATTTCCTTCTTCGCCGGGTCGTCCAGGTTGCTCGCCGCGGCGGCCTTGTGCGCCGAGTGGCGGTGCACGTCCGCCGACGACGGCAGGTGGTCGGACGCCTGCCCGACTCCGACGCCGGTGAAGACGAGCGCGGCCGGTACGGTGACGGCCACCGCCGCGAGGCCGATCCTCCGGGGCATGGGGGACATGGGGACTCCGTTCCTTGTCGACTGTGGGGGAAGTGCGCTCGGCCGTCCCAGGCCACACCGGGGCAGCCCCGGGTCCTGGGACGATCCGTTAGGAACCTTTCCTAACCATTCAAGCGAGCGCGTCGTGTCCACCACAAGGGTTTCGACACCATTCGACAAAGAAGCCCTGCGCCGGTCCGCCGCCGGGAGGCGGCGCCAAATCCCTTGCTACGACTGAGGTATGGGCATCGCGGGGTCCGCGCCACCCGCCGCCCCGGACCTTCCGGACCCGCCGGTCGCCCCGGACGAGCCCGTCGCCCCGGATGTGCCGGTGAGGCCGGCCGGCTCGGCCGCGCCCTCGGCCCCGGCCGGCGTCTTGGTCACCGGCCGTGCCGCGATCGCCCGCCACCACGGCTCCAGCGGCAGCCCCTGCCCGGGCTCGAACGGCTGCCCCGGACGCGGAACGGCCACGTTCGCCCCGGCCTCCCCCGCCGCGGACACCGTTCCCTCGGCGGGCTCCTCCCACGGGTGCGGGGCGAGGTTGAAGGTGCCCCAGTGGATCGGCAGCATGATCCCCTTCGCCGGGTCCCCGCCCTGCAGATCGAGGTGGGCCCGCATGCCCTCCTCGGGGGTCATATGGATGTCCGGCCAGTAGTCGGAGTACGCGCCGATCTGCACCATGGTCGCGTCGAACGGCCCGTAGGCCGCGCCGATCTCCGCGAAGCCGGGGAAGTAGCCGGTGTCCCCGCTGTGGTAGACCCGGTGCTCGGGACCGGCCACCACCCAAGAGGCCCACAGGGTGTGCTGGGTGTTGCGCAGCCCGCGCCCGCAGAAGTGGCGGGCCGGAGTGGCGGTGAGCGTGAGCCCGGCGACCTCGGTGGACTCATGCCAGTCCAGCTCGGTCATCCGGTCGGCCGGGACGCCCCAGCGCTCCAGATGGGCGCCGACCCCGAGCGGGACGACGAACATGGCGTGGCTCCGCACCAGCGCCCGGATCGTGGGCATGTCCAGATGGTCGTAGTGATCGTGGGAGATGACCACCGCGTCCACCGGCGCCAGCTCCCGCAGCGGCACCGGCACCGGGTGCAGCCGCTTGGGCCCCACCATCGAGAAGGGCGAACAGCGCTGCCCCCATACGGGGTCGAACAGCACCCGCCGCCCGTCGATCTCCGCGAGCACGCTGGAGTGCCCCATCCAGGTCAGCCGCAGCCCGGAGGCAGGCGGGGCGGCCAGATCGGCGACGGTGGTGGGGTGCACCGGCACGGTCCCGGCCGGTGCCCTGCGGACGCGCTCCTCCTTGCGGAAGTAGGTGGACGCGAACTTCAGCATCGAGCCGGACGGGACGGTGCGGGCGCCCACCGGGTTCACGAACACACCGTTCGCGAAGTTCGGCGACCGTCGGATGCGCTCCATCCGCTCCCCAGCGGGATCCGCCCCGAAGGCGGCGGGGCGCAGGGCGGCGGTGAGCCGGGAACGTGTCGGATGGGAGCCGGTCACGGATCCTCCAGGGTGAGAGGGCGGGGGCACTCCAACGCGCGGTGCCGTTGGGCTGCAATCACACAACTCTCACGAGGGGTGACCTTGTTCCGGAACGGTGCGCTCGGCCGAGGTGAACGACACCACCAGATGGTCCTCCAGCGGGCGGTAGCCGAGACGCTGGTAGAGGGCGTTGCTGGTGGGGTTGTCGAGATCCGTGAAGAGCAGGACCTCCTGCACCCCGGCGGCCCGCGCGGCCCGGCTCACGGCGGCCGTGGCGGCGCCCGCGTAACCGCGTCCGCGCAGCTCAGGCGGGGTGTAGACGAGGGCGACCCGGGCCATGTCCGCGACCGTACGGCTGATCCCGGCGCAGGCCACCGGCCGGCCGTCGACCTCCCACAGGGTGATCCCGTCGTGGCTGAGCTTGTCGTCCACCTGGGCGGCGACATCGTCCATCAGCGCCTGGGTCTCGCGGGCGAACCCCTCGTACCAGGTGAGCAGCAGATCGCGGTCGGCGGGGGTGGCGGTCCGGGGGCGCCCCGGCGGCGCGGGATCGGGCGGGGTGAGGGTGGAGAGCCGGTAGAGCCGGTGGTTCTGCTCGACGCTGCTCATCGCACCGGTGAGGCCCGTCCAGGCGGTGGCGAAGGTCTCGGCGGTCTCACGCCCGGCGTTCACTCCGCTGATCTGCCGCTCGCCGTTCCCCGCGAGGGTGCGGGCGAGGGCCCGAGCCGCCTCGCCGGGCAGGGGGGAGAGCAGCGGAGGGTAGGGCGGGGTGCACAGAAACGCGCCCTCCACCGACCCCTGCCCGGTCCACCAGCCGTACACCGGCGGCTGATCGCCGTATCTGCCGCTGCCCCCGGCCACCAGGGAGGAGACCACTGTGAGCAAAGTGGTGTGCCGGGCCGGGCGGGCGTCCAGAAAGTCGCCCGCCGCGGCCCGGAACTCATCGAGGTCGTACGTCACCGTCCACGCCATGTGCTCCAGGCTGGCGCGGAGCGGCGGAGCGGCGCACCTCAATTTCCTCGCTTCTGACCGGATGACCGCTCGGCAGCCCGGTCAGCGGCCGCTCAGCAGCTCAGGTTGGAGCCGGGGGTGGTGCCGAGTATCTGGACGAACCGCTGGTAGGCGTCGATCCGGCTCTGGACCTGGCCGGGGTTGCCGCCGTTGCACTCCAGGCTGCCGTTGATGGCGCGGATGGTCTCGCCGAAGCCGCGCTGGTTGACCATGGCGTCGTGCGGGGTCATCGAGCCGGCCCCGGTCTGGGTGTTCCAGAACCACAGGGCGGTCTTCCAGGACACCGCGGCGTCCTGCTCCACCAGCCAGGGGTTGCCGAGCAGGTCGATGCCGAGTGCGTCGCCCGCGGCCTTGTAGTTGAAGTTCCAGCTGAGCTGGATCGGTCCGCGGCCGTAGTAGGCCGCCTGGCCCGCGGGGCAGCCGTAGGGCTGGCTCGAGTCACAGTAGTGCGGGTAGTTGGAGGTGTTCTGCTCCACGACGTGGACCAGACCGCCGGTCTCGTGGTTGACGTTGGCCAGGAAGGCGGCCGCCTCCTGCTTCTTGACGGTGTCGCTGCCGGTGTTGGCGAAGCCGGGGTAGGCGCTCATGGCGGCGGTCAGGCCCTGATAGGTGTAGAACGAGTTCCGGTTCGGGAACATCTGGTTGAACTGGGCCTCGCTCACCACGAAGGCGCTCGGGTTCTGGCCCTCGGAGCCGCAGTTGAAGGGCTCCCAGTACCAGGTGCTGATCACCGGGTCATAGCCCGGGTTGTCGTGCTCCGCGCGGTAGTACTTGCCGTCGGTGTACCGGACGATGTCGCCGGTGACGTACGCCTTGCCCGCGGCCCAGTTCGGGTAGTCGCAGGCCGCCTGGGTGGTCGTCCCCGCCGCCGAGGCGGACGAGGCCATGGGCATGACAAGCACACTCGCACACACCGCCGCGGTCGCCGCGAGCGGCGCCAGAACACGTCGTCTCCACATGAGGCCGATCTCCTTCGCGTGGGGGGCCCTGCAATGCTGAGGGACACTCAAGCGGCTTGGTCTATACCAGTCAAGGTATAGACCAAACCTTTGTGCCGGAATGAGCAAACGGGCGGTCTCCGGAGCAAGTCCGGTAGCAGTACGGGGATCTGACTTTCAATCAGGTCTCGCGCTCGGGGCGGTAGGTGTCGGCGTCCACCCCGAAGGTCCAGGCGACGCCCTCGCGGGCGGTCCGGACCCGGGGCGGCACGCGCAGCCAGTAGGTGCGGTGCGTACCGTCGGGCTCCGGCGTGGAGTTGACCACCTCGACCATCACCACCGGCTCGTCCCCGTCCAGCGCGATACGCCACAGGGCCCCGGTCTCGTCGCGGTGCACCGGCTCGGCCCCGGACTCCTCGAGATAGCGCTCATAGCCGTAGTGCTCCAGCATCACCCGGCGCAGCTCCGCGTTCTCCTCCTCGCGGATGCGCTCCGGGGTCAGCTCGCCGAGCCGCTGGAGGAAGGCCGCGGGCACCGGCATGCCCCGCCAGGCGTACAGCGCGAAGCCGTCGGGGAAGGCGAGGGCGGGACCGTCGCCGCGGTCGAGGCGGCCCGCCTCGTCGCGGTGCAACTCGACCGGGCGCTCGGCGACGATCACAGCCTTCTCGTACGGCCACCACCAGCCGGCGGCGCGGGCGACCGCGGCGACACCGGCCAGCGGGTCGGGCTCCGCCCCGTCCGCGACGGCGGCCAGCCAGGGCGCGTCATGCTGCCCCAGCACCGCGTCCAGCAGGGCGAGCCGGACGGCCGTCCCGCGATCCGGCTCCGGCGCCAGGGCCTCGACCACCCCGGTGCGGACGCGCTCGGTCAGGGCGCGGGTGACATCCCACAGCGGCGCCGCCGAGAGCGCCCACCGCCCGGCCCAGCCGGCCGGACCCAGGTCGTCATGGAGCCGCTGCCGGGCGCGCGCCCACGGATGGGTGCGCACGGCCTCCCGCACCGACGCACCCACGCCGCCGGCGACCGGCTCGACCCCGGCCGCCCGCAGCGTGCCCGCCGCCCGCTCGGCGAAATCCTGGGGCAGCCGGTCCTCCTGCCCGGTCAGCGGCATCACGGCCGCCGTGGCCGCCAGCGGGGAACCGGCCCATACGATCCGCTCGGGCGCGGTGAGCCCGGCCTGCTCATAGGCGCGGCGGATGCCCGCCTCGGCCGCCGCGCGGTCGGCCGGGCCGGTGGCCGCGGCGACCGTGCGCCAGTGTGCCGTCCGGTCCTCGTCCGCGAGCACGTTCACACCACTCATGCCGTTCCCCACCGCCGTCGCAACCGCAGTTGCCGTTGCCGTCGTCATCGTTCGCTCCCCGCCCTCAGTCCGCCACGACGCGCACGGCGCCCGGCACGTACTCCCGCTGGCGCACCACGCGGTACCAGCCCTTGGGCAGCGGTATCGCCGCGTGCTCCTCGTGCACCACCCGCCCGCCGTCGGGGAGATGAAGGTACGAGACGCCGAACGGGCCCGACTCGCGCACCAGCGTGCCCGGCCCGACCACCGCATGGGCGTGCCCGGTCACCTCGCCGAGCGCCAGCACCAGCCGGCCCCGCCCGTCCCTCGGCTGCCGCGGCAGCGCGTCGATGCCCTGCGGCAGCGCCTCCGCGGCCACCGGAACGATCAGGACGTCGCCCTGTCGGTACATGCCAATTCCCTTTCACCGCAGCCGTTTTGGGCCCACCGAGCCCTGCGGGCCGGTCGATGGTCATGACGTTACGGGGGGCCACCGACAACACCGTCCGACAACCCGATCCGGCCCCCGCCCGGCACCCCGGCCCCGCAACGGCGTTGCCGGACCGCGTCCGCCAACGCCCGCCGGGGCGGCTGTCGGTGGCGCTTGGTACAACTCTTCGCACGCCAATCGGAACCAGGCACGCCCACGCGAACACATCAGGAGATACCGCTCATGTCGGTCGACCACCTGGACGAACTGCACGGCCTTCCGGCCTTCGACTTTCCGCTGTCCGACGAGGGGGCCGCCGAGCTGCCCGAGCCGGGCGCCGTCGCCTGGCGGATCTCCTACGACCCCTACCGCGACGAGTCGGACGAGGACTTCGATGGGCGTTTCCAGCGCTTCTCGACCTCAGTGGACCCCTCGCGGGTGCGAGCGCTGATCATCGGTCAGTGGGGCGAGACCTACGAAGGCGACGCCGACGATGCCATCGAGCAGCTCCTCATGGCCAAGGACCGGCTGACCGCGCTGGAGGCGGTCTTCATCGGCGACATCACCGCGGAGGAGTCGGAGATCTCCTGGATCGAGCAGTCCGATGTGACACCGGTCCTCCAGGCCTACCCCACCCTGCGTGAACTGGGCGTCCGCGGTGGAAACGGGCTGTCCTTCCCGGCCGTCACCCATACCCACCTGCGCACGCTCCGCTTCGAGACCGGCGGGCTGCCCGGCGAGGTGGTGCGCGGGGTCGCCGCCAGCGACCTGCCCGCGCTCGAGCACCTGGAGATGTGGCTCGGTGTGGAGGAGTACGGGGGCAACGCCACCGTCGCCGACCTGGCCCCGATCCTGAGCGGCGGCCGGTTCCCCGCGCTGCGCCACCTGGGGGTGCAGAACAGCGAGATCCAGGACGAGATCGCGGCCGCCATGGCGGCGGCCCCCGTGGTCGCTCAGCTCGCATCCCTCGACCTGTCCATGGGTGTGCTCACCGACGAGGGTGCGGCCGCGCTGCTCGACGGCCAGCCGCTCACCCATCTGAAGTGGCTCGATCTGGACCACAACTACTTCTCCTCGGCCATGGAGGAGCGGCTGCGCACGGCCCTGGAGCCGTCCGGGGTGAAGGTCGTGATGGCCGAGAAGGGCGATGAGGACGAGTACGACGACGAGGTGTTCCGCTACACCGCCGTCGCCGAGTGATGTCCATGCCCCATCGAGAACCCGACAGGGAAGGGCCCCCTTCCATGAATGGGACGCGCTTCGCCGTGGTCGGCAATCCGGGCGGCCGCCGGGTGGAGATGTTCTCCGAAGCCGCCGTGGCCGCCGGACTGCCCGCGCCCCGGGTGCTGGCCTGGCGCGATGTGCTGACCGACGGCGCCGCGTTCGAGCCCGCCGAAACCGTGCGGATCGACTCGCCGGGCGAGGACGAGGAGGTGGAGTGGCTGCTGCGCGGCGCCGTCGACCCCACCCGGGTCGAGGGCACCGGCCGCTGGTACGCGCGGTTCACCGAGGCCGTCCGGGGCGTCGCGGCGGCGGCGCGCACGGCCGGTGCCACCTTGCTGAACGACCCCGGAGAGCTGGCCGTCCTGTTCGACAAGCGGCTGTGCCACGGGGCGCTGGACGGCGCGGGCGTCCCGGTACCGCCCTCGCCGACCTCCGGGCCGCAGGCGCCGCCCATGCGCGGCTGGGAGGACGTGCGCGCGGCGCTCGGCACCTCGGGGCTGCGGCGCGCCTTCGTCAAGCCGGCCCACGGCTCGTCCGCCTCCGGAGTGCTCGCCGTGGAGACGGCGGGCCCCGGCCGGGTGCGGGCCACGACCTCCGTGGAGCGCACGGAGGACGGCCGGCTGTACAACTCGCTGCGGGTGCGGCGGTACGACACCGAGGCGGAGGTCGCCGCGATCGTCGACACCCTGGCGCCGGACGGGCTGCACATCGAGCGCTGGCTGCCCAAGGCGTCCCAGGACAAGCGCGTGGCCGATCTGCGGATCGTGGTGGTGGCGGGCAGGGCCACCCACGCCGTGGTGCGCACCAGCCGCTCCCCCATGACCAATCTCCACCTCGGCGGGGTGCGCGGCGATCTGACCGCCGCCCGCGCGGCGGCGGAGGCGAGCGGGGTGGCCTGGAGCGAGGTGCTGGGCACCGCGGAGCGGGCGGCCGAGTGCTTCCCGCGCACGCTGTGCGTCGGGGTCGATCTGCTGCCCGGTCCGGGGTGGCGGCGGTTCGCCGTCGGCGAGGTCAACGCCTTCGGCGATCTGCTGCCCCGGCTGACCGGTCTGCCCGGCAGCGGCGCGGAGGGCCTTGACACCTATGCGGCCCAGGTCGCCGCCGTGCCGCGGATACGGAAGGACGCCCACCGCGATGCCGCTGTCTGAGCCCGCCATGCCGCTGTCCGAGCCCGATATGAGCGAGGTCGTGGGCAGCCATGACCTGCTGCTGATCACCCTCGACACCTTGCGCTACGACGTGGCGGCCGAACTGGCGGCCGCAGGACGGACGCCGAACCTCAGTGCCCGGATGCCCGGCGGCGCCTGGGACGAGCGGCATGCCCCCGGCAGCTTCACCTACGCCTCCCACCAGGCGATGTTCGCGGGTTTCCTGCCGACCCCGGCCACCCCCGGACCGCACCGCCGGCTGTTCGCGGCCCGTTTCGCGGGCAGCGAGACCACCGCGGCGGGCACCTATGTCTTCGAGACGCCCGATCTGGTGTCGGGGCTCGCGGCGGCCGGGTACCACACGGTGTGCGTCGGCGGGGTCGGCTTCTTCAACAAGCGGGGGCCGCTGGGCTCGGTGCTGCCCGGCTACTTCGACGAGAGCCACTGGGAGCCGGAGTTCGGGGTCACCTCCCCCACCTCGTTCGAGGCGCAGATCGACCGCGCCGAGAAGGTGATCGCGGATCTGGACCCCGGCCGGCGGCTGTTCCTCTTCGTCAACGTCTCCGCGCTGCACCAGCCCAACTGGTTCCATCTGCCCGGCGCCACCCACGAGGCGGGCGACTCCCGCGCCACCCACGCCGCCGCCCTGGAGTACGTGGACCGCCATGTCGAGCGGCTCCTGGCCGCCCTGAGCGGCCGCGGTCCCGCCTTCGCCATCCTCTGCTCCGACCACGGCACCGCGTACGGCGACGACGGCTACACGGGCCACCGGCTCGGCCATGAGGTCGTCTGGACCGTGCCGTACACCCACTTCTTCCTCGAGGCCCGATGAACATCAGCACGCTCGGTTCGACCGTCCGCCCCTACCAGTCGTACGTCTACGCCTATCCGCACAAGACCGCCTACCGGCCGCTCGCCGAGCGTCCCGCGCTGCGCGCGCTGTGGGCGGCCGAGCCGAAGGACGCGCTGTCACTGTATCTGCACATCCCCTTCTGCGAGGTGCGCTGCGGCTTCTGCAATCTCTTCACCCGGATCGGTGCCCCCGAGGGGCTGGTGACGGCCTATCTGGACGCGCTGGAGCGGCAGGCGGGGGCGGTGCGCGAGGCGCTCGGCGAGGAGGCCCGGTTCGCCGCCGCGGCGTTCGGCGGCGGCACCCCCACGTTCCTGGAGGCGGCCGAGCTGGAGCGGCTCTGCGATATCGCCGAGAAGGGGATGGGCGCGGACCTGGCCGCCGTGCCGCTCTCGGTCGAGGCGTCCCCGGCCACCGCCACGGCCGACCGGCTCGCGGTGCTGGCCGGGCGCGGCACCACCCGGCTGAGCCTGGGGGTGCAGAGCTTCGTCGACGCGGAGGCGCGCTCGGCGGTGCGGCCGCAGCGCCGGGCCGATGTGGAGGCGGCGCTGAGCCGGATCCGGGACGCGGGGATACCGGTGCTCAACATCGATCTGATCTATGGCATCGACGGTCAGACCGAGGACAGTTGGCGCCAATCCCTGGACGCCGCCCTGGCCTGGCGCCCGGAGGAGCTGTATCTCTATCCCCTCTATGTCCGCCCGCTGACCGGGCTCGGCCGCAAGGAGGTCAGGGAGCCAGAGGCGGAGTGGGACGCGGAGTGGGACGAGCGGCGGCTGCGGCTGTACCGCTCGGGCCGCGACCATCTGCTCGCCCACGGCTATGAGCAGGTCTCGATGCGGATGTTCCGTGCCCAGGGCGTACCCGCGACCGGGGGTGAGGACCACGCCTGCCAGACGGACGGCATGGTCGGCCTGGGCTGCGGCGCCCGCTCCTACACCTCCGCCCTGCACTACTCGTTCGACTACGCGGTCGACATGCGGGAGATCCGCGGCATCATCGACGACTATGTCTCCCGGCCCGCGGCCGACTTCGCCCGCGCCGAGCACGGCCTGAGGATGACCGGCGACGAGGCCCGCCGGCGCCATCTGCTGCAGTCCGTCCTCCAGGCCGAGGGGATGGAGTCGGCGGGCTACCGGGCCCGGTTCGGTGCCGATCCGGCCGAGGACTTCCCCGTGGAGCTGGCGCGGTTCGCGGCGCGCGGCTGGCTGGATCCGGGCGCGGTGCCCGGACGGCTGCGGCTGTCCCCCGAGGGGCTGGCGCACTCCGATGCGCTCGGCCCTGAGCTGTTCTCGCCCGCCGTGCGCGCCGCCATGGCCGCGTACGACCTGAAGTGAGGTGTTCAGGCGTGGACTTGACCATTCTGTACCGGGGTCCGCTCGCCTCGTGCGACTACGACTGTCCGTACTGCCCGTTCGCCAAGCGCCGGGACAGCCCGGAGCGGCTGCGCGCCGACCGCGCCGCGCTGGAGCGGTTCACGGCCTGGGCGGCGGAGCAGACCGGTGACCGGCTGTCGGTGCTGTTCACCCCGTGGGGCGAGGGGCTGGTGCGCTCCTGGTATCGCCGTGCGCTCATCGAGCTCAGCCATCTGCCCCATGTCGAGCGGGTCGCCATCCAGACCAATCTGAGCTGCCGGACCGGGTGGACGACCGAGGCCGACCCGGCCACCCTCGCCCTGTGGTGCACCTACCACCCGGGCCAGACCCCGTACGACCGGTTTCTCGCCAAGTGCGGGGAGCTGGCCGCGCGCGGGGTGCGCCACAGCGTCGGCATCGTGGGGCTGCCCGCCCATCTGGACCGGGCCCGCCAACTGCGCGCCGATCTCCCGAGCCAGGTGTACCTGTGGGTGAACGCGGCCGAGGGCCACACCTACACGGACGCCGAGGCGGCCGAGTGGACCGCGCTGGACCCGCTCTTCGGCTACAGCCGCCATCCGCACCGAAGCGCCGGTCTGCCATGCCGGACCGGCGCCTCGGTGATCTCGGTGGACGGCGACGGCACGGTGCGCCGCTGCCATTTCGTCCCTGCGGAACTGGGCAATCTCTACGACGGGTCGTACCGCGCGGCGCTACGGCCCCGGCCCTGCCCGCTAGCCGTCTGTGACTGCCATATCGGCTATGTGCACCTGGAGTCGCTCCCCCTGTACGACGTGTTCGCGGGCGGTGTGCTGGAACGCGTCCCGGCGCCGCCCCCGCCGGCCGGTCCGTGGTCGGTCGGTCACACTGTTTCCCCCTCGATCCCCCTGGTCATGACGAGCGTCGCAGAACCGCACGTCACAGGAACAGAAAGTCCGCTTCCCCGGCCTTCGCCCCCTGGATGAAGCGTTTCATCTCCACCGGGGTGTAAATCAGTGCCGGTCCGTCCGGATCGGTCGACTGGCGCAGCGCCACCCGTCCGTCCTTCAGCCTCATCGCCTCGACGCAGCTTCCCCCGTTGCCGCCACTCCAAGGCTTGTGCCAGCCCTCGCTGCCGAGGTCCCTTGCCGGCATGCCGCTGTATACGCGGCTCCCGCATATGCGATCCATCGTTCAGATCTCCTTGCGAATGCGACTCAGAATGGCCTGAGTCGTCTGAGCAGGCGCGGCCTGCGCGCACATCCGGTCCAAGGCCTCCAGGAATGCCGATACGTCATCGCGCTGGTCGAAGTAGGAGCCGCTGACCAGCGACTCCGTATACGCGATATCCGGCAGCTCCGGGATCGGGAACCGGAAGATATGGAAGGGGCCGTACATCGCCGGGTGCGGGCCGGCGTCGAACGGCATGATCTGCAGCCGGATATGAGGGGCCTCCGCCTCCTCGATCAACCGCGCGATCTGGGCACGCATGGTCTCGGAACCGCCGATGGGGCGGCGCACCACCGTTTCGTCCATGACCACCCACAGCATCGGCGGGTTGTCCCGGGTGAGCAGGGCCTGGCGTTCCATACGGAGGGCGACATTGCGCTCGATCTCCGACTCGGGCGCATGCGGCATGCCCGCGCGGAGCACCGCGCGGGCATAGTCGTCGGTCTGCAGCAGCCCGGGAATGTAATGCGGCTCGTAGGCCCGGATCAGATTGGCCTCGACCTCCAGGCTGACGAAGGTGTTGAACCACTCCGGCAGGACGTCGCGGAACCGGTGCCACCAGCCGGCCTTGTTGGCCTCGCGCGCGAGGGAGAGGAACCCCTCGACCTCCTCGGGGTCGATGACGCCGTACGTCCGCAGCAGCTTCTCGACGTACGGGAGCTTCAGGCCGACCTCGGCCTTCTCCATCCGGCGGATCGTGGCATGCGTGACGTCCAGGGCGCGCCCGGCCTGTTCGAACGACAGCCCGGCCTTCTCCCGAAGGTCCTGGAGCCGTTTTCCGAGCACGACTCGCAGGACGGTCGGGGCTCCGCCCGCCCGCGCATCCGCCACTACCGTCCCCCTCCAAGTACCTTCACGACACAGCAGTCTGGCATGGGCTCAGCATTCCGAACACCCTGCGCTTGCGATTCTGTAATTTACAGATTGAACCTTGCCATACGCGAGCGTGACAGAGCATAGTGTCGACGTGGCTCCTTCCTATGAGGCTCTCCGGTTAGGGCGCGGCGGCACCGTGGTCGCTCCGCCCCGCCACGACGTGTTTCGTCTGCCGGCGCTGAGCACGTCCGTCGCCGAGGCGAGAAGGCATGTCGTCCGGCGGCTGCGCTCATGGGGCATCGACCAGGACACCCGGGACAGCGCGGAGTTGATCGTCTCCGAGCTGTTCACCAACGCGGTCCGCCACACCTCCAGCGAGGAGGTTCGCTGCTCACTGCAGCTCATAGGGACCCGGCTGCGGCTCGAGGTGGCCGACCAGGGATGCGCCCGCACGGTGCCGGAGGCCAGGTCGGTGACCGCGGACCAGGAGGGCGGCCGCGGGCTGATGCTGGTGGAGGCCCTCTCGGAAGCCTGGGGGGTCAGGCCGAACCAGGGGGGAGCGGGCCGCGCCGTCTGGGCCTATCTGGCGACGTAGCGGCTCCGCGACGACACGACCGTACGGACGGGCACGGACGAGTACGACTCACGCACGACCCAGGCACGACGCACGCACGACCTACGTACGAGCAGGCACGGCGCGACGCGCCGTCCGGAGCGGCGCGAGCACAGGGGCTCGGAACGAGCGGTGCCGAGGGAATAGGGGCAGCGACAGCGCACGAGGCGGTCAGCCTCGGGGCGCCAACGGGGGTCTGCCCCTATTCCTCCGGGACCGCTTCGGGTCACGGAACGTTCAGGGCCGCAGCGGCAGCAGATCGGGCCGCTTGGGCTCCACATGGTCACCCGACGACTCACCGCGCAGTCGTCGGCCGATCCAGGGCACCAGATATTCGCGCGCCCAGTGGACGTTGTCCCGGCGCACCTCGGCGGCGGTGCGCTGCCCCTCCGGCGGCCAGGGCTGATCGGGGTCGGCGGGAACGTCGAGCCCCAGCACCTGACCGGCCCTCAGCGCGACCCGGGTGTGCCCGTCCGGCGACAGATGCAGCCGGTCGGCGTCCCAGGCCCGGCGGTCCTGCACCGAGCGCAGCGACCACAGGTCGAGCACCGGGCAGTCGTAGCGGTCGGCGATCGCCCGCACATGCGCCGTATACGTGGCGATCTTGCCCCGCAGATGACGCAGTACCGGCACCCCTCTGGTGTCGAAGCCCGTGCACACCAGCACCGTGCCCACCTGTGCCTTGAGGTCGGCGACGGCCGCCTCGTAGCGCTCGGCGACATCGTCGGGGTCGCTGCCGGGGCGCAGGATGTCATTGCCCCCCGCACAGAAGGTGACCAGATCGGGGCCGAGTTCGATGGCGCGCGCCACCTGCTCCGCGACAATCTGGTCAAGGAGTCGACCGCGTACGGCCAAATTGGCGTAGCGGAAATCGTCGTGAGGTCGTTGGTCGGACAGCAGGACCGCGAGCCGGTCGGCCCAGCCGACGAACACTCCATCAGGACCGGGGTCGCCGACGCCCTCGGTGAAGCTGTCGCCGACGGCTGCGTACGACCCGATGGAACCGTTGCTGAATCTCTCCTTATCGTCTGCCACGTCGGGACATCATTCACCCGACGGCGTGACTTACGCCATCGTAACCAGGGCTTGACGTGGGGTGATCTATCCCACCTGGTCAGTTTCGGCGAAGGTGGAATACGGCGGCGTCGAGGTCACCGCCCAGCCCGGTGCGCAGGCCCCGGTGCGCGAGCACCGCTCCCCGGTGCACCTCCCCGGTCTCCAGGTCCCGGTAGGTGGCCGCCGGGTCGAGCCCGCGCAGCCGCAGCGGGGGCTGCGCGTCGCCGTAGTGCTGCGCCTGGATCCAGGCCAGCACCACGGTCTCCTCGCCCCGGACGTACTGCACCGCGCTGAGCCCGTCGCCCTCCGGCGGTCGCAGCCGGTAGAGCTCACCGTGCTGGACGACCGGGCGCACCCGCTTGTAGAGCGCCACCCAGTCGCGGGCCTCGGCCAGTTCCGCCTCGCTCCAGCGGGTGAGATCGCCGCCGACGCCCAGCACCCCGGCCATCGCGCTGACGAAGCGGAAGCGCAGCGAGCTGACGCGTGCGTTGCCCATGGCATTGGGACTGTCGGTGACCCAGGCGGCCATCACCCGGGCCGGGTGGAGCTGGCTGAAGCCGTGCTGGATGGCCAGCCGGTCCAGCGGGTCGGTGTTGTCCGAGGTCCACACCTGGTCGGTGCGGCCCAGGACGCCCAGATCGATCCGGCCACCACCGCCCGAGCAGGACTCGAAGGCGACCTGGAGGTGTGCGGCGCGCAGCCGCTCCAGCAGCTCGTACAGCCCGCGTACATGGTCGATCCACAGCCGCCGCGGATAGGGCTCACCGGGCCAGCCGGCGTCCGAGAAGGAGCGGTTGAAGTCCCATTTCACATAGTCGATGGGCGCACCGCTCAGCAGGGTGTCCAGCCGCTCCCACAGATACTCGCGCACCTCGGGGCGGGCGAGGTTGAGCACGAGCTGGTTGCGGAATTCGGCGCGGGCCCGGCCGGAGTGGTGCTGCACCCAGTCGGGGTGGGCGCGGTAGAGGTCGCTGTCGGGGTTGACCATCTCCGGCTCGACCCAGATGCCGAACTGCATCCCCAGCGCGTGCACCTCGTCGGCGAGCGGCTTCAGCCCGTGTGGAAAGCGGTCCGGGTTGGCCGTCCAGTCGCCGAGCCCGGCCCGGTCGCTGGTGCGCGCCCCGAACCACCCGTCGTCGACGACGAACAGCTCGACGCCCATGGTGGCGGCCAGCTGGGCGAGCGAGCGCTGCTGCTCCTCGCTCACCTCGAACTCGGTGGCCTCCCAGGAGTTGTAGAGCACCGGCCGGGACCGGTCGGCGCCGGGGACCACCCGCGCGAGCTGCCAGGCGTGCCAGGCTCGGCTCGCGGCCCCGAAGCCTCCGTCGGTCCACAGCCCCGCGAAGACGGGGGTGGTGAACGACTCACCGGGCGCGAGGAGCAATTGGCCCGCGTCGTCGTGGCCGACCCCGCCGACCGCCTGGACGGCGCCATCGGCCAGCCGTTGGACGGCGATCCGCCAGGCCCCGGACCAGGCGAGCGCGCAGCTGTGCACCTCGCCGCTCTCCTCGGTGGCCTCCCCGCCGTCCAGGGCGATCCAGGGCAGATGATGGTGGCTGGTGTGGCCCCGGCGGCTGCCGATCACCTTCTCGCCAGGGGTGAGCTCGGTGCGGGCCAGCCGGCTCTCGGCGGCCCAGCGGCCGTGCAGATGGGACAGCCGCCAGCGGTCGCGCACCGGGAGCGACCAGGCGGCGGAGTCGGCGCGCAGCAGCTCCACGGGCTCCTGGCCGGCGTTGCCGGTGTGGGTGAGGGTGGTCCATCGCTCGATGACATCGCCGTCGTCCCGCATCCGGTAGTGGAGGGTGATGTCGAGGTGGTGCAGCGGGTCGTGGAAGCGCAACCGCAGCTCCTGGCCGGTGCCGGGGTCCAGGACGGTGCCGCTGCTGAACCGCCACTCGGTGCCGCGCACGCCCCCGGCGTGTACGGACAGGGCGGGGCGGACGAAACGCGGGCCGCCCTCCACGGGGTACTCCTCGCGCCCGTCCAGCGGTGATTCGAACGGCCGCTCCGGCGGCCCCGGCTCGGCGGCGAGGGCCTCGGCGTCCTCGACCGCGATGCCCGGACCCCAGTGGAGGTGGAGCAGTTCATCACGGTCGGTGACATGCAGGGCATAGCTGCTGTGCCGCCCCGAGAGCACCCAGAGCCGACCGCTTCCACCGGTTTCGATCATCGCGCTCCCCCAATTCTCCACAGGTGTCAACATGATCGGGGAGGGCGGGCCGGTGCGGCAATGCCCTCGCACCGGCGGGAGACCGATTGCCCGTTGCACCCATGTCGTATGGTCGGCTGCAGCCGCCTCGTCGACGAGCCGCGTCGGCGGCCCATGGTGAAGGAGAGCCCGTGACGCAGCAGTCGCAGCCGCCGCAGGTCCCCCAGGCCGAAACTCAGCTGGTGGGGGTACGCAACTTCCGTGATCTCGGCGGACTGCCGGCTGCCGACGGCCGCCGTGTGCGGCCCGGCGTCCTGTTCCGCAGCGGCCATCTCGCCCATGCCACCGAGGCGGACGCGGCCTTCCTCGACGCGCTCGGCCTGCACACCGTCTTCGACTTCCGCAACGCCGCCGACATCAAGCTGGAGGGCCCGGACGTCACGCTGAGCGGGGTCCGGAACGTCAATCTGCCGCTGTCCGACCCGGCCGACGGCGCCGGGTTCTGGACGATGGTGCGCGAGGGCGATCTGGACACCCTGCGCAAGCTGCTCGCCGAGGGCCGGGCCGAGAAGCGCATGATCGGCTCCTACCGCGGGATCATCACCACCCGGATCGTCGAGCACGGCCGGATCCTCAGCGACATGGCGGAGGACAGCTCGCCGGTGCTGATGCACTGTTCGGCCGGCAAGGACCGGGCGGGGCTGTCCATCGCGGTGACCCTGCTGGCCCTCGGCGTCGAGCGGGAGGCCATCGAGGCCGACTACCTCGCGTCGGCCGCCGCCCACCGGCGCTACAAGATCTGGCGCAAGGGCGATCCGGAGGACGGCTCCGACCCGATGTCCGCAGAGGTCATGGCGCTGCTGCTGCCGCTCTTCGACGCGCGCGCCGAATATCTGGCAGCGGCCTTCGCGACCATCGAGGAGACCTGGGGCGGCACCGACCGCTATCTCGCCGAGGGGCTCGGCCTCACCCCCGAGCGGCGCGAGCGGCTCCGCGAGCGGCTGCTCACCGGCTGACAACACCGCCCCGGGGCCGACAGCGCCGGCCCGCGCCCGCCCCGGGGCTCACGGCTCACGGCTCACGGCTCACGGCTCACGGCTCACGGCTCACGGCTCACGGCTCACGGCTCACGGCTCACCACATGGTGTCGGCCCCGGCCTCGGGCTCGGTGACCCAGCCCGCCGCCAGCACCAGACCGGTGGCGCGGTGCACGGCCAGGAAGCCGAACGGCCGGTCGTACCGCACGCTGATCAGCTTCACCTTCCGCTGCGGCGGCGCCGAACCGGGAGCCATGGAGAACGCGGTCACCGCCGCCGCCCAGAAGCCCTCGGCGCTGAACGAGGCGGTCATGGACTGCTCTCCGGAGGACAGCGCCAGCGCGGCCGGGCTGATCCCCGGGAAGTGGCCGCGCGCGGTGTCCTGGGCGGTACGCAGCCCGAACAGCTCGGCCCGGCGCAGCAGATCGTGCCGGGCCTTCATCGGTGAAGGCCGGGGTGGTGAGCGTCACCCGGGGCGTGGGGTCCCAGCTCTCGACCTCCATGACCTGGACTCCGGGCCCGGCCGCGCCCGGCGGCAGCGCCGAGCCGGGCCACCCCGCGTACCGCCCGGCCACCGCGCCGATCCCGGCCTCCAGCACCTCGCCGCCCGGTGCGTCCTCGGCGCCGAGGACCAGATGCACATCCAGCCCGTTGCGGCCCGCGACCCCGGACAGGGTGAGCGGACCGGCCGGGGTGTCCGGGACGACTCGCAGCACCCCGTCGAGGTCGTCCGCGGACCGGGTGAGCCCGGCCAGCGACCGGTCCCGCCACGGGCCGCTCTTCGGCATCAGCCAGCCCGGCTGGAACGGCTGCAGCCAGGCCGTCCGCACCGTGAGCGCCCCGGCCAGCACCAGCTGGGTGGCGGGGCTGAGCGGCACCGGCATCTCGGCGATCGCGCCCCGTGTGCACCGGGATGCCCAGGCGTCCAGCTCCTTGCGGTCGTGCTCGCTGTCCCCGGTCAGCGCACCCCGTACGCCCGGCGGCATCGCGGCCTCCCACTCGGACCGGATCGGCAGGTCCTGACGGGTCCACAGCCCGGTGGCGGCGTCGACACCGTCCATGCCGTCCAGCGCCCCGAGCAGCTCGCCGCCGAGCGCCGTGGCCCGGTCGGCGCCGACGCCCAGCGCGTCCTCCAGCTCCTGGCGGGCCGGGCCGCCGGCACCGCCCGCGAGCAGGGCGAGCAGCGGCCAGACCCCGGTGGCGGCGAAGACCGTGCCCTCGTCCGCCACGGCGGCCCGCGCCCACCTCGCCGTCATCGTGTTGACGGCCCCTACGGCGGTCGCGTCGATCATGCCGGATCCCCCATCGGTCAGCGGTTGGCCACCGCCTGCTTGACGAGAGTCCGGCCGAACTCCCACATCAGGCCGCCGCCCTGATGTGCGTCATCCATGACCGCGGTGAACGCCTCGACGAATCGGTCCACTTCCCGCTCACCGATGATCAGCGGCGGGATCAGCTTAATGACCTCCAGATGGTCCCCGGACACCTGGGTGAGGATGCGATGGCGCCGCAGCAGCGGGACGACGACCATCTGCGCGAACAGCCCCTTGCGCGCCGTCTGCAGCATCGCCCACCGGCTGCGCAGCCCCAGTGAGCTGGGCCTGCCGAACTCGATGCCGATCATCAGCCCCCGGCCGCGGACGTCGTGCAGCAGCTCGTAGCGGTCCACGAGCGCGGCGAGGCGCTCGCGCAGCAGCTCGCCGGTGCGGCGGGCGTTGGCCACGATCTGCTCGTCCTCCATCACGGCGAGGACGGCGAGGCCGGCCGCCATGGCCTGGGCGTTGGCGCCGAAGCTGGCGGAGTGGACCAGCACCCGGTCCATCGAGGAGTAGACCTTCCTGAAGATCCAGTCCTTGCCGAGCGTCGCGCCGACCGGCACATAGCCGCCGGAGAGGGCCTTGGCCACGCACACCAGATCCGGTTCGACGCCGTCCTCGTGGCTGTAGGCGAAGAAGTCCCCGGTGCGGCCGAGGCCGGTCTGCACCTCGTCCGCGATGAGCAGCGCCTTGTGGCGGTGGAGCAGCTCCTGCGCGGCGCGCAGAAAGCCGGGCGGGGTCTCGTGCACCCCCTTGCCCTGGATGGGCTCCACCACGAACGCCGCCACGTCCCCGCGCGCCAGCTCCCGCTCCAGCGCGTCGAGATCGCCCATCTCGATGGCGGTGTCGGGCAGCAGCGGGGCGAACCCCTTGCGGAAGCCGTCCTCGCCGTTGACCGACAGCGAGCCGGTGGTGAGCCCGTGGAAGGCGTGGGCGCAGTAGAGGATGCGTGGTTTACGGGTGGCGTAGCGGGCGAACTTCAGGGCCGTCTCGACGGCCTCGGTGCCGCTGTTGCCGAAGAAGACCCGGTCCAGATGCGGGGCGTGGGCCAGCAGCCGCTCGGCCAGCAGACCGGGCAGCGGCTGGCAGTCGAAGCGGGTCAGATCGGCCAGGTCGGCGTCCAGGACGTCGTGCAGCGCCTTGCGGACCACGGGGTGGTGGCGGCCCAGGCCCATCACCCCGAAGCCGGCGAGCATATCGAGGTAGTCCTGGCCCTCGTCGTCCCAGAAGTACGCGCCCTCGCCCCGTTCGTAGACCTTGTCGAATCCGATGGTCTGCAGCATCCGGGGCAGCTGGTGGTTGAGATGCCGGGTGTGCAGGTCGTACCGCTCCGAGGCACGCTCGGCCAGCAGCTTCCCGAGGTCGAAGCCCGAACGCCGCTGCTGCTCGGCTGCTGTCATGCCTGGCTCTCCTTGGCGGCGGCGGTACGGGCCTGGGCGGCGGTACGGGCCTCGGCGGCGGTGCTCGCGCGCTCCGGACGGTCCGCGATACGGGTCAGGGCCGCCCCGATCCGGCCCGCGATCTCGGCGGGGGTGAGCCCGATGTCGGCCAGCACCTCACCGCGCTTGGCATGGGCCAGGAACGCCTCGGGGATGCCGAACGTCCGCACCGGCAGGTCGACTTCGGCGTCCCCCAGCGTCTGGGCGACCGCCGCGCCCACTCCGCCGGTGCGCACATTGTCCTCGACGACCGCCACCAGCCGGTGGCGCGCCGCGAGTCCGGGCAGCTCGGGGTCGACGGGTTTGACCCAGCGCGGATCGACGACCGTGCAGCCGATGCCGCGCTCGGCCAGCAGCTCGGCGGCGCGCAGCGCGACGGTGGCCATGACCCCGGCCGCGACGAGGAGGACGTCCTCGCCCCGGCGCAGGACGTCCATCCCGCCGACGCGGTCGATGGCCGCGATGGGCTGCCCCACCGACTCCTTGGGGAAGCGGATGACGGTCGGCGCGTCGTCCACGTCGATCGCCTCGCGCAGCTGGGCGCGCAGCTGGTCGGCGTCGCGCGGGGCGGCGATCCGCAGCCCCGGCACCACCTGGAGGACGGACATGTCCCACATGCCGTTGTGGCTCGGCCCGTCGGTGCCGGTGACACCGGCCCGGTCCAGGACGAAGGTCACCCCGCAGCGGTGCAGGGCGATATCCATGAGCAGCTGGTCGAAGGCGCGGTTGAGGAAGGTGGCGTAGACGGCGAAGACCGGGTGGAGTCCGCCGGTGGCGAGTCCGGCCGCCGAGACCGCCCCGTGCTGCTCGGCGATGCCGACGTCCCACACCCGCTCGGGATACGCCTCGGCGAAGCCGGCGAGGCCCACGGGGTGCAGCATCGCGGCGGTGAGGGCGACCACATCGGGCCGCTCGGCGCCGATCCGCACCATCTCCTCCCCGAACACCGAGGTCCATGAGCGGCCGCCGGAGGGGATGAGGGGAGCGCAGGTGAGCGGGTCCATCGCGGCGACGGTGTGGAAACGATCCGCCTCGTCCTCCAGCGCGGGCCGGTAGCCGCGGCCCTTCTCGGTGAGGCAGTGGACGAGGACCGGGCCGTGGAACCGCTTGGCGCGGCGCAGGGCCGACTCGACCGCCTCGGTGTCATGACCGTCGATGGGGCCGAGGTACTTCAGCCCGAGGTCCTCGAACATGCCCTGCGGTGCGAAGGCGTCCTTGAATCCCTTCTTGGCGCCGTGCAGCGAGCCGTACAGCGGCTGGCCGACCACCGGGGTGCGCTGCAGCACCTCCTTGCCCCAGGCCAGGAAGCGCTCGTAGCCGTCGGTGGTGCGGAGGGTGGCGAGGTGGTTGGCGAGCCCGCCGATGGTGGGCGCGTAGGAGCGCTCGTTGTCGTTGACGACGATGACCAGCGGACGGTCCCGGGCGGCGGCGATGTTGTTGAGCGCCTCCCAGGCCATCCCGCCGGTCAGCGCCCCGTCCCCGATGACGGCGACCACATGGTCGGTGCCGCCGCGCACCTCATTGGCCTTGGCGAGGCCGTCGGCCCAGCCCAGCACGGTGGAGGCATGGCTGTTCTCGATGATGTCGTGCTCGGATTCGGCCCGTGACGGATAGCCGGACAGTCCGCCCTTGTGGCGGAGCTTGGAGAAGTCCTGGCGGCCGGTGAGCAGTTTGTGGACGTAGGACTGGTGGCCGGTGTCCCACAGGATGCGATCGGCGGGTGAGTCGAAGACGCGGTGCAGGGCTATGGACAGCTCGACCACGCCGAGATTCGGGCCCAGATGGCCTCCGGTCCTGGCCACCGCGTCGATCAGGAACTCCCTGATCTCCTGGGCGAGCACGTCCAGTTCCTCACCGGTCAGCGCCTTGAGGTCGTGCGGGCCCCGGATGTTCTCCAGCAACGGCATGGTCGGTTCCCCTCCTCGGTGTATCAGCCCACGGTGACGTCCGGGGTGCCCGACGGGACCCCCTCGTCCTCCATGCGCCGCGCGATGTTCATGGCCTCGTCGATCAGGGTCTCCACGATCTTCGACTCCGGCACGGTCTTGATGACCTCGCCCTTGACGAAGATCTGCCCCTTGCCATTGCC
>NZ_JBIADZ010000002.1:659022-699533 GCF_042868035.1 Streptomyces sp. NPDC007875 | reverse complement strand
TAATCCAGTCCGCTCACAGCGTCCTCGCTGTGTATTTTTCCAAAGGAACCTCGTCCGAGATGGACGGGGTATCAACATATCTGGCGTTGACTTTTGGCACGCTGTTGAGTTCTCAAGGAACGGACGCTTCCTTTGAAACCGTTTCACCGGTTTCTCCGGGCGCTTCCCTTCGGTGTTTCCAACCTTACCAGATCCGTTTTCCGTTCCGTTTCCGGTCCGAATTCCGTTTCCGGCCCCCTGCTGGAGCGGGGTCTTTCGCGCCTTCCGGCGTGATCACTACTTTAGCGGATTCCCCCGGATGCTCATAATCGAGCTTCCCGATCCGAATTCCGGCATGCCGAAATCCATCCCGATGAGGGGCCGTGCAGAAGTGGTTTGCCGCCGGTGCGGCTCAAGTGCTGACCAGGGAACCGTTACGGCTCCGTGGCAGCTCGGAGTACATTACGGATCGCCCTGACCCGTGTCAACACGGCCTAGGCCGAATGCCTCAGTCGAGGTTGCTCAGGCGCCCCTCGGCATCGGGCTGGGCCTCCTCCACCCGGCGCAGCACGCGGGTGAGCATCGCACCGAGGGCTCCACGCTCCTCGCTGGAGAGGTCCTGGAGAAGGTCCGCCTCGAAGACCGTGGCCTGGCGCATCGCCTCGAGCCACTTCTCCCGGCCGTCGGGGGTCAGCTCGACGATGACGCGGACCCGGTTGTCGGCATCACGCTCACGGGTGACCAGACCTTCGTTGACCATGCGGTCGATGCGGTGGGTCATGGCGGCGGGGGTGAGGCCCAGCCGCTTGGCCAGGTCCCCCGGGCCCAGGCGGTAGGGAGCCCCCGAAAGGACGAGCGCCTTGAGGACCTCCCATTCGGAGTTACTGATCCCCAGCCTGGCCGACTGGCGGCCGTATGCGACGTGCATGCGCCGGGTGAGCCGGCTGAGCGCGCTGACGACTTGCTCCACCTGGGGGTCCAGGTCCTGGAACTCGCGCTGATAGGCCGCGATCTGCTCCTCGAGGCTCAGCAGGTCGTCCGCGTCGGGGGTCTCCGCCATGGTGAACAGCATGACACGAAAGTCATTGGCGCTGAAGTCCTTCGGTCTGTACTCTTAAGTATCGAAGTTTAGGTTCGAAGTCTTCAGACATAGATCCTCCGGGCTGGCTCGCAGGTCAGGCCCGTTCTCCCTTGACCCTTCTCGACCTAGGTAGGTGAGTGTGACCACCGCGATGGGCGCAGCGCTGCGCCGTATCCAGCTGGGCAACGCGCTGAGCGCGTTCGGCAACGGCTTCACGGTCCCGTTCCTCTTCGTCTATGTGGCGCAGGTGCGGGATCTCGGTTCGAACACCGCGGGCGTGGTGCTCGCGACGTTCGCCGTCGCCGCGCTTGCCGTGCTGCCCTTCATCGGTCGGGTGATCGACCGGCGAGGGCCGTTGTCCGTTGCCGTCGCGGGCGCGGTCGCCGCCGCTGTCGGATCGATGGGGCTCGGGCTGGCGGCGAGCGAGCCGCTGGTCATCGCCGCGGCCGGAGTGCTGGGCGCGGGCATCGCGGCCATACAGCCGGCGCTGGCCACGCTGATCGTCTGGTGCTCGACGCCGGTCACCCGGTCGCGGGCCTTCGCCACCCAGTTCTTCCTCGGCAATCTGGGCCTCGGCGTCGGCGGGCTCCTCGGCGGGCTGCTGGTGGACACCTCCGCAGCCTCGAGCTTTGTGCGGCTCTTCGCGATCGACGCGGTGATGTTCCTGGTGCTCGGCGCCGCGGTCGCGACCGTAAGGCTGGCGAAGACACCGGTGTTCGACGACCCGGTGCCCACTGCCGATGAGCATCTCGGTGGCGCCGGCGGTGGCTGGCGTTCGCTGCTCGGCGACCGGGCCATGGTGCAGCTGTGTGTGCTGGGCTTCGTGATGTTCTTCGCCTGCTACGGCCAGTTCGAATCCGGGCTGTCGGCGTTCGCGGTGAACGTCGCCCGCATATCGCCGTCGATGCTGGGCGTCGCCCTCGCCGCGAACACGGCGGCGATCGTGCTCGCGCAGTTCGTCGTGCTCAAGCTGGTCGAGCGGCGACGGCGCAGCCGGGTGATCGCGCTGGTCGGGCTGGTCTGGACGGTGGCGTGGTGCGTCGCCGGGGCCGCCGGGCTGGTGCCCGGGAGCCAGGCCGTCGGCATCACCGCGATCGTCTCGGCGTATGCGCTGTTCGGGATCGGCGAGGCGATGCTGTCGCCGACCGTCGCGCCGCTGGTCGCCGATCTGGCACCGTCGTCGGCACTCGGTCAGTACAACTCGGCGTTTGCGCTGGTCAAGCAGCTTGCCCTGGCGGTGGGCCCGGCGGTCGGCGGGCTGATGGCCGGTGCCGGGCTGTATGGGACGTACATCGTGACGCTGATCGTCTGCTCGCTCGGCATCACCGCGCTCGCGCTGGGGCTCGGCAAGTGGCTTACGGCCGAGCAGGACAATCCGCTGCGGGCGGTCGCCGGTGCAGCGGTGCCCGCGCCGCGGGCGGCCGCGTCGGACGAGGTGACCACCGCGGCCTGAGCCGCCCGGCCATTCCGCCATCGCCCTGGTACGGCGAAGGAGCCAGTCGGCTCCGCCGTGCCAGGGCGATGTTTTTGGTTCGGGGTCTGCCTTGTCCTCGTCGGGCCAGTGCCGCCGGGACCCTCCGTGGAGCTAGCCCGCAGGCAGGGCGAATTCGCACCACACCGCTTTGCCGCCGCCCGGTGTGCGGCGTGAGCCCCAGGACGAGGCGATGGTCGCGACGATCGAGATGCCGCGTCCGGCCTCGTCCACCGGTTCGGCCCGGCGGCGGCGCGGCAGATGCTCATCGCCGTCCGTCACCTCGATGATCAGGCGGCGGTCGGTGCGGCGCAGCCGCAGCCGCATGGGCGGTGTGCCGTGCTGGAGGGAGTTGGCGACGAGCTCGCTGGCGGCGAGCACGCCCAGATCGCGCAGCTCCATGGGGAAGCGCCAGCTGGCGAGGACCCCGGAGGCGAAGGCCCGGGCACGCGGTGCGGCCTCCACCCCGCCGAGGAGCTCCAGCGCCGCGTTGTGGAAGAGCTCGGCGTCATGCCCCGTACGGGCGGGGTGCTGAAGGACCAGCACCGCCACATCGTCGTCGTGCTCCGCGGTGATGCCCAGGGCCCTGATGAGGCGGTCGCACATCACCTGGGGCGAGCCGGTCGCGCCCGCGAAGACCCGCTCGAGCGCGGCCACACCGTCATAGATGTCCTTGTCCCGCCGCTCCACCAGGCCGTCGGTGTAGAGGACAGCACTGGCCCCGGGGCCGAGCGGGACCGACCCGGTGGTGTGCAGCCAGCCGCCGGTGCCGAGCGGAGGTCCGGTGGGCTCGGAGGCGCGGCGCACGGTGCCGTCCGGGTCGCGGACCAGGATCGGCAGATGGCCCGCGGAGGCGTAGACGAGGCGGTTCTCGTTGGGGTCGTGGACGGCGTAGACGCAGGTGGCGATCTGGTGGGGGTCGATCTCGGCGGCCAGGCCGTCGAGGAGCTGCAGGACCTCGTGCGGCGGGAGGTCGAGCCGGGCGTAGGCACGGACGGCGGTGCGCAGCTGACCCATGACGGCGGCGGCCCGCACACCGCGGCCCATGACGTCGCCGATGACGAGGGCGGTGCGGCCGGCGCCCAGGGTGATGACGTCGTACCAGTCGCCGCCCACCGCCGCGTCCGTGCCACCGGGCTGATAGGTGGCGGCGACCCGCAGATCGTCGGGCTGCTCCAGCTCCTGGGGAAGAAGGCTGCGCTGGAGGGTGACGGCGGCCTCGCGCTGGAGCCGCTCGCCGGCGCGCAGCCGCTCCGCGGATTCGACCTGGTCGGTGACGTCGGCGCCGAAGACGAGCACGCCGCGGACCGGCTCGGTGACCGTGCCGGTGCCGGTGCCGGTGGCGGTGGCGACGGCCTCAGTGGCGACCGCTTCCGGCATGACGCCCTTACGGAGGGCGGCTTCCCGGATCGGTCCGTCCAACGGCGATCCGTCCACCGGAGATCCGTCCACGGCCCCCTCCCCCGCCCGCTCGTCCATCGGTTGCGCGGGGGCGACGACCCTGGGCGCGGCCATCTCGATCGGGGAGCAGGTGAAGGTGTAGTAGCCGTGGCGCGATCGGCCGGGGCCGGGGGCCGCGCCCTCGTGTCGGGGCCCGGGCGTGGTCGCCGGGCCGCCCGCGGGCACGCGCCGGGACTTGACCGTACGGGGCTTGCCGCTGCGCAGGACCTGGTCCATGAGCGGCAGCAGCCCCAGCTCCGTCAGCTCGGGCAGGGCATGGCGGGCGGGCGTGCCGGGGGGACGGGAGCCGAAGAGCTCGACATAGGTGTCGTTGAGGTAGGCGATGCGGTGCTCGGGGCCGTAGACCACCGCGACCAGGGCCGGCACCTGGCCGAGGAGGTCATGGACGGACAGCCCGTCGAGGGTCGGGACGGCATCGGGCGGCGCGGCGTCCGATGGGGCGGCAGCGGGAGGCTCACCGCGTCCCGAGGGGTCGGCGCGCTCGCCCCGGGCCGCCGGGACGGAGCCACCGCCCGCGGTGGCCGCGGGCTTCGGCCGCCGCGCACCGCGGTCTGCCCGGGCGGCGTTGCGTCGCTGGGTTCGGGGGAGCCGGGCGCTCCAGCGCGTGAAGTTCACTGCGGATTACCTCGTGGGGTGGTGGCTGAGCTGCGCGCCGACGCGGGATCGGGGAGATGGGTGCGGGTACGGGGGACGGCCCCCAGGGGAATGCAGCAAACTTCCGAATCCTCGCGATTGTCACTCTTTGCAGATACGAGCCCACCCATGGTCACACGACCAGTGTGGCCGACCGGACTGACATCCGTGAGACGCCGATCGTGGGAGGGGAGTTCCCGGCTCCGCCCCGATCGGCTCAACTGGACTCGGGATGGCGACCGGTGTCCGCGGCGAGTTTGAACTCGGCGCGCGGGTTCTCCAGCGAGCCCAGCGAGACGATCTCCCGTTTGAACAGCCCCGACAGGATCCACTCGGCCAGCACGCGCGCCTTACGGTTGAACGTCGGCACCCGGCTGAGGTGGTAGGCACGGTGCATGAACCAGGCAGGATAGCCCTTCAACTTGCGCCCGTAGACATGGGCCACGCCTTTGTGGAGCCCCAGGGAGGCCACGGAGCCCGCGTACTTGTGCGCGTAGTCGGTGAGCGGCCGGCCGGCGAGCGAGGCTGCCACGTTCTCCGCGAGGACCTTGGACTGGCGGACGGCGTGCTGTGCGTTGGGGGCGCACTCCGCACCGGGCCGGTCGGCCGTCAGGTCGGGGACCGACGCGGCGTCCCCCGCCGACCAGGCATGCTCCACGCCCTCCACCTGGAGCGCCGCGGTGCATTTGAGCCGGCCGCGCTCGTTCAGCGGCAGATCGGTGGAGGCGAGGATCGGGTGCGGTTTGACGCCCGCGGTCCACACGAGCGTGCGGGTGGGGAAGCGCGAGCCGTCACTCAGTGCGGCGATCCGGTCGGCGCAGGAGTCCAGGCGGGTCTCCAGCCGGACGTCGATATTGCGGCCGCGCAACTCCCGGACGGCGTACTTGCCCATCTCCTCGCCGACCTCCGGGAGGATCCGGTTGGTGGCCTCGACGAGGATCCACTTCAGATCCTCGGGGGCGATGTTGTGGTAGTAGCGGACGGCGTACCGCGCCATGTCCTCCAACTCGCCGAGAGCCTCGACGCCCGCGTAACCGCCGCCGACGAAGACGAAGGTCAGCGCCGCGTCGCGGACCTCGGGGTCCCGGGTCGAGGAAGCGATGTCCAGCTGTCCCAGGACATGGTTGCGCAGGCCGATGGCCTCCTCGACGGTCTTGAAGCCGATGCCGAACTCGGCGAGGCCGGGGACCGGGAGGGCGCGGGACACGGAGCCGGGGGCCAGCACCAGCTCGTCGTAGTGGATATCGACCGTGCCGGTGCGCTCTTCCTCCGTGGCGAGGGTTCTCACGGTCGCGGTGCGTTTGCCATGGTGGATCGCGGTGGCCTCGCCGATGACGACCGTGCAGTCGGGCAGGACCCGCCGCAACGGGACGACGACATGGCGCGGTGAGATCGATCCGGCCGCCGCCTCGGGCAGGAAAGGCTGATAGGTCATATACGGCTCTGGGTCGACCACGATGACCTGCACGCCGCCTTGCCTCAGCTCTCGCTTCAGCTTTCGCTGGAGGCGCAGCGCGGCGTACATCCCGACGTAGCCACCACCGACAACGAGAATGCGCGCGGGTTCCTTCACCCTCCCATGAGGCACGCGCGACCGCGGTTTGTCCACAGCCCCGACGAATTGTGTGACCGGACGGCTTGACTCGCCCCGCGGCGCGGAATCGGTTACACGTACGAAATGTCCGCAGGTCAGCCCCTCGATGGTCAGTGACGGTCGGGGGGCGAGTCAGAAAAAGGCGGTCCTCTGCTCTGATCGGGGGACGTTCTGTCCCGAGCTACCCTCTTCTTTCTTGACCTGGGCTCAACTATGTTCGTACTTCGTCGGGGTTGTGACTGCCTCGACAGTCTGGGCGGGGAGTCTCCGGGGGGAGACGTCATTACCGGGGGATCACTTATGCACCTTCAGGGTTCGTCATGGTCCGCAGCCGTCGCATCGTCAGACGGAAACGGCGGACGGAACACACCGTTGCGCGTGGACGCGCAGCGCAATCTGGAGCACGTCCTGCGGGCGGCGCGCGAAGTCTTCGGTGAGCTGGGATACGGGGCTCCGATGGAAGACGTGGCGCGCCGGGCGCGGGTCGGGGTGGGCACCGTCTATCGGCGCTTCCCCAGCAAGGACGTGCTGGTGCGCCGCATAGCCGAGGAGGAGACGGCAAGGCTGACCGATCAGGCGCGAGCGGCGCTGGGTCAGGAGAACGAGCCGTGGTCCGCGCTGGCCCGGTTCCTGCGCACCTCGGTGGCGTCCGGCGCGGGCCGGCTGCTGCCGCCGCAGGTGCTGCGGGTCGGGGTCGATGTGGAGGGCGAGATCCGGCTGCCGCAGCAGCGGCAGGCGGCGTTAGCCGCACCGGGTCAGCCGGAGCTCCGGCTGGTCGAGCGGCCGACCGCGCCTGAGGACGAGCCGGACGACGCTGGCGCCGCGGCGCTGCTGGAGGTCGTCGGGCAACTGGTGGAGCGGGCACGGGCAGCGGGCGAGCTGCGCCCGGATGTGGCGGTCGCCGACGTACTGCTGGTGATCGCCACGGCCGCGCCCTCGCTGCCGGACGCTGCGCAGCAGGCGGCGGCGTCGGCCCGGCTGCTGGACATCCTGCTGGACGGGTTGCGGTCGCGCCCCGTGGGGTGATGCCGTCGGCCCTGGAGCGATATCCACGCCCGGCAAGGTGACATCGGCGACGTCCGATGAGCCGTGCCGGGCGTGGGTGCTTGCCGCGGGGCCGCCCGCGAGGGGGTCGGGGATACGTCGGCCCGGCGGGCGGGGCCCGCAGGTACTCGCGGTTCGTGCGCCGGGGCGGTCGGGGGCGTCTCGCCTCCTCCGTACGAGTGACGACACGCGGCTGTGGGCCGGGGCGTTGCGCGTGCGTGCGCCCGCGTCAGCGGGCGGGCGGCGGTGCGGCTCCCCGGTCGGCGGGCTCGGCTTGGGTGTCGGGGTTGGCTTGGGTGTCGGGGTTGGCTTGGGTGTCGGGGTTGGCTTGGGTGTCGGGGTTGGCTTGGTCGTCGGTTGCGGCCCGCTCGACGGCCTCGGCCTGGGCCGCGGTGGCTTCGAAGGCGTCGGTGGCGGCCGTGGCGTCGAGAGATGTCAGCACCTCGTCGAGCAGGCAGATGGCCTGCTCGGGGGTCAGGGTCGTGTTCTCGGCGCGCAGCTTCTCCACCGCGTCCTGGCCCAGCGTCTGGCTCGCGCGGGCGACGGTCGCGCCGACGTCCCCGGCCACCAGTGGTGAGCGCGGCAGCCGACCGCGCCAGCCGTCGGCGGCGCCGAGCAGCCGACCGGCGAGCCGCTCTTGTCCGCATCGCGCCAGGAGCTCCGCCGCCGACTCCGCCTGATGGGCCAGCAGCAGCTCCATGGAGTTCGCCGCGAAGCCCTCGTGCAGAGTGTTCCGCAGCTTGCGCAGTCCACCGACCAGATCGCCCTCCAGGCCGGTGATACGGCCGTCCAGGCCGCTGGCCACGACCCAGAACTGCGGCGGCGGCGTGCCGCGCCCCGCTCGATGCCACGCGGCGTCGCAATGCGTCCTGGCCCGCGCAAGATCACCACGGAACAGCTCGGCCTCGCTGCGCACGATCTGGTTGAAGGCCCGCACGTCCTGGGTACCGCAGCGCTCCGCCGCCTCCTCGGACAGCGTCACCAGCTTCAGCGTGGCCTCCATGTCCCTCTCGTGGAGGGCGAGATCGGCGAGGCGGGTGTAGAGGAACGGCACCTCGGTGTGGGCGCCGAGCTCATGCGCGAGCCGCAGTGCCTTCTCGTAGGCGGCCTTCGCCTCCGCGAACCGGCCGTGGTGGGTGGCGATCTCGCCGCGCGCGCCCTCCACCTGGGCGAGCAGCCAGCGATCGCCGACGCGGGCGGTCAGGTCGAGCAGTTCGGCCAGGTCGTCGTCGACGGTCTCGATGCCGCCCGGCATGTCGATGGTGAGGTGGGTGCGGTACATCAGCGTGATGCCGAGCGCCCAGTCGTCGCCGTGCGTGCGGCAGCCGGCCACGGTCTGGTCCATGAGCGGCAGCATCCCACCGGCGAAGCCCTCGATGACGAAGGCCGTGAACGGCCACAGCAGACTGGGGAAGGACGCCCTACGGGGCCCTGGGTGGCCCGCGTAGGCGTCGCGCATGCGTATGGCGATGTCCCGGATCCCGGGGTCGCTCATATCCGGGCCGGTGCCCTGCTCCGCGAGCAGGACGAGGAGCATCAGTCGCAGGTCCATGCGCTGCCAGTAACGGGTGGCTTCCTCGTCGACACCGTCCCCGCCGTCCGGAACCCGGGCCGGGATGTGCCGGAACTGGTCAAGGGGATGGTTGCCACCCGGTATCCGGTCCGCCGCGGCTCCCGTGCCGTGGGGGCGGGCCTGGAGAGCCAGGGCACGGCCGACCCAGGCGGCCCCCTCGTCCCGGTAGTTGCGCAGCCACCAGAACCAGGCCAAGGCACGGATGAGCGCGAAGACGGTGTCCTCGTCCGCGATGGTCAAGGAGCGGTGCAGCGCTGCCCGGATGTTGTCGAGGTCGGTCTCGACGAGGTGGAGCCAGGGCAGTTGTTCGGCGGAGCGCAGGCGGGGTTCGGCGGTACAGATGAAGTCCCTGAAGTGGGCGGTGTGACGGGCCACGGCGGCCTTGTGGTCGGCGCGGGCCGCCGGATCCTCGGTGGCGCGCTTGCCGACGTACTCGTGGATCGTCTCCAGCATCCGGTAGCGGGGCTCCCCGCCGGGCGGCCCGGAGGACTCCGCCGCCGCACCGTGGGGCGGATGGTCGACGATCAGAAGCGACTTGTCGACCAGCGCCCCGAGCAGCTCCAGCACCTCGGCGGGCCCGATCCTGGCGTGGGGGCGCGCATGAGAGCGCAGGGGGGAGCGCGTCTCGTCGTACGCGACCGGTTCGCCCGGCTCCGGCGTGCTCGCCTTCGCGTCCGTAAGGGCGCCACGGGTGTCGACGGCATTCTCGAAGACGCCATCGTCGAAGACGCCATCCTCGTCCGTGTCGACCGTAAGGGCGTTCTCACCGGGCGGGGCGTCCGCGCACACCGCCTCGGCCGCGGACAGAGTCCACCCGCCCGCGAAGACCGACGCACGGCGCAGCACGGTGCGCTCGCGCTCGTCGAGGAGGTCCCAGGACCACTCGACGACGGCCCGCAGGGTCTGCTGGCGGGGCAACGCGGTTCTGCTGCCGCTGGTCAGCAGGCGAAAACGGTCGTCCAGCCGGGCCGCGATCTGGCGTGGGGTCAGCAGCCTCAGCCGCGCCGCGGCCAGCTCGATCGCCAGCGGCAGACCGTCCAGGCGGCGGCAGATCTCCGCGACCGCGGCCGCCGTCTCCGGGTCCGCCTCCGGGTCGAAGCCGGGCCTTACGGTGGCGGCGCGCTCGGCGAACAACTGGTGGGCGGGGGCGGGCGCGAGCGGCTCCACCGGTCTGATGGTCTCGCCGGGCACCCCCAGCGGCTCCCGGCTGGTGGCGAGCACGGTCACACCCGGGCAGTGCGCGAGCAGGGTCTCGGTGAGCCGGGCCGCGGTGTCGATGACGTGCTCGCAGTTGTCGAGCAGGAGCAGCAGCCGGCGGTCGGCGCAGTACTCGACGAGCCGACTGGTCGGATTCCCGCCGTCCGGGCCCGTGGTGCGGCTTTCGAGCCCCGAGGCGAGCAGCATGGTCGCGCGACGGCCGACCGCGCTCAGGACGGCGCCGGGGACGGCGGAGGGCTGGTCGAGCGGGGCGAGTTCAGCCACCCAGACGCCGTCCGGATAGCTGGCCGTCACGGTCGCCGCGGCCTCCTCGGAGAGCCGGGTCTTGCCGGAGCCGCCGGGGCCGGTGAGGGTGACCAGCCGGGCGCCGTCCAGGTCCCGGAGGATGTCGCCGATCTCGTCCTGCCGACCGACGAAGCTGTTGAGGCGGGCCCTGAGGTTGCTGTGCGGCAGAGGCGGCACGGCGGTGCCCGAGCCCGCCTCCCGGCCGTCGTCGCCCCGGCTTCGGGCCCCGCCGCCGGTTCCTCCGTTCCCAGCCGGGGCGTCGAACGCGCCCCTGGCCGGGCTGTCGCCCCGGCCGTCGATAGCCCACCCAGTCCCGCTGTCGGCCCGGGTCCCGCCCCCACCGCTCCCCCCATGGCCGTCGGCCCTCGGCGCCACGGCCTCCGCGGTGGGCGCGCCGCCGCGCGCGGCGTCCGGATCCTCGGGGGCCGGCTCGGCGTTCGTCGTCAGCAGCCGTCTGTGGAGCTCCTTCAACTCCGCTCCCGGGTCGGTGCCGAGGCGGTCGGCGAGGATCCGGCGGACGTCCTCGTACGCGGCGAGGGCATCGGCGGAGTGACCGGCCGCCCGCAGCGCGCGGATCAGCTGGGCGTGGAACGTTTCGTCGAATGGATGGTCCGCGACGAGCTGGCGCAGCTCCGGTATGACGTCCGTAGGGCGGTCGAGCGCGAGGTCGGCGTCGATCCGGCGGTGCAGCGCGGTCAGCCGGAGCGCCTCGGGGCGGGCGGCGGGCGCGTCCCGGTCCGGCAGGTCGGCGAGGGCCAGGCCGCGCCACAGGGCGAGCGCGTTACGGAGGGTGACGGCGGCCGTCTCGGGGTCGTCGGCGTCCAGGGCGCGGATGCCCTCGTTTGTCAGCCGCTCGAAGCGCAGCAGGTCGACGTCGTCCTGGGGGGTGGCGGTCGCGAGGCGGTAGCCGCCGGGTGAGGAGATGACTGCGTCCCTGCCGATGGTCCGGCGCAGCCGGCCGACGAGCGCCTGGAGCGCGGCGGGCGCGTCATGGGGAGGGTCGTCGGCCCACACCTCGTCGATCAGGACGTCGACGGAGACCGGGGCGGAGCGTGCGGCCCGTACGGCGAGCGCGGCGAGCAGCGCGCGGATCCGGGGGCCGCCGAGGGGGAGCGGGTCGCCGTGGTCGTCGCGCGCTTCGGTGGTGCCGAGGATCAGATACCGCACAGGGGCCATTCTCCTAGGTTGCCGGTTGCCGCTGGGGAGGTCGGGCGGCGCGGCCCCTTCGTCTCGTCCGCCACAAGGACTCGTCCGCCGTCGTCCGCCGTAAGGACTCGTCCGCCGTCGTCCGCCGTAAGGACGCCGGCTTCGTGCGCGGCGGGTCCGCGGCGGGCACCGGCTCCCTGAGGGCCAGGGGCCATGCCCCGCGGGGCATCCGGGGGCGAGGCGTCACCAGGCGGCCTCGTGCCGCCTCGGCGCGGAAGCCGTCACAGGCTCGGGCGCGGCACCACTCCGCCCGCCACGGCCCGCTGCCGTGGCGCCGCCGTACCCGTCCAGCAGGTGCCCCGTCGGGCCAGCAGGCGCCGCAGCCAGACTTCGGTGGAGACGAGTTCGGCCAGGCCGTCCAGGGGCAGCCGCTCCCCCTGTGCGGCGGCGCGCAGGGCCTTACGGACGACGCGGGCCTCGATCAGACCGGCGTCCGCCAGCAGCGGCGCGTCGAAGAGGGTCATCAACTCGCCCGTCCAGGTGCGCATGCCGGTCCGTACGGCGGCGGTGTGGGCGGCATGGGAGGTGGCTCCCCATCCGGGAGGAAGCTCCCGGATACCCGCTCCGGCGAGGACCGTCCGCAGCACCGCGGCGCGCGCCCCCGGTTGCACCCGAAGCGCTTCGGGGAGCGCGCGGCAGGCCCGTACGACCTGGTTGTCGAGGAAGGGCGCGTGCAGGCGCTGGCTGCGGATCTCGGCGGCCTGCTCGAAGACGCGGTGGTCCGCGGCGTAGCGGGCGAGGGCGGCGTCGGCGCGACGCTCCCCGGGGCGGCGCACCAGCACGGGGCGCATGGCCGCCTCCTCCAGCCGGACGGACACCTCGGCGAGCGTCTCCCCGGTGAGCCAGCGGGCGGCGGGCCCCGGGCGGCACCACGTCAGGGCGGCGAGGGAGGCGGATACGGCGCCGGGGTCGCGTACCGCCTGGTCGTCGGTGAAGCGGCGCTCCAGGAGGCGCACCGCGGCCTCCTGGACGCCGTCGCGGTAGGAAGTGCGGGCCAGCCGTCGTGCGGCCCGGTAGACCGTGAAGGGCACGAAGAAGGACTGTGCGGAGGGGCCGTCGGCCTTCGCGAGCGCGGTGGCGGGGCGCAGCAGATGGCGTCTGCGCCGGTCGAGCAGCAGGTCGGCGAGGCGCGCGGGGTGGGCGTCGAGCACCTGGCGGGCGCCGTGCCCGATGAAGTGGTCCGCGCTGCCCGCGGCGAGCCGGCGCCGGTGGCGTTCGGCGATGACGAGGGAGGGGCCGGGCTCATCGGTAAGGGCGCCGGTGTCGAGGCCCGCGTACGGCAGGGCCTCCTCGCCCGCGGCGACGACCACATGGTGCAGCCGCGGATTGGCGGCGATGGCGCCGGCCCGTTCGAGTTCGGCCTCGCGGGTGCGGGCGCCGCCCGCCGTGGCGAGGTCGTTGAAGGTGACGGCCAGCAGCCGCTCGCCCGCCTCGGTGCCGTGCCCGAAGAGGGTGCCGGGCATTCCGGGGAGCCCGGCGGCGAGCAGGGCGAGGGTGGCGGAGGCGCTGCCTCCGGACAGATCGGCGCCGATGCCGGGGGCCGGGGCGCCGCGGGCGGCCCGCCGCTCGGCGGGCCCCATGCCGGGCACCGGACCGGGGTCGAGGTCGTCGGTCTCGGGGGCGTGGCGCGGGGCGGTGAGCCGGGCCCGTACGGCCTCCACGAGGGCGTCCTGGACCGCGTCCACGGCCGTGCCCTGGTCGAGTGGGGGCGCGGCGACGGCGAGGGACGCGGTGGGCTCGTAGCCGGTGACGTCGCGGGCGCCGTCGCGCAGGATCAGCGCATGGCCCGGGGGCACGCGTCTGACGCCCATATAGGGCGTGCCGTCGCCCATGGCCTCCGGGGAGTCGGGGCAGGCGAGCAGCGCGCCGAGGTGGCCGACGTCGAGCTGTGCCTCGATGAGATCGGCGAGCGGGAGCGCGGCCGTGGCGTAGGCGGTGCCGCCGGCCCAGTCGGTGTGGAAGACGGGCCGGGCGCCCGCGAGGTCGCCGACGATGGTGATGCGGCGGCCGACCTGGGCGACGGCGGTGTAGCTGCCGGGCCAGGCGGTCAGATGGCGCAGGGCGCCGCCGCGGGCGGCGAACAGCCCCACCCGCAGCTCCTCGTCGGTGGCGCCGCAGCAGCCGAAGACGGCGAGGCGGGTGAAGGGATCGGTCTGGACGACGCGCACCTCATCGGGCCGCCAGTCGCCGACCGCCCATAGCGGATCGGGGTCGGACCACAGGAGTTGGGCGCCGACCGGCTGGATCGCACGGCCTTCCGAGGGGACCGGGCCGGATGCGGTACTGCTCCACCCCACCAACCACCGCATCGCCGCCTCCACAGGCTGTGGGCATCCAGGGCAACCAAGAAGTAGGTGCCATCATGCACAGCATGTTGACGGTTTCGGCATCGAACCGGACAACAACATGGATCTCCTGGATGTCCTGTGACCACAGATGACCGCAGAAATCGCAGAGTTGATCCCAGTAGGTGATGCCTCCCAGGGAGGCATCCGTAAGGAGCCCACGAGGGAACCACCGCCGGTAGCGACCCACCGTTCCGCCGTGGCCCATGCTGCCACGACTGGGGCGCGCAAGAGCGCAAGGGCATCGACGCATATGCGGAGCGGCGCACAAGGGGCGCACGAAGGGGCGCACGGAAAATCCGCCAACCCGCAGACCAGACGAGGGACTTACCGTCCGCCGCGGCGTCCGCCGCGCACCGGGGCATCCGCGGCATGTGATACGAGGCGCACCGCTCTGGGCGGAATACGTGCGCGATCCGAGCGGAAGAGGGCTTCCCGCGTCGGGCCTCCCCCTCCCCGGCCCGACGCGGGAGCCCGGCCGTGATGGGCGTTATTCAGCCAAGTTGCCGTGGCGCTCTCGATGGTCTTGCGGACGCCCTGCCAGTACTCAACTTCCGCCTCTCGCGCCCCCCGACACGACAGTCCGGGAGGCGGCATTCGCCTCCCGGACCGTTCCGCCACCCGCGGGGAATGAGGCGGCGGCGTCCCCCAGCCCACTGGATCCAGTACAGCGGGCCGACCCACGCAGGACCCATCGAAACGTCCCCGCCGCGACTGAGACAGAGCGCACACACGGGCGCACAGCCACACACACCGGGAGCACACGTCACGCCCCGCACGCCCGTTCGTACAAGAATCTCGCCATCCGGGACACCACCTCTTAACGGTCGGGATGCGGCGAACTACGCTGGGTTTACGAATGCCCCGCGCTTATGCCGGGGCGGCCGTCGGTGCTGTCGAGGGGTGCGCATGTCCAGGGAGCCACGCGGGCCGAACGAGAAGCTCGGCACCGTTCTCGCCCTCGCTGGGATCAGCAATGCCGGGCTCGCGCGCAGAGTCAACGACCTCGGCGCCCAGCGTGGCCTGACACTTCGCTACGACAAGACGTCCGTCGCGCGCTGGGTGTCCAAGGGCATGGTCCCCCAGGGGGCCGCGCCACACCTCATTGCGGCTGCGATCGGCAGCAAACTCGGCCGCCCCGTGCCCCTGCACGAAATCGGCCTGGCCGATGCCGATCCGGCCCCCGAGGTCGGTCTCGCCTTCCCGCGCGACATCGGCCAGGCCGTCCGCTCCGCGACGGAGCTCTACCGGCTGGATCTCGCGGGTCGGCGCGGCGGGGTCGGCATCTGGCAGAGCCTGGCCGGATCTTTCTCAGTAAGCGCGTACGCCACCCCGGCCTCACGCTGGCTCATATCTCCCGCCGACAGCTCGGTGGCCCGCGAACCCAAGGACGCCGAGGACGGGACCACCGCCGCGAGCACCACGGGCGGGGCGGCGCCGGACGCCTTACCGCTTCAGCGCGTCGGCCACAGTGACGTCACCAAGCTGCGCGAGGCCGCCGAGGACGCGCGCCGCTGGGACTCCAAGTACGGCGGCGGCGACTGGCGTTCGTCCATGGTTCCCGAGTGCCTCCGGGTGGACGCGGCGCCCCTGCTGCTCGGCTCGTACAGCGACGAGGTCGGCCGCTCCCTCTTCGGCGCCACCGCCGAACTGACCCGGCTCGCCGGTTGGATGGCCTTCGACACCGGCCAACAGGAGGCCGCACAGCGCTACTACATCCAGGCGCTGCGCCTCGCCCGCGCCGCTGCCGACGTCCCCCTGGGCGGCTATGTGCTGGCGTCGATGAGCCTGCAGGCCACCTACCGGGGCTTCGCCGATGAGGGCGTGGACCTGGCCCAGGCCGCCCTGGAGCGCAACCGCGGCCTGGCCACCGCCCGCACCATGAGCTTCTTCCGGCTCGTGGAGGCGCGCGCCCAGGCCAAATCCGGGGACGGCCCCGCCTGCGGGGCGGCCCTGAAGTCCTCCGAGGGCTGGCTGGAGCGCTCGCGGGCGGGCGACCCCGATCCGTCCTGGCTCGACTTCTACAGCCATGAGCGGTTCGCGGCCGACGCCGCCGAGTGCTATCGCGATCTCCGGCTGCCGCGCCAGGTGCGGCGCTTCACCGAGCAGGCGCTGGCCCGGCCGACGGAGGAGTTCGTACGGTCGCACGGACTGCGGCTCGTGGTGTCCGCCGTCGCCGAACTGGAGTCCGGCAATCTGGACGCGGCCTGCGCGGCGGGCGCCCGTGCCGTGGAGGTCGCCAACCGGATCTCGTCCGCGCGCACCACGGAGTACGTCCGCGACCTGATGCGCCGCCTCGAGGCGTACCGCGACGAGCCGCGCGTCGCCGAGCTGCGCGAGCAGGCCCGGCCGCTGCTGGTGACCCCGGCGTGAGCGGCCCTCGGCGTGGGAGGAGACGTGGCCGGCCCGGAATGAAGGGCGCGATCGGCCCGGGATGAGTGGTGAGGCGAGAGCTGCCCGGAATGCGCGGATCATGTGATCTTCGCCCGGAATGCATGACTCGGTGTGAATCGATCCATATGGCCGGTGGACCTAGCCCGGACCCTAGTCATGGCATGGGTTTCGGGCCGTTGTCAGTGGTGCAGGTCATGATAGGGATCGACGGTCGGGCGACTGGACGGTGTGGCGCGTGGGGAGGTGACATGGCGTGACGGCGTTGGACTGCGACGTGCTGGTGATCGGGGGCGGGATCGTCGGCATGTCGACGGCGTATGCGATCACGCGCGCCGCGCCCGGCACCCACGTGACCGTGCTCGAGAAGGAGGCGGGCCCGGCCCGCCACCAGACCGGGCGCAACAGCGGCGTGATCCACAGCGGTATCTACTACCGCCCGGGGTCGCTCAAGGCGCGGTTCGCGGTGCGCGGAGCCGCGGAGATGGTGAAGTTCTGCGCCGAATACGGCATTCCGCACGAGGTCACCGGCAAGCTCATCGTCGCCACGGAGCGCTCCGAGCTGCCGAGGCTCCACGGCCTCGTCCAGCGCGGCAGGGAGAACGGCATTCCGGTGCGCGAGCTGGGCCCCGCCCAGATCGCGGATTACGAACCATGGGTGCGCGGCCTCGCCGCCATCCATGTCGGCACCACGGGCGTCTGCGACTTCGGCGCGGTGGCGGCCCGGCTGGCCCGGCTCGCCCAGGACGCGGGCGCCTCGGTGCGGTACGGGGCGCACGTACGCACCATTGGCCGCCGCCCCTCCGCGGTCGCGGTGCGCACGGCGGACGGCACGGTGCTGCGCGCACGGGCCCTGGTCAACTGCGCGGGGCTGCACTGCGACCGCGTCGCCCGGCTGGCGGGCGACGACCCGGGCATGCGGATCGTGCCCTTCCGCGGTGAGTACTACGAGCTGGTGCCCTCCCGGGCCTCGCTGGTGAACGGCCTGGTGTACCCGGTACCCGACCCGGCCTTCCCGTTCCTCGGCGTCCATCTGACCCGCGGCATCGACGGCGGCGTCCACATCGGGCCCAACGCGGTGCCGGCCCTCGCCCGCGAGGGGTACGCCTGGCATACGGTGCGCCCGCAGGAGCTGGCCGGCACGCTGGCGTATCCGGGCTCCTGGCGGATCGCCCGCCGCCACTGGCGGTACGGGGCGGGTGAGCTGCGGCGCTCCCTGTCCAAGCGCGCCTTCACCGATGCCGTGCGCCGTCTGCTGCCCGATGTGACGGCCGACGACCTGATAGCGGCCCCGGCGGGCGTGCGCGCCCAGGCGGTGCTGCCGGACGGCACGCTGGTGGACGACTTCCTGATCTCTCAGTCGCCCCGGATCGTCCATGTGCTCAACGCCCCGTCGCCCGCGGCCACGGCCTCACTGCCGATCGGCCGGGAGGTCGCCCGCCGAGTGCTGGAGACCCTGCGGGCGGGGTGAGGGGGCGGCTGGGGGCGGGGTACGAACCGGGCCCCGCCGCCGGGATACGGGCCGAGCCCTCGCAGCGAGGCACGGGCCCAGCCCTCAGGCCACCCCCCACCGAGGCCGCACGATCTGACCGCGCAGGGCCCGGCTGCCCATAGATCCGACTGCCCAGGGGCCCGGCTATCCGTCCCACCGCCCCCGACCCGCCGGGCGGCGGCCACCGGACCAGCCCCCGGTGCCCCCAGTGCCCCACCTGCCGCACCGGCCCCGCCGTCCTCCCCACCTCCGCCCGTAGAATCGAAGCACTGTGTCCGAGAACCCCACCGCCCCCGATTCCCACGTGGAGCGCGCTCTGCCCGCCCCCCGTGACCGCAGCGAGCCGATGTTCCCCGGCGGTCCCGTGGCCGATCCGGCCGGCTCGCACCACGAGCGCCGCATCCGCTCCTTCCGCCCCCGCCGCGGCCGGGTGACCCCGGGCCAGGGCGAGGCTCTGCGCCGCCTGTGGCCACAGTGGGGCCTGGACATCGACGGGCTGAGCCGTATCGACCTCGGTGAGTTGTTCGCCACAGAGGCAGGCCCGCGCCCGGGCCTTCCCGTCGTCCTGGAGATCGGCTTCGGCATGGGTGAGGCCACCGCGCAGATGGCCGCCGCCGACCCCGGCACGGGCATCCTCGCGGCCGACGTCCACACTCCCGGCCAAGGCAATCTGCTCGCGCTCGCGGAGCGGAACGGCCTGGACACCATCCGGGTCGCCAACGGCGACGCGATCATCTTGCTCCGCGAGATGCTGGCCCCCGCCTCGCTCTCCGGACTGCGGGTCTTCTTCCCCGACCCCTGGCCCAAGAAGCGGCACCACAAGCGCCGCCTCATCCAGCCCGAGTTCATCGAGCTCGCCGCCACCCGGATGAAGCCCGGTGCGCTGCTGCACTGCGCGACCGACTGGGTGCCGTACGCGGAGCAGATGCTGGAGGTCCTTTCCGCGAGCCCCGCCTTCGACAACTCCCAGCCCGACGGCGGCTATGCCCCGCGCCCGGACTTCCGGCCGCTCACCAAGTTCGAGAGCCAGGGGCTGGACAAGGGCCACCTCGTCCATGACCTGATCTTCCGCCGCAACGACACATAGCGACCCCAAGGGGATGGGCATAAACCCTGAGTCCCCCTTCCCCCTTTCGTTAGGGTCGGTTGAGTGCATCAGTCCCCGCCCCCGCAAGAGCCGCCCGAACCACCGGTCACGCCGCCGCACGAGGCTCCATACGGAACGCTGCCCGAGGCTCCGCGTGGCGCACCGCACGAGGCTCCGCACGGAGCGCCGTACGAGGCACCCCAGGGCGGCGTGAACGCGGCACCGCAGGGCGGCCCGTACGAGGCGACGCACAGCGGCCCGTACGAGGCGACGCACGGCGCACCGCAGGGCGCAGCACCACACGGCACGCCCTACGGAGCTCCTTACGGTGACCAGCACCCGTGGTTCGGCACCGGCACCGCACCGGCGGGCTGGCCGCATCCGCCCCGCCAGGGCCTGTGGGGGCCGGAGGGCCGTCTCGCCCGCGTCTGGCACAACAAGGCGCTGCGGGCCACCGCGCTCACCGGTCTGCTCTCGCTCTCCGGCCTGATCATCCTGGCGCTGGTGCGCGAACAGACAGGCACCAAGGGCTTCCTCGTGGGGCTCGGCCTCGCCGTGCTCCCCGTTCCGCTGATCATCGCGGTCTTCCGTTGGCTGGACCGCGTCGACCCCAAGCCCTGGCGAAACCTTGTGTTCGCCTTCGCCTGGGGGGCATGCGCCGCGACGCTGGTCGCGCTGATCGCCAACGGCTTCGCCACCGAGTGGCTCATGACCACCCTGGACTCCTCGTCCCCGACCGGCCAGGCCGACGCCGACGCCTGGGGCGCCACCTTCATCGCGCCGTTCGTGGAGGAGAGCGCCAAGGCTGCCGCCGTCCTGCTGCTTTTCCTCTTCCGCCGCCGCGACTTCAACGGGCTGGTCGACGGGGTCGTCGTCGCCGGAATCACCGCCACCGGTTTCGCCTTCACCGAGAACATCCTCTATCTCGGCTCGGCCTTCGTCAGCGACCAGACGCTCGGCTACTCCGGCATCCGGTCGACCACGGCCGCGACCTTCTTCATCCGCGCGGTGATGTCCCCCTTCGCGCATCCCCTCTTCACCGCGATGACGGGGGTGGGCTTCGGCATAGCCGCCGCGGCGGCGCGGCACCAGCGCGTCCGCCGCGTCCTCATGCCGATCGCGATGCTGCTGACCGCGATGGTTCTGCACGGCGTCTGGAACGGTTCGGCGACCCTCGGCGGCTACGGCTTCCTCATCGTCTACGCCCTGTTCATGGTCCCGATGTTCGGGCTGCTGACCTGGCTGACGCTCTGGTCCCGCAGCAAGGAACTGCGCACCATACGGGAGCAGCTCGCCGCCTACCAGGCCGCCGGCTGGCTCACCCCGCCCGAGCCCCTCGTCCTGTCCTCGATGCGCGCCCGCGGTATCGCCCGCGACCTCGCCCGCCGCACCCATGGCGCGGCGGCGGCCCGTACGGTCGGCGAGTACACCGCATTCGCGACCTCACTCGCCTTCCTCCGCCGCCGGGCGTACCGCGGCACGGCCGGCCCGGACTTCACCACCCACGAGAAGGAACTGCTGGACCGTCTGTGGGAGCGGCGGGAGACCGTCCAGCCCGCTCTGGCCCACGCGGCGCTGTCCGTGCCGCTCCCCCGGCCCCGCCGGGCACCCCGGCCGGCCCCGGGCACGATGCCCGCACCGTTCTGGCCCGCGGGGCCGTACGGCGACGGGTACGCGTATGACTACGGAACCGGTCAGGGCTACGGCTACGGCTACGGCTACGGCGGGCCCGGGTCCGGTTACGGGTACGGGTACGGGTCCGGTTACGGGGCCCAGCCGCAGTACGGGGCCCAGCCCGCCTACGCCCCGTGGGGCGCCGCCCCTCCGCCGCACGGCCCGCAGCCGCCGCGGACCCCGCAGCCACCCGCGAACTCGACGACGCCCCACACCTCCCCCGTGCCGTACGGACCCGGCGGTCCCGAAAGTCGTCTGTAACCTCCCGCCCCTTTCAGACGTGTTCCTACATAGAAGCGGGGAGCACGTGGGGGCGCGGGGGATTCATGCCAGAACCATCATCTTCATCAACATCATCCGATTTCGACCAGTTCTATACGGCTACGGCGAAGCGGCTCGTGGCCGCGGTCTATGCGGCGACGGGCGATCTCGCCGAGGCCGAGGACGCGGTGCAGGAGGCGTATGCCCGGGCGTGGCAGCGCTGGGACCGGCTGACCGCGGAGGGCGACCCCACGCCCTGGGTGCGCACTGTCGCCCTGCGCCTCGCCGTCAGCTCCTGGCGCCGCGCCCGTAACCGCATGCGGGCTCACTTCCGCCATGGCCCGCCCCCCGATCTGCCCGATCTCGCCCCGGACCGGGTGGCGTTGATCCATGCCCTGCGCGGGTTGAAGCCCGAGCAGCGTACGGCCGTGGTCCTGCACCACCTTCTCGATCTGCCCATCGAGCAGGTGGCCCGGGAGACGGGCGTCTCCTCCGGCGCCGTGCGCACCCGGCTGAGCCGCGCCCGCAAGGTCCTCGGCTCCCATCTCGCCGATGCCGATGCCGATGCCGATGCCGACACCGGCACCTTCGCCAACGCTGACGCCAAGGCACCGGCACCCCATCCGCCCACCTGCCACCCGAAGGGGGTGCCCTCCCATGGCTGATCTGGACGAGCGTCTGCGCGATATCGCCCGAGACGTCGAGCCCTCCATACGTCTGGTGGGCCCGGAAGCCGTGCGGGCGCGGGGCCGTCGGCGCCGCGCACTGCAGCGCACGGCAATCACCGCCGCGGCCGTCCTCGCGGTGGCAGCCGTGACCGCAGGCTCCTGGCGGCTGCTGCCGGGCGACGACTCCTCCCGTACGCTCCCGGCGGCCCCGCCCGCACCGCGAACGGACCGCGTCGCAGGGACGCAGATCCCCTCGAGCGCCCTCCTTCGGCCCTCGGCGCTCCCCTTCGACGCGATGATGCGCTGGAAGACGGTCGACGCCACCATCGGCTCCGCCGACGATGGCCGGGCACCGCTGCTCGACCTCTCCCCCAGCTGCCGCCTCGACGGTCCGCGCCCCCTCGTCCAACGCACCCGCGGCTACCAGGGCCGCGCGGCGGAGCAGGCGCGCCACACCATCAACGCCTATGCGAGCGACGGCGAGGCCGCCAAGGTCTTCACCTCCCTCGAGGAGACGCTGAAGGACCGCTGTGCCCGGCCCAAGACGATGGACACGCTCTCTTCGGGCAAGGCCGCGGCCGACCAGCCGACCACCATGACCTACGGCTGGCACTCGCCCCGCGCACCGCACGACGCCCAGGTCGTCCTGATGCGCTCGGGCACCCGGGTCGGGGTGCTGCAGGCCGAGGGCATCGGCAGCCCGTCCGGCGACTACACCGACGGTCCCTCCGCCTACTGCGTATCGGTCGCGCTCTGGCGCCTCGATCCCACCGCCACCGCCTCCCCCGGCCCGTACCGGGACAACCCCGAGGAGGCGAAGAGGCGTTGCTGACCCACTCCTCCCCTCCCACCGCCCCTCACGACTCCCGCAAGAGGTCCTCTGTGCTGCTTTCCGTCCGTTCCTTGCGCACCCTCAGCACCCTCACGGTGCCCGCCCTCGCCGTCGCCCTGCTCACCGGCTGCCAGTCGGCGTCGAAAACCGCCTCGGTGGACCCGGCCGACGCCAAGCCCGCCCGGATCACGATCACCCCAAGCAGCGACACGGCGGCGATAGCCCCCGACGCCACGGTCAAGGTGACCGCCTCCCACGGCACCCTCACCAAGGTCCGCATCGTCCCCGACGGCGCCGGTTCCCAGGCCGCCACGGTGACCGGCGCCCTCTCCCACTCCAAGAGCAGTTGGCGCTCCACCCGCACCATGACCCCGGGTACGACCTACACCGTCGAGGCCACGGCCACCAACGCCGCCGGCGAGTCCGCCGTCCAGCACTCCACCTTCCGCACCCGCACCGCCCAGCAGACCAACGGCGTCACGGTCACTCCGACCAAGGGCTCGACCGTCGGCATAGGCCAGCCGGTCTCCCTGGCCTTCGACCACCCCGTCACCAACAAGGCAGCGGTGGAACGCACCCTTTCCATCTCCACCAGCCCCAAGACCGAAGGCTCCTGGGGCTGGACCAAGGACCCCCTCACCGGCATCGAGCGCGTCGACTGGCGCCCCAAGACCTACTGGCACAAGGACACCAAGGTCACCCTCCGAGCCCACCTCAGCGGCGTGAATACCGGCGACTCCCGCTACCTCCGTCGCGATGTCTCGACGACCTTCACCATCGGCACGCCCCGGATCTCCAAGGTCGACATCAAGAACCACACGATGACCGTCTACGAGGACGGCCAGAAGCAGAAGACCATCCCCATATCCGCCGGCCAGCCCTCCTATCCCACCTGGAACGGCACCATGGTCGTCCTCGACAAGGCCCCCATGGTCAATATGACCAGCGAGTCCGTCGGCATAGCCGACCCCTACAACAAGGACGTCCCCTGGGCCGTCCACCTCACCACCTCGGGCACCTACGCCCACGCCGCCCCCTGGAACGAGGGCCTCGGCTACTTCGGCCAGACCAACATGAGCCACGGCTGCGTCGGCATGTCCCTCGCCGACGGCAAGTGGTTCTACAACCGCGCCACCCGAGGCGACATCGTCGAAATATCCGGCTCCACCCGCGCCACGGTCTCCACGGGCAACGGCTTCGGCGACTGGAACCTCCCCTACCCGTCCTGGCAAAAGCTCAGCGCCCTGCGCTGAGTCTGCTCAACGATGATGTGGGCACCCGCGCTGTTAGGGCGCGGGTGCCCACGTGCGTGCGCGGGCACCGGCGCGGAACGTCGTTATCCGGGGAGTCTTGCAGCAGCCGCGGAAAGATGATCGAGCCCGCGGTGCGCGAACAGCTGATCGCAACTGACCATAAGTTGTCACACGGGCGCCGCCAACAGCCTCTTACAGTCGTCCGTTGAGCACTGAGCAATGCGATCACGACAAGTAGGCAAGCATGTCCCTCTGGTAAACACAGGAGTGGCGCATGACACTCCGCTGTGCCGTGACTCCCGAGGAGACGAGAAGTGCAACTCGCTGACCTGCCGGGCCCTCAGCCAGGTGTGTGCGATGACCCGGAACTGATGCTCGTCCGGCAGCATCTGCTGACGCTCGATCCTGACGGTCAACGGTTCGCGAAAGTGCTGCGGGACACCATCGACCAGCTTCTCGACGGAGAACACACCGGCCGCTTCGATTGGCGTGACCTCCACAAGACGGAGAAGACTCACGCCGGCACGCTGGTAGAGATCAATCTGCAGCGGGAGTTCGGGTTCGCCGACGGTCGGGACATGGACTACCTCATCGAAGGACTTGAGGTCGACTGCAAGTTTTCACAGAAGCTGTACGGCTGGATGATCCCTCCCGAGGCCCTGGGGGAGCTCTGTCTTGTGGTCTGGGCCGACGACCAGCAAAGCCGCTGGAGCGCAGGGCTGTTCCGTGCCGACCGGGAGAAGCTCACCACAAGCGGCACAGTCACCAAGAAGGGCAACCGCGACGGCAAGTTCAGCCTGACAAAGCAGCACCACGCTCTGGTCACGTGGCTGTGGCACAACGAACCGCTACAAGAGAACCTGTTGCTTCATATCCCGACCGAGATTCGGCAAGCCATCCTCAATCCAAGCATCAACCCGCGCAGGAACTCGGGCCAGGCAAGGGTCTCCGAGCTCTTCCGGCGCGTGCAGAGGCGGCCCGTGAGCCGCACTGTGGTGCGCACGCTGGCACAGCAGAAGGACTACATGAAGCGGGTGCGCTACAACGGCGGAGCCCGCGCCATACTTCAGCCCGAAGGCATCGTGATCTTCGGCGACTATCCCAATCACCAAGCCGCTGCCGCTCAGCTCAAGATCCCAGTCCCGAGGGAGGGGGAGTTCGTAAGTACACGCCTCGCCCAGGCTCAGCCCCGCCACGGGGACCGTCCGCGCGCCTTCATGGACGGTCAGTACTGGGTGGTCGCCGACAGCACCGACCCGAGAGAGGCAGCGCCCCTGCTCCCCGAGACGAAGAAGGCGTCGCAGGACTGAGTAGAGTCGAGATGGGAGGCATGTAGTGGCGACAGAGACACCTTGGACCCCGCCGGACGGCTCGTGGGCGTCATCCGAATCCAGGCGCCGGAATATGCAGGCGATCCGGAGCCGTGACACCAAGCCGGAGAAGCTCATCCGGCGACTGGTCCATGCGCAGGGGCTTCGCTACCGCGTGTCAGCCAAACCACTCCCAGATCTTCGCCGGACGGCCGACATGGTCTTCCGTCCGGCGAAGGTCGCGGTTTTCATCGACGGCTGTTACTGGCACGGCTGCCCCGAGCACTACGTGCCACCAAAGACCAATTCCGGCTATTGGTCAGGCAAGGTAGCCGGGAACATCGCACGTGACCGGGACACCGATCAACGCCTTGCGAAAGCCGGGTGGACCGTGCTCCGCTTCTGGGAGCATGAGTCAGCTCACAGCTGCGCACTCGCGATCGCCGCTACGGTCGCCAGGCTTCGCCCCAGACGGAGCTGAGGGCTCGGGGAACTCAAACAGCGTGTCGTTCTGGGCCGCAGCCAGTTCTTTCATAGCCTTTTCGAGCGCAGCAATGATCTGCTCGCCAACCGCCTGGGCGACTGGAGGCGGGAAGGCGTTGCCGACCTGGCGATAGGCAGCGGTCTTCCGCCCCGCGAACTTCCAGTCTTTCGGAAAGCCCTGGATAGTCGCCGCTTGGCTCACGGTGAGCTTGGGACCACGGTCACTGAAGAGATCGCGCTCGGGATCCTTGATTTCATGGGGCTCGTTTGCAACGCCCAGACCACATACACCCAGCTTGCGCCATGCTTCCTTGGCACGGGTCGGGCCAAGATCCGCACCACCGTGCTTCTTGGATCCTCCCACCAGCGTCGGGGCAACGGTCCCCTTCCGGGCCTGCTTGAGCCAGCGGTCGTAGGAGGTCTTCCAGCGAGGGTCTCCGCTGGCCTTGAAACGGTCGCGCATGGATTGCGCTAGAGCCTCCGCCACGGTGAGGAGCGGACGCGTCTTCGGCTCAGTCCACTCGAAGTGCTTCGCGTACTCCTCAAGCATGGCCACGAGGATCGCGCGCGGACGTAGCTGCGGCACCCCGTAGTCGCATGCCTCCAAGATCTTCCAGTAGCACTTTACGTAGCCGGCCTCACGCAACCGGTGTTCGATGACGTCCTCGCGATAGCGGCTGAACTTCTCGGGTGGCTCCAGCAGTCCCCGCACATTCTCAATCATCACGGCCTTAGGCCGTAGGGCCTCCACCATGTCAAGCATGTTGGGGAACAGGTCGCGCTCGTCATCCTGCCCCAGTTGCTTACCCGCTGCGGAGAACGGCGGGCACGGCACACCACCTGCGAGGAGGTCCAATTCACCGGGCTTCAGACCCAGCTCGTCCACATCGAACTGCCTGAGGTCTCTCTTCAGAACCCTGCAGCCGTCCCACTCCGCATTACCTGCCACATTCAATTCGAGGGTGGCGCAGGCGTGCTCATCGATCTCAATCAGAGCCAGGTGGCGGAAGCCTGCCTTGTGCAAACCGACCGCCTGGCCTCCTGCGCCGGCGCAGATCTCCACTGAGGTGAACTTGGACTCAGCGCGAGTCATGCACCCTCCTTTCAAAGCTTGCTACGACGGGCACTCTTCGCAACCCGCCTACCACAGAGGGTGACAGACCCCACTGACAACGTGCCTCGCCAAGTTTGCCGGACAACTTCACTCCCCTCCGCCCGCCTCCTGCGCCACAGCGAACACTCATACGATATTGCCCATGCGAAGCCCTGCATGGACCCGGGACGAACTGCTGCTCGCGTGCGTTCTCGTCGTCGAGAACGACTGGAACGAGTTGCGCGAGAGCGATCCACGGACACAGCAGCTCTCCAGACTGCTCCGTTCTCTCCCCCTGCACGGCGACGCGGCCCGGAGCGTGCCCAACTTCCGGTCCGTCGGCAGCGTCAGCCGCAAGACCACCGACCTGGCGTCGAACCACCCTGCCTACTCCGGGAAGCCCACTCGGTGCGGGCGCCTGGACCGGGAGGTGATCGCCGGCTTTATCTCCCAGCCGTCCCAAATGATCAACGCGGCCAAAGCGATCGAGGAAGGCATCCGCTCCGGCGAGCTGCAGCGAATACCCGAGCAGCCGGACGAGATTTCCGACGACGGTGCCACCGGAGCTGAAGGCCGCCTCCTGGCACGCTGGACCATCGCGCGTGAACGCGACCCCAAGCTCCGCCGACGCAAGCTCGACCGAGTGAGGCGTCTCGGCCAGCCGCTGCGGTGCGAGGTCTGCGACTTCCAGTTCGACCGCTTCTACGGGCCGATCGGCGAGGGCTACATCGAGGTGCACCACCTGCTGCCTCTCTATATATCCGGGCCACGGGATACCGAACTGGACGATCTTGCTCTCCTGTGCTCCAACTGCCACCGCATGTGTCACAGGAACCATCTCGGCGCATCATGGCGCACACCCGCGGCCCTCAAGGCTGAGATCGAGAAAGTCTCCGAGTAGCGGCTCCGACCTCCTACGTCAGACGACTCCTGGCCGGGCTTCGAAGTGGGTCTGGGCTCGATCGAGAATGTCGTCGGGATCGAGACCGTGTGCGCTGAGCCAGTGCAGCAAGTCCAGGATCAGACTGGTCGCCAACTCTTCCAGGACTGGACGGTGGGTGAGCCGTGCTGCCGAGCCGCCGATCGCGCAGCCGTACGTCTCCATGACGGCCGTTGCGCGCTGGATGCGGCGGCGGGACTCGTCCGGAGTCAGGGGAAGCTCACACCAGACCGCTTTGCCGACCGCCGTACGCGTGGTGCCCCAGGAAGCTGAGAGGCCGACGAAAAGTTGCAGCCCGCGGCCGGACTCCTCCTCGGACGTCGGGATGCGGCTCCGGGGTTCCTTATGGCTGCTGTCATGCAGCTCTACGCGTAGCTGGTCCCTGTCTGCGTCGAGGACGAGGGTGGCCGCGGTGCCCTGGCCGACGTGTTTGATGACGTTCGAAGCCAGCTCCGTGGCGATCAGCTGCGCCTCGTCGGCGAGCGCCGACATGCCCCAGGCGGTGAGCTCGGCGTTCACGGCTCGGCGGAGGTCGGCCAGTTGGGGCGGCTCGGCGGCAAAGGGAAGGATGCAGCGGCGTGGTTGGGATTCGGTGACTGAGTAGCGGTGCATGGCCACACTCCTTGGGCGCTACGCCAGCACTGTGTCCAGTCGTATCCGTACGACCGCGCTGCGTAGTCTCGCTGATGCGAGTATGACAGTGAGAAGTCTCTTCATGTAACTTCTCACCGGTTCCCGAAAGAGTGAATCCGGTGGTATGCCAACTTCAGGCGCTCATAGCCTGGTTGCCGCTGGCTCCGTCACGAGTCGGCGCGAAGGGAGAGGTAGTCGTCATGCCATCGCGGGCCACTACTCGTCGGCGACAGCTCGGCGTCATGATGCGCAAGTTCCGGGCCCGTAAGGGGATGACGCTGGAGGAGGCAGGTCGGCTCGTCGGAGTCTCGAAGGCGACCGTCAGCCGGTACGAGACGCAGGAAGGGCCCGTGAAGTGGCCCATCGTGGATGCGCTGTGCCGTGAGTACGGAGCGAGTGAGGCGGAGCGAAAGGCCGTGGTCGGCCTTGCCAAGAACGCAAAGCGGCAGGGGTGGTGGACATCCTTCGCGGATTCCTTGCCAGAGAGCATGAACCTGCTGTTCACGCTGGAGGACGAGGCGGCTCGGGAGGACCACTTCGCCTGCCTGTATGTGCCGGGCCTGCTCCAGACGCGCGGCTATACGGAGGCGGTGCAGCATGCGTCGGAGATGCGGTTGTCCGCGGAGGAGATCAAGCGGCTGGTCGATCTTCGGATGAAGCGGCAGGAGATCCTGAGCCGTCCGAAGCCACCGCATCTGTGGGCCATCCTCGACGAGTCGGTGATTCGGCGGGTGGTCGGTTCGCGTGAGGTTATGCGGGAGCAACTGGATCACTTGTTGCGCGCCAACGAGTCGCCTGACATCACGCTCCAGGTCCTGCCGTTCGCCAAGGGCGCGCACTCAGCGGCCATGGGGAGCTTCGTGATCCTCGGGGGTGCCGAGCCCTCGCTTGACGTCGTGTACGTCGATATCCACGTCGGCTCGCTCTTCATGGAGAAGGACGAGGAACTGGAGCGCTACCGGGTCGCTTTCGACTACCTTCGCGCTCAGGCGCTGGACATGGCCTCGTCCTCCGCCCTCATCGAACGCGTCCGTGAGGAGATCTGATGCGCGAGCCCTGCATATCCGATAGAAACAGTGGCTGGTTCAAGTCCTCGTACAGCGGTGCCGGGAACACCGAGTGCGTGGAGACCACTTTCCGGCAGGGCATGACAGCCGTGCGGGACTCAAAAAATCCGGACGGACCCATGCTCGGGTTCTCAAGCGATGCCTGGGAAGAATTCATCGCGGCCGTGCGGCGCAAGCACCTGAACTGACCGGCCTCACCGGTCCTACGCGCCCCCATAAAGACTTGCACTAACCGCTAATTCCGGGAGCGTCAGCGAGCACACGTCACAGTCGCGCAAGATCTCCGGCCAAGTCGTTGTAGTCCTTCAGCCGGTTCTGTTCAGTCATCTCCCGCCACAGTTCAAGTTGAGTCGGCTCGCTCTTCTTGTGCTGGACTGTTCCCCATTCTTGGACCGCAGCCTGCGTCTCTTCGAAGGCGAGATGGTAGACGGCGTCTATCTCACCAGTCCCACGCGTTAGCGAAGCCAGGCGACTTGGCAGTGGCTCTGTTGTAACTGCAACCAAGTGCGGCGTCCGCCCCCGGCGGGACCGCACTAGAAGGTTGAACTCGTGTCGGACGTTCTGCGCGCGGTCTGACCGCAGTGTCCATTTGCAGGAGACCACCGCGTGGAGCGGATGACCAGGTACGTCAAGTGCGACGGTCACATCGGGAGCAATTTGATAGTCAGTTCCGAGCGCCACGCGCAGGCTCGGGGTCTCAGCAAGAAGCATGCGCAGTTCGTCTAGGTGCTGATACTGCTCAAAGTTCCTGACGTCTTTCCCGCGTCCTACCGCCCAGGCCCTATTCGGCTCAAGACTGGGCAGCTCGGAGACAAGCTGAACTGTAACGGCGTTTTCGAGTGCGGTTCCTCTGCTTTCCTCCTTGGCGTCGGATGAGTTCGCAGAAACCTTGCGGCTAACTCCGAGGTCATCGAGCACGGATTTTGCGATGCGCAGGCTGGTTTTGTTGTCTACGTCCGAGATGTTTGGAGCCCAGGGCTCATCACAGACATCGATCACCTTTTGGTTGGCTGAGTTCTTCCAAGCGAGGAGTTCGCGAAGCCAATCCGGTGCCGCCATGCCTACTTCCTTCCAGGGAACAGCCACTCACGGAGGGACCCACCGGTCTGGGGCATGTAAGCGGCTAGCCAGGATTTTAGAGCAAAGATCCTCTGCCGAACTGATGCCCCCACAGGGGCGACGCAGGCCTGTCTATCCCGCTTGGCTGCGACGTCCATTCTCGGCATCTACCTTCGTAGGATCGGGGGCGAGAAGATCCTTGGAGTGGGAGGTAAGGGGATGGCTGGAGTGCCGGCGGGGGTTGTGGCTGCGGGTGGGTTGGTTGGGGGGTATTCGGTGGCTCGGTGGACCAAGAGGCGGCCCTTGGGTGGGGTTGCCCTCGCGGCTGCGGGGGCGGTGGCCGCTCGGGGGTGGCGGGAGAAGGCGGGGAACGGGACCGCCGCCGCGCTCAGTGCGGCGTACGTCGCCGCGTTCGCCGGGTCGCATCCGCTGGCGAAGAAGATCGGGGCCTGGCCGTCCGTCTTCGCCGTCGCCGGTGGGGTTGCCCTCGCCTCCTGGGCTCTTGCCGATCGGCGGTAGAGGGTCCATGGGCCGTATGTAGCGGATCGCGTTCGTGCGGGGGGGGCTCAGGCGGGCGGGGCTTGTTGCCCGCCCGCCGTTCTACGGGGCCCCGTCCCGCCGCCTTCCGCTCAGTCCTTACCGCGCCCCGTCCCGCCGACTTCCGGTCAGTCCGACGCCGAGGTCAGCAGGTCCAGTTCCGGCTGGGTCAGCTTGAGGTCGACCGAGGCCAGCAGGGGCTGGAGCTGGTCGACGGAGCGGGCGCTGGCGAGGGGGGCCGCGACCGTGGGCTGGGCGAGGAGCCAGGCGAGGGCGACCGTGGTGGGCTCGGTGGCGTGATTGGCGGCGACGTCGTCCAGGGCGGCGAGGACCTTCTGGCCGCGCTCGGTCTCCAGGTACTGGGCCGCGCCCGTGGAGCGGGGGCTGTCGACCGCCGTGCCGGGGCGGTACTTACCGGTGAGGAAGCCGGACGCCAGGGAGTAGTACGGGATGGTCGCCAGGCCGTGGCGGGCGGCAACGTCGGCCAGCTCGCCCTCGTAGGTGTCGCGCGAGACCAGGTTGTAGTGCGGCTGGAGGGCGACATAGCGGGCCAGGCTCTCCTGGGTGGAGAAGGTCAGCTGGGCCTCCAGGCGCTCCGCGCTGACGTTGGACGCGGCGATCTCGCGGACCTTGCCCTCCGTGACCAGTTCGTCCAGGGTGCTGATGATTTCCTCCACCGGCACCGACGGATCGTCGTAGTGGGTGTAGTAGAGGTCGATGTAGTCGGTGCGCAGCCGCTGGAGGGATTTCTCGACGCCCGATTTGATGGCGGACGAGGTCAGACCGCGGGGCTCCGGGTAGCCGGCGCCCACCTTGGTGGCGAGGACGACCTCGGAACGGTTGCCCCGGGAAGCGAACCAGTTGCCGAGGACGGTCTCGGACTCGCCGCCCTCGTTGCCCGGCACCCACGCGGAGTAGACATCGGCCGTGTCGATGAAGTTGCCGCCCGCCGCGACGAAGGCGTCGAGCACCCGGAAGGACTCGGCCTCGTTGGCGGTCCAGCCGAAGACGTTCCCGCCGAGGGAGAACGGGAAGACGGACAGGTCACCGATCTTTTGTGTGTTGTCAGCCATACGTTTTTACAACGGGTGGCCGGGCGGGGTTGTTCCTCGGGGGGGTGTTCCTCGGGGGGGTGTTCCTGGGGGATTCCTGGGGGGTTCCTGAGAGGGGTGTTCCTGAGGGGCCGCCCCGTCGGGACGTAAACCGGCGGCCCTGGCGTCAAGGGGGGAGAGAGCGCCAGAGCCGCCGGAGTATCAGGGATTCATCCCGTGCTGGCGCAGCCAGGGCATCGGGTCGATCGGCGAGCCGCCGCCCGGCCGGACCTCGAGGTGGAGGTGCGGGCCGGTCACATTGCCGGTGGCGCCGACGCGGCCGATGACGTCGCCCGCCGTCACCTTGCCCGATGTGACGACCATCGACGACAGGTGGCAGTACCAGATCTCGGTGCCGTCGCTGAGGGTCAGCACGATGCGGTAGCCGTACGAACCGGCCCAGCCCGCCTGGGTGATGGTGCCGCCGTGCACCGCCTTGGCCGGGGTGCCGGTCGGGGCGGCGAAGTCCTGGCCGGTGTGGTCGGCCGACCAAATGTCGCCCGCCTGGCCGAAGCTCGCGGTCAGGGTGTACGAGCCGACGGGGAGGGTGTACGCGGCGGCGAGCCTGGCCTGGCGCTCGGCCGCGGCCTTCTTCTCGGCCGCCTCCTTCGCCCGCTGCTCGGCGGCCTTCTTCTCCGCCTCGGCCTTGGCCTTCCGCTGGGCGGCCACCTCCGCGGCCTGGTCGGATGCCTTCTCCGCGGCGGCCTTCGCCGCGGCGGTGCGGCTGTCCTCGTCCGCCGCGTTCTGCTGGTTCTCGGCCTGCTGGAGGATGCGGGCGCGGAGCGCCTCACCCGCGTCGGTGGTGCCGCGCTGCTCGTCCTCGCTGGTCAGGCCGGCCTGGGAGAGGGGGGCGGCGGCCGTCTGCGGCCCACTGCTGTCGTCCGACGTCCAGGAGCCGATGCCGGGCAGGTCCTTGGCCGCGGGCAAGCTGGCCTTGACCTCATCGGCGACATGGCCGAGGTCCGGCATGGAAATGGGCGGCTTGGGACGGTCCTTGGCGCTGGCCATGCCGCCCGCACCGACCGCCGCGATCACGCCGACCCCGAGGACGGCGCCGCTGCGCGCCATGGTCCCGCCGCGCTGCTTGGCCACGCGATGCCGGCCGCGTACGGGAGCGATGGACTCCTCGGTGGGGTTCCACTCCTCCCAGGGCTCGGTCTCGAATCCGGCACCCGGGCCCTCGAACGCGTCCCCATCCGCATTCGCGTACCGATCGTCGGGGGCGAAGTGTCCGTCCCCGGAGCTCATCCCACCGCCGGCGTCAAAGCCGGGGCCGTAGGCGGTGGCGGTCCCCAAACCGCCTCCCCGTGTGCGATACGGGGCCTCGTCCAGGGCAGACCTGTTGGACGCCACGGAGGCGCACTCCTTTCCTTCCTTCTCGCCTACCGGGTTAGCTGACGGGTTCGGAGCAGGAAGGTCTCCTACGGGTCAGGTTCGACCCGATTCACCCCAAGGTGTTGGTTCCCCGGTTCCCTTGGTGCTGCTGGTGGTGCGGTACTGCCGGTGTGCGTACGGGATTCGGCGACGGCGCACGGTGCCGCCCTTGCGACGGTTGTGACGACCGCGCTGCGTTATCGAACGTTAATAGAGAGCGCGATGTGATTCCAAGCTGTTCTGAGGAATCCGCGCACCTTTGGCATGAACTTAGCGCTCAAGAAGGAACAGATGGGAGCGAATCGGCGCACTGGCCAAAGGTTCACAAAAACGCGTGCGGGTCGATCGTGCAGCAATTGTTATGCGGAGGGGGCTCGGCCGACTACGCACGGTATGGACCCGGTCGGCTACGGACGGTGGGGAGCGTCGCCGTCCCTCGTATGGCCGGTGCGGTTCGCGTCACCGTCGCCGTGCCCGTTCCCCCGTCCGTTCCCGCGGGCCGGGGTCCGGCGGACCGCCAGCAGCGCCATGTCGTCCGCCGTCCCGCCGTCCGTATGGCGCTCGACATCGGCCACCAACGCATCCAGCAGCTCCTGCGGATCGGTGAAGCGGCGGCCGCGCAGCTGCTTCGCCGGGTCGTAGAACTCGCCATTGCGGTCCCGGGCCTCCGTCACCCCGTCCGTGAAGAGCAGCAGCGTCGCCCCCTCCTCGAACCCCAGCTCCATCACCCGGTCCGGCCACCCGGCCAGCTCCCCCATCCCCACCGGCAGCGCCGCCGCCTCCGGCTCCAGGGCGCGCACCCCGCCGTCCTCCTCCATGAGCAGCGGCGCCGGATGACCACGGTTGAGCAACCGCAGGGTGGAGTCACCGCGCGGAATTTCAGCCACCACCGCCGTCGTGAACCCCTCGAACACCTCCAGGTCGGCTCGCCGGGCGCCCTCACGCTGCAGCGCCCGCTCCAGACGGCCCACGAGCGCCTCCAGGGTCGTCTCCTGCTCCGCCGCCTCCCGGAAGCAGCCCAGTAGGATCGCCACGACCTCCACGGCCCCCAGCCCCTTGCCGCGTACGTCGCCGACGGTCAGCCGTACGCCGTGCGGGGTGTCCTGGACCGCGTACAGGTCACCGCCGATCGCCGCGTACTTCTCCGCCGGTACGTAGCGCGCGGCGATCTCCAGCCCGGCGAGACGGGCGGGCGGCGCGGGCAGGACGGCGCGCTGGGCCGCCTCCGCGACACCGCGTGCCGAGGCGAGCCGGTGGTAGCTGCGCCGTACGACACGGTTGATCGCCACCGCCAGCCCGGTCACGGTGGCGACCGTGACGATCTCGGTGGCCGCCTGGGTCGGGTCCGTCACGCCGTGCAACTCCGCCAGCAGACAGGTCGTGAGGACGGCGATGACGGCCATGATGACGGTCTGCCGCAGCGGTAAGAGCGCCGCGGCGACCAGAGGGGCGGCGGCGAAGAAGGGCGAGGCGGTGTAGCCGGACGGGGTGGCCAGGTCGAAGCTGACGCCGCCGAGGATGAGGATGGCGGGAACCCAGCGGGCCACCCGGCGGCCCGGCAGCCCCTGGTGAGCGTCCTCGACCGGGCTGGGCCCCGCGGTGGGCCCGGTGAACCCTTCGGCAGAGGCACCACCGGCCGCGGCGCCGGTGTCGATGAGCGTGTGCAGGCGGGTGCGGCGGCGGTGGGTGTGCGGGCGGCTCAGCCGGGGCCAGGCCGTACGCCACTTGGTACGGGCGCCCGTACGAGCCCTGCTCCCTCGCACCCGCACCGGCTTCTCTCGCTTCCCTGGTCCGCGTCCCGCCGCCGTCACAGCGTCGCTGTCGTCACAGCTCGCTGTCGTCACAGCGTCGCCGTTGCCACCTTGGTCACCTTCGTCACCTTCGTCACCAGGCTTCCGGCTGACGGGCCGCCAGGCGAGTCGGTGTCGGCCAAGCGGGTGCTGGACGGGCGCCGTGAGCGGGCCCGGCTCCCACACGTGCGCTGCGGGCACGTGGCGGGCGCCCTGCGGGCATGTGGAGGGCGCACACGGGCACTCAGCGGGCACGCGGTGGGCACGCAGCGGGCGCGCTGCGGCGCCTCAGAGGCTGTGGGCGCGTCAGAGCCACGGGGGCCGTCAGAGGTTACGCCGCGGGCGCGCCGCCGGCCCGTCAGAGGCCACGAGAGCGTCAGCGGCTACGGGCGCACCAGAGGTTGCGGATGCATCAGAGGGTGCGGATGTGCCAGAGGGTGCGGATGTGCCAGAGGGTGCGGATGCGACGTCAGAGGTCGACGCCCAGCGCGCGGGCATGACGGTCCGCCGCGAGCTCCGCCGAGACCTCGTCGAGGTACACCTCGCACACCAGCCGTCCGTCCCGGGTGAGATTGTGCTCCAGCTCCCACAGCACGACCTCGTCCCCTCCCGCGAGCAGGAAGGCGTGCTCATAGAAGCGGCACCAGGTCGCGTCGGGACCGCCGGAGCGGCGCCGGGGCTTGGGCGCGAGGGCGATGTCATGGGCGAACGCGGTCGTCAGCAGCCGCTCGGTCTCCTCGCCCGGGCGGTCGGCGTTCTCCGCGCGGCGCAGGACACGACGGGCGTGGTCGGCCGAATTGTCGGCCACATACGCACGGGAGCTCTCCAGTGGCTCGGCCGTGTGCAGCAGCTGGTCCGGAAGCCACAGCGGTAACCCGTCGAGCTCCTCCCAGCGGGCGCCGCCGAGGCGATCGTGGACGCGGCGCTCGGCCAGCGTCAGGGCGTCCTCGTCCGCGTAGAGCTCGTACAGCGGGCGACCGCCCTCGCCGGTGTTGTGCTCCAGTTCCCACAGCAGCAGGCTGCTGCCGTCAGGGAGCAGGAAGACATGCCGGTAGGTGCTGTAGCCAAGCTGGCCGCACCGCTCATTGCACTGCCGGCAGGACCGCAGCTCGGACTGGTGCATCAGGGCGCTCCGCGCCTGGGCCAGCACTGCCTCGCCGATCTCGAAGCCGTTCTGCGCACGGGCCAGCAGCCCGTCCATCAGCTCGGCCGGGGTCCCGTCCGCTCGTGAGTGCCCCATGTCTCTCCTCCCGCCTCCCGGCGTTGATTCGCCGCGCCCCCCGGGCGACCACCTCGCGCACTTAGCGTAGCGGCGTGAACACGCGCCGCGCTGCGGTTCCGCAAAGCTGTCGGTGTGACTGTGCCTCACTCACTCCTGCGTCGTAGAGCCTGGATGTATCACTCGTCCGACCGGTCGAACAAGTACGCGCGCGGGCCAGGGTGGGTCGGTCGGCCACCGCGGGCACCGGGTCCCAGCGCATCCGGGCCCCCTCCGCCGGGCAGCCGCTTCCCCTCATTCAATTAAAGGGATTCAGGTGCCCGCCGGGCCGAGCTGGGCCAAATGGTCCTTGCATTGGTCCCCCTTAGCAGGATTCTTGGAGAACACGCGCCGGAAGAGCCGCACTATGCCGGACGGGTGAAGCTGACTGGCGGCCCGAAGCCTTAACTGATGAGCTTCGTTGTGTCATGCGTCCGTGAATTCGCGGAGCAACCCAGACGGAGGAATTAAGTGAACATCGGCACGAAGGCAATTCTCCTGACCGCGGCCGCCGGCGCTCTGGTCATCGGTGGCGCGGGTGGCGCCCTGGCCAACAACAACGACGACTTCATCGTGCAGCTCAACAGCTGTGACACGGCCACCGGCGCCACCACCAACACCGGCGGTGCCGCTCCCACCGGCGACATCAACATCGGTTCGGACTGCGTGAACTTCACCAACAGCAGCGGTTCGGTCGTCCAGGCCAACGACTGCGACACGTCCACCGGCGTCACGCTGGTCACCGGCGCTGCCGCCCCGACGGGCGACACCAACATCGGGTCGAACTGCGCGAACATCGCCACGGACGACGACAGCGTCAAGCGTCACTGAGTCGCTGAGTCGCTGACCCTTTCATGGTGTTCCCGCCCGCGGTAACGCCATGAGGCATCCCCCCGTTGGGAATCGCGGCCCTGGAAGCCTCCCTTCCAGGGCCGCTGCCATGAAAGAGGCTTTCGGTGATGGCGATGAGCGCGTGCCGTACCGAAAGCCCGATTGGAGGCTCGTTATGCACATGCGCAAAAGGTCGGCGCTTCTTGTGGCGGCCGTGGGTGCGCTGCTCATCGGTGGTGCGGGCGGAGCCGACGCCGCCGATTCCGGTCCCAGCCGCGCGGCAGGCGCCAACGGCGGGACGCAGAGCAACCGCTGCACCACGAGTTCCGTCGTCGGCACCATCACCGTGGCCGCCGGCCCGACCGAGCTCAGCAATCAGACCGACTGCGTCAACACCGCCGAGTCGGGTGTGTCGGAGCAGGAGAACCGCTGCCGTACCCACTCCGTCATCGGTCCGATCACCGTCGCGCTGGCCCCCGGATCCGAAATCAAGAACGGGACCAACTGCGTCAACGTCAGCAAGTCGGGTGGTGTGACGAAGCAGACCAACGACTGTCGCACCACCTCCGTGACGGGCCCGATCACGATCGGCCCCGGCTCCGATGTCACCACCGAGACCAACTGTGCCAATGTCGCCGGCTCCGACCCCCAGAACGGAAGTCAGGGCACGAGCACGAACGGCACGAAGAGCGGCAAGAGCGGTGGCCAGGGAAACCGTCAGCGCTCCTGAAACACCGAGCTCACCGGAGTTCGCCACCGAGCTTCTGGAAAAAGCTGCTCGAGATGAACGCGGCCTTGGGGAATTTTCCCCGGGGTCGCGTTCATTTTTTGCGAAGAGAAATCCACCGACTTCCGCACCGGCTGAATATACCTTTACTGTGGCGGATGGGTGATGCTTCACATAGTCCCGGATCCCGGATTACGGAAATCTCGTTCAAGAGGTGTCTGCGGAATATTCGCGGAGAAGAACCCGATATGGAGGCACCAGAACAATGCAGATCGGCAAGAAGGCAGCTCTCATGGCCGCGGCGGCCGCGGGCACAATGGTGGTCGGCGGCGCCGGTAGCGCGAGTGCTCATGGGCTCTTCCCGCAGTCCAGCAGTGCTCAGCGAAACCACTGTGAGACCAACACCGGCGCCACCACCAACACCGGCGCCGCCGCCCCCACCGGCGACATCAACCTCGGCTCGGACTGCGTCAACTTCGCCAACCACGTTGGTTCGGTGATCCAGTCGAACGAGTGCGACACGGCCACCGGCCCCACCGTCATCACCACCGTGGCCGCCCCGACCGGCGACGTCAACATCGGCTCCGACTGCACGAACATCGCCCTCGACGAGCCGGACCCCGTCGTGGTCGTGCACAAGGACCCGCCGAAGAAGCACAAGGCCAAGGACCCGCACAAGGCCAAGAAGGTCCACAAGGCCAAGGCCGACCCGCACAAGGCCAAGAAGCACCACAAGGCCAAGGCCAAGGCGAAGAAGAAGGACTGCAAGCACTGACGGCCGATCTCGCGATCGAGCACGCGGCGCCCCCGGAAGAAACGACTTCCGGGGGCGCCTCTGCATTCAGCCGGATCGTTGAGCGGTGTGTTTCAGCATCCCGCAAGAGCCGGTACGCACTGGTTCGGGTTGTTCCCGGAGACCGTGGTCGCGGCGAGCGAGATCGTGCCGCCGTCCGTGAAGATGCCGCCGCCCTGGCCGCCGTTGGCCGTATTACCGGTGACCGTGTCGCCGATCATTTGTGTCGTGCCCGCGTGCTGGAACAGCCCGCCACCGTTCAGCGTCGCGGTATTTCCGGACACGGTGGTGGCCAGTACGCGCAGTGCGCTGCCCATATTGGCGATACCGCCACCGAAACTGCCGGCGGTGTTCTCGGCGACCCGGCCGCCGTTGATCGTGAAATCTCCGACCGCGGTGGCGATACCGCCGCCCTCGAAGTTGGTGGTCCTGTTCCGCGCGACCGTGACGGCGCCCAGCAGCGTCGTTCCGAAGTTACTGACGCCGCCGCCCGAGCTGGAGGCGGTATTGTCGGAAATGTTGCCGCCCGAGACGCTGAGGGTGGCCGACGTATTGATGTGGATGCCGCCGCCGTCCCCCGCGGAATTGTGCGTCACATCCGTGGCCGAAAGCACCGCTGAACCGCCCGAGGCGACCTCGATGCCACCGCCGACGTTGCTCGCGGTGTTGCCCGTGACCGTGGCGTTGATCAGCCTCAGTGAGCCCGCGTCGAAGATGCCACCGCCGTCGGTGCCCGCCCCCGAAGTCGCCCGGCCGTCCGAGAAGGTCACGCCGTTGACCGTAAGGTTTCCACCGGGCGCAATCTCCGCGAGCCGGAAGTCGCCTGCGGACGCACTGCGTCTGATGGTCGCTTGGGTCCCACTGATGGTCACGTCACCGGTGATGAGCGGCAGTCCGTCGGGGCCGTTGGGGCCGCCGGTGTACGCCGCGGTACCCAGCGTGTACACACACCCCGTGGCCAGGGAGACGGAGCCGCCCGATGGCGAGCTGTTGGCCTCGCTCACCGCGGTGATCAGCGCCGCCACGTCCCCGCAGGGCACCGGGGCCGCCTTCTCGCCTGCTCCTCCGCCGTCTCCCTTCCCTTCGGCGGACGCCGGAGCGGAAACCGCCCACGCCGATACCGCCAGCGCCATGACGGGGATCAATCCCCGGATCGTTGTCGCGAGTCGCACGAGGAGTCTCCTTAAGCGTTTCCGAGCAGCGGTTCAGACGCAGCAGGTTCAGACTCTGCGGTCGAGTACCGTTCGGCATCTGCTCAAGCGCCGGTCGAGTGAGACTCGATCTTCTGTACGACGGGGGTGCGAACACCTCGGTCCCAAGCCGCGGAAGACCGCGCGACGGGACCCTCAGAAACGATGAAACCGCAGGTCACCGATGGCGCCTGCGGTTTCCGAGGTGGGTCATCAGGGGCTCGAACCCTGAACCAATGGATTAAAAGTCCACTGCTCTGCCAATTGAGCTAATGACCCGCACCCCCGCAGCATAGCTCGGCCGGGGGCCAACACCCGAGCCAATACCCTCCGGGAGCGAAAGGCCGTGCAACAGCGCGGTGTTGCACGGCCCTCTCGACGGCCGGATCAGCCGTTGCGCTTCCAGCGCGGCTTGTCGGCGCGCCGGTCGAAGGACGAGCCGCCGGAGCGCTCGTACGAACGGCCGCCGGCGGAACCGCCCCGGTGGTCGTCACGGCGGGCCGGGCGGTCGTCGCGACGGTCGCGGTTGAACGGACGGTCTCCACCACGGTGGTTGTGGTCGCGGCGCTCGAAGGAACGGCCGCCACGGTCGTTCTCCCGGCCGTCGCGGCTGAAGCCGCCCCGGTCGTCACGGCGCTCGTACGGACGGCCGCCACGGTCGTCCCGCCGTCCGAAGTTGCCACGGTCGTCGCGGCGGTCGCGGTTGAAGCCACCACGGTCGCGGTCGTTGTTGTCCCGACGGTCGAAGGAACGGCCGCCACGGTCGTTGTCCCGACGGTCGCGGTTG
>NZ_JBIADZ010000002.1:625997-658922 GCF_042868035.1 Streptomyces sp. NPDC007875 | reverse complement strand
AACGGGCGGTCCCCGCCACGGTCGTCACGACGGTCATCGCGCCGGTCGCGGTTGAAGCCCCGGTCGCGGTCGTTGTCCCGACGGTCGAAGGAGCGACCGCCACGGTCGTTGTCCCGACGGTCGCGGTTGAACGGGCGGTCCCCGCCACGGTCGTCACGACGGTCATCGCGCCGGTCGCGGTTGAAGCCCCGGTCGCGGTCGTTGTCCCGACGGTCGAAGGAGCGGCCACCCCGGTCGTTGTCCCGGCGGTCGTACGAGGAGCGGCGCGGCGCCTCGTCGCCACCCGTGCCCTCGGCGGCGTCCGCGGCCTTCGCCGCGGGCACGGTCGCGGGCTCCGCCGTACGCTGCGCCGGCAGCGTCACAGCGGCCGCGGCCACCGTCTCCGCCCCGGCCTCGGCCGCGGGCTCCGCCGGTGCCACGGTCTCGCCGCGCTCGCGCGCCGCCCGCGCGGACAGCCGGTCGGCCTCCTCGCGGAGCTCGATCGCGCGCCGCTGCACCCGCTCCAGCTCCCGGGTGAGGTCCTGCGCCTCGCGCTCGGCCTGCTTGGCCGCGTTCGAGGCCGCCTCCGCCTGCACCTCGGTGAGCGAACGCGCGCCCGTGATCTGGGCCACGTCCTCGTCGAACGCACCGCCGCCGCCGACGATGTGACGGGAGGCATCGACGCCCGCGTCCTCCATCAGCCGGAAGATCTGGCGGCGCTGGTGCGGCAGGGCCAGCGAGACGACAGTGCCGCTCTGGCCCGCCCGGGCCGTACGGCCGGAGCGGTGCAGATAGTCCTTGTGGTCACCGGCCGGGTCCACGTTCAGCACCAGATCGATGCCGTCGACGTGGATACCGCGCGCGGCGACGTCCGTGGCGACGAGCACATTGACGTACCCGTCCTTGAAGTCGGCCAGGGTGCGGGTACGCGCGCCCTGCGTCATGCCGCCGTGCAGGGCGTCGGCGCGCACGCCCGCGTCGCACAGCTGCTCGGCGACGCGGTCGGCGCCCAGCTGGGTCCGTACGAAGATGATGGTGCGGCCCTTGCGCGCCGCGATGGCGGCGGTGACCGGGGCCTTGTCCTTCGGCTTCACCACGAGCACGTGGTGGGTCATCGTGGTGACCGCGCCCTGTGCCGAGTCGACCTCGTGGGTGACCGGGTCGACCAGGTAGCGCTTGACCAGGCTGTCGATCTCGTTCTCCAGCGTCGCGGAGAACAGCAGCCGCTGGCCGCCCTGCGGCACCAGGTCCAGAATCTCGGTGACCTCGGGCAGGAAGCCCATGTCGGCCATCTGGTCGGCCTCGTCGAGGACGGCGACCTGGACCCTGTCGAGGGACGCGGCGCCGCGGTCGATGATGTCGCGCAGCCGGCCCGGGGTGGCGACGAGGATGTCGACACCGCGCTCCAGCGCGTAGATCTGATTGCCCATCGAGGTGCCGCCGCAGACGACCTTGAGCTTGAGGCCGAGGACATCGCCGTAAGGCTGCAGCGCGTCGCTCACCTGCATCGCCAGCTCGCGGGTCGGGGTCAGGATGAGGCCCCGGGGGCGCTTCTTCTCGGTGTGTCCGCCGGCCAGCGTGGTCAGCAGCGGAAGACCGAACGAGAGGGTCTTGCCGGAGCCGGTACGGCCGCGGCCGAGGATGTCCTTCCCGGCCATGGCGTCGGGGATGGTCGCGGCCTGGATCGGGAAGGGCGTGGTCACGCCGTTCTGCGCCAGCTTGCGGACGATCTGTTCGGGGAGGCCGAGGTCGGCGAAAGTGATGTCGGGCGCCTTAGGGGTCTCGGGGGCTTCCGTGGCGGCTTGCTCGGAGGACGCCGCTGACGCCGTCTGGTCGGCTTGCTCGGCCTGCTCGTCCCGCTCGAACGGCTCGGCCGGAGCGGTCAGCTCGTTCGGCTCATCGACAGCGGGCATGACGGCGTGATCAGTGGAAACGGACATGCGAAATGCGAAACCTTCCGGAGTCTCGGCACGCGCCCAAACTCCGTGTTGTCGCAAACGACCGCCTCTATGCGGTCAGCCACGGGATGGCAAGGAACGCGCCTCACGGCGCACTTTTACGAGGCGCCGGGCAAATGGGATCAAACGATCTACCACCATACGCACCTTCACCCCTCAAGAGCAAATTGGCTCCGTCGGTGGTGGACAGCGGTGCCGGGACCTTGGGCCCGGTCCGATGCGTCTGCTGGATCTTCGGGGACTTCTGAGCCTTCTGGGTGGCGGGGGTCTTCTGGGTTGCGGGGGCGTGGGGGGCCGTGGGGGTCGTGGGCTCGTCTGGATCTTCTGGGCCCTCCCGGATCTTCTGGGCCCTCCCGGATCTTCTGGGCCCTCCCGGATCTTCTGGGCCCTCCCGGATCTTCTGGGTCTGGGTGGTCGCGCGGTCGGCTCGCGGCGTCCGGTGCGGCTCAGCCCGCCGGCTGGGCCGACGGGGAGGCGGGCGCGGTCGGGGGCTCGGCGTCGGTCGGCTTCGGGTCCGGCGCGCTCGGCGGCGGGCTCGTCGGCCGGGGGGCGGGGGGCGCGTCGGACGGGGTGGCGCCGCCCGGCTGCGGCGGGGCGGAGGGGTCCGGTCCATGGTGCGGGGCCCCGTGCTTGCCGGGCGGGGCCGAGGGCTCGGTCTCGGGGTCGGCCGCGGAGGCCGAGGCCGATCGGTCCTCGCCGTCCTTCCGCTTCTCGCCCTTCTTCCCCTTCCCGTCCCTCTTGTCCCGGCCGGAGTCCCCGTACGCACGCCCCCTGCCGTCCGACCGCACCACGGAGCCACCCGTGTCCGCCGCCTCGCCCTTCTGATGGGAGCCGCGGTGTTTGTCCGGCCGCTCGGGGTCGTCGGCGATGCTCATGCAGCCGCCCAGCGCCATCGTGACGGCCGCGAGCGCCGCGAGCGCCGCCCCGCGCGCCGCGGGACGGGGCGCCCGCAGGGAGGGCCGGGACGTCCGGGGGGAACGGGCGGTGCGAGGAGCGGGGGATCCGGGCACGGGGAATCCAGGCATGCGCGGGACACCTCCAGACGGCAGGGATGTGACGCCCTGCCCAACTGGCCCCACCCCGCCCAGGACACGCCTACGACGCGGACCCGGCCCATCACGTAGACCGCGCGTCCGGCGTCGGTCGTAGGCGGGGGGCGGCCGGAGGCCGATACCGGCTGCGGGCCGAGGTCGGCAGAAGGCAGGGATCAGCCATAGCCGAGCGCGTGCAGCCGGGCGTCGTCGATCCCGAAGTGGTGGGCGATCTCATGGACCACGGTCACCTCGGTCTCCTGGACGACGTCCTCCCGCGTCCCGCTCATCCGCAGCGTCGGACCCCGGTAGACCGTGATCCGGTCCGGCAGAACGCCCGCGTACCACTCACCCCGGTCGGTGAGCGGCGTCCCCTCGTAGAGCCCGAGCAGCTCGGGATCCTCCGCCGGCGGCTCGTCCTCCACGAACACGGCGACGTTGTCCATGAGCCGTGTCAGCTCCGGCGGGATCCGGTCCAGCGCCTCGGCGACCAGTTCCTCGAACTCCTCGCGCGTCATCTCCAGCACGAGGCCATTGTCAGGCAGCCGGGCCCGGAAAAGGAGCGGTCCGCGCCAAGGCATCCGCGCCGGACGCAGGACAGGCCCCGGCGCGCCGCCACCGCACGGCACCCAGCGCGCCGCCACCACCCGAGCACCAGGCGCACCGCACCGCCACCACCCGAGCACCGCGATCGCCCGCCCGCACAAGGCCCGCCCCCGCGCCGCCCAGGCATACGCCCCGTACGGCCGGGCATACGGGAGCAATGGCCCGCGAACCGCTCCGGCTGCTCCGTGCCACCGCTCAGCGCGCACGCACCGCGGCCGTCTCCCCCATTCGCCGCTTCCGCCGCCCCTCGCAGACCTCCTCCCCCTCCCCCGCCGCCTCCCGCAATGCCGCAGCGTTCGACCCCTCGGCACTCCACCCCACCGCGCGCCCCCGCCCCCTCGTCCGCGCCGCTGGGCTGGCCGCCGTGACCGTCCTCGGCGCCTGGATCGGACTGCTGGTGGTCGGCAGCGTCCATATCTCCGTGGGCCCCATGGACACCCGGATGGCGCTGCGGCCGTCCCTCACCGGCGGCACCAAGATCAACGTGGCCCCGCTCGGCGCGCTCGAGCTGAACAGCCACCACGCCCCGCTCCGCCTGGACGTGGATGTGGACCGGCTCGACCCGATACGGTCCCAGGCCCTCGTCGACCACCCCGAGCGGCTCTCCGGCCTGCAGGACGAGGTCGCGAGCGATGTCACCCGCGGCACCCTCGGCCTCGCGTTCCGCTCCTGCGTCGCCGTCGTCTTCGGCGCCACCGCACTGGGCCTGGCGGTCTACCGCCGCCCGCGCCGGGCGCTGGCCGCCGGGGGGCTCGCGCTCACCCTGCTGGCCACCTCCGGGGGCGCCGTATACGCGACCTGGAACCCCAATTCCGTCCTGGAGCCGCGCTACTCCGGACTGCTCTCCAGCGCCCCCTCGGTGGTCGGCAACGCACGCAGCATCGTGAGCGATTTCGACGTATATCAACGGGAGTTGGCCCGGCTGGTGACCAATGTCACCCAGCTCTACGAGGCGACCTCGACGCTCCCCGCGTATCAGCCCGATCCGACCACCATGCGGGTGCTGCACATCTCGGACGTCCATCTCAATCCGGCCGCGTGGCACATCGTGGAGTCGTTGGTGCGGCAGTACAAGGTCAGCGTGATCATCGACACGGGCGACACGATGGACCACGGCACCGCCGCCGAGAACGGCTTCCTCGACCCCGTCTCCGACCTCGGCGCCCCCTATGTCTGGGTGCGCGGCAACCATGACTCGGCCTCGACCCAGCGCTACCTCGCCCAGCGCAAGGGGGCGCATGTGGTGGACAACGGCCAGGTGATCACCGTCGCCGGGCTGCGGATCGCGGGCATCGGCGATCCGCAGTTCACCCCCGACCGTTCCAGCGCGGCCGCCGGAGACGCGGCCGAGCACAGCACCGGGCGGCGGCTGGCCGAGGCGATCCGGGACCGCGAGGCGACCGGCGCGCCGGTCGACATCGCCCTCGCCCACAACCCGATCGCCGCCCGGGAGACCGACGGCACGGTGCCGCTCGCCCTCACCGGCCATGTCCATCACCGCCGTACGGAGGTGCTCCCCGGCGGCACCCGGCTGATGACGGAGGGGTCGACGGGCGGCAGCGGGCTGCGGGCGGTGGACGACGGCACACCGGACACGGTGCAGGCGTCGGTCCTCTATCTGGACCGGGACACGCGACGGCTTCAGGCGTGGGACGAGATCGATCTGGGCGGTCTGGGCCTGGCGAAGGCCGAGGTCAGCCGTCATCTGCCTGCCGAGAACCGCCCGGGGGCGACGCCGACGCCCACCACTCCGTAAACCGTTTTGGCGAACCTCACCGGCATCCCATATGCTTCTCGCGTCCCCGAAAGCGCCGCAAGGCGCCCAGGTGGGCCATCGGCCCTCATCGTCTAGTGGCCCAGGACGCCGCCCTTTCAAGGCGGTAGCACGGGTTCGAATCCCGTTGGGGGCACCACCTTCTTTTAGTCACCGCAGGTCAGAACGTACCTGCCGGTGACTTTTTTATGCGCACACGCCCTCCGGAACCCCCCGAAATCCCCGGAGCTCCCGCAACCCGCGGAACGCCCAGAACTCCCAGAACTCCCGGAATGGCTTCCTCCCGCACGGGGTTGTACGCAGCGGACCCACCGCAGACCCACGCGAGGGAGCGCAGATGACCGTCCAGGACGTCGACCGGATCAGCTTCGCCGAGGAGTGGAAGCGCTGGCACCGCGCCCATGAGCAGGCACTCGCCGACCCCCACGGCTTTCTCGCGATCACCGGCCTGCACTGGCTGAGCCCGGAGCCGACGCGCTTCGAGGGCGCCCCCGGATCCTGGTCCAGCGGCCCGGAGGGCGTGGTGGTCGAACTGGCCGACGGCGAGGAGCTGACCATAGACGGCACGGCGGTGCACGGGCGGTACGTCTTCGGGGTGATCGCCGAGCGGGACAGCCTGTACGCGGGGTACGGCGACGCGGTGATCGAGATCGCCAAGCGCGGCGGCCACGACATCGTCCGCCCGCGCCACCCCGGCAACCCCCTCCGCACCGCCTTCACCGGCACCCCCGCCTACGCCCCCGACCCCCGCTGGGTCCGCGGCGGCCGTTACCTCCCCTTCGACGAGCCGCGCGCGATCACCGTGGGCGCCGCGGTGGAGGGGCTGGAGCACGTCTACGACGCGCCCGGCCAGGTCGAGTTCGAGCTGGCCGGCGAGACACTGCGGCTCACCGCCTTCAACGGCAAGCGGCCCGGCAGCCTGATGGTGCTCTTCACCGACGCGACCTCGGGCGTGACCACCTACGCCGCGAACCGCTCCCTCCAGATCGACGCCCCCGACGACGCCGGCCGGGTCACCCTCGACTTCAACCGCGCCACCAACCTCCCCTGCGCCTACACCGACCTCGCGACCTGCCCCCTGCCGCCCACCGAGAACCGGCTGCCGGTCGCGATCGAGGCGGGCGAGCGGATCCCCCTGGAGCGCGGCGGCCGCCCCTGACCCGGGCCGGCTCCGGCCGTGTCCTGACCCCTCGGTGAGCGGTCAGCACACGGTCAGAGGTCTGATACGCTGATCCAGCGACAACGACGCGGCGGAGAAAAATCAAGGCCCCGGTTCGACATCGCAAGGAGTGCGAATCCACGGCGGGAATTCCCGTTGGGACCGCACCCCACATGTGCGAGACTCGTGCTCGTACACGCAAGGTCCTGTGGAGCAGTTTGGAGTGCTCGCCACCCTGTCAAGGTGGAGGCCGCGGGTTCAAATCCCGTCAGGACCGCTGCGGCTGGGTAGCTCAGTTGGTACGAGCGTCCGCCTGAAAAGCGGAAGGTCGCCGGTTCGACCCCGGCCCCAGCCACCGCAGCCCTCACCAGGGCAAAGCCCCCTCCCGGGTCATCCGGAGGGGGCTTCTTCGTTGCGGTGGCCGCTGCGTCGTGTCGATCAGACGTAGGCGCAGATGACGAAGACGCTGATGCCCACGTTGTCGGTGGTGGTCTGGCGGCCCAGGCCGATCCAGCCGGTGCCGTCGTCGGTGGGGAAGCTGCCGACGAGGATGGCGTCGTTGCCGCGCGCCTCGGCGCCGCCGCCGATGGCCTTCTTCCCCTCGGGGCAATACACCGTGCGCCGCTGGAAGTTCGGGACGTTCTCATTGGGCAGGGTGACCAGCTCGTATCCGGGCACCCCCTCGCCGGGCCGGGGGTCTTCACGGGAAACTGGCGCCCCGGGGCGGTGGGAGCCGGTCGTCTGGCCGCCGCCGTCCTGTGCTGCCCACGCGGCGCCTGGCGTCAGAGCCATGGTCAGTGCGGCGGCAGCGATGACGAGCCTTCCACGCATGTGTGTCTACCTTCCGTCGCGGGTCCCTGGACGGGACCAACACCGTGAAGAGCGTGACCAGGCACAGCGGAATACCAGACCGATAAAGTACGAAAATCGCACGATCGAGGGAAATGTGAGGAGCGTACGGGTGCAACGCGTCTGGAGGGCGGCAGGTCGCCGGTTCCCGCCCGCGTCCCGGTGAGCGGAACGTCGCCATTCCCGCCACGAGAACCAGCGGCGAACAATCCCCGAACACAACCGAGCCGCAGGTCTTGATCCCATCCGAAGCGGCCATTGGAGAGCCGACATGGCAGACGTGAAGGGCACCCCGAGCGAAGTACGCAAGGCAGCGATCGCAAGTTTGTTCGGTAGCGCATTGGAGTGGTACGACTTCTTCCTCTACGGCACGGCGGCCGCGCTCGTGTTCAACACCCTGTTCTTCCCGACCTTCAATCCGCTGGTGGGGACGATCGCCGCCTTCGGCACCAACGCGGTGGGGTTCCTCGCCCGGCCGTTGGGCGGCATCATCTTCGGGCACTTCGGGGACCGGATCGGCCGAAAGTCGATGCTGGTGACCACCCTGGTGATCATGGGCGTCGCGACCTGTCTGATCGGCCTGCTGCCCACCTACGCCACCGTCGGGGTCTGGGCGCCGGTGCTGCTGGTGACGCTGCGGGTCGTGCAGGGCATCGCCGTCGGCGGCGAGTGGGGCGGCGGGGTGCTGATCGTCAGCGAACACGCGCCGAGCCACCGCCGCGGCTTCTACTCGGCCTGGAGCCAGACCGGCGTGGGGCTCGGGTTCGTCCTCTCCGCCGCCGCCTACGCGCTGGCCCAGGAGGTGACCACCAAGGAGTCCTTCCTCGCCTGGGGATGGCGCATTCCGTTCGTGGTCGGCATCCTGCTCACCGCCGTCGGACTGCTGATCCGGCTCCGGATCATGGAGACACCCGCGTTCCAGGAGAAGGAGTCGGAGCCGAAGAAGTCCGCCCCGCCGCTTCTCGACGTCATCCGCACCCACCCCAAGTCCATCCTGATCGCCTTCGGCGCGCGGGTCGCCGAAACCGGTGCGAGTTACCTCTTCCTCACCTTCAGCCTCTCCTACGCGTCCGAGATCGGGGTGGGAAAGGGCGTGGTGCTGGCCGCGCTCGTGGTGGGGATGTTGTTCGAGTCGTTCGCGATGCCCATGTTCGGGGCGCTCTCCGACCGCATCGGGCGCCGACCGGTGTATATCGGGGGCGCGATCGCGGTGATCGTCTGGGCGTATCCGTTCTTCGCGTTGTTCGACTCGCGCAATCCGGTGCTGATCTTCGTGGCGATCTTCGTGGCGGTCGTGATCGGCCACGGGGCGATGATCGGCACCCAGCCGGCGTTCTTCACCGAACTCTTCGCCAGCCGGGTGGCCTACAGCGGGCTCGCCCTGGGGCATGAGCTCGCGTCGATGATCGTCGGCGGGTTCTCCCCCATCGTCGCCACCGCGCTGCTCGCCTGGTCGGGCGCGTCCTGGCCGATCGCACTGTTCCTCATCGGCATGGGCCTGGTCACCGTCTTCGCCGTGGGGGCCGCCCCCGAGACCAACCCGAACGTCCTCGGGAACGGCAAAGCCCGGCAGGAGAGCGAGGCGGAAGAGAAACCCAAGCCGTCCGATTCATCGCCGATACATTCCTGACCGGCCACGCCCTGCCCCGCCCGCCGCCGGTGCGGCCGGGGCGGGGCGACGGCTGGGCGGGGCGCGCCCGAAGTACGACGGTATCGGCCGTTCCGGCCGTACGCTGGGCCGATGACGCGGCTGATCGTGGCGGGGGGAGGTGGCGGGGACGCCGTCGCCGCCTCGGTGATCGACCGGGCTCTGTACGGGCACGGGACGGCCGACGACCGGGCGGTGGTCCTGACCTACGCCTGGGACCGGCTGCTCGCCGACCCCCTCCCCGGGCCCCGGGGAGCGGCCGACTTCACCGGTCTGCGGGCGCTCACGCCGAGCGTGTACGCCGTACCCAAGGACGGGAGGCCGGTGGCGCCTGCCGGGTCCACACTGCCCCGGCTGGCCGCCGAGCTGCCGCACACCTTCGCGCTGCTCGACCCCCACCACGGGGTGGAGGGCATGGTCCGGCAGTTGGAAGAGCTCATCGAGCGCCTGGCCCCGGCCTCCATCGACCTGCTGGACGTGGGCGGCGACATCCTCGCGCGAGGGGATGAGCCAACGCTGCTGAGCCCGCTCGGGGACGCGCTGTCGCTTGCCGCGTGTGCCCAGGTGACCGCGGAGATCCGGCTGCTGGTCGCCGGGCCGGGGCTGGACGGGGAGATCCCGGTGGAGGTGCTGCGCGAACGGCTGGAGTCGGTGGTCCAAACGCTCACCGCCGAGGACGTCGCGCCCATCGGCCCCGTCATGGAGTGGCATCCGTCGGAGGCCACCGGCATGCTCACGGCCACGGCGCGAGGGGTGCGCGGGCTGTGCGAGGTAGGGGACGCGGGGCTCACCATTCCCCTGACGGACGACGGGCCCGTGGTCCATGAGGCGGATCTCGACGCCGCGTTCCGCCGGAACCGGCTCGCCGGGGCCGTCGCCGACACGACCGGCCTCGCCGAGGCCGAGCGGCACTGCCGGGACATCTGCGGATACTCGGAGATCGACGACGAGCGGGAGAAGGGCGCGCGGTTCGGGGCGGCGCCCGAGGGTCCGTTCCGGCCCAGGGCCGTACTGGCCGGGGTCGCCCGCTTCGCGGAGGAGGCCCGCGCCCGCGGGGTCAGCCACACCACCTTCCGCCGCCTCACCGAGGCACTCGGCCTGAGCGGTGTCCAACGCGCGGATCTGCGGGCCCTGCTGATCGGGACTCAGCCCGAGCGGTACGACGCTCCACTGTGGCGGTTGTGATCACCCGGATGGGCTATAGTTGATCTCGCAACGCCGCCCCAACGGGGCGGGAGTTGATGCGTCGGTCGTCTAAGGAAAGATACTCGTCTCCAAACGAGGGATGTAGGTGCAAGGCCTGCTCGGCGCTCCTTGGAGAAGTCCCTCCCCTGATCTGCGGGGGAGGGACTTTTTTTGTGTGCCCGCACCTCACCGCACCGCCCCCTCGGCACTGCCCCTCAGCACCGCGTCGGCGTCGCCTTCGGCGGCCGCCCGCCCGGGTGGCGGTGGCGCCAGGTCCAGAAGACCACGGCGGACACCACACACCAGCCCCCCAGCACCAGGAAGGGGAAGGGGTGCTGGTGGTGGGGGAAGTAGATCGCGGTGTGCTGGGCGTTGACCGATGCACCCGGCGGGAGCCAGCGCCCGACGGTGCCCAGGAGTGAGGGGAGCAGGGGCCAGGAGACGGCGCCGCCGGAGGACGGGTTGCCGAGGATCACCATCACGCCCCACGTGGGGAGGAGCGCCCAGCGCCCGAAGAGGACGTTGAACATGGAGAACACCAGCCCTGAGGTGAACATCGTCAACGCCAGGATCGCCCACGACTCCGCAAAGGGGAGCCGGAGCGCCTTCAGCCCCCAGTCGACGATCGCCGCGATCGCGAAGGCGCCGAGCACGGCGTACGCGACGTTGAAGGCGATCCGCTCGGCCGGGTTGAGCCCGGCGGCGTTGACGCTGAGCTGGATGGCACCGAGGAAGCCGATGATCGTGGCGGCCAGGGAGATGTAGAAGACCGCGAGTCCGCGCGGATCGCCAGGCTGCAGCGGTTTCAGATCCCTGACCGTGACGGGCACCCCGGAGGCCCGGCCCACCTTGCCGCCGGCCTGGCTGAGCACCTGGGCCACGGTCGCCCCCGCCGCGCCCGCGACATCCAGCCCGACGCCATGGTCGCGCGCCCGCAGGATCGCGAAGACCCGCTGCTCCTCCAGGGACCAGCGGGCTTTCGCATAGCTGGGGTAGGAGTGCAGCTTGAGGGATGCGTTCAGGGCCTTCTCCATCCCGGTGAGGAACTGGTTCCGCACGGCGGAGTCGCCATCGGTGGTCACGACGGCGGTGGGGATGTTCCGGGGGGTGGGATTGGCGAAGGCGAAGGTGTACGAGCCCGCGAAGAGCCCCGCGCCCGCGGAGATGAGCAGCACGATGACGGTCGCGGGGAAGAAGGGGGTGTGCTTGAAACGGGCCCATGGGGAGAGCCGGTCCGCCCCGCCCTTGCCCGCGTCCGCCCCGCCCCTGCCCCTGCCTCCGCCTCTGCCTCTGCCCCCGCTCGCGTCACCCCCGCCCGCACTCGCGTCGCCCCTGCCCCCGCTCGCGTCGCCCCCGCCCGCGCCTTCGCCGCTCTCGTCGTCCGCCATACACCCACGCTAGAACGGACAATCCCGGCATACCGCACGACGTGGCCCGGACAACACCCGGCGGAAATGGTTCGCCAGTCGTTTTGCCGAGGTGAGATCCTGGGGTCCGTATGTCCACCACGCCTGCCCCCGCCCTGCCCGCCCTGCTGGAGCGGCTGCCCGAGCTGATGCTGCGCGACCAGCAGCGGCTGGGACGCCGGCTCGACGGTGCGCGCCGGATCCGTAAACCGGAGGCCCGAGCGGCCGTGCTCGGTGAGATCACCGAGGAGATCACGCGTGCCGAGCTGCGGGTCGCGGACCGCCGCGCCGCCGTGCCGGCCATCACCTATCCGCAAGAGCTGCCGGTCAGCCAGAAGAAGGACGCGATCCTCGAGGCCGTCCGGGATCACCAGGTGGTGATCGTCGCAGGTGAGACCGGCTCCGGAAAGACCACCCAGATTCCGAAGATCTGTCTGGAGCTGGGGCGCGGCGTCAAGGGGCTTATTGGCCATACGCAGCCGCGCCGTATCGCCGCCCGCACCGTGGCCGAGCGCATCGCCGAGGAGCTGCGGTCGCCGCTGGGCGAGTCCGTCGGCTGGAAGGTCCGCTTCACCGATCAGGTGGGCCAGGACACCCACGTCAAGCTGATGACCGACGGCATTCTGCTCGCCGAGATCCAGACCGACCGCGAGCTGCGCCAGTACGACACGATCATCATCGACGAGGCCCATGAGCGCAGCCTCAACATCGACTTCCTGCTGGGCTATCTGGCCCAGCTGCTGCCCCGCCGTCCCGACCTCAAGGTCGTGATCACCTCCGCCACCATCGACCCGGAGCGCTTTTCCCGCCATTTCGGCGACGCTCCGATCGTCGAGGTCAGCGGGCGCACGTATCCGGTCGAGGTGCGCTACCGCCCGCTGCTCGAGGAGGGCGGCGAGGACAGCGACCGCGACCAGGTCACCGCGATCTGCGACGCGGTCGACGAGCTCCAGGCCGAGGGGCCCGGCGACATCCTGGTCTTCCTCTCCGGTGAGCGGGAGATCCGCGACACCGCCGACGCGCTGAACAAGAAGAAGCTCCCGGTCACCGAGGTCCTTCCGCTGTACGCCCGGCTGTCGCACGCCGAGCAGCACCGCGTCTTCCAGAGACACACCGGCCGCCGCATCGTGCTGGCGACCAACGTCGCCGAGACCTCGCTGACCGTCCCCGGTATCCGCTATGTGATCGATCCGGGCGCCGCCCGGATCTCCCGCTACAGCCATCGCACCAAGGTCCAGCGGCTGCCCATCGAGCCGATCTCCCAGGCCAGCGCCAATCAGCGCAAGGGCCGCTGCGGCCGGACCAGCGACGGCATCTGCATCCGGCTGTACTCCGAGGACGACTTCCTCACCCGCCCGGAGTTCACCGACGCCGAGATCCTCCGGACCAATCTGGCCTCCGTCATCCTCCAGATGACCGCCGCCGGCCTCGGCGACATCGAGAAGTTCCCCTTCATCGACCCGCCGGACCGCCGCAACGTCAAGGACGGCGTCCAGCTCCTGGAAGAGCTGCACGCCCTGGACAGCAAGCAGAAGGATCCACGCAAGCGGCTCACCCAGGTCGGCCGGAAGCTGGCCCAGCTGCCGGTGGACCCGCGGCTGGCCCGGATGGTGCTGGAGGCGGATCGCAACGGCTGTGTCCGCGAGGTCATGGTGATCGCGGCGGCGCTGTCCATCCAGGACCCGCGCGAGCGCCCCTCGGACAAGCAGCAGCAGGCGGATCAGCAGCACGCCCGGTTCAAGGACGAGTCCAGCGACTTCCTAGCCTTCCTCAATCTGTGGAAGTACATCCGGGAGCGGCAGAAGGAGCTGTCCTCCTCCGCCTTCCGCCGGATGTGCCGCAATGAGTTCCTCAACTACCTGCGCATACGCGAATGGCAGGACATCTACAGCCAGCTGCGCACGGTCGCCAAGACCATGGACATCCATATGTCCGAACAGGACGCGGCGCCCGACCATGTGCACACCTCACTGCTGGCGGGGCTCCTGTCCCATGTGGGCTTGAAGGACACCGACAAGAACGAGTACTTGGGCGCACGCAGCGCCAAGTTCGCGGTCTTCCCCGGCTCGGCGCTGTTCAAGAAGCCGCCGCGCTGGGTGATGTCGGCGGAGCTGGTGGAGACGTCCCGGCTGTGGGCGCGGGTCAACGCGAAGATCGAGCCGGAGTGGATCGAGCCGCTCGCCCAGCACCTGGTCAAACGCACCTACAGCGAACCGCACTGGGAGCAGAAGCAGGCCGCGGTGATGGCGTATGAGCGGGTCACGCTCTACGGGGTGCCGATCGTCGCCCAGCGGAAGGTCAACTACGGCCGGATCGACCCGGAGACCAGCCGCGATCTGTTCATCCGCAACGCCCTGGTGGAGGGCGACTGGCGCACCCACCACCAGTTCTTCCACGACAACCGCAAGCTGCTGGGCGAGGTCGAGGAGCTGGAGCACCGGGCCCGGCGCCGCGACATCCTGGTGGACGACGAGACGCTCTTCGACTTCTACGACCAGCGGATCCCCGAGCATGTGGTCTCCGGCGCGCACTTCGACTCCTGGTGGAAGCACAAACGACGCGAGGAGCCGGAGCTTCTCAACTTCGAGAAGTCGATGCTCATCAACGAGCGGGCGCAGGACATCACCAAGGACGCCTACCCGGACTCCTGGCGCCAGGGGAAGCTCAAGTTCAAGGTGACCTACCAATTCGAGCCGGGGGCGGACGCGGACGGTGTGACCGTCCACATCCCGCTGCAGGTGCTCAATCAGGTCACCGCGGACGGTTTCGACTGGCAGATTCCGGGGCTGCGGGAGGATCTGGTCACCGAGCTGATCCGCTCGCTGCCCAAACCGGTGCGCCGTCACTACGTCCCGGCGCCGAACTATGCCAAGCGCTTCCTGGAAAGCGCTGTCCCCCTCCAGGAGCCGCTGACCGCGGCGCTCGGGCGCGAGCTCCAGCGGATGGTGGGCGTACGGATCGAGCCGGAGGACTGGGATCTGGCGAAGGTCCCCGACCACCTCAAGGTCACCTTCCGGGTGGTGGACGAGCGGCGCCGCAAGCTGGCCGAGGACAAGGACGTGGAGGTGCTGCGGCAGCGGCTGCGGCCGAAGACACGGGCCGCGATCTCCAAGGCGTTCGAGTCTTCCAAGGAGGGCGTGGGGATCGAGCAGCGCGGCGGGCTGACCCGGTGGACGGTCGGGACGTTGCCGCGCACCTTCGAGACGCGCCGCGGCGGCCAGCCGGTCAAGGCGTATCCGGCGCTCGTCGACGAGGGCGCCTCGGTGGCCGTACGGCTCTTCGACACCGAGGCCGAGCAGCGGGAGGCGATGTGGCGGGGGACGCGCCGGCTGATCCTGCTCCAGCTGCCGTCCAGCCCCGCCAAGTTCGTCCAGGGCAAGCTCTCCAACCAGGCCAAGCTGGCGCTCTCCAGCAGCCCGCACGGCGGTGTGCAGGCGCTCTTCGAGGACTGCGTGGCCGCGGCGGCCGACCGGCTGATCGCGGCCCGTGGCGGCCCGGCCTGGGACGAGGAGTCGTTCCGCAAGCTCTTCGACGCGGTGCGCAGCGACATCACGGACGCCACGCTGGACACCGTGCGCAAGGTCCAGGAGGTGCTGGCGGCCTGGCAGTCGTGCGAGCGGCGGCTCAAGGACACCAGGAGCCCGGTGCTGCTGCCGTCCCTCACGGACATCAGGGAGCAGCTCTCGGAGCTCATCGCACCGGGTTTCGTGACCGCGCACGGCGTACGGCGGCTTCCGGACCTCATGCGCTATCTGGTGGCCGTGGACCGGCGGCTGCAGCAGCTTCCGGGCAACGCCGACCGGGACCGCGCCCGGATGGCGAAGGTGCGGGAGATGCGGGACGAGTACGCCTGGCTGCTGGAGCAGTTCCCGCCGGGGCGCCCGGTGCCCCAGGAGGCGCTGGAGATCCGCTGGATGATCGAGGAGTTGCGGGTCAGCTACTTCGCGCACGCCCTCGGCACGGCCTATCCGGTGTCCGACAAGCGCATCGTGAAGGCCATCGACGCGGCGGCGCCGTAAGGGTGCCCCAGGGGCTCCGGCGGGCCGCCGGAGCCCCGCCGGGCGCGAGTTCGACCGCACCCCCTGACCTGCTGTAGAGTCTGCATCGCAGCGCACACCAGCGCGGCGCAGGGCGACGAAGTCGCAGCGTCACTGTTGGTCCTGTGGAGCAGTTTGGAGTGCTCGCCACCCTGTCAAGGTGGAGGCCGCGGGTTCAAATCCCGTCAGGACCGCTTACCCGGAAGGCCCGGATCCGTATATGGATCCGGGCCTTTGGTGTCTTGACGGCGCACCACACCCAGAGGTACCCAAGCTAAAAGGCGCGGGGGTGCGCGGGAGGTGCGGCGTATGACGACGTCCGCGAGGCATGAGACCAGGGCGCTGCTGCGCGCCCATCTGGCGGCCGCCGCAGGCTACCGCCACTTCACCCGGCACTGCCCGATCTGCCATCGCCTGCTGCGGCTGGCGATGGAGCCCTCGGCGGCCGACGAGGCGGGTGACGGGGCTGGCAACGAGGCTGGCAGCGGGGCCAACGACGAGGTCGGCGACGGGGCCGGCCACGAGGCGACGGCCGCCGCTCCACCGCCAACTCGGTAAGCCCTTACCGCAGTTGCCTTTTAGCGCAACCAGTGGACACAGGGCAATGGCTGGACAGTGTGACGGGAGTCACCGAATGAGTTTCCGGAGTGAGGGAACTTACACCCCGCTCACCACGGGTCAATTTAATATGTGCAATTGCACCGTCTGTCCGTGCCTCCCGAACGCTCCCCGAACACCCCCCCGAGAACCTCCGGGAGACACCGCGGGACACCCCCGGGCAAGCCGAACGATCGCCCCTTCAGGGCCACTTGCGACCCCTCTGGAGGCACCCTCCGGAAGGCCGTTCCCGGGCATAAAAAGATCGCGCCGGACCCGGCGGAGTCCAGCGCGATCAACGACGCACCCATGTCGAGCGGTGGCGGGCCTGTTGGGGCAGGCACCCGTCGTGTGGAGCTATACAGGCGAAAACCGGGCTGGGGGGCCCGGAAATGCCCGGTTATGCGGTTGTTCAGGCCTCGCTGCGCTGCTGCGGGATGCCCGCAAGAAGTGCACGGACCTCCGCTTCGCGGTAGCGCCGATGCCCTCCGAGCGTGCGGATGGACGTGAGCTTGCCCGCCTTCGCCCAGCGAGTGACCGTCTTCGGGTCCACGCGGAACATCGTGGCAACCTCAGCCGGGGTCAGCAGCGGCTCGGCATCAGGGGTGCGAGCGGTCATGAGCGGCCTCCTCGGGAGAACCGAACCATCACGGTTCTTTCCTCTAAATTCTGCACCTTGACCCGCGTTGCCCGAAATGGCGGACGCGGGCCGAGTCGGTTATAGGACGAACGGCTTGTCCTCGGCACTACAACTACACCATCTGTCCAGCCCCGTCGGCCAAACCGATGGAATTGCCCTCTCAGGTGTCCAACCTCAACGGAAGCCGATGGACCATGCCATAGCGGACAGTCACACGGCCGTGACGATCAGTCACAACAGGATCAGGGGTAGCCAGATCCATCAAGGAGTGCAATACCGATTAATCCGCCCATAGTTGGGCGGAAGGAGTCCCTCCCGGACTCCTTGTCCTATTTTGACACGAGGATGGGCGATTACCGCAAGGCCCGAAGTCAGTGCTTTAGGTCACGATTGAGGCAATGGCCCGGATCGGGACCTACGTCCCCGTCTGTTCCGGACGACCGTCAACCGGCCGCCCGGCGCCACTCCGGTCGGGCTCAGCTCGCGTTCTGCCGCCCGCGGATCACGCTCCAGCGGTCGGTCAGCCGCTCGTACGCGCTGCCCGCCCGCTCCCCGTCCCCGTCGCGCAGCGCCGCGAGGCCCTCCGCCACATCCGCGGCCGAGTGGTCCTCCTCCAGCTGCCCGGCGGGCAGCGTGTGCACCAGGCCGCCGTAGTCCAGCTCGACCAACGACCGGGGGTGGAATTCCTCCAGCCACCGGCCGACGTCCACCAGCCCGTCGATCAGCGGCCCTTCGCCGAGGGACTCCTTGAGCACCTTAAGGCCACGCGCGACCCGGCGCCTGGCCTGGACCATCGGAGTGCGGTAACGGAGAATGAGGCCGTCGTCACCCTTGGTGAATTCGCGCTCCTCGTCCCCGAAGAGCACGAACCAGCGCACCGGTACATGCCAGGTGGCCGAGCGGATCCACGGCCGGGCGTCCGGATTGCGCTCCAGCCACCGCTCGAAGTCCGCCACCGCCTGCCGGCGCACCACCGGGGGCAGGGCCGCGTCCAGGAGGGGCCCGGGAAGGCGCTCCGGCAGCTCCTCCAGGGCCAGCCAGCCCCTCAGCCGCGTACGCCACGGACAGACGCATGTGACGCCGTCCACGAGCGCCACGAAGGCGTCCGCGCTCTCGTGCACCGGCACCGCCACCGGAGGGACCGGCAGGAGGTCCGCCAGCGAGCGGCGCAGCTCGTCCTGCGCACCCGGCAGGTCGTCGCGCTTGGCATACCGCGCCCAGTGCGATCGCTCCGGCTCCGGAAACGCTGCCAGTGGCTCATAGACCCGGAGATACGCCGCGTACGGGACAATCACCGAAGACGCCAAGGTCACACGCGCTCCCTCAAGGCTGAGACCACCGCCAGGGGCTCCCTTACCCCCACCTGACGGCATCGTCCCATGCTCGGCATCGGACTCGTCGGGGACATGGCCGGTCCCCTGGGGCCCCAGGGCTTACCCTCTTGCCCACGGCCCTCCCCACCAGCCAGGAGGGCGTCTACCCCGACCTATGGGAGTCACCACCGTGACCGACGTACGTCACACCGTCAGTGCCGACGGTCCGACGGAGAGTCGCGTGCCGAACCCTCTCTCACCGCTTGCGACGCTGTTCCGGTCCGATCTCGGCGGGCATGAGCAGGTCCTGCTCTGCCAGGACCGCGAGAGCGGCCTCAAGGCCGTCATCGCCCTCCACTCGACCGCCCTGGGCCCGGCCCTCGGCGGCACCCGCTTCCACGCCTATGCCTCCGAGGAGAACCCCGAAGAAGCGGCGCTCCTCGACGCCCTCAACCTCGCCCGCGGCATGTCCTACAAGAACGCGCTCGCCGGGCTCGACCACGGTGGCGGCAAGGCCGTGATCCTCGGCGATCCCGAGGAGATCAAGACCGAAAAGCTGCTGCTCGCCTACGGCCGCTTCGTGGCCTCTCTGGGCGGCCGCTACGTCACCGCCTGCGATGTGGGCACCTATGTGTCCGACATGGACGTCGTCGCCCGTGAGTGCCCCTGGACCACCGGCCGCTCCCCCGAGAACGGCGGCGCCGGCGACTCCTCGGTGCTGACCGCCTTCGGCGTCTTCCAGGGCATGCGGGCGAGCGCCCAGGCGTCCTGGGGAGCGCCCACGCTGCGCGGCCGCCGGGTCGGCATCGCGGGGGTCGGCAAGGTGGGCCACCACCTGGTCGAGCATCTGCTGGAGGACGGCGCCGAGGTCGTGGTCACGGATGTGCGCGGTGAGTCGGTGGACCGCGTGCTGGCCCGCCACCCCCGGGTGCAGGCGGTCCGGGACACCGAGGCGCTGATCCGCACCGACCTGGACGTCTACGCCCCGTGCGCGCTCGGTGGCGCCCTGGACGACGCCACGGTGCCCGTCCTGACCGCGAAGGTGGTGTGCGGCGCGGCCAACAACCAGCTCGCCCACCCGGGGGTCGAGAAGGACCTGGCCGGCCGCGGGATCCTCTACGCGCCGGACTACGTCGTGAACGCCGGTGGTGTCATCCAGGTGGCGGACGAGCTGCACGGGTTCGACTTCGATCGGGCCAAGGCGAAGGCGACAAAGATCTTCGACACGACTTTGGCCATATTCGATCGGGCACAGACCGACGGAATCCCGCCAGCCGCGGCCGCCGACCGGCTGGCCGAGCACCGGATGGCGGAGGGCCACGACGCCTGAGCCGTGGCCCACAGGCGCCTGAGAGCTTCTGGGCGCAGCCGTGGGCAGGCCGTGCGGGGATCTTGCCGGAGGCCGCCGGATGGGCGATGTGGAGCCCCCCTGGGAGCCATCGGCGAGAGATCCCTCACGGCCTGTCGGCGGGTCGGCCCGCAAGACGCGTTAAAATCGCACCTGACCAGCGAGGAACGGGCTCCTCGCGGGTTCTGCCTCGTGGCACGTCGTGTGGGCGACGTACCGTATGGCCACAGAAGCAGGTACCGTTGAAGCCCTACGGACCGGTCTCTCTTATGAGAGTCCGCTCCGATTTATGAACGTGAACGCGTGTCAAGACTCTGGGGCCGTCGAGCCCCGTCGTTGAGGGGGTCGAGCCATGGGGCGCGGCCGGGCCAAGGCCAAGCAGACGAAGGTCGCCCGCCAGCTGAAGTACAACAGCGGTGGGACGGATCTCTCACGCCTGGCCGAGGAGCTGGGCGCATCGCCAACGAACCAGCCGCCGAATGGCGAGCCGTTCGAGGACGATGAGCTGGACGACGACCCGTACGCACAGTACGCGGATCTGTACAACGACGATGAGGACGAGGACGACGACCAGTCCGATCCGTCCCCGCAGCGTCGCCGCGCCTGAACCACCCGTTCCAGGCGCTCGGCTTTTCGCCGCACATCTCCACCGGTCCGGGGCACCCGCCTCGGACCGGCTTCTGTGCTGTCCGCGCACCCGGCGCGGTCCACTCAGCCTCCATGGTCATCAGCTCGCATGGTCACCGGTCAGCGTCACCGCTTCCGCGTCCCCGGCCGTGCGCTCGGTGATCTCACCGCTGACCCAGGCCTCGACACCGCGGTCGGCGAGCGTGGTGAGCGCCACATCGACGGAGTCGGCCGGGACCACCGCCATCATGCCGACGCCCATGTTGAGGGTCTTCTCCAGCTCCAGCCGCTCGACCGATCCGGTCTGACCGACCAGCTCGAAGATCGCGCCGGGGGTCCAGGTCGAGCGGTCCACGACCGCGCGCAGCCCCTCGGGGATGACCCGCGCGAGGTTGTTGGCGAGCCCGCCGCCGGTGATGTGCGAGAAGGCGTGCACCTCGGTGGTGCGGGTGAGGGCCAGGCAGTCCAGCGAGTAGATCCGGGTGGGCTCCAGCAGCTCCTCCCCCAGCGTCCGGCCGAGCTCCGGAACCTCGCGGTCCAGCGCCCAGCCGGCCCGGTCGAAGAGCACATGGCGGACGAGTGAGTACCCGTTCGAGTGAAGTCCGGACGAAGCCATGGCGATCACCGCATCCCCCGTTCGGATGCGATCGGCGCCCAGCACCCGATCGGCCTCGACCACGCCCGTACCGGCCCCGGCGACATCGAAGTCATCGGCGCCCAGCAGCCCCGGGTGCTCGGCGGTCTCGCCGCCCACCAGTGCGCAGCCGGCGAGGGTGCAGCCCTCGGCGATGCCCTTGACGATGGCGGCGACACGCTCCGGGTAGACCTTGCCGACGCAGATGTAGTCGGTCATGAAGAGCGGCTCGGCACCGCAGACCACCAGGTCGTCCACGACCATGCCGACCAGATCGCGGCCGATGGTGTCGTACACGCCCATCCGCCGGGCGATGTCCACCTTGGTGCCGACCCCGTCGGTGGCGGAGGCGAGCAGCGGACGCTGGTAGCGGGCCAGGGCGGAGGCGTCGAAGAGCCCGGCGAAACCGCCGAGGCCGCCCACGACCTCGGGCCGGCTCGCCTTCTTGACCCACTCCTTCATCAGCTCGACGGCGCGGTCACCCGCCTCGATGTCGACGCCCGCGGCGGCGTAGGTGGACCCGGACTCAGGCATGACGTAGAGATCTTTCGTATCGGGGATGACAGGCGTGCGCTCAGGGACGGCGCAGGGCGTCGGCGCCGCCGACACCAGCGGTCAGCGTCGTCACACCGTCGGCGTCGGCGCTGTTCGGGGCCTGTGTTTCGGACTCCAGGAGGTGCTTGCCCAGCAGCCCCGGATCCGGCAGCTCCATCGGGTACTCACCGTCGAAGCAGGCGCGGCACAGATTCGGCTTGGCGATCGTGGTCGCCTCGATCATGCCGTCGGTGGAGATGTACGACAGCGAATCGGCGCCCAGCGACTTGCCGATCTCCTCGACCGAGAGGCCGTTGGCGATCAGCTCGGCGCGGGTGGCGAAATCTATGCCGAAGAAGCACGGCCACTTGATCGGCGGGGACGAGATCCGGATGTGGACCTCGGCGGCTCCGGCCTCGCGGAGCATCCGCACCAGGGCGCGCTGGGTGTTGCCGCGGACGATCGAATCGTCGACGACCACCAGGCGCTTGCCCCGGATGACCTCCTTGAGCGGGTTCAGCTTGAGCCGGATGCCGAGCTGCCGGATGGTCTGCGAGGGCTGGATGAAGGTCCGGCCCACATAGCTGTTCTTGACCAGCCCCGAGCCGTACGGAATCCCGCTGGCCTCGGCGTAGCCGACGGCGGCGGGGGTGCCGGACTCGGGCGTCGCTATGACCAGGTCGGCGTCGGCCGGGGCCTCCTTGGCCAGCCGGCGGCCCATCTCGACCCGGGAGAGGTACACGTTCCGGCCCGCGATGTCGGTGTCGGGGCGGGCGAGGTACACGTATTCGAAGACGCAGCCCTTGGGGCGGGCCTCGGCGAAGATGGTGGAGCGCAGCCCGTTCTCATCGATGGCGACCATCTCGCCGGGCTCGATCTCACGGATGAAGGACGCGCCCACGATGTCCAGGGCGGCGGTCTCGGACGCCACCACCCAGCCGCGCTCGAGGCGGCCGAGGACCAGCGGGCGGATGCCCTGGGGGTCGCGCGCCGCGTACAGCGTGTGCTCGTCCATGTAGACGAGGCTGAAAGCGCCCTTGACCTTGGGCAGCACGATGGGGGCCGCCTGCTCGACGGTCAGCGGCTTGCCGTCGTCGTCCACCTGGCCCGCGAGCAGGGCGGTGACCAGGTCGGTGTCATTGGTCGCCGCGACCTGGGTGGCCCGGCCGCCGTCCCGGGGCAGGGCCGCGACCAGCTCCGCCAGCTCGGCGGTGTTGACCAGGTTCCCGTTGTGGCCGAGCGCGATCGAGCCGTGGGCGGTGGCCCGGAAGGTCGGCTGCGCGTTCTCCCACACCGAGGCTCCGGTGGTGGAGTAGCGGGCGTGACCGACCGCGATATGGCCCGTGAGGGAGCCGAGGGAGGTCTCGTCGAAGACCTGGGAAACCAGGCCCATGTCCTTGAAGACGAGGATCTGGGAGCCGTTGCTCACCGCGATGCCCGCGGACTCCTGTCCACGGTGCTGCAGTGCGTACAGCCCGAAATAGGTGAGTTTGGCGACCTCTTCACCCGGTGCCCAGACTCCGAAGACGCCGCAAGCGTCCTGGGGGCCCTTCTCACCGGGGAGCAGGTCGTGGCTGAGTCGTCCGTCACCACGTGGCACGTCATCGAGTCTAGGCCAGTTCAGCGGTGCCTCCGAACGAGGGACCCGTCAGGGGGGCGTAAGTCACATTCCCCGCACCGCTCCGGGCCCCCGGAACCCGTGCCCGACCTGCGATGGCCAGGGGCGGAAATCCGTGGCCGAGGCAAGGATCACATCTCGCGACCCCGAAAAGGATCACATCGCGGCCGCTCAGCCGAGCACCGGGAGGTGGGCGGAGAGGTCGGCGCGGTCGCCGCTCGCGGTCAGCGGCGCCGACTCCAGGGCATCGGCCCAGGTCAGGCGGCCCGTGGCAAGGCGGATCCAGGTCAGCGGATCGGTCTCGACGACATTCGGCGGGGTGCCGCGGGTGTGCCGGGGGCCCTCGACGCACTGGACCACGGCGAACGGCGGGATCCGGAGCTCGACCGAGCCGCCGGGCGCCTTCGCCGCGAGGGCGTCGGCGAGCACCCGGACCGCGGTGGCCAGCGCCTGGCGGTCGTGGCGCACGGGGACTCCGGTGGCGGCCGTCAGATCGTCGGCGTGGACCACGAGCTCCACACAGCGGGTGACCAGGTAGTCCTCCAGCCGCATCGCGCCGACGCGAGTGGCCAGCAGCCGGTCACCGGGCGCGACGGAGGCCGTCTCCGCGAACCGCGCCTCGGCGCGCTCCAGCAGCTCGCCCAGGTCCTCGCCCGCGGCCAGGGCACGGGTGTCGTCACCGATTGGCCCCGAGTGCGCGGCGAGCGCCCCGGCCCAGCCCGTGACGGTGACCTCGCGCGCGGGCGGCGCGGGCCGCTCCAGGAGCCGGACGACGGAGGTCACGGCCATCGCCAGATGCGCGACCAGCTCCCGGACCGTCCAGCCGCCGAGCCGGGTGGGGGCGTCCAGGCCCGTCGCGTCCAGCTCCTCGGCCGCCTTCCGCACCAGCCTCAGCTGCGCGATCACGGCGGTGCGGGTCTTGGCGGGGTCATAGCTGCGGGCACGGGCACGGGGCGGCATGGCGGAGAGCTTACGACCTCGTGGGAAAGAGTGAGCGGCGTCGCGACGCCTGGCACGCACGCTCGCGGCGTTGCCGAAATGTCCTAGTAGCTCGGCTACGAGGCCATCCCGGCGCCTTGCGATCGCACGCACCAGACGCCGCTCCTTGATCCGCTCCCTATTTCCCCCGAGGTCGTCAGAGGATCCCCCTGACAGCGGCAGGATGGAAGGAGGAAGGGTTTTCCATCGGCATGGAAGGTGTGAGATGCCATGGGCGAACACCCCGATCGCGCCTTGGTGCGCCGCGCCTGCACGGCCTTCTCCCAGGGCGATCTGGACACCGTATCGACGCTGATGACGGCGGACGCCGTCCATCATCTGCCGGGTGACAGCCCGATGTCGGGCCACCACAAGGGCCGGGACGCCTGCATGGACCTGTACCGCTCGATGTACGAGGAGACCGGCGGCACGCTGCGGGTCGACCTGGAGACGGTGCTGTGCGACGGGCGCGGACACACGATGTCCGTCCACCACCTGCGCGCCGAGCGCGGCAACCGCGGCCTGGACATGAGGACCGGAAATTTCTTCACCGTCGTCGGCGGGAAGATCACCGACATCGACGAATGCGTCGAGGACATCGACGCCTGGGACGCGTTCTGGGGCCCATGAACCCTGGCGCGCGAGGCCCGAACGGACCGTACGGCCCGCTCCCTGCCGTCAGGGAGCGGGCCGCACGTCGCAAGGACGCGGGTCCTCAGGCCAGCAGGCCCGGGATCGTCGCCTCGTACGGCTCCCTCAGCTCGGCCAGCGGGATGGAGAACTGCCCCTGGACGTCGATCGAGTCGCCGTCGATCACACCGATACGGGCCGCCGGAAGCCCCCGCGCCCCGCACATGTCCTTGAAGCGGACCTCCTCGCTGCGCGGTACGGCGACGACCGCCCGGCCCGCGGACTCGGAGAACAGCAGGACGAACGGGTCCAGACCGTCGGGGACGACGATCCGGGCGCCCTTGCCGCCGCGCAGACACGACTCGGTGAGCGCCTGGATCAGACCGCCGTCGGACAGGTCGTGGGCGGCGTCCACCATGCCGTCGCGCGAGGCCGAGATCAGGATCTCGGCGAGCAGCCGCTCCCGCTCCAGGTCCACCTTCGGCGGCAGCCCGCCCAGGTGGTCGTGGATCACCTGGGACCAGGCCGAGCCGCCCAGCTCCGCCGTGGTGTCCCCCAGCAGATAGAGCAGCTGGCCCTCCTCCGAGAAGGCGATCGGGGTGCGGCGGGCCACATCGTCGATCACGCCGAGGACGGCGACGACCGGCGTCGGGTGAATGGCCACCTCGCCGGTCTGGTTGTACAGCGACACGTTGCCGCCGGTGACCGGGGTGCCCAGGGTCAGGCAGCCGTCGGCGAGGCCGCGGGTGGCCTCCGCGAACTGCCACATGACCGCGGGGTCCTCCGGCGAGCCGAAGTTGAGGCAGTTGGAGATGGCGAGCGGCGTGGCGCCGGACGCGGCCACATTGCGGTACGACTCGGCGAGCGCGAGCTGCGCCCCCGCGTACGGGTCCAGCTTGGCGTAGCGGCCGTTGCCGTCCGTGGCGACGGCCACGCCCAGGCCCGTCTCCTCGTCCACGCGGACCATGCCGGAGTCCTCGGGCTGGGCGAGGACCGTGTTGCCCTGGACGAAGCGGTCGTACTGATCGGTGATCCAGGACTTGGACGCCTGGTTCGGGGAGGCGACCACCTTGAGGACCTGCTCGCGCAGCTCTTCGGCGGTGGCCGGGCGCGGCAGCTTGTCCGCGTCGTCGGCCTGGAGCGCGTCCTGCCACTCGGGGCGGGCGTAGGGGCGCTCGTAGACCGGGCCCTCGTGGGCGACGGTGCGCGGCGGGACGTCGACGATCTGCTCGCCGTGCCAGTAGATCTCCAGCCGCTCGCCATCGGTGACCTCACCGATGACGGTGGCGATGACGTCCCACTTCTCGCAGATCTCCAGGAAGCGGTCGACCTTCTCGGGCTTCACGATCGCGCACATGCGCTCCTGCGACTCGCTCATCAGGATCTCCTCGGGGGAGAGCGAGGAGTCGCGCAGCGGCACGGTGTCCAGCTCGACCCGCATACCGCCGGAGCCGGCGCTGGCGAGCTCGCTGGTGGCGCAGGACAGGCCCGCGCCGCCGAGGTCCTGAATGCCCTCGACCAGGTCCTCCTGGAAGACCTCCAGGGTGCACTCGATGAGCAGCTTCTCCTGGAACGGGTCGCCGACCTGGACGGCGGGGCGCTTGGCGGGCTTCGAGTCGTCGAAGGTCTCGGATGCCAGCACCGAGACGCCGCCGATGCCGTCGCCGCCGGTACGGGCGCCGTAGAGGATCACCTTGTTGCCGGCGCCGGACGCCTTGGCGAGGTGGATGTCCTCATGCTTCATCACACCCACGCAGAGCGCGTTGACCAGCGGGTTGCCCTGGTAGCAGGGGTCGAAGACGACCTCGCCGCCGATGTTGGGCAGGCCCAGGCAGTTGCCGTAGCCGCCGATGCCCGCGACCACACCGGGCAGCACCCGCTTGGTGTCGGGGTGATCGGCGGCGCCGAAGCGCAGCGGGTCCATCACGGCCACCGGGCGGGCGCCCATGGCGAGGATGTCGCGGACGATGCCGCCGACGCCGGTGGCCGCGCCCTGGTAGGGCTCGATGTACGAGGGGTGGTTGTGCGACTCGACCTTGAAGGTGACCGCGTAGCCCTGGCCGACGTCGACCACACCCGCGTTCTCACCGATGCCGACGAGCAGGGCGTCGCTCTCGGGGGCCTTCTCACCGAACTGCCGCAGATGGACCTTGCTCGACTTGTACGAGCAGTGCTCGGACCACATGACGGAGTACATCGCGAGCTCGGCGCCGGTGGGACGGCGGCCCAGGATGGCGCGGATGCGCTCGTACTCGTCCTGCTTGAGACCGAGCTCGGCCCACGGCTGCCCGTCGTCCGGGGTCTGCGCCGCGTGCTTGGTGGTGTCCAGGGTCATGCGCTGACCAGCCTCTTGAGGATCGAGGTGAAGAATCCGAGACCGTCGGTGCGACCGGTGCCGATCAGCGGTTCGACGGCGTGCTCGGGGTGGGGCATGAGGCCGACGACATTGCCCGCCGCATTGGAGATTCCGGCGATGTCGCGGAGCGAGCCGTTGGGGTTGAGCTCCTCATAGCGGAAGACGACGCGTCCCTCGGCCTCGAGTTCATCGAGGACGCGCTCATCGGCGACATAGCGTCCGTCGATGTTCTTCAGCGGGATGTTGATCTCCTGACCCTGCTCGTATGAGCGCGTCCAGGCGGTCTCCGCGTTTTCCACTCGCAACTTCTGATCGCGGCAGATGAAGTGCAGATGGTTGTTCCGCAGCATCGCACCGGGGAGGAGATGGGTCTCGGTGAGAACCTGGAAGCCATTGCAGATGCCAAGCACCGGCATACCGGCCTTCGCCTGGTCGATCACCGACTCCATTACCGGAGAGAACCGGGAGATCGCTCCGGCCCGCAGATAGTCGCCATAGGAGAAGCCGCCCGGCAGGATCACCGCGTCGACCTGCTTGAGGTCCTTGTCGCGGTGCCACAGCGGTACGGCTTCCAGGCCGGCGGTGCGCACCGCGCGCTGGGTGTCGCGGTCGTCGAGCGTGCCGGGGAAAGTGATGACTCCGATGCGTGCGGTCACGATTCGGCCTTCACGGCGGTGGTGTCGGCACCTTCGCCGACCTCGACCTTCACGGAAAAGTCCTCGATCACGGTGTTCGCCAGGAAGGTCTCGGCGATCTCATGGATACGGGCGAGGGCGGCATCGTCGACCGGGCCCTCCACCTCGAGTTCAAAGCGCTTGCCCTGACGGACATCGGCGATCCCCTCGAAACCGAGGCGGGGCAGTGCTCGCTGCACCGCCTGGCCCTGGGGGTCGAGGATCTCCGGCTTGAGCATGACGTCGACTACGACGCGTGCCACTGGCACTCCCGGTGGTGTGGTGCTGGTGCGTAAGGCGGTGGCCCAAGCCTACCCCGGCGAAAATTCTACGCGAGTAGATATGCAAGGGTTCGGTCACGTTTAAGCATCGTCGGTGGCAACTGACGGGGAAAGGTCGGGGAAAAACGTATGGTCCCGATCGCGGCGTGACACGCGGATGGAATTACCGGGGTTCACAATGCAATGCCAGTCGCTGTACAAATGAAAAAGCATTGTTGGACACAACTGGACAGCTGACATCTTTGCACGTCAAAGCATCGATGCAGCCCGAAAGGACCGATATCCGTGGCGCAGCGCGTAGTAGTCACGCTCTCCGACGACCTCGAGGGCGGCCAAGCGGAAGAGACGGTCACGTTCGGACTCGACGGCAAGTTGTACGAGATCGACCTCAACTCTGCCAATGCGTCGAAACTGCGCGACGCGCTCGCGCCGTACGTGGAGGCCGGCCGCAAGCGGGCCCGCTCGGGCAAGACGTACCGCCGCACCGATGTCGCCCCGGACCCGGCCGCGGTGCGCGCCTGGGCCAGGTCGCACGGCATGGAGGTGCCTCCGCGCGGCCGGATCCCCAAGAAGGTCTACGAAGCCTTCAACGAGTCGGCCTGAGTGACCCGTTCAGCCGAGTTGCACACCACCCCGGGTGATCCGCTAAAGTCTGGAGCACGCCGAGGGGCGAGGCCGAAAGGCCAAAACCCCGAGGAAGACACCATGCGGGTGTAGCTCAGTAGTAGAGCGCCCCCTTTCCAAGGGGGAGGCGCAGTGTGCGATCCCTGTCACCCGCTCTCATCGTCTACCGCCCTCTTGCGAAGAGGATCAGGTAGAGTGATGCACGCGCCGATCGGTGAAAGCTGGTCGGAGGCATGCGGACGTGGCTCAGTTGGTAGAGCATCACCTTGCCAAGGTGAGGGTCGCGAGTTCGAATCTCGTCGTCCGCTCCAGATCTGAGGCGCCGGTCGAATCGACCGGCGCCTCAGGCGTTTTCAGCCCCGGAATCCCTGGCGGGGGCCGGGGCGGGAGCGAACCGCGGTGCCGCTGAGGGAAAGTGACGGCGTGCCGGGTCGGTGTGGACCCGCTAGGCGAAGGGCGCACCGGAAGAGGCCCTGGCGGGCGGAGCGCGCCGGAAGAAGCCCCCTGTGCCGGGGGCGCGCTGGCTGAGGTCCCGCTGGGAGGGGCGTGTGAACGACACCGCGGCGATCCGGGTGCTGCTGGCCGACGACGAGCATCTGATCCGGGGCGCCCTGGCCGCCCTGCTGGCGCTCGAGGACGATCTGCTGGTGGTCGCGGAGGCGGCGTCCGGGCCCGAGGCGCTGGCGATGGCGCGGGCGCACCGGCCCGATGTGGCGGTGCTGGACCTCCAGATGCCGGAGGCGGACGGGGTCTCGTTGGCCGCGGCACTCCGGTCGGAGCTGCCCGACTGCCGGACGATGATCGTGACCAGCCACGGCCGGCCGGGTCACCTCAAACGGGCCCTGGAGGCGGGCGTGCGCGCCTTCGTACCGAAGACCACCTCCGCACAGCGGCTGGCGGAGATCATCCGCACGGTGCACGGCGGGTCCCGCTATGTCGACCCCGGTCTGGCCGCGGACGCGATCAGCGCCGGGGACTCCCCGCTGACCGCGCGGGAGGCGGAGCTGCTGGAGCTGGCGGCGGACGGCGCGTCCATCGCGGAGATCGCCCAGCGCGCCGCGCTCTCCCAGGGAACGGTCCGGAACTATCTGTCGGCCGCGGCGGCGAAGCTGGGGGCGGAGAACCGGCACGCGGCGGCGCGGATCGCCCAGGAGCACGGCTGGCTCTGAGCGGCTCCTGAGCGCTCCGGGCCATGCGCGCTGCCGCCCGGAGCGTTCCGCGCTGCCGCCCGGAGCGGCCTCGACACCCGGGTGGTAGTTCACCGGTCGAGGGTTTGGTTATAGTAGAGGCGCGTCGAACCGGAAAAGTCCGGCGCAGGCGGACGTAGCTCAGTTGGTAGAGCGCAACCTTGCCAAGGTTGAGGTCGCGAGTTCGAGCCTCGTCGTCCGCTCCGTGAATCGAGGGTCCCGGCCGATCGGCCGGGACCCTCGGTCGTTCTGCGGTCTACTTCCAGCCGGTGCCGGTCAGCAGCTCGTAAGCCTCCGCGTACTTCGCCCGCGTCCGCTCGACAACCTCCGCCGGGAGCGGGGGCGGCGGCTGCTCACTGGCGCGGTCCCAGCCGGAGGCCGGGGAGGTCAGCCAGTCGCGGACGTACTGCTTGTCGAAGGACGGCTGCGGGCGGCCGGGCTGCCACTGGTCGGCGGGCCAGAAGCGGGAGGAGTCCGGGGTCAGCACCTCGTCGGCGAGCACCGGCTCGGCGCCCTCCGCGCCCAAGGTCGCCTCCGCGTAGCCGAACTCGAACTTGGTGTCGGCGAGGATGATCCCGCGGGCTCGGGCGATCTCCCGGGCCCGGTTGAAGATGGCGAGGGTGGCCTGGCGCAGCTGGGCGGCGGGCTCGGCGCCGATGCGGTGGGCCACCTCCTCGTACGCCACGTTCTCGTCGTGCTCGCCGACCTCGGCCTTGGTGGCCGGGGTGAAGATCGGGGAGGGCAGCTCGGAGCCGTCGGTCAGCCCCTCGGGGAGGGCGATCCCGCACACCGTACGGGTCTCGCGGTACTCGGCCAGGCCGGAGCCGGTCAGATGGCCGCGCGCCACGCATTCGACCGGGACCATCCGCAGCGACCGGCACACCAGGGTGCGGCCCTCCCAGTCGGCGGGGGCGCCGGGGGGCAGCTCGCTGGACAGGACGTGGTTGGGCACGAGGTCGGCGAGCAGATCGAACCACCAGAGGGAGAGCTGGGTGAGGATCTTGCCCTTCTCGGGGATCTCGGTCGGCAGGACCCAGTCATAGGCGGAGATCCGGTCACTGGCGACCATGACGAGCTCACCGCGCTCGTTCCGGTAGAGGTCGCGCACCTTGCCGGTGTGCAGGTGCTGAAGGCCCGGAACCTCGACCGGTTCGGGCTTCTCGACGAATCCGGACACGCTTCCTCCTGGTGTTTTTGTCCAAGCCTCTTCGATTCTGCCGCACGAAGCGGCGGCGACCGGCGGCGGGGCGCGGACCGCGGGGCCCGGCGCTTCGGGTTCCGCTTCCGGCCGGTTGGAACACTTCGCAGGAGGAACTCGTGCGGCGGGACGCGCGACGGAGGGCTTCGCATGTGCCTGGAGGGACCCTGAGAGGGACCCTGATGGGAGGTGTGGCATGGCCGACGCGGCGATCGTGGGCAGCGGCCCCAATGGGCTCGCGGCCGCCGTCACCCTGGCCCGCGCCGGGCTGCGGGTGGAGGTGTACGAGGCCGCCGACACCATCGGCGGCGGGCTGCGCAGCCAGCCGCTCTTCGACACGGATATCGCCCATGACATCTGCTCGGCGGTCCACCCCATGGCGCCCGTCTCCCGCTTCTTCCGCGCGTTCGACCTGGCCGCGCGCGGGGTGGAGCTGCTGACGCCCGAGGTCTCCTACGCCCAGCCGCTGGACGGCGGCCGCGCCGCGCTCGCCCACCGCGATCTGGCGGCCACCTGCGCCGGGCTCGGCCCGGACGGGGAGCGCTGGCGGCGGCTGATGGCGCCGCTGCTGCGGCACAGCGAGGGCGTGGTCGACTTCGTCCTCTCCGGACAGCGCGCGCTCCCCCGCGATCCGGTGGCACCGCTGCTGCTGGCCTCGCGGATCCTCGTCCACGGCACCCGGCTCGGCGCCGCCCGCTTCACCGGTGAGGCGGCGCCCGCCCTGCTCACCGGGGTCGCCGCCCATGCCGTGGGCGAACTGCCCAGCCTGGCCGGGGGCGCGGTGGCCGCCCTCCTCGGACATCTGGCACACGGCCCCGGCTGGCCGCTGCCGCGCGGCGGAAGCGCCCGGATCGCCGAGGCCATGGCGGACGACATCATCGCGCACGGCGGCACCTTCCACACCGGGCGCGCGATCGGCGACCTCGGCGACCTGGACGGCGGCGCTCGTGCGGTGCTGCTCGACACCGGTGTGCCGGGACTGCTGGACATCGCCGGGCACCGGCTGCCCGACCGCTACGTCCGGGCGCTGCGGCGGTTCCGCTACGGCCCGGCCGCCGCCAAGGCCGACTTCCTGGTCAGCGAGCCGATCCCCTGGGCCGACCCCGCCGTAGGCCGCGCCGGGACCGTGCACCTGGGCGGCGGCCACGCCGAGCTGGCCCGGGAGGAGACCCTGACGGCGCGCGGAATCCGCAGCCGGGAGCCGTTCGTCCTGCTCGTCGACCCGGCCGTCACCGACCCCGGGCGCGCCCGGCCCGGCAGGCGCCCGGTGTGGGCCTACGCCCATGTGCCCAACGGCGACGACACCGACCCGGTGGAGCTGATCCGCTCCCGGATCGAGACCTACGCCCCCGGCTTCGGCGACACCGTGCTCGCGGCGCGCGGCCTGTCCGGGCGGGCCCTGGAGGCGTACGACCCCAACGATGTGGGCGGGGACATCGGCTCGGGCGCGATGACGCTATGGCAGAGCCTCGCCCGGCCGGTGCCCCGCCTCGATCCGTACCGCACCCCGCTTCCCGGGCTCTTTCTGTGCTCGTCGGCGACTCCGCCGGGGCCGGGTGTGCACGGCATGTGCGGGTATCTGGCGGCCCTGTCGGCGCTGAGGCATCGTTTCGGCGTGCGGACGGCGCTGTCCCTGGCCCCGGTGGCATAGGGGGTGTCCGGCGGGTCGATGCCTACGGCGGGCTGCTCCCCTCCCCGCCCCTTCCCACAACTGGGGCTGCGCCCCAGACCCCGGCCGGGCGACTCGGATGTGTGTGCGGGTGTCCGCCCGGTCATCCGCTGTGCCGGTGTGCCGACCGCGATCAGCCCGCCGGTGTAGGTGCTCACGCCCTCGCCGCCGGTCCCGCGGAGACCCTGGCTCCCTGCTCACCGGCCAGCCTTTCGACCACCGCGTCGCAGGGGGACGCGGTCGGTGCTCAGGCCGGTGAGCTGATCGCGGCGACGGCCGACTCGCCGCCCCCGGGGTCCAGGGGCGGAGCCCCTGCCACGCGGCGGAGCCGCATGGTCCGCCGGACACCGCCTCACCCCCGCTTGCAGATCCGATCCAGCAGATT
>NZ_JBIADZ010000002.1:213546-625897 GCF_042868035.1 Streptomyces sp. NPDC007875 | reverse complement strand
CGCCGTCGCCCGCTGAATCCGCTCATCCGCATGCCCCGGACGATCCAGCGCGGGCGACCACGCGAACGTCCCCGACGCGAACACCAGAGCACCACACACCTCCCCCACCCGCCGCACCTCACCGCAAGCCGCAACCCACACGGCCCCGATCGGGTCCGCCCGCCTCACCCCCGCTTGCAGATCCGATCCAGCAGATTCGCCGTCGCCCGCTGAATCCGCTCATCCGCATGCCCCGGACGATCCAGCGCGGGCGACCACGCGAACGTCCCCGACGCGAACACCAGAGCACCACTCGGGGCACGGTAGAGCGAGGTCTCCTGGTGGCGGACGACCCCCGCCGTGTCCTCGTACGGCGAATGGGCCAGCAGGATGCGGCGGAGGTGCTCGGGCAGGACCGTGCGCGGGAAGTAGCGGTCGGCCTCGCCCGCGACCAGGCCGGGCAGCTCATCGCCCTCCTCCGCGCCCGTGGCCTCCCACAACCAGTGGCCGGCGTTGCGCACGATCAGCGGGCTCGGCTCGGGCACCCGGCCCGCGTACTGGATGCCGATCAGCTGCTGTTCGGGCGCGGTCTCCCGCCACAGCGCCGAGCGGCCGGGACCGCGGCGCTTGCGACAGGTCAGCAGCCGGTCCGGACCGGAGGGCGAGGCGGTGAGCTCGACCTGCCAGTACATGGTGTTGGCGGAGAGGAAGACCAGCGAGGTGCCGCTGTCGCGGGCCGATTCCACGGTGCGGCGCATCGGCGCCGACCAGTACTCGTCGTGGCCGGGGAAGACCAGCCCCCGGTAGCGGGTGGGGTCGACCCTGCCCGCATGCAGATCGCTCATCTCGGCGTAGGCCAGGTCGTAGCCGTAGCGCTCGGCCCAGCGGATGAAGTCGTACGCGTGGCCCACATGGAGGGGCAGCCCCGCGCCCGCGTACGGCCGGTCGAAGGAGACGGTGATCGCCGCCTCCGACTCGCCCAGCAGTTTTCCCTGCTCGTCCCAGGCGTGGTAGAGGCTGGCGCCGGTCCGGCCGTCCTCCGGGTAGAGGTTGTACGCCTGCCAGGTGAGGTCGGGGAGGACGAGGAGGAGATCGGCGGGGCGGGGGTCGCGGACGGTGAACGGGATGTGGCTGCGGTAGCCGTCCACGGTGGTCAGCACCGCGACATAGGCGCCCGGCTTCCAGTACGAGGGGATCTGCAGCCGCCAGGACAGCCACCAGTGGTGGCAGGAGACGGTGCGGTCGGCGGTGAGCGGGGGCGGCTGGACGATCCCGGACAGCCGGGGGCTGGTGGTGATCTTCAGCGCGCCGGCGCCGTCGTAGTAGCCGATGCGGTAGATGTCCACGCCGAACTGCTGGGGCGGGTCCACCGTGATCCGGAAGTCGATGGCCTCGCCGGGGGCCGCCGCGGAGGCGGAGGGGAAGCCCTTGATCTGCCGGTGGACATCGTCGGCGGTGCGGGGGCCGGGGATCCTGGCGGGACCCTTCGCGCGGACCCGCTCGGCCGCCCGGTCGATGGCCCCGGAGTGCTGGACATGGTCGACGTACCACGGGACCACCCGCCCGGTGTCGTCGAAGTAGTTCTCACTGTCGCGCAGCCAGGGCAGCGGGCCCTGGCCGAAAGGATCCGTCACCGCGTGCGCGAGCGCTCCTGACTCCCAGCGCCGGATCTGGTCCGTCCCCACAATTGTTCCCCTCCCCTGCGTGCCCGGCGGCGCCTCGCCTCGCTGTCCTCGCACACCGCACCGCAGCGGGTCCGGCCTTGTGGGCCGGGCTGCGGGGCCGGTCTGGCGGTCCGGGCCGGTGGGCCGGAACTCGTGGGCCGGGCGGACAGCGACCGGTCCAAGCACATCACATTACGCACCTACTCCGTCACCGATAGTCGCTAATCTGCCGGAACAGACGCCGAACACGCGACAAGGCTGGACATAGGAGCGAATCCGGCGCGGTATGCGCGCCTACACCAGTCGGACCGGCTTTTCCGGACGAACCCCCACCTCGCCCAGCCAGGCGCGCAGCGGCCCGTCGTCCCCGTCCTCCACCAGGCTCAGCACCGGATGGGCCAGATCGGCCCGCCGCCGCCCGCCGACGAGCAGTGCGGGCCCGTCGAGCCAGTCGAGGCCGGGGGCCGCGCCCGCGGTGTCCACGGCGGCGCAGCAGACCATGGCGGTGACATGGTCGGCGAGCAGCTCGCGGCCGGTGCGCGGGGGCTGCAGGGGGAACGCCGGGGCGAAGTCGTCGATCCACGGGTCGCCGCCGGACCCACCGGCGGCCCCCTCCGCCCCCGCCGCGGGGCCCTGGCCGTACGCCCGGGTGGCGGCGGCCTCCTCACGGGCCACCTCGACGCTGAGCCGGGCGGCGAGCCCGGGGGCGCCGCCGTCGGGGGCCTCGGCGGGGTCGGCCGCGGTGGCGCTGAGCCGGTCCATGACCCGGGCCAGGGTGGGCGGCGCGGGCGCGCTCACGGGGGCCGGTGCGCGAGCGGCGCCGACGAGGTCGTGGGTGTCCTCCCGCTCGTCCAGGAGCCGGTTCAGCCGGGCGGCCTCCTGCCGCCATTTGCGGTCCACGACCTCTTCCGGATACGCGCTCCAGTCGACCGGGGACCAGTCGGGGCCCGGCTCCGGCGGGCCGCCGTGGAAGAGGCGGGCGGCCAGCAGCGAGGTGGCCTCGTCTATCACCCCGGGCTCCTCCAGGAGGTCACAGGCCGGGCGCTCGCTCAGCCGGGAGGTGAACCCCTCGGCGAGCCGGTCGCGCCGGGAGAGCTCGGTGAGCGCCGAGACCACGCCCGCGTCCAGCCGGGAGGGCCAGCGGCCCATCCGCCAGGCGGGCAGCGCGACCCGGGTCAGCAGCCGGTCCCAGCCCGCGTAGGCGAGGCCCACCTGCTCCTGGGCGACGATCCGCAGCCCGTAGTCGACCGACTGGGCCCGCTCGGAGGCGGCCGCGGCGACCGCGCGCTCCATCTCGGCCGCATGGTCCCGGCAGCCGCGCAGCAGCAACCGGGCGACCCAGCCGACGAAGGCGAAGGCGGGGCGGCGCACCACCGCCACCAGGGCGGGCGCGGGGCCGGACGACGGCTCGCCGCCCTGGGCCGCGACGGCCACGGCGGCGTCCAGCCCGCGCACGAAGCGGCGGGCGGAGGCTATGTCGGGATGGACGGACGGGCCGGTGCCCGCCACCACCGGGGCGAGCAGCGCGCGCAGCTCGGCGACCCGCATCCACCACAGGAACGGCGAGCCGATCACCAGCACCGGCGCCTGCGGGACCCGCCGCTCGGGGCGGTCCACGATCCGGTCCGCGCCGGCCGCGGGACCGGGGGCGCCCCGTGCGGAGCGGGGCTCCTCTACCGCCAGGGCGCCGCGGTCCCTATGCTCCCGGCGCTGGGCGTGCGCCGGATGCGTACGGTCCTCCAGCCAGCTGTCGCAGTCGGGGGTGAGCGCTATGGCCGAGGGCGCGGGCACCTCCAGGCGCTCGGCCAGATCGCGCACCAGCCGGTAGAGATCGGGTGCCGTCTCCTCGGCGATGGGCACCGTCGGGGTGAGCGCGGGTCTGGCCCGGACGACCACGGCGGCCACGGCCGCCGCCAGCAGCAGGACCAGCAGAGCTCCACCGGTCACCACCCAGCGCAGGGCCGTCCAGCCCTGGTCCTGGGAACCGCCGACGCTGCCGGTGGCGCTTCCGGCGAGCAGCACGACGGCGGCCGCGGCCGGGAGGAGTGCGACCGCGAGCGCCGTGCTCCGGATGCGCAGTACCGCAAGGGCGCGAGCGCGCGCCGCCAGGGCACCTGCTTCGGTACCTGCCACGGTTCTCATCACCCCCTACTGTCCGGCCGATGTTTGAACAGCGGACGACGGCGGCGTTGTCTCCCCACCCACTGTCGCACTGGCCGCCCACTCCGCAATGCCGGTGGGCCAGTTGCCGCACCTCGCCTGAGCGGCACACTAGTTGGGGGCCGGGCGTGCGTCAGCAGGATGCGGAAGCGCTCACCCGATGGAATGGCCTTGGGTAAAACCGGGAACTTCGCGATGGCGACGCCTGGCCCCGTGTGAACAGGCGGAAGCGGCCTTCGGGGCCGTTCACGGGCCCGCCTGGGACACCGCTTGAGACTCTTCTTACAACTCGTCCTTACGAGCCTTACAGCTTGTGCTTACGGGTCTTACAGCTTGTCCTCACGGGTCTTACAGCTTGTCCTCACGGGTCTTACAGCTTGTCCTCACGAGGCCGCTTCGGCCGCCGCCTTCGCGGCGATGTCGGAGCGGTGGTGCGAGCCCTCCAGCCCGATCCGGCCCACCGCGCGGTAGGCCCGCTCGCGCGCCTTCGCCAGGTCGGAGCCGGTCGCGGTGATGGAGAGCACCCTGCCCCCCGCGCTGACCACCTCACCGGACGCGCCGTCCCGCTTGGTGCCCGCGTGCAGGACGTACGCCTTGGGGCCGTCCTGCTCGGCCACCTCGTCCAGCCCGGTGATCGGGTCGCCGGTGCGGGGGGTGTCCGGATAGTTGTGCGAGGCGACGACCACGGTCACGGCGGCGCCGTCGCTCCAGCGCAGCGGCGGCTCGGCATCCAGGCGGCCGGTGGCGGCGGCGAGCAGCACCGCGGCCAGCGGGGTCTTCAGCCGGGCCAGGACCACCTGGGTCTCCGGGTCGCCGAAGCGGGCGTTGAACTCGATCACCCGCACCCCGCGCGAGGTGATCGCCAGGCCCGCGTACAGCAGCCCGGAGAAGGGCGTGCCGCGGCGGTGCAGCTCGTCGACGGTGGGCTGGCAGACCGTGGCCACGACCTCGTCCACCAGCTCCGGGTCGGCCCAGGGCAGCGGCGAGTACGCGCCCATGCCGCCCGTGTTCGGGCCCTCGTCGCCGTCGTGGGCGCGCTTGAAGTCCTGGGCGGGCTGGAGCGGGACCACGGTCTCGCCGTCGGTGATCGCGAAGAGGGAGACCTCCGGGCCGTCCAGGAACTCCTCGATCACCACCCGGCCGCAGGCCAGCGCGTGCGCGCGGGCGGCCTCGACGTCCTCGGTCACCACGACGCCCTTGCCCGCGGCCAGGCCGTCGTCCTTGACGACGTACGGCGCGCCGAACGCGTCCAGCGCCTCGTCGATCTCGGCGGGGGTGGTGCACACATACGCGCGGGCGGTGGGCACGCCCGCCGCCGCCATCACGTCCTTGGCGAACGCCTTGGAACCCTCCAGCTGCGCCGCCTCGGCGGACGGCCCGAAGGCCGGGATCCCCCGTTCGCGCACGGCGTCGGCCACCCCCGCCACGAGGGGTGCCTCCGGCCCCACGACCACGAGGCCCACCCCCAGGGAGGCGGCGAGGTCGGCGACGGCGGCGCCGTCGAGCACGTCGACCGCGTGCAGCTCAGCCACCTCGGCGATGCCGGCGTTGCCGGGGGCGCAGTGCAGTGCGGTGACGTCGGGGTCGAGGGAGAAAGCGCGGCACAGGGCATGTTCGCGGGCGCCGCCGCCGATGACGAGGACCTTCACGGTATGCAGCCTATTGCCTCGGGCTCGGGCCGCTGTGCGGTGGGGGCTGCCACCCGGCGCGCGCCGGAGCCGCTGCGCCAGAGCTGCTGCGCTGGGGGCCGCTGTGCGCTGGGCTGGCTCCGCGCTGGGGCCGCTGCCGCGCCGGGCAGCGCCCTGGGCGGGTGGGTGAGGTGTTCGGCCGCGGGTGGCGTCTCGCACCTCCGGCGCATGGACGCGGCCCGGCCGGGCCGACCAGCCCCGGATCCGGTGCGCGGGACACTCTTTTGGGTGAGGAGTGGGCGGCCCTATACCCGATGGGGCAGCTCTTACGGGCTGAAAACCCGTGATCGGGTCTTCGTGGCCAGCCGTTCGGCGGTAGGAATGGTGGTCGCGCATCAGCCGCGCGCCAGGAGAAACGCCGCCGCAGAGGGAGTTGCACGGTGAGTCAGCCGGAGATGCAGCCCGAGGGGCTCCCTCGGCAGGAGGGTGCGAGGAACCAGGGTGACCTGCTCGGTCGGCCCTTCCCGCACGGCGACTGGGGGGAGCCGGCGGAGCGGCTCGACGAGTTGTACGGGTGGGTCGAGGAGGGCGCCCTGGAGGTCGCGGGGTGGTACCTCGCCGAACGGGTGTGGAAGCGGCGGACCGCCCGGGTGCTGCGGGTGGGCGCCGCGGTGGCGGCGGTCGTGGCGGGCGTGCTGCCGCTGCTGGATCTGAACGGGGCGCTGGACGGTGGCGCGGGCTGGGGCGCGCTGGCACTGCTGCTGGCGGCCGCCTGCGTCGGCGGTGACCGGTTCTTCGGGCTGACATCCGGCTGGATGCGGGATGTGGCCACGGCGCAGGCGGTGCACCGGCGGCTGGAGGCGCTGCAGTTCGACTGGGCGTCGGAGAGCGTGCGGGAGGTGCTGGGCCCGACCGAGGGCACCGCGAGCGAGGCTGTGGAGCGGTGTCTGTCGGTGCTGCGACGGTTCTGCGAGGACGTGTCGGAGCTGGTGCGGGCCGAGACGGCGGGCTGGATGGTGGACTTCGGGTCCGGTTCGGCGCCGCTGGTCACGCAGGCGCTGATGGCCCAGGGCTCCCGTCCGGACAGCGGGAGCCCCACGAGCCGCTTTCCGCTGCCGCCGGGCCCCGCCCGGCCCAATATGCCGCGGCAGCGTCCTCCCGAGCCGCCCCGCTGACGACCGCGGCGCCTGTCGCAGACGCCGGTCGCAGACGCTTGGAGGAGATGTCTGAAGGAGATGTCTGAAGGAGCGGTCAGCTGAAGACGATCATCGAGCCCTGGCCCAGGCTGCGCGTCGCCGCCGCGTGCAGGCCCAGCCAGACATGGCGCTCCCGTGCGAAGGGGCTGTCCTCGTACGGGACCGACGCCGCCGGCTCCTCCAGGCTCGTGGGGCGGGCCGGGGGCGCGGGGGCGGCCGGGGGGTTGGACGGGTCGATGCCGAGCGCCGGGGCGACCGCCTCCAGTTCGCGCAGCAGGCCGTGGCTGGATCCCAACGGGCCGCCGCCCTCCAGGAGTTCGTCGTTGGACAGCGGGCTCGGGAAGTCGACGGGGACATACGCTCCCGCGTGGTCGTAGTGCCACACCAGATGCGACTGCTGGGCCGTGGGCTCGAACATCTCCAGCAACTGTTCGTAATCCCCGCCCAGTTCGTCCACCGGCGTCACCGCGAGTCCGCACAGTTGCAGCAGATAGGCACGACGGAGAAAGTGCAGCGCGTCGTAGTCGAAACCGGCCACCGGGGCGACATCCCCGGAAAGTCCCGGCATATAACTGAAGACGGGTACGGGCGGCAGACCGGCCTCACCGAGCGCCTTGTCGTACGCGGCGATCTCTTCGGCGAAGGGGTTGTCGGGGCTGTGGCACAGCACATCGACGAGGGGGACCAGCCAGAGGTCACATGCCACGCGATCTCACTCTCGTATCCGTACGGTCGATGGTCGGCCCAGCGTAATGCCCCGCGTACGCCTCGCGAAGAGCGCCGGAGGCCAACCCTGGCGGGCCGGTTCGCCTGCCGGCGCTCCGGCCTCCCCGGCCTCCGGCTCACTCACCATGCGGGGGAACCGCTGATGAACCGGGGGGAGTTCGAGAAGAGTTCAGGAGGAGATCAGGGGGAGTTGACCTCCGACGTCCGGTTCTGCGCGCGCGACTCCTCCCGCTCCACCAACCGCTCGATCAGCGCACGGAAATGCGCGTTGTACGCCCCTATCAACCGCTCCGAGTCATGCGGGTCCCCGCGGGTGACCGCCGCGGTGAGCTCGGAGTGCCCCGTCCACAGCTGACCGCGCAGATCGGGTACGCGACGCAGATACGGCACTGTGAAGACCCAGGTCTGCACGCGTAGCCGCTGCAGAAAGTCCGACACATAGGGATTGCCCACCAGCCCGCAGATCTCGCGCCAGAAGCGCAGGTCGTAGCCGATGAGGATGTCCAGGTCACCGGAGCGGGCGGCCCGCTCGGCCTCCTCGGCCCGCCGCCTTACCGAGGCCAGCGCCTGCGGGGTCATGGTTTTCAGCTCGACGTAGTGCCGGAAGACGCCCTCGACCACCATCGTGCGGGCGTCGACCATGTGCCGGAAGTCGTCGATGGTGAAGTCGTGGACCCTGAAGCCCCGGTGCTCCTCGACATCGAGCAGCCCCTGGGAGCACAGATCCAGCAGTGCCTCCCGGACGGGGGTCGCGGAGACGCCGTACTGCTGGGCGATCTCCTTGACGGTGAACTGGCGCCCCGCAGGGAGCCGGCCCGCGAGCACCTCGTCGCAGAGCGCGTCGGCGATCTGCTGCCGCAGGGTGTTCCGCTTGACCGGGCTGGCGCCGGGCACGGGCATCGAGGACCGTCTCCTTCCACGGCCGTCGGTGTAAGAAAGCGGACGGCCCTCGCATCACGATATGCGAGGGCCGTTGCGCGGAACACGCAGAGTGCGCCAGTGGTCTACACCGGGCAGCGCTCGGGCGGCGAGCGGAGGGCAAACGGGCAGAGCCCCGGTGCGGCTACGCCGTATGCGCGTCGGCCGCTCCCAGCGCCTCGTCCAGGATGGCGAGCCCCTCCTTGGCCTCGGCCTCGGTGACGGTGCACGGCGGCACCACATGGGTGCGGTTCATGTTCACGAAGGGCCACAGACCGCCGCGCTTGCAGGCCGCGGCGAAGTCGGCCATCGGCTGGTTGGCCGGTCCGCTCGCGTTGTACGGGACGAGCGGTTCGCGGGTCTCCTTGTCCTTGACCAGGTCCAGCGCCCAGAAGACGCCGAGGCCGCGCACCTCGCCGACCGAGGGATGGCGCTCGGCGATCTCCCGCAGCCCCGGGCCGATCACGTTCTCCCCGATCGCGGCGGCGTTCTCCACGATGCCCTCCTCCGCCATCGCGTTGATCGTCGCGACGGCCGAGGCGCAGGCCAGCGGGTGGCCGGAGTAGGTGAGACCGCCCGGGTAGGGGCGCTGGTCGAAGGTCGCGGCGATCTCGGCGGAGATCGCGACGCCGCCGAGCGGCACATAGCCGGAGTTGACGCCCTTGGCGAAGGTCAGCAGGTCCGGGGTGACGCCGAAGTGGTCGGCCGCGAACCAGTGGCCGGTGCGGCCGAAGCCCGCCATGACCTCGTCCAGGATGAAGACGATGCCGTAGCGGTCGCAGATCTCGCGGACCCCGGCGAGATAGCCGGGCGGCGGGACCATGATCCCGGCGGTGCCGGGGATGGTCTCCAGGATGATCGCGGCGATGGTCTGCGGGCCCTCGAAGGCGACGGTGTCCTCGAGGTGGCGCAGCGCGCGCTCGCACTCCTGCGCCTCGCTGTCGGCGTGGAAGGGCGAGCGGTAGAGGAACGGCGCCCAGAAGTGCACCACACCCGCCGAGGCGCTGTCGGAGGCCCATCGGCGGGGGTCGCCGGTGAGGTTGATCGCGGTGGCGGTGGCCCCGTGGTACGAGCGGTAGGCGGAGAGCAGCTTGGGGCGGCCGGTGTGCAGCCGGGCCATCCGGACCGCGTTCTCCACCGCCTCGGCTCCGCCGTTGGTGAAGAAGATCTTGTCGAGGTCGCCGGGGGTGCGCTCGGCGACCAGCCGCGCCGCCTCGGACCGTACGTCCACGGCGAAGCCCGGTGCGATGGTGCACAGCTTCGCGGCCTGCTCCTGGATCGCGGCGACGACCTTGGGGTGCTGGTGGCCGATGTTGGTGTTCACCAGCTGGCAGGAGAAGTCGAGGTAGCGGTTGCCGTCGTAGTCCCAGAAGTACGAGCCTTCGGCGCCCGCGACGGCGAGGGGGTCGATCAGGCCCTGCGCGGACCAGGAGTGGAACACATGCGCACGGTCGGCGGCCTTGACGGCGGCGCCGGCCGCGAGGTCGGGGCTGGGCTGCACGGACACGTTCGGTACCTCGGATCGCTCGCGGGTCGGGGTGGAACCAGGGTACGGACCGCGCCCCCGGGCCGGGCACCGACAGGCTGTCAGGGTTTCAGGCCGTCCACCGACACCTTGCCGGGCGGCCGCGCTCTTGTCGTCACCGCCGGTGCTCGGGGCGCGGCGTCCGGATTTCGCTCCCCGGCCCTGGAGTGACACAGGACGGATACGGAACCGATAACGGATCGTCCGCGTCGTCCACTTCGCTCTCAGCCGCCTTTATTCTCTCCAAGGGGCTGATCAGGGGGATTCACGGGGAAGGGGCGATCGACGCATGGAAGACCTGGGGGCCGAGGACCCTCGATGGATCGGTGAGTACCGGCTGCTCCGGCGCCTTGGCGCGGGTGGCATGGGCCGGGTGTTCCTGGCTCATTCATCGCGCGGCCGTACGGTGGCGGTGAAGCTCGTCCAGACAGAGCTCGCCCAACAGGCCGAATTCCGGCGGCGGTTCAAACAGGAGGTACGGGCCGCGCAGCGGGTCGGGGGCGCGTGGACCGCGCCGGTGCTGGACGCCGACACCGAGGCCGCCACCCCATGGGTCGCCACCGGCTATATCGCCGGTCCCTCCCTGCACGCGATCGTCTCCGAGTCGGGCCGCCTGCCCGAGCGGACCGTCCGCATCCTGGCCCACGGCCTCACACAGGCCCTGCGCGACATCCACGACGCCGGTCTGGTCCACCGCGACCTCAAACCCTCCAACGTCCTGGTCACCATCGACGGTCCGCGCGTCATCGACTTCGGCATCGCGCGGGCGCTGGAGACCGTCACCGACGGCATCCTCACGCGCAGCGGCGCCGTCGTCGGTTCGCCTGGTTTCATGTCGCCCGAGCAGGTGCGCGGCGAGCGGGTCACCCCGGCCAGCGATGTCTTCTGCCTCGGCTCGGTGCTCGCCTACGCGGCAACCGGCCGTCAGCCCTTCGGCACGGCCAACAGCGGTGTGCACGCGGTCATGTACCGCATCGCACAGGAGGAAGCCGACCTGGAGGGGCTGCCGGAGGGGCTGCGCGAGCTGGTCACCGACTGTCTGAAGAAGGCCCCGGACGACCGGCCCTCGCTGGAGGCGCTGCTGGAGCGTACGGCCGGTGCGGACGACGACGGCGAACCGTGGCTGCCGGGCGGACTCGTCGCCCAGCTCGGACGGCATGCGGTGCAGCTCCTGGAGGTCGAGACGCCCGCGGGGCCGGGGGTGCCCCCCGTGCCGGGAACGCCCGCGCGGCCGGCCGTGCCGCCCCTGGCCGGGGCGGCGGGGCCCGCCGTCCCGCCGCCGCCCTCCGCGCCGCCGTCGGCCACGTCGTACCCGCTGGCTCCGGCGGAGCCCCCCACACCCCCGCCGCCCACCACACCGCCGCTCCCGTCGGCCGCGCCCCAGGCGGGCGCGCCGCTCCCCCCGGCTCCGTCCGCGCCTCCTTCGGCAGGCGCGGCGCAGGGCGGCACGGCCCATCCGGGTGGGCACGCCGCCGGACCGAACGCCGCCGCGCCGCAGGCGGGCGCGGGACAGGCCGCCGGGCCCGAGACCCCCGGCGGGCACCCTGCCGCGCCGTACGGCGCCACACCGCAGGCGGGCGGGGACCAGGGCAGCTCGGACCCGGCCGCCGGGCCGCAGGCCGCCGGACCGCAAGCTGCCTCGCCGTCGGGCGACGGCGCGCAAGCCGGTTCGGGCCACGGCGGGCCGGGGCAGGGCGGGCCGCAGCAGGCCGCCGCGCACCAGGAGGCCACAGGCCACCCCGCCGCAGCGCCGGGCGGGGCAGCCGCCGGGCCGCAGGGCGCCACGCCTTCGGCGGGCGCGGCGCAGGCGGGCGCGGCGGGGGGATCCGCCGCGTCGCCCAGCACGCCCGGTGGTGCCGCGCCGGGCCGCGGGGCCCCGCAGGCAGGCGCGGGGCAGGCAGACCCAAGGCAGGCGGACGCGTCCCCGGCCGGTGGAAGCCAGGGCCCTGCCGCGACGCCGGGCGGGTCGCAGAAGGGCGCGCCCTCCTCCGCCGGACCACAGGCGGGCGAAGGCCAGGGCGCACCCGGACACCCCACACCACCGCACGCCGGAACGGGTGACGCGGCAGCCGCGTCGCCCAACTCACCCGGCGGCGCCGGGTCACAGAGCGCCGCGCCCCACGCCGCGCCGCAGGCAAGCGGCGCGCAGGGCACCCCCGGGAGCGCCACACCGCCACAGGGCGCGCCGCCCCACGCCACACCCGGAAGCGCCACCCCACCTCACGCGGGAGCGGCCCCCGCCGCGCCCAACTCGCCCGGTTCCGCCTCCCCCTACGCCGCCCCGGCGTACGGCTACCCGCCCCACGCCACACCGCCGCAGCCCGGCGCGGACGGCGAGCCGCAGACGCCGCCGCATGCCTTCGGGCCGCCCGCCGTCACCTCGTTCGGGCCCGCCCCGTCCCCAGGCCAGGCGGCCGCCGCCACGCCCTCCGTCGGCTTCGGCCCCAGCGGTCCGAGCGCACCGGCCGCGCCCGGTGGACCAGGTGGACCAGGCGGACCCGGCAGGCAAGGCGGCCCCGGCGGCGGCTCGCCGCAGGCGCCGCAGCCCAAACGGCGCCGTAAGACGCTCATCGTCATCTCGGCCGCCGTCGCCACGCTGCTCATCGCCGGGGTCGCCGCCCTCGCCGTGGTCAAGGGGAACGACGACAAGGGCGACAAGGCCAAGACCGACTACGACAAGATGACCCACACCCCGCCCAATAACCCCGATGGCGCCAACTCCAAGGCGCCCACCGGTGGTTCCGGCGCGCCTGATCCGTCCGCGACCAAGCTGGACACGACCGGCGACGTGCCCACCGAGTATCTGGGCGCCTGGGAGGGCGAGATCAAGGAGAGCGGCTCGTCCACCGGCAAGATCCGCCGGATCGTCCTCTCCCAGGGGCCGGTCGGCGCGTTCGTCGCCGAGACCCTGACCTCCGACTCGGACTCGTTCTGCCAGGACTCGGCCAAGCTCAAGTCGGCCGACAGCCTGCTCCTCATCGAGGACGACGAGGTCACCACCAGCATCCCCGAGGACAGTTGCAGCACGGTCGGCGAGCAGACCCTGCGGATAGGCAACGACGGCACCCTCGCCTGGAGCACCACCGACGGCTCCTACGAGGCGACGCTGCGCCCCTCGAAGAGCGGCGGCAAGCCGATCCCCTCCTCGTACGAGGGCACTTGGCTGGCGAAGGACGCGTTCGGGAAGCCCGACGCCACGCTGAAAATCACCATCAAACAGGGCGCGATCGGCACCGCGGTGGCCCAGGAGGTCGCGGACAGTAAGAAGTACCACTGCGAGGGTGACCGGGTCCTGGCCTCGGTGGAGAAGGGTCTCGTCCTGAGCCCCTCGAAGTTCACCGGTGGTACCCCTAAGAATCTCTGTGGGCCCGGCACGTCACTGACGTTCACGTCTTCCGGACATGACAAGCTGCGTGTCGAGTATGACGACCCGGACGATTACAGCGATGAGACGATGACACAGACGTTCACCCGCCTCGACTGATCGGCCGATCGGCGCAGGGACTATCGGCACAGGGACAGGAGCCACACCGCGATGGAGAACCTCGGGGCCCAGGACCCGCGGTGGATCGGCGAGTACCGGCTGCTCGGCAAGCTTGGCGAGGGCGGAATGGGCCGGGTGTATCTCGCCCGCTCCGCCCGCGGCCGCACCGTCGCAGTGAAGCTCGTACAGGCCGAACTCGCACGACAGCCCGACTTCCGCGGCCGCTTCAAGCGGGAGGTGGAGGCCGCCACACGGGTCGGCGGCCAGTGGACCGCCCCCGTGCTCGACGCCGACACCGACGCCGAGGTGCCCTGGGTGGCCACCGGCTACATCGGCGGTCCGTCCCTGCACAGCGTCGTCGCCGAGGACTTCGGGGCGCTCCCCGAGCGCTCGCTGCGGATTCTGGCGAACGGACTGGCTCTCGCGCTGCGCGACATCCACGGCGCCGGGCTGATCCACCGCGACCTCAAGCCGTCCAACATCCTCATCACCATCGACGGTCCGCGCGTCATCGACTTCGGCATCGCGCGCGCCTTGGACACCGTGGGTTCCACCACGGGCGGCAATCTGACGATGACCGGCGCGGTCGTCGGCTCTCCCGGGTTCATGTCACCCGAGCAGGTGCGCGGCGAGCCGGTCACCGCCGCGAGCGATGTCTTCTGCCTGGGCTCGGTGCTCGCCTTCGCCGCCACCGGACGTCAGCCGTTCGGCAACGTGGACAGCGGGATCCACGCGCTGATGTACCGAATAGCCCAGGAGGAGCCCGATCTGGTGGGGCTCCCCGAGGGGGCGCGCGGGCTGGTCACCGCGTGCCTGCACAAGGACCCGGCCAAGCGGCCCTCGGTGGACGAGCTGATCGCCGCCACCCACCCGGTGACCGACGACGGCGAGCCCTGGCTGCCGGGCGGGCTGCTCGCCCGGCTCGGGCGGGACGCGCTGCAGCTGCTGGAGGTGGAGGCCGAGAACGCTCAGCCGGACGCCATGGCGCCGCAGCAGGGCCCGTCGGCGTACGGCCACCCGCAGGCCGCCCCGCACACCCCGCCCGGCCCCTCCGCGTACGGCTCGCCGTCGGCGTACGCGACACCCCACGCGCATGCGGCCGGGCCCGCGTACCAGGTGCCTCCACCCACCCAGCCCTGGCAGGGCGGCTATCAGACACCAGTGGGCTATCCCGCCCAGGGCACCAGGCTGAAGCCGATACGGGGTCTGGCCACCGCTTTGATGAGCATGTTCGGCATCTGGCTGGTGCTGACGCTGCTCGACATGGCGCTGAACATCTCGCTGCTCGACACGTACTTCGCGCTCGACTCCGGCACGGTCACCGACGACATGCTCTACAGCAAGAAGAGCGACGTCGAAGCGATGGACAGCGGCACCGGTGTCGCCGCGCTCGTGCTCGTCGTGCTGTGGCTGGTCTGGTTCCGGACCGCCTACATCAACTCCACGGTGCTCAACCCCGGCCGGCAGCGGTTCGGCAGCGGCTACGCCGTGGGCGCCTGGTTCATCCCGATCGCCCAGCTGTGGCTCCCCAAGCAGATCGCCAACGACATCTGGACCTCCAGCACTCCTCCGGGGCCCGGGCGTCGCGGACGCGGGGTGCTGCACTGGTGGTGGACGTTCTTCGTGATCATGTTCCTGATGTTCCCGGTGAACGGGATCAGCGAGGTCGTCGGCGACAACATCCGGGAACAGCGGCCCAGGGTCGCCGTCAGCATCGCCGACGACGTCATCGGCATCCTGACGGCGCTGCTGGCCATCGCGGTGGTGCGGCGGATCACCAAGATGCAGGAGCGGCGGGCCACGGCCCCCGTCGGTCAGGCGCAGCAGCCCGCCGGGGTGTTCGGCCCGCCCGCGGCGTAGTGACGCCGACGGCCCGCCCGCGGCGTGATGACGCCGGCGCGCGGGCCGCTCTCCCGTCGAGGGTCAGAGGAACGAGTTGATCTGGATGGTCTCGTCGCGGCCGGGTCCGACGCCGATCGCCGAGATCGGGGCGCCCGACATCTCCTCCAGCGCCTGGACGTACTTCTGCGCGTTCTTCGGCAGGTCGTCGAAGGTCTTGGCCTGGGTGATGTCCTCCGACCAGCCCGGCAGGGTCTCGTAGATCGGCTTGGCGTGGTGGAAGTCGGTCTGGCTGTAGGGCAGCTCCTCGACCCGCTTGCCGTCGATCTCGTAGGCGACGCACACCGGGATCCGCTCCCAGCCGGTGAGCACGTCCAGCTTGGTGAGGAAGAAGTCGGTCAGGCCGTTGACCCGGGTCGCATAGCGCGCGATGACCGCGTCGAACCAGCCGCAGCGCCGGTCGCGCCCGGTGGTCACGCCACGCTCGCCGCCGATGGTGCGCAGCTTCTCGCCGTCGTCGTCGAGGAGCTCGGTGGGGAACGGGCCCGCGCCGACGCGGGTGGTGTACGCCTTCAGGATGCCGATCACGCGGTTGATCTTCGTCGGGCCCACTCCGGTGCCGGTGCAGGCGCCGCCCGCGGTCGGGTTGGAGGAGGTGACGAAGGGATACGTGCCGTGGTCGACGTCCAGCAGCGTGCCCTGGCCGCCCTCGAAGAGGACGACCTGGCCCTGGTCGATGGCGTTGTTGAGGAGCAGGGTGGTGTCGGCGACATAGCCGCTGAGCGGGTCCGCGTAGCCCAGCAGCTCCTCGACGACCTGGTCGACCGCGATGGCACGGCGGTTGTAGAGCTTGGCCAGTACCTGGTTCTTGTAGTCCAGGGCCGCCTCTACCTTCTGGCGCAGGATCGACTCGTCGAAGAGGTCCTGGACCCGGATGCCCACACGGTTGATCTTGTCCGCGTAGGCCGGGCCGATGCCGCGGCCGGTGGTGCCGATCTTCCGCTTGCCGAGGAAGCGTTCCGACACCTTGTCGAGGGTCGTGTGATACGGCGTGATCAGATGGGCGTTACCGCTGATCAGCAGCTTGGATGTGTCGACGCCGCGCTCATCCAGTCCGCTCAGCTCGGAGAGCAGGACCGAAGGGTCCACGACGACACCGTTGCCGATGACCGGGGTGCACCCGGGCGACAGGATTCCGGACGGGAGGAGATGCAGCGCGTACTTCTGGTCGCCCACCACCACGGTGTGACCGGCGTTGTTACCGCCCTGGTAGCGCACTACATAATCGACGGAGCCGCCGAGCAGATCGGTGGCCTTTCCCTTGCCCTCGTCACCCCACTGAGCACCGAGCAGCACAAGTGCGGGCACAGGCGTACACCCCTTCCGGGCGGGGCATGTCCAACGTGCATGGTGACGTGCGCCACCACAAGAGCCGTCGAACCGGTGCCCCGGATAGACGAAGCCCCTGGCGCAACAGCGACAGGGGCTCTTGCACCGAGAGATTACCTGAGGAAGGACCGAGGTGTCGGCTCCAGATCCCCGGCCCCCTGTGCCGGACACCGTCCGGGGGCGCCCGCTGCTCATGGTCATCGACCCCAACGCCCGGCGAACGGACGGGGAGTCGGTGCGGATCGCGAAAGATGTGCTCTGTGCGGGCGCGCAGACGAAAATCTGCCTGCCGGACGGCCCGGAGGAAGTCGAGCGGGCACTGGCCCGCCGGGGCGCCCGCCGACCGGTGCTGGTGGGCGACGACCGCGCCCTGCTGCGGATGGTGGAGCTGCTCCACCGGCGGCGGGAGCTGGCGGACGCGACGCTGTCGGTGGTCCCGGTCGGCGGCTCCGCGACGGTCGCCCTGGCCCATTCGCTCGGCGTGCCGACGGACGCGGTCGCCGCGGCCCGTACGGTCCTCGACGGAACGGTGCACCCGCGTGATCTGCTGGTGGACGAGAGCGGCGGGGTGGTCCTCGGTGGCCTGCGGATCCCCTCCGGACGCGCTCCTTACGGTGCGCACGGGACGCCGGGCGGTGGCTGCGGCGGGGCGGCCGGGCCGGATGGGCACGACCCGGGCCCGTACGACGGCGGGGCGAGGGGCCGGGACTGCCGCTGCGATCCCTGCGACCGCGACCGCCGCCGGGCCGAGGAAGACGGGGAGGACGGCGGGCACGGCGGGCACGGCGAGGGCCCGCCCGGCCACGATCCGGACGACGACGGCAACCGGCCGTGGTGGACCCCGGCGGCCCGCACCGCCCGCACCGCGCTGACGCTGCTCTCGCTCCCCGTGATCGGGCTGGCCGGCGGCCCCCGGCGACCGGCGCATCCGCCGCCGCAGCGGCTGCGGATCGAGGCGGACGGGGTGCTGCTGACCGATATGGACCGGCCGGTGGAGCGGGTGTCGGTGTCGACGGCCACACCGGGCGGCGGGCTGGCCGAGGTCGTCGTCCATCCGCACGCGGCGGACGGTCCGCTGCGCACCCGGGCGCGGGCCGTCACCGTCTCCGGCCCGGACTTCCGCTACCACGCGGACGCGCTGATCCGGGGCCCGGTGCGCAGCCGCACCTGGACGGTCCTGGCGGAGGCGTGGTCTCTGATGCTGCCCCACCGCCCTTGAGCCCCACTCGCGCCGCCACCGGACGGCCGGCGCGACACCCGCGCCGGGCCGGACACGACGGCCACCGGCGCCGGGCCGCACGCGACCGCCATTGGCGCGCGGCCGCAGGCGACCGCATCCGGCGCCGGGCGGGACCGCCCGGCGACCCGTCCCCGGGCACTGCGCCCCCCGGCCCGGCACCCCCGGGTGCAGCGCTCGCGCCGCCGCCCCGGCCGCTAACCCGCTTCCGCCTCGCGCGCCTCGGCGGCGCGGTCCGCGGCCTGGTGGGCGCGCCAGCGCTCCAGCATCTTGGGCAGCTCCTGCTGGACGAACTCGAAGAAGTCGGCGGTCTCGGTGATCCGCAGCCCTGCCGGAGTGCCCGGGCCGAGCACCTTCACCCCGTCCCGCATGGTGCTCTCCCAGCGGGCCATCATCTGGTCGCGGCGGGTCAGGGTCTCGTACCAGACCTCGCTGTAGAGCCGGTAGCGATCGCGGCGGGAGCCCGGCTCGCGCTCGCGCACCACCATGTCCACCTGGGCCAGATAGCGGATCGCGCCCGAGACCGCGGCCGGGCTGATCCGCAGCTGCTCGGCGAGCTCGGCGGAGGTGAGAGCCCCGGCGTCGGAGACGAGAAGCGCCGCGAAGACCCGCGCCGCCATGCGCTGCATACCGGCCTCGGCCAGATCGGCCGCGAACCGCTCGACGAACCTGGACACCGCCGCTTCGTCGCGCGCGTCACCGGCCGCGTCCTCCGGTTCGATCATCTCCCTCACCGCTTCATCATCTCCTCTCTTCGTCACATCATCATAAGTTTATATTGTTCCTTAACTTCACAATTTTGTGAAATTAGCGTAGCTTCGAAATCATGAAAACGGCAATCTCCGTGTCCGGCCTCCACAAATCCTTCGGCCGGACCCACGCGTTGGACGGCCTCGACCTCGAAGTCGAGGCAGGTGAGGTCCATGGCTTCCTCGGGCCCAACGGCGCCGGGAAGTCCACCACCATCCGGGTCCTCCTCGGTCTGCTCCGCGCCGACTCCGGCGCGGTGCAGATGCTCGGCAAGGACCCCTGGCACGACGCGGTCGACCTCCACCGCCACATCGCCTACGTCCCCGGGGACGTCACCCTGTGGCGCAACCTGAGTGGCGGAGAGGTCATCGACCTGTACGGACGGCTGCGCGGCGGGCTGGACTCCGCGCGCCGCGCCGAGCTCCTGGAGCGGTTCGAGCTCGACCCCACCAAGAAGGGCCGTACGTACTCCAAGGGCAACCGGCAGAAGGTCGCCCTGGTCGCCGCGTTCGCATCCGAAGTGGAGCTGCTGATCCTCGACGAGCCGACGTCCGGGCTCGACCCCCTCATGGAGGAGGTCTTCCGCGAGTGCGTCGCCGAGGAGCGCGACCGCGGTCGCACGGTGCTGCTCTCCAGCCACATCCTCAGCGAGGTCGAGGCGCTCTGCCGGAGAGTGAGCATCATCCGCAAGGGCAGGCGGGTGGAGTCCGGCACCCTCACCGAGCTGCGCCATCTGACCCGTACGTCGGTGACCGCCGAGCTCGCCGGAGAGCCGAACGGCCTGTCCGGCCTCCCCGGCGTGCACAACGTGGACATCCAGGGCCGCCAGGTCAAGCTCCAGGTCGACACCGACAAGATGGACGCCGTGCTGCGACAGCTCACCCAGGCCGGGGTGCGCAGCCTCATCTCCACCCCGCCCACCCTGGAAGAGCTCTTCCTCCGCCACTACCAGGACGACATCTCGCACACGGAAGCCGAGGCGATCGTCCGATGACCGCCGTAGCCGACGCCCGGGTCTCCCCCCGCGCCCGCGGATCGGCCCGTGATCTGGCCGGCACGGGCACGCTGTTGCGGCTCGCCCTGCGCCGCGACCGGATCATGATGCCGGTGTGGGTGCTGTGCCTGGGGCTCACGGCCAGCAGCACCGTCGGCCGCTTGAAGAGCGCGTACGACACCCCCGCCCGGCGCGCCGACCTCGTCCAGGACATGAACGGGAACGGCTCGACACGGGCCCTGTTCGGCGCCGCCTTCGACGACTCGCTCGGCGCGCTCACGGTCTGGCGCGTGGGTGCCTTCCTTACGGTGTTCGCCGCGATCATGAGCCTGCTCATCGTGATCCGGCACACCCGTGAGGAGGAGGAGACCGGCCGTCAGGAGGCGCTCTCCGCCGGCATGGTCGGCCGCCGCGCCGGTCTCACCTCGGCCCTGCTCGCCGTGGGCATCGCCAACGGCGCGGTGACCCTGCTCATCGCGGGCGGCCTCGCGGGCCAGGGCGGCACCGGCGCGCTCGCGCTCGGCCTCGCCGTCGGCCTGTCCGGTATGGCCTTCGGCGGTCTGGCCGCCGTCGCCGCCCAGCTCACGGAGAACGCACGGCTGGCCCGGGGCCTGAGCTCCGCCGCGGTCGGCGTCGCCTTCGTGCTGCGCATGGCGGGTGACGCCGCCGAGGACGGCACCAAGGGCTCCGGCCACGTCCTGGTCTGGCTCTCGCCGCTGGGCTGGGCCGAGTACGCCCGGCCGTACGGGGGCGAGCGGTGGTGGCCGCTGCTGCTGATCGCCGTGCTCGCCGCGGCCTCGATCAGCCTCGCGTATTCCCTCGCGGGCCGTCGCGACGTGGGCGCCAGCTTCTACGCCAGCCGTCCCGGCCCGCCGGCCGCGGGCCCGCTGCTGAACGGCGTGTACGGCCTGGGCTGGCGGCTGCAGCGCGGTGCCCTGCTCGGCTGGGCAGCGGGCTTCGTCTTCGCGGGCGCCATCTTCGGATCCATCTCCGACGGTGCCGACGACTTCCTCGGCGACAGCGACCAGACCCGCGACATCATCCAGCGGATGGGCGGCGCCCAGGGGCTCAACGACGCGTTCCTGGCCGCCATGGTCGGCGTCCTCGGCACCATCCTCGCCGTCTACACCGCCAGCTCCGTGCTGCGGCTGCGCAGCGAGGAGACCGACCAGCGCGCCGAGCCCCTGCTGTCCAACGCCGTGAGCCGGCTGCGCTGGGCCGGGAGCCATCTGGTCATCGCCTACCTCGGCCCGGTCGTCATCCTCGCCATCGGCGGTCTGGCGCTCGGCATGGGCTACGGCATCGCGGCGGGCGATCTGGCCGACCAGCTCGGCCGCTGCATGGGCGCCGCCCTCGCCCAGCTCCCGGCGCTGTGGGTGCTCACCAGCGTGACGGTCTTCCTCGTGGGCGTGTTGCCGAAGTATTCGGCCGCGGCCTGGGCTTTCGTCGGCTGGGTGGTCGCCCTGGGCTGGATGGGCCCGGCGCTGGAACTGTCCGATTCCGTCATGAACACCTCACCCTTCAGTCACCTGCCGAAGCTGCCGGGCGACGAGGTGACGGCCGCACCCTTCCTGTGGCTGCTGCTCCTGTCGGTCGTTCTCGCCGCCGGAGGACTGGTGGGTCTGCGCCGCCGTGATATCGGCGGCTGACCCCCGTCGGCCCACCACATCCCGGCAACCGCCCCCTGTTATCCACAGCCTGTGGACAACAGGGGGCCCTTTCGTCTGCGCTGTTTGCCGGCTGCTGTCTGCGTGTCTGCCGTCCGGCCGCCGGCGTCCGCTCAGAGCTCGACCAGCAGCTCCCGCAACCCGCGGATCACGAAGTTCGCCTGCGGCTCCGGCTCCTTGACCAGCCGCATGCCGGGCGCCTTCCGGAGCAGCGCGCCGAAGGAGGCCGCGAGCTCCAGACGGGCCAGCGGGGCACCGAGGCAGTAGTGGATCCCGGCGCCGAAGCCGACATGGGGGTTGTCGGCACGGGAGAGATCGAGGGTGTCGGGGCGGTCGAAGCGGGCCGGGTCGCGGTTGGCCGAGCCGAAGAGCAGGGCGACCTCGCTACCGCGCGGGATGACCGTGCCGTCGACCTCGATGTCCTCCAGCACCCAGCGCTCGAAGAGCTGCAGCGGGGTGTCGAAGCGCAGGAGTTCGTCCACGGCGGTGGGCAGCAGCGCGTCCGGGTCGGCGCGGAGCCGGGCGAGCTGCTCGGGGTGGCGGAAGAGCGCCCACCAGCCGTTGCCGGTGGAGTTGACCGTGGCCTCATGGCCCGCGTTGAGCAACAGCACACAGGTGGAGATCATCTCCTGCTCGGTGAGCCGGTCGCCCTCGTCATGCGCGGCGATGAGCCCACTGATCAGATCGTCCCCCGGGGTCTTGCGGCGCGCGTCGATCAACTCGCGCAGATAGCCGGAGAATTCGAGGGACGCGCGCACCGCCCGGCGCGCCGTCTCCTCGCTCGGGCCCAGCTCGTACATCCCGCAGATCTCCGCCGACCAGGGCCGCAGCGCGGGGCGGTCGGCCTGCGGAATGCCGAGCATCTCGGCGATGACGGCGACCGGCAGCGGTTCGGCGACCGCCGCGATGAGATCGCCGCCGCCCGAGGCGACGAGGGAGTCGACGAGTTCGTCCGCGAACCGGCGGATCGTCGGCACCAGCGCCTCGACGGTCCGCGGGGTGAACGCCTTGGAGACGAGCCGCCGCAGCCGGGTGTGGTCCGGCGGTTCGAGATCGAGCATGCCGTGGTCGTTGAGGGTGTGGAACGGCTCGTGCTCGGGCGGCGGCGCGGTGCGGCCGAATTCCGCATGGCTGAAGCGGTGCAGATAGGTGCGGCCGAGCCGGCGGTCCCGCAGCAGGGCGCTGACATCCGCATGCCGCGGGATCAGCCACTGGCGGGAAGGCTCGAACCAGTGCGCACGGCCGCGCTCGCGCAGCGCGGCGTACGCCGGATACGGGTCCGCGACGAACGACGGCCGCCACGGGTCGAAGGCGGGGGCTTCCGCACTGCTGCTGCTCATGCCCGGACGGTACCGCCGGGGCCCCGCGGCCTCCAGGGCATGGTCAGCCTCGGGTGCCTGCTCACCCTCTGGCGGCATGCCCAACCTCCGGGGCCTGCTCGCCCTCGGGGCCTGCTCAGCCTCCGGGGCCCGCGCAGCCTCCGGGGGCCTCCTCAGCCAGGGGTCACCAGGCGGGCCTCGTACGCGAACACCGCCGCCTGGGTGCGGTCGCGCAGCCCCAGCTTCACCAGGATCCGGCTGACATGCGTCTTCACCGTCGACTCGGCGACGATCAGCCGCTCGGCGATCTCGGCGTTGGAGCAGCCCTGGGCGACCAGCACCAGGACCTCGTTCTCCCGCTCGGTCAGCGCGGCCAGCCGCCCCTGCGGGGAGGGAAGCGGACCACCGAGCCCGGCGGCCTCCCCGATCCGCGAGAAGGTGGTGATCAGACGCTTGGTGACGGTCGGGGCGAGCAGCGCCTCGCCCGCCGCGACGACGCGTACCGCCTCGCCGAGCTGACGGGCGGAGGCATCCTTGAGCAGGAAGCCGCTCGCTCCGGAGCGCAACGCCTGGTAGACGTATTCGTCCAGGTCGAAGGTGGTCAGGACGAGCACCTTGGCGTCCGCGTCCGCCGCGACGATCTCCCGGGTGGCCTCGAGGCCGTTGAGCTCCGGCATCCGGATGTCCATCAGAACGACGTCGGGGCGCAGAGCGGCGACCTGCGCGATGGCCTGGCGCCCGTCGACCGCCTCGCCGACGACCTCGATATCGGGCTGGGCGTTCAGCAGCACGGAGAAGCCCTCGCGGACCATCACCTGGTCGTCGGCGATCAGCACGCGGATGGGAGGGGTGACATCGGTCGTCATGGCTTCATCGTCTCCCCCTCCGGGGCGGGTCCCTTCGTCAGCCCCGATGCCGCCGGTCCGGACGCCTCGGGTCCGGAGGGCCCGGACGACCCGGACACCTCCGCTTCGGGAAGCGCCGCGGCCGGGATGAAGACCGCGACCTCGTAGCCGCCGTCCTCCTCCACCGTTCCCGCCGTCATCTCCCCGTTCAGCATCGCCACGCGCTCCCGCATCCCGAGCAGCCCATGGCCCATGCCCGGCGAGGGCTGTACGGGCCGGGTGGGCGGGCCGTTGACGATCCGCAGGCCCAGACCGCCGAGGACGTACGCGATCTCGACGCGGGCGGTGGAGCCGGGGGCGTGGCGCAGCGCGTTGGACAGCGCCTCCTGGACGATCCGGTAGGCGGACAGCTCCACACCGGAGGGCAGCGGGCGGACGGCCCCGGTGATGACATGCTCGACGGTCAGCCCCGCCGCCCGGACCCCCGCGAAGAGCGTGTCGAGCGTGGCGAGGGTGGGCTGGGGCGCCTCGGGGTCGGCGTCGGCGCAGGCCTCGGGGTCGTCGGCGCGAACGACACCGAGGACGCGGCGGAGTTCGGTGAGCGCGGCGACCGCGTTCTCGCGGATGGTCGCGAAGCTGGTGGCCAGCTCCTCGGGCGGGTTCGCCACCCGGTAGGGCGCCGCCTCCGCCTGGATGGCGATCACGGACATGTGGTGCGCGACGACATCGTGCAACTCGCGGGCGATGGTGGCGCGCTCCTCCAGCAGAGTGCGGCGGGAGCGCTCCTCGTAGGTGGCCGACTGCTGCACGGCGACCTGCTCCTTGGTCTCGCGCAGACTGCGCCGGGCGACGACGGCGCCCACGATGACGCAGGAGGCGACCACCATGGGAAAGGCGTTCGTGGGCCGCGCGTTGATACCGAGTTCACAGGCGAACCCGAACCCGGCCGTGAGCAGCAGCATCCGCCCGGCCACACGCGGGCGGTTCTGGGTCGCGACGATCACCATCACCGCGATGTGCGACGCGAAGAGGGTCGTCGGCCAGGGCCACAAGCTCCCCCCGTACGTGTCGGCGATGCCCAGGCCCCAGACGACGCTCGCCGCGAACGACAGCCACCAGGCGCCGATCGGCCGGTAAAGCGCCAGCAACAGCGGCACACCGCTGAGCAGGGCCAGCCCTACGCCCTCGGTCTCGCCCGCCACGGTCATGAGATAGAAGACGAAGGCCACAATCGCGGTCTGCGGCAACCACGGCGCGTACGGCCGCACCGACCGGGGCATGTGCCGCACCAGCGGATGCGTGGCGGCCAGCGGCGGCACCGGGCGGAGGGCGAAGGCGCCGGTGATCAAGTCCTTCCGCAGATCGGAGAACGCCCTGCGGATGGTGCGGAGTTCGGTCCGCGGAATCGTCTGGGTCACGCCGTCCACGGTAGAGAGCGCCTGCGGCGCCGTCGTCCCCGAGAATGTGGATTGTGCGGCATCCGTCGCAAGGACTACGCGGCGGGGCGTGCGACGGTGTCAGGCGGCCGGGTGCGCTGCGGTGGGGGCGTGGCCGGGTGCACCCCTTACCCGGCCAGGTGCGCCCCGACACCACGCGGCCGTGTACGCCCCCGACACCACGCGGCCAGATGCGCCCCCGGAACAACACGCCCAATTGCCGCTCGGCACTACGCGGCCGGGCGCGGGCCGGTGGCAGGCGCCAGGTGCGCTGTGGTGCTGCGCGGCCGGGCGCGCTGCGGTCGGGCCCGGCCGGGCGCGCTGCGGTCGGGCCCGGCCGGGCGCGCTGCGGTCGGGCGTGGTTGAGGTGCCTCCGGTGGCTACCTTGCCGGGCCTGTCCCGGCCACGTGGGCGATCTCCTCGGCGACGGTGTGGGCGACGGGCCTGGTGGGGTCAATGGGTGGGAAGTGGCCGCCCTCCGTTCTGACCAGCCGGACGTCCTGCCCGGCGCGGGTCGCGGCCGTCGCGAAGGCGTCCGCGACCGCCGGTGGCACGTCGATGTCGGTGCCGCCCTGCACGATGGTGGTGGGGATCGCGGTGGGCAGCAGCGCGGCGGGGTCGACGAGGGCGAGCCGGGCCGTCAGTTCATCGCCGTCGCCGCGAACTTCACCGAGGAGTTCGCCGACGGCGCCGGAGCAGACGTCCAGCGCACGGGCCGTGGCGAGGTCCGCGATGGGGGCGAGGGCGACGACACCGCGGAGCGGGGAGGGGGAGGACAGATGCCAGGGAGTGCCGGACGGCAGCCGATGCCGGGCCGCCGCCCACAGCACGGCGTGCCCGCCCGCGGAGTGCCCGGTGAGCACCACGCGGTCCGGGTCGACCCCGGGGAGCCCGAGCTCCCGGGTGAGGCTCGGCAGGGTGTCCACGGCGGCCGCGATGTCGTCGAACGTCTCCGGCCACCGCCCCGCCCGCGCGGGGTCCGTCCCGCCCCGGCGGTATTCGACCGACGCCACCGCGAGCCCCCGCCCCGCCAGGAAGGCGGCGAAAGGCGACACATGGCGGCGGTCGTAGGGGGCGCGCCAGGCGCCGCCGTGGAAGAGGAGGACCAGCGGGGCGGGGCGGACGGCCCCGCGCGGTCTGGACGGAAGGTAGAAGTCCGCCACCTGGTCCGGGTGTTCGCCGTACGCGGCGGTCCGGTCCGGAGCCACGGGTGTGAGCCCCAGGACCGACGTCTCCTCGGCCGCTGCCCCGCCCATCGGTCAGCCCTCCTTCGGCAGCACGTCGGCCAGCACCCGCGCCGCCCGCTCCACCTCGGCGAAGCCCGTGTACAGCGGGGTGAAGCCGAAGCGCAGCACATCGGGGCGGCGGAAGTCGCCCACGACACCGCGCCGCGTCAGCTCCGCCATCACCTCCCCCGCGTCCGCACACCGCAGCGCCACCTGGCTGCCGCGCTCGGCGTGTGCGGCGGGAGTGACGGACTGGACGCGACCGGCCGGGACATAGTCCTCGACGCAGCGGAGGAAGAAGTCCGTCAGGGCCAGGCTCTTGGCCCTGACGTCCTCGATCGTCACGTCGTCCCACACCTCGAGGGCGGCCTCCAGCGCCAGCATCGAGAGGATGTCCGGGGTGCCGACGCGGCCGCGGGCCGAGCCATCGGCCGGCGTGTAGGCGGCGGCCATGCCGAAGGGGTCGGCATGCGAGTTCCAGCCGGGCAGCGGCGAGTCGAAGCGGGGCTGATGCGCACGGGCGACGTACAGATACGCGGGCGCGCCGGGCCCGCCGTTGAGGTATTTGTACGTGCAGCCGACCGCGAGGTCGACCCCGTGGGCGTCCAGCCCGACCGGCAGGGCGCCCGCGCTGTGGCACAGGTCCCACACGACGAGCCCGCCCGCCGCGTGCACGGCGGCCGTGGTCCCGGGCAGGTCGTGGAGGCGGCCGGTGCGGTAGTCCACGTGGTTGACGAGCGCGACGGCGGTGCGCGCGCCCACGGCCGTGGGCATGTCGCCCGCGGCCACCGGCCGCAGGGTGCAGCCGGTCATCCGGGCGGCGGACTCGGCGATATAGCCGTCGGTGGGGAAGGTGGTCTCGTCGACCAGGATCTGATCGCGGTGGGCGCCGCGCTCCTGGGCGATCCGTACGGCCGCGACGACCGCCTTGAAGACGTTCACGCTCGTCGAGTCGCCCACCACGACCTGGCCGGGGGCGGCGCCGACGAGCCGGCCGACGCGGTCACCGATCCGCTCCGGCGCGGTCCACCAGCCGCTCTCCTCCCAGGAGCGGATGCGCAGCTCGCCCCATTCGCGGGCGACCACATCGGCCAGGCGGGGCGGGACGGCACGCGGCAGCGCGCCCAGCGAGTTGCCGTCGAGGTAGATCACCTCGTCGAGGGTGAACGCGTCGCGCTTGGCGCGCAGTTGGTCGGCCGCGTCGAGCGTGGCGGCCTCGTCGCTCAGCGCGGTCCGGGGCTGACGGGGCTCGGCGGGAGGGCGCTCGGCCGCGCCAGGCGCGGCTGCGCCAGCCTCGGCTGCGCCGGGCTGGACGCCGGTCGGCTCGGGCCCAGTCGGCTCGGGCCCAGTCGACGCGGTACCGGCCGCCCCGGCCTCGGTACCGGCCGCCCCGGCCTCGGTACCGGCCGCCCCGATCTCGGTGCCGGCCGCCCCGATCTCGGTGCCGGTCGACTCCGTACCGGACGACTCGGCCGCAGTCGGCTCGGCCGCAGTCGACCCGGCCGCAGTCGACCCGGTGCCGGTCGGTTCAGCCCTTGTCGCCCCGGACTCGGCACTCCTCGGCGCGGCGCCCGCCGACTCCGTGCGGATCGTCGCGTCAGACATGGCTGCGCGCCGTCCACAGCTCGGGGAAGACCGTCTTGCCCGCGCGCTTCTCCAGCCAGGCGACCCCGGCCGAGCCGCCGGTCCCCGTCTTGGCACCCATCGCCCGCCGGGTCGCCACCAGGTGGTCGTTGCGCCAGCGCCACACCAGCTCGGCGACTTCGGTGAGCGCCTCGCCGAGCCGGACCAGCTCATCCTCGCGCGGGCCGGAGTAGATCTCCTCCCAGACCCGCTCCACTCCCGGATCGGGTTCATAGCGCAGGGCGGGATCGCGGTCCAGCACGGCCGCCGGGACGGCGAGGCCGCGGCGGGCGAGATGGCGCAGCACCTCGTCGTAGAGGCTGGGCTCGGTCAGCGCCTTCTCCAGCTCGGCGTGGACCCGCGGCGCGCCCCGGTGCGGGACGAGCATGGACGCGGACTTCTCGCCGAGCAGGAACTCCAGCCGCCGGTACATCGCCGACTGGAAGCCGGAGCCCTCGCCGAGCGCGGAGCGGTACGCGTTGAACTGGCCGGGGGTGAGATGGGCCAGCGGCGTCCAGGAGGCGTTGAGCGACTCCAGCTCGTAGGCCGAGCGCTGGAGCGCGGCCATCGCCGTGGGCAGATCGTCCTCGCGCAGCGCCTGCGCGGCGGTGTGCCACTCATGGACGATCACGGTGAACCACAGCTCCATGACCTGGGTGGTCACCAGGAACACCATCTCGCCGGGGTCGTCGGAGAGGGGACGCTGGAGGTGGGTGAGCACGGACGCCTGGACGTAGTCCTCGTACGGGGTGGTGCCGTCGAAGTCCAGATGGGGGGCCTCGAGCTCGACCCCGCCCGGTGCGGTCCCGCTCGGAGCGGTCCGGCCCGGGGCGGCGCTACTCGGTGTGGTCCCGCCTGGGGCGGTCCGGCCTTGAGGGGTCCCGCCTGGGGCGGCCTGGGCCGGGGCGGCGTGGTCAGGGACAGGCTGCTGCGACATCGCATCTCCTGAGTACTGCTCGCTACCGGGTAGCGGTCCGCCCCATCCTTTCGGTCTCGGAGCCCCGGTCCCCTCGGGGCCCACAGCCGAAGGGGCCCCGCACCGCATCATCCGCGCCGCACGGACGATCGGCAAGTACGGAAGGGGCCCGTGGGGCGTACGACACCCCACGGGCCCGGTACGCCTCGTTACGTCTCAGGAGAGCGTGTCCGCCGCGGTCGGGGAGCTCTCGCGCAGGAAGGTCGAGCAGCGCTCGTACTCCTCCTGCTCGCCGATGGACTGCGCGGCGCGCGCGAGCGCGTGCAGAGCGCGCAGGAAGCCACGGTTGGGCTCGTGCTCGAAGGGCACGGGACCGTGGCCCTTCCAGCCGCTGCGGCGCAGGGCATCGAGTCCACGGTGGTAGCCGGTCCGGGCGTACGCGTAGGACTCGACCACCCGGCCGGCCTCGAACGCCTCGTCGGCGAGCTGGGCCCAGGCGAGCGAGGAGGCCGGGTACTTCGCGGCGACCTCGGACGGGGCCGCGCCGGAGGCGAGCAGCTCCCGTGGCTCCGGGTCGTCGGGCAGATGGGTCGGGGGCGGTCCCCCGAGCAGGTTCTCGTGAATGGCCATGGGTTCCAGTCTGCCTGGTCCGGGGCCCCACCCGACACGCTCAAGCCACGTGGTCCGCGGATCGAGGGGCACGTCCAGGGGCGCGTCCGGCGCGAAGAGGGGTGAAGAGGGCACGGGTCAGGTGTCGGAGCTTGTCTCACCCGGATCCAGGGGCGGCGCGGACACACTGCAGTGGTAGGCGCACTCGGGGCGACACGGCGGCCTCGTCGGCCGCGCGGCGCCCTCGGCACGCCCCGCCGACGCCGGCACGGCACCCTCGGCTCGCTCCCTGCGCGCCGCGGCCTCGGCCCCCTCCGGCTCCGCACCCGCCTCCTCGCCCGCCTGCTCCAGGGCATCCGAGCGCACCGTGCGCCAGGCGAGGATCGCCCCCAGCACCAGCACCCCGGCACAGATCGGCATCGCCCGCCGGAAGGTGTCCCCGAACGCGTCCGCCGACCGGTACGCCTCCGGGCCCATCCCCGCGAGCAGCGGCAGCGCCGCCACCGCGATCAGCCCCGCCGCGCGGGCCGCCGCGTTGTTGACGCCGCTGGCCAGACCCGCGCGGGCGACGTCCACCGAGGCCAGGACGGTCGCGGTGAGCGGGGCGACCACCACCACCATGCCCATGCCCAGCACCAGCAGCGCGGGCAGGATGTCCTGCCAGTAGACCGCCCCCACCCCGGCCCGGGTCATCAGCAGCATCCCCGCCGCGCACAGCAGCGGGCCCACGGTCAGCGGGATCCGCGGGCCGATGCGCTTGCCCAGCTCTCCCGAACGGGCCGACAGCAGCAGCATCAGCGTGGTCGTGGGCAGCAGCGCGGTACCGGCGGCGAGCGCGGAGTAGCCCACGACCACCTGAAGGTCGAGCACCGAGAGGAAGAAGAAGCCGCCGAAGGCCGCGTAGACGCACAGGGTCACCGCGTTGACGGCGCTGAACTGGTGGGAGGAGAAGATGGAGAGCGGCAGCATCGGCTCGCGCCGCCTGCGCTCCACGGCGACGAAGACCACCCCCAGCGCCAGCCCGGCGACGGCCGGAACCACCACGGCGGGCGAGGCGCCCTTCTGCGGCGCGGCGATCAGCGCATAGGTGATCAGGCCGAGGGTCGCCGCCCCCAACAGGGCGCCGAGGACGTCGAACCGGCCGTGCGCCCGCGGATTGCTGGTCTCCGGTACATGGCGCAAAGCGACCGGCACGCACACCGCCGCCAGCGGCACATTGATGAAGAAGACCCAGCGCCAGCCGGGCCCGTCCACCAGCCAGCCGCCGAGGAACGGCCCGATCGCCGCCCCGACGCCGCCGAAGCCGGACCACAGCCCGATCGCCCGTGCCCGGTCGTCGCGGTGGATCACCGACTGGATCAGCGCGAGCGACCCGGGGGTGAGCAGCGCCCCGCCGATGCCCTGCAGCGCACGCGCGGCGATGAGTACCCCGGCGTTCGGCGCCAGTCCGCACGCCAGCGAGGCCAGCGAGAACCACACCACCCCGGTGACGAACACCCGCCGCCGCCCGAACCGGTCCCCGAGCGCCCCGCCGAGCAGGATCAGCCCGGCGAGGGTGAGCATGTAGGCGTTGACGGTCCACTGCAGTACGGGGAGGTCGGCACCCAGGTCGAGCCCGATGCGCGGCAGGGCGACATTGACGACGGTGCTGTCGAGCAGGGCCATGGCGGAGCCCAGCACGGTGGTGAACACCAGCCACCGCCCGGCCGGCACGGAAAGCCTGACCGGCTGACCCTTACCCGGAGCGCGACCCGCTCCGGGCGTGGCGCCACCCATACCTGGATCATCCTCGTATTGCCCGTACGAGGCCAGCCCGCGGGTGCGGCGCCTGCCGTTCCCCTTGAGGCTCGAAGCCGGGTGCAGCCCGGTGGCCGGTTGTGCCCACCCGTTCCTCCCCCAGCTACCGCTGGGAGGTGCCCCCTCCGGGGAACGATTGCCCACCACCGGCATCCGCGACGCGAACGGGCCCGGCGGCTCGCCGCGAAGGCGAGCCCCCGGGCCCGTACGAGCGAGCCGGAGAACGAACTACTTCAGCTTCGTCCCCGTGGACCGAAGGTTCGCGCAAGCCTGGGTGACCCGCTCCGACATCCCCTTCTCGGCCAGCTTGCCCCAGCTCCGCGGGTCGTACTGCTTCTTGTTGCCGACCTCGCCGTCGACCTTCAGCACCCCGTCGTAGTTGCGGAACATGTGGTCCGCGATCGGGCGGGTGAAGGCGTACTGGGTGTCCGTGTCGAGGTTCATCTTCACCACACCGTTCTCCAGCGCGGTGCGGATCTCCTCCTCCGTGGAGCCGGAGCCGCCGTGGAAGACGAAGAAGAACGGGTCCTGCTTGCCGTACTTGGCGGCGACGCCGTCCTGGAGCTCACGCAGCAGCTCCGGGCGGAGGACGACATTGCCCGGCTTGTAGACGCCGTGGACGTTGCCGAACGAGGCGGCCAGCAGGTAGCGGCCCTTGTCGCCCAGGCCGATGGCCTCGGCGGTGCGCAGGGCGTCGTCGACCGTCGTGTACAGCTTGTCGTTGATCTCGTGGGTGACGCCGTCCTCCTCGCCACCGGTCGGGGTGATCTCGACCTCGAGGATGATCTTGGCCTTGACCGCCTCGGCGAGCAGCTCCCGCGCGATGCGGAGGTTGTCGTCGAGCGTCTCGGCGGAGCCGTCCCACATGTGGGACTGGAACAGCGGGTTCTGACCGTTGGCGACGCGCTCCTGGGAGATCTTGAGCAGCGGACGGACATAGCCGTCCAGCTTGTCCTTCGGGCAGTGGTCGGTGTGGAGGGCGATGTTCACCGGGTACTTCTCGGCGACGACATGCGCGAACTCCGCAAGGCCGACCGCACCGGTCACCATGTCCTTGCTGTACTGGCCACCCAGGAACTCGGCACCACCGGTGGAGATCTGGACGATGCCGTCGCTCTCCGCCTCGGCGAAGCCGCGGAGGGCGGCGTGCAGAGTCTGCGTCGAGGTCACGTTGATCGCGGGGTAGGCGAACTTGCCTGCCTTCGCCCGGTCGAGCATCTCGTTGTAGATCTCAGGGGATGCGATGGGCATCTGACCGCTCCTTGTATGTGCGGGTTAGTCGTACTTGGCCCTGACCTAGGGGCGACGTCATCGTCGGGGCCATAATCCCAGACTCCGTCGATTGCTCCACACGGCGCACGCGGAGACCACACGGACGGGGGTGGGTGGTTTCACGTGAAACGTCCGACCGCCCCACCCGCCACGATTCAGCTCAGCTCGAGGTCGGTAAGCGAGTACGCCGGGAGGTACGGCAGCCCGGCATCCGCGATCGCGGGCGCGGCGCCGCGCTCGACGATCGTCGCGACCGCGACGACCTCCGCGCCCGCCTCCCGTGCCGCCTCCACCGCGGTCAGCGGCGAACCACCGGTGGTGGAGGTGTCCTCGACCACCAGCACCCGGCGGCCCGCGATGTCCGGGCCCTCGATCCGCCGCTGCATCCCGTGCGTCTTCTGGGCCTTGCGGACCACGAAGGCGTCGAGCCGGCGGCCGCGCGCGGCCGCCGCGTGCAGCATGGACGTGGCCACCGGGTCGGCGCCCAGCGTCAGACCGCCGACCGCGTCGTACTCCAGATCGGCCGTGGCATCGAGCATGACCTGCCCGACCAGCGGCGCGGCCTCGGCGTCCAGGGTGATCCGGCGCAGGTCGATGTAGTAGTCGGCCTCACGCCCGGAGGAGAGGGTCACCTTGCCGTGGACCACGGCCTTGTCCTTGATCTGCTGCAGCAGGGCGTCACGCGCATCGCTCATGCGCATGAGCTTAGGCGGTGCCCCTCGGAACCCCTCAAGGCACTCCGTTCCCTCGGGCCGAGCCGCCCCGCTCCGTCAGGCCGAGCCGCCCCGCTCCGTCAGGCCGAGCGCTCCGCTCTCTCAGGCCAGTGTGCGCCAGCTCCAGGTCATGGAGAGCTCCAGCGGATCGATGGGGGTGACCAGGCGCGGCAGGAGGTTGAGGCCGTTGGGCGGGCCGGACTGCGGTTCGACGCACACCGCCTCCGCCTGCTCGTCGTAGACGACCACCCACTCCGTGCGGCTGGTGACCTTCAGCTCGAGCCGCCCGGGCCAGGTGAGCGTGACGTCCACCCCCTGCGGCATGCCGAAGCAGTCGTCCCAGGGGCCGGGCTTCGGCGCGATCCGGCGGCCGGTGGGGAGGTGGTCCTCCCCGCGCTCCTCCTGCCATGCGGCGTCGAAGGCGATCTCGGCATCGGCGCCGCCATCGCCCAGGTTCCGCAGGAACCACGGATGCCAGCCCGCCTGCGCCGGGAAGGAATCGCCCTCGGTCTCCACGCTCATGGTCACGGTCGCGCTGTCCGGGGAGAGCTCGAAGGTCTGGGTGACCCGGCCCTCGTACGGCCAGGGGTCGGCGAGGTCGTAGGTGAAGGCCGCGCTGGACTGACCGGTGCTGACCGGGCTCCATGCGACGTTCCGGCCGGTCCCGTGGATCGCGTGCGGCGGGGAGTTGATGGGCAGTTGGTGGATCTGCCCGCCGTTGCGGAACCGGCCCAGCCCGGTCCGGCCGCACCACGGCACCATCGGGAACGCCCCGAACCGCGGGCCCTGTCGCAGCAGCTCCGTACCGCCGATGCGCAGTGAACCGATACGGCAGCCGTTCTCGGGTGAGACGGTCAGCTCGGCGTCCCCGGCGGTCAGCCGTACGCCCTTGGTCTCCGGTGTCTCTTCGGTGGTCACGGCTACCGACCCTATGCGCACACGCTCATCGGCGGCGGCGAAGTACGCGACGGCCCACGACGACGACGGAGGCGAGCACCACCGCCGCGGCGGGCGCGGCCCAGCGCAGGGTGGCGCTGGTGGAGACGGTCTCGGGCGCGGGGACGGGGGCGTAGCGGCCGCGCGGCGGGGCGTGGTCGACCTCCTCCGTGGAGCGGCCGATCATCGTGCGGCGGGCGTGGGCGGCCTCGGCCGGGGGCTCGTCGTCCAGGTCGTCGAGATCGGCGAGGTCGCCGAAGCCGACGGGCTCCTCGACGGCGTCCGCGTCGTCGACGTCCTCGAGGTCGCCGACGTCGTCGATGTCCATGTCGTCGGCCGAGAGCGGAAACTCGGCCTCGGTCGGCAGCCCGGACTCCTCCGCGGCGGCGGCCGTACCGGCGTCAGTGGCCTTGTCGCCGGCCTCGTCGTCAGTGGCCTCGTCAGCGGGCCCGTCGGCGGGCCCGCCAGGGGCCTCGTCCTCGGTGGCCGCCATGATCGGGGACGTCTGCAGCCCGGCGGTGAGCGCCGAGGCGAACCGGTCCAGCATGCGGCGGGCCACGGTCGTGGACGCCTCGTCGTCGAACTCGGCCAGCCGCCCCTCGCTGTGGACCGTCCCGGCGCAGACCAGCGCCGTACCGCCCTCGACGGGCTTCGGCGTCACGGTCAGCGCCAGCTTCACCGAGCCGCTGCCGCGCGCCTCGGTGCCCTCGCCCTCGATCTCGAAGGCATCGGCGCGCCGACCGACGCGCAGCACGCCGCGGTAGGTGATGGTGGACCCGCCGATGCGCAGCCGCAGCCGGCCGGAAAGCGGCCCGGCGGCCTCATCGGCGTCCCGCTGGAGCCCGGGAACGCAACGTGCGACGCGGTCGGGCTCCGCGAGCGCCAGCCGGACGGTGTCGACGGGAAACGGAACGAACACCTCATGCTCCATAGCTCAAAACACTACCCATCGCTCGTTACCTGAGACCCGTTCCCGGACAACTTTCCGCACCGGGCGCGCCGCCCACGGCCTGGCTACGGCGGTCCTGGCCCTGCGGCCTGGCCTCCTAGGGGGCCTGCCGCGACTGATGGCGCACCCACCAGGCACGCGCCGCCGACGCACGCCCCCGGCGTGCGGGCGGGCACTCGCGCCCGGCGCCGGAGGCTCAGCGCCCCGCCCCGGCGAGGGGTGCACGGGGCGCGCACCACAAACTCAAGGTGTGCCCCGCCAAGGCGCCTCACTCCCCATACCGCGGACGCATCAACGTGGAGGGAGGCAGCCCCGTCTCGCGATGCCGCTCGGCCGTGCGGCGGGCCGCCTGTAGCCCCTCCTCCGTCAGCGAGCGCGGCCGCGGATCGTGCGGGGCCAGCCGCACCCCCACCGGGGAGCGCGCCGCCAGCACAAAGCCCCAGTCGTGCGGGGAACCACGGCCGGGACGCGGGGAGCCACGGCCCGGGCGCGGAGTGTCGATCACGTAGGGCGCGGTCCGCAGTCCGACCGAGCGCATCGTCGCGTCCACCGTCCAGAACGCCCGTGGCTCGGGCCGCAGCGGCCCGGCGTGGACCACCAGCCGGCCGCCGGGCGCCAGCACCCGCTCGGCCAGGCCGTAGAACTCCTGCGAGTAATACTTGGTGCTCGGGGTGAGTTCGGGGGCGGGCAGATCGCAGACCACCACGTCGTACGCCATGGACCGGCGCAGCCAGTCGAAGGCGTCCGCCGTCACCGCCCGCACCCGCGGGTCGCGGTAGGCGCCGCCGTTGAGCGCGGACAGGCCCGGATCGCGCCGGGCCAGCCGCACCACCTCCGCGTCGCGCTCCACGACGGTCACCGAACGGACCCCCGGGTACCGCAGCACCTCGCGCGCCGCGAGCCCGTCGCCCCCGCCCAGCACCAGGACCCGGCCGTGCGGTCCGGCGGCCATCGCCGGGTGGATCAGCGCCTCGTGGTAGCGGACCTCGTCGCGCCCGCTGACCCGCAGCCGCCCGTTGACGAAGAGGGCCAGCGACCGCCCGCCCGCTCCGCCGCCCACGAGCACGATCTCCTGCTCGCCGGTGCGCAGCGCGACCCGCACCCCCGGTCCGTAGACGGCCTGCCGGGCGGCCCGCTCGAAGGAGGGGGTCAGCACGGCACCGGCGGTCAGCGCGGCGAGCACCAGCCCATTGACGACGATCAGCGTCCACCGCGCCCGTACGCTCAGATCGCGGCGGAACAGCCAGAGCACCAGTGCCCCGCCCGCGACCGTGTTGACCGCGCCGGTGACCAGTGCGCCGGTGAGCTGCCCGAACGCGGGCAGCAGCAGAAAGGGAAAGGCGAGCCCGCCGACCAGCGCTCCCACATAGTCCGCCGCGAACAGATCGGCCACCGCGCCGCCCGCGTCCTGCCGGCGCACCCGCTGGATGAGGGTCATCAGCAGCGGCACCTCGGCCCCGATGAGCACCCCGATCGCGAACGAGAAGCCGACGAGCGCGAAGCGCGAGTGGCCTCCCCACGCGAAGCACGCGTACAGCGCCATCGCCGAGCAGCCGCCGACGAGCGCGAGCACCGCCTCGACCGCGCCGAAGCCGACGGCGGCCCGGCAGCGCAGCCGCTTGGCCAGCAGCGAGCCGACGCCCATGGCGAAGACCATCACGGACAGCACCACGGATGCCTGGGTGACCGAGTCACCCGCCAAGTACGAGGCGAGCGCGACGAGTTCGAGCTCGTAGACGAGGCCGCAGGCGGCGCAGACGAAGACGGTACCGAGGACGAGGAAGCGGCCGAGCGTCGCCCTCACGGGCAGCCGCGCCGGAGGGCCGGACTCCGGCGACGACGGCGCATCCGAGACGGCGGACATCGGCGAATCGATCACAAAGGGAACGTTACGTTACATATCGCTTACGCCTCGTCCCCCACACGAGTGCATTGCCGTTCACGCATCGGGCATCGATGGCCTCGCGAACACCCTGGACCCCCTTTAGGCACACGGCACTTGGGGCGACCGCCCACCGGGCGGGCTACCTATCTCGAGCCCGCCCGCGCCCGGCGGCCGGAGCGCGGCCGGCACCCGGGCCCCCACGCAGGTGCGGGTGGTGACCAGCCGCCCCTCCTGGGGGTAGGCATGCCAGGTCCGCCAGCCCACCGTGCCCTCGTGCCACTGCGCGAGCAGCGCCGTGAACGCGTTCGGACTGCCGGGAAAGGTGCCGGCCAGCCCGTGCGGATGGTCGGCCACCAGCGCGAGCAGCTCCTGCGCACGCCCGGCGAAGGCCCCTTGCGACAACTCCTCGACGCGCGCCGCGAATTCGTATTCGCGGCCGTCGACGAGCGTGGAAACCCCCAGCGGAAGCGCGGTGCTGTTGCCGGACATACAGGCCACGGTCTCCGAGCAACGGCTGCCCTCCCCTTCGAGGAGAACCTGATGCGAGGCTCCCAGGAGCCTCAACTGGACGTCGAAACCATGGAGTTGAAGATCAAGCACGGCGAGGGCGGGAAGCGGTTCCCGTCCCAGGCCCCAGGCGAGGTCAGCGGCGCGGGTATCGGTGTAGGCAGTCTTGAGGGTCGTGAGCATGGATCGGCTCCGCAAACACGCAATGGAAAAAAGATGGGCCGACTCGCCCCGCGGTGAACCAGGGGCATGCGCATACGCCGGCTCGTACCCACGTGGGGCCGTAAGGTCGATGGTGGTATACGGAATCATGAAATGCTGGGCGCCACATCGTTTTTACCCATCTTCGCCGGGTTTCCACCCCCTAGGGCGCCTTCTAGGTCAAGTGTTCAACAAGCCCGCGCCCGGCGCACGTTGGCGCGCCGGGCGCGGGCTCATTGCTTCACGGCCGTAAGACGGCATGGCGACCATAAGGACGGCCTGACCGTAAGGACGGCATGGCGACCGTAAGGACGCGTGGTGGCTAGGGGATCAGGCGCCCCCTCCGCAGCCACCGCCACCACCACCGCCGCCGCCACCGCAGCCACCTCCACCACCGCCACCGCAGCCACTTCCGCCACCACAGCCACCGCCGCCGTGGTGCCCACCCCCGTGATGGCCACCACCGCCGTCGCCACCGGCCCACCAGCTACCACCGGCCGCCCCACTGGAACCCGCCCCCCAGGACCGCTTGCGTCGTCCGCTGTACCCCTTCGACCGACCGGCGCTCAGCGCGGCGACCGCCGCGAACGTGAACGCCACCACGACCAAGATGACGACAGGACCCATGGTCCTCACTCTCCTTCCATCCCCCGTAGCGAGGTACCGCTTCGTACCTATCGGGTCCCCTGCCCGACCTCATGCGGGTCGAAAGCGAAGTTGAGGAAGTCCAGAGGTTCGGCGAGGCGCGACTGGCCGTGGGCTCAGGGGGGTAATTTGCCATGCATGCACAGGAGCCGTGTGTACGCCGTTCTGATCGACGCGCCCGAAGCCGAGGCCGCCCGGGCGACCGCCTTCTGGTCCGCGGCCCTCGGCGTCACCGCGGAGCCGTATCCGCCGCAGCCGCAATTCACCACACTCCACGAGGCCCTGCCAGGGCTGGTCACCGCCGTCCAGGCGGTCGACGACGCACCCCGCATCCACTTGGACTTCGAGACCGACGACGTCGAGGCGGAAACCGCGCGCCTGCTCGCCCTGGGCGCTGAGCAGATTGCGCAGTGGCAGGAGTGCCGGGTGCTCCGCGTCCCCGGCGGCCACTTGATGTGCGTACTGCCCCTGGAGACCGACCCCGAGACCTTCCGGGCGCAGGCCAACGTCTGGCCCTGACGCCGCTGCGAGGGCGCGCCGCTAGCGGTGCTCCCAATGATGCGGGTCGGCTTCCAGGACCGCGCGATCCCAGTCGGCCAGTTCGGCGGCCGCCTCGTAGGTGCTGTGCAGGAATTCGGTCAGCATCCGGTCCGGATCGGCCGCGGTGGCGACCGTCTCGTAGGGCAGCACGAACTCACCGACGTCCCGCCGGTACGAGGCCGTCGCGGGCTGGACCGGCTGGTCGGCGAAACCGGCGGGCTCGGGGTAGGCGTAGGAGTAGAAGCCGCCCTCCTCGCCGCCGCCGGGCCAGAAGCCGCAGCTGGAGAGCTCGACGGAGTACGCCTCCTGTGTCACCCGGTCCGGCAGATTCGGCACCCCTCCGGGGGGATGCGGCGGCGCGGTGCGGCCGGAGAAGCGGGTGACGGCCAGGTCCATCGCTCCCCAGAAGAAGTGCACGGGGCTGGCCTTGCCGACGAAATGGGACCGGAATTCCCCGAACACCCGGTGTGCGCTCAGCAATTGACCCCAGAAGAGCCGGGTGGCGTGTGGGTCGTACACCGCGTGCCGGTGATCCTCCGGGAATGGGATCGACACGGGCACCTCGTTCGGGCGGGGGTACATCCGGGTCTGGATGCCCAGATCTCCCAGCACACCCATGATCTCGGAGTAGAACTGGGACACCGGTTTGGACTCCAGCGCCAGCTCTCGCCGGCTCCCGTCACTGACCCGAATCCCCAGCCGCTGATCGACAAAGTCGAACTCGATATCGAACGCCCCGCTCCGATACGGAATCGTGGACGTGCTCAGCCCGCGCGGGGTGACATACAAGGTCACCTGCCACCACTGGTTGGCCGGTGGCGCATGATCCAGCCGGATCTTGCCGACGATCTGCGTCCACATATGCAGCGTGTCCCGCGCCTCACCCCAGTCCTCCAGCCGAAGCCGCGGCCAGGCGCCCGCCTGCTGTGTCTCGTGCATGGCCATCTCGCCTCCCGCGGGGCCTCACGACTCCGGCAAAACGCGCAATCGATCACATTAAATATATTCCGACCCGGCCGAGTACCCGTCCATCACGCCGATGAAAACCCCGGGTCGACGCCAGGTGCCCGAGTCCGCCGGTGAGCTGCCGCGACCCGGGCAAGAGCGAGGTTGATGAAGGCCGACGCTTCGGCGGAGTATGGGCGCCATGGGACGACCGCCGCTCAATCGCCGACTGGCCGCCTTCGGGACCACGATCTTCGCCGAGATGTCCGCCCTCGCCGTGCGCACCGGCGCGATCAATCTGGGCCAGGGCTTCCCGGACACCGACGGCCCCGAGGAGGTGCGCGAGGCCGCCGTACGCGCGCTGCGGGACGGGCGGGGCAATCAGTATCCGCCCGGCCCCGGCGTGCCCGAGTTGCGCACCGCCGTCGCCGAGCACCAGCGGCGCTGGTACGGGCTGGGCTTCGACCCCGACACCGAGGTGCTGATCACCGCGGGCGCCACCGAGGCCATCGCGGCGTCGCTGCTGGCGCTGGTGGAGCCGGGGGACGAGGTGGTCGCGCTGGAGCCGTACTACGACTCGTACGCCGCCTGCATCGCCATGGCGGGCGGGGTCCGCGTCCCGGTCACCCTCCGCCCCGACGGGGACACCTTCCGGCTGGACCTGGACGAGCTGCGCGCCGCCGTCACCGATCGCACCCGGCTCATCCTGCTCAACACCCCGCACAACCCCACCGGCACCGTGCTCACCCACGATGAGCTGGCCGCGGTCGCCGAGCTCGCCGTCGAGCGCGATCTGCTGGTGGTCACCGACGAGGTCTACGAGCATCTCGTCTTCGGCACCGCGCACACCCCGCTCGTCTCCTTCCCCGGGATGCGCGAGCGGACCGTCACCATCAGCAGCAGCGGCAAGACGTTTTCGTTCACGGGCTGGAAGGTCGGCTGGGTGACCGGCGCTCCCGAGCTGGTCACAGCGGTGCGCTCGGCCAAGCAGTACCTCACCTATGTCTCGGCGGGTCCCTTCCAGTACGCGGTCGGCGAGGCGCTGCGCCTGCCCGACGCCTATTTCCACGGCATCCGCGAGGATCTGCGCGCCAAGCGCGATCTGCTGGCCGACGGCCTGACCGACGCGGGCTTCCAGGTCTTCCGCCCCTCGGGCACGTACTTCATCACCACCGACATCCGGCCCCTCGGCGAGACCGACGGCTTCGCCTTCTGCCGCTCCCTCCCCGAGCGCTGCGGCGTGGTCGCCGTCCCGAACGCGGTCTTCTACGACCACCAGGACCAGGGCTCCCCGTTCGTCCGCTTCGCCTTCTGCAAGCGCGATGAGGTCCTTACGGACGCGGTCGCCCGCCTGAAGACGCTCGGCGCCGGCTGACGCTGCGCCTCCGGTCACCCCGGTAAGCCGGTAAGCCTCCCCCGGATGGGCCTTCCAGGTCGCGGGCGTCCGCGGTCTGGCGGATGGTCGGTGTGTCCGCCGAGCCCCCTGGTCCGTCCCCTCCCGGGGGCTCGGCGCATGTCCGTCGAGTGCCCGCGCGCTGTCACCGCTCGGCCGGCTCGGCTACACCGGCTGGGTGGGGGTGCGGCGCGGCACCTCGCGCGGCTATCTGGGCGTCCAGGACCGCTGGGTCACCGCTCTCGATCTCGCCGCGAGCGGCGCTCCCGGCGGCGCCGGCGATGGCAAGAGCCCGGCCACGCGCCGCCGTCCTGATGGGCGGCGCGCTGGCCGGGCTCTCCTGTCTCTACGGGACGTATCTGCTGACCATGGCCGACAGCCCGGCCTCACCGCGATACGGGCCGATATGGCCCCGGACCCCGGGCCACCAGTCCGGCCGCGATCCAGCCCCCGGCCCGACCGCGACACGGGCCCCGCGGCTCAGGACTCGCCGTCGCCCGGCTTGTCGTCGCCGTCGGACTCGATGTCGGCCTCCAGACCGAGCTGTTCGACCAGCCAGCGGTCGAACTCGATCGAAGCCCGCACCCAGCTGACCGTGCTGGATACGAAGTGCTCAAGGCTGACGCCGGTGCCGATCAGCATCTGCGCCTCGCCGATCAACCGGACCGTGCCGTCGTCATTGGTGTGGGTGTAGACCTTCGGCCACAACGTGCGGCGGTTCCAGTCGTCGATCGCCTCGAGCAGCCGCGGCTTCTCATCGATGCCATGCGGCCGGTCGTAGAACGTACGGACGGAGAAGACCTGCTGCTCCTCCTCCCCGCGGAACATGAAATAGGTGCGGAACTGCTCCCACGGCGCGGCGAGGTCCCCCTCCTCGTCGACGACGTACTTCAGCTCCATCTGCTCCAGCAGCTGCTTGACCAGATCCTGGTCGGGCAGCACGGGGCCGCTCGGACCCGTCGGTTCGGGCTCGGGCTGACCCCCGAAATTCGGAATCGAGGACGGGTCGATGCTCACCGTGGATTTCCCTTCGTATGGAATACCGCCATCCTCCCTCACACCCGCCCCCGCCGTGCAACCCCGGCCGTACATTGCCCGATCCGGCCGAACAAGGACCGGCCGGACCTATTGCCGGGACGTGCCGGGACCTATTGCGCGGGGCCCACCAGAAGCTCGTCGCCGACTCGGTCCACCCGGACCTTGTCGCCGTCGCGGATCTCCCCGGCGAGGATCTCCTTGGCCAGCTGGTCGCCGATCGCGGTCTGGATCAGCCGGCGCAGCGGGCGCGCCCCGTAAGCCGGGTCGTTGCCCTCCTCGGCCAGCCATTCCAGCGCGGCCGGGGTGACGTCGAGGGTCAGCCTGCGGTCGGCGAGGCGGCGGGCCAGCCGGGCGATCTGGAGCTCGGCGATCCGGGCCAGCTCCGGCCCGCTGAGCGCGGAGAAGACCACGAGGTCATCCAGGCGGTTGAGGAATTCCGGCTTGAAGGAGGCCCGCACGGTCTCCAGGACGCTCTGCTTCTTCTCCTCCTCGCCGAGCAGCGGATCCATCAGGTACTGGCTGCCCAGGTTGGAGGTGAGCACCAGGATGGTGTTGCGGAAGTCCACCGTCCGGCCCTGGCCGTCGGTGAGCCGCCCGTCGTCGAGGACCTGCAACAGGATGTCGAAGACCTCGGGGTGGGCCTTCTCCACCTCGTCCAGCAGCACCACGCTGTATGGGCGGCGGCGCACCGCCTCGGTCAGCTGGCCGCCCTCCTCGTAGCCGACGTAGCCGGGCGGGGCGCCGACCAGCCGGGCCACACTGTGCTTCTCGCCGTACTCGCTCATGTCGATGCGGACCATGGCCCGCTCGTCGTCGAAGAGGAAGTCGGCGAGCGCCTTGGCCAGCTCGGTCTTGCCGACGCCGGTGGGGCCGAGGAAGAGGAACGAACCGGTGGGCCGGTCCGGGTCGGCGATGCCCGCGCGGGTCCTGCGCACGGCGTCCGATACCGCCCTTACGGCTTCCATCTGGCCGATCAGCCGCTTGCCCAGCTCCTCCTCCATGCGCAGCAGCTTCTTGGTCTCGCCCTCCAGCAGCCGGCCGGCGGGGATGCCGGTCCAGGAGGCGACCACATCGGCCACGTCGTCCGGGCCCACCTCCTCCTTGACCATGGTGGGGCGGTCCTGCTGCACCTCGGCCTCGGCCTCCGACGCCTCGGCCAGCTCCCGCTCGACGGCCGGGATCTCCCCGTACAGCAGCTTGGAGGCGGTGTCGAAGTCGCCGTCGCGCTGGGCACGCTCGGCCTGGCCGCGCAGCTCGTCCAGCCGCTCCTTGAGCTCACCGACGCGGTTGAGGCCCTGCTTCTCCTTCTCCCAGCGGGCGGTGAGCCCGCGCAGCTCCTCCTCCTTGTCGGCGAGGTCGCGGCGCAGCTTGTCCAGCCGCAGCTTGCTGGCCTCGTCGGTCTCCCGGGCCAGCGCCATCTCCTCCATCCGCATCCGGTCCACCGACCGCTGGAGTTCGTCGATCTCCACCGGGGAGGAGTCGATCTCCATGCGGAGCCGGGAGGCCGCCTCGTCGACCAGGTCGATGGCCTTGTCGGGCAGGAAGCGGGAGGTGATGTACCGGTCGGAGAGGGCGGCGGCGGCCACCAGCGCGCCGTCGGCGATCTGCACCTTGTGATGGGCCTCGTAGCGGCCCTTGAGCCCGCGCAGGATGGCGACGGTGTCCTCGACGGTCGGCTCGGCGACCAGCACCTGCTGGAAGCGGCGCTCGAGCGCGGCGTCCTTCTCGATCCGCTCGCGGTATTCGTCGAGGGTGGTGGCGCCGACCATGCGCAGCTCACCGCGGGCCAGCATCGGCTTGAGCATATTGCCCGCGTCCATCGCGGAGTCGCCGCCGGCGCCCGCGCCGACCACGGTGTGCAGCTCGTCGATGAAGGTGATGATCTGGCCGTCGCTCGACTTGATCTCGGCCAGGACGGTCTTCAGCCGCTCCTCGAACTCACCGCGGTACTTCGCGCCCGCGACCATCGCGCCGAGGTCGAGGGCGACCAGGCGCTTGTCGCGCAGGCTCTCGGGGACGTCGCCCTTGACGATCCGCTGGGCGAGCCCTTCGACGACGGCCGTCTTACCGACGCCCGGATCGCCGATCAGCACCGGGTTGTTCTTGGTGCGCCGGGAGAGCACCTGCACCACCCGGCGGATCTCCTGGTCCCGGCCGATGACCGGGTCCAGCTTGCCCTCGCGCGCGGCGGCGGTGAAGTCGGTGCCGAACTTCTCCAGGGCCTTGTACGTGCCCTCCGGATCGGGCGTCGTCACCCGCTGTCCACCCCTGACCTTCTCGAACGCGGCGAGCAGCTTCTTGGCGCTCGCCCGCTGCTGGTCGAGCAGCTCCCCGGCCTGACCGCCCTTGGCGGCGATGCCGATGAGCACATGCTCGGTGGAGACATAGTCGTCCCCCAGTTCCCTGGCCCGCTGGGTGGCGTCCGCGATGACGGCGAGCAGCTCGCGGCTGGCCTGCGGCGGGGCCACGGTGGAGCCCTGGACGCTGGGCAGGGCGGCGAGCAGCCGCTCGGCGCCGCTGCGCACGAGGGCCGCGTCGGTCTCGACGGCTGCCAGCAGATCCATGACGTTCTCGTTGTCCTGGCCCTCCAGCAGGGCGAGCAGGAGATGCGCGGGCGTCATATCCGCGTGCCCGGAGGACACCGCCCGGTCATTGGCGGCGCTCAGCGCCGCCCGGCTCTTGTTGGTCAGCTCGGCATCCACGTCCCTGTGCTCCTCCTCGCTGCGATCTTCCCATCCTGCCCTACCCAACCTCCGCAAAGTTGAGTCTATTCCACTCAACCTCGCTCACGCCACTCCCCTGGCCTGATGTGTTGGGCCCTGTCTGTAGGTTCTGGGCCATGGCTGTCGATCCCCGCAACCCCGATCCCGAGTACCTCGATTTCTGGCGCGAACGCCATCTGTGCACCCTGACCACCCCCCGCCCGGACGGCACCCCGCATGTCGTCCCGGTCGGCGTCACCTACGACCCCGAAGCCGGGCTCGCCCGCGTCATCGCGAACCGCCACAGCCGTAAGGTCGCCCATGTCCGCGCGGCGGGCGAGGGCGGTGCGCGGGTCGCGGTCTGCCAGCTGGCGGGCAAGCGGTGGGCCACGCTGGAGGGGCTCGCGGTCGTACGCGAGGACCCCGAGCTGATCGCGGAGGCGGTGCGCCGCTACGCCGAGCGCTACGAGCGCACCCCGCGACCCAACCCCGACCGCGTCCTCATCGAAATCGCCCTCACCCGCGCCATGGGCAAGGGCTGAGACCCGGGCCGCGTCACTCCTCGTCCTCCTCCCGGTGGCCCGCCCCCGCCCAGGGGTGACGCAGCCGGATCCAGACGTCGCGGGCGTGCCGCCCGGCCTCCGTACGGCTCTCGGCCACCGCCGTACGCGCCTCCTCCTCGGTCTCCACCATGGGCCCCGAACCGCGCAGCGGCTTCCCCGCCGTCTCATGCAGGAACAGCGTGGCGATCAGCCCGATCACACCCGCCGCCATCAGATAGAAGGCGGGCACCAGCGTGTTGTGCGTGGTGGCCACCAGCCACGAGGCCAGCAGCGGCGTCGTCCCGCCGAACAGCGACACGGAGAGGTTGTACGAGATCGACAGCGCGCCGTAGCGCAGCCGGGTCGGGAACAGCGCCGGAAGCGTGGCGGCACTCGTCCCCGCGAAGGTGACCAGCATCGCGCCCAGGAGCAGACAGCCGATCGCGGGCATCAGCACGCCGCCCGCCCGGATCAGCAGCACCGCCGGAATGGCCAGCGCCACCAGGCCCAGGCTGCCGAAGATGAACAGCGGCCGCCGCCCCCAGCGGTCGGAACCGCGCCCGACCACCGTGATCGCCAGCACCACGAACAGCATGGTGCCCAGCACCAGCAACTGGGCCGTGATGGCGTCCTGGCCGAGCGTGGAGGCCATGTACGTGGGCAGATACGACGTCACCATGTAGTTGGTGACGTTGTACAGCAGCACCAGGCCCATGCAGATCAGCATCGCCTCCCAGTGCCGCGTGAAGATCTCCTTCAGCCGCCCCTTTCCGGACTGGCGGGCCTCCTCGATCGGCACGGTGTCGCCGTGCGCCTCCGCCGCCTGTGCCGCCTCGGCCGCCCGCTCGGCCTCCTGCTGGAACGCCGGGGTCTCCTCCAGCCGCAGCCGCATATACAGACCGATCAGCCCCAGCGGCCCCGCCACCAGGAACGGCACCCGCCAGCCCCACTCCACCATCCCGGTCTCACCGATGGCGGCGGTGAGCACGGTGACCAGACCGGAGCCCAGCGAATAGCCGATGAAGGTCCCGAAGTCGAGCCAGCTGCCGAGGAAGCCACGGCGCTGATCGGGCGCGAACTCGGCGATGTAGGTGGTCGCCCCCGCGTACTCCCCGCCGGTCGAGAAGCCCTGCACCACCCGGCAGGCCAGGAGCAGCAGCGGGGCGGCGAAGCCGATCGCGGAGTAGCCGGGCAGCACACCCACCGCGAAGGTGCCGGCCGCCATCATGATCATGGTGGTGGACAGCACCCGCCGCCGCCCGATCCGGTCGCCCAGCGGCCCGAACACCAGCCCGCCCAGCGGCCGCACCAGGAACGCCACGGCGAAGGTGGCGAACGTGGAGACCACCTGGGCGGCAGGGTCCTCGGCGGGGAAGAAGACCCTGCCGAGGGTGACCGCGACATAGGCGTAGACACCGAAGTCGAACCACTCCATGGTGTTGCCGATCGCGGTCGCCGCGACCGCGCGGCGCATCCCCGGCTTGTCGACGACGGTGACGTCCTCGATGTCCAGCGACTCCTTACGGCGCCGCAGCAGCGTCCGGATCAGCTGGTCGGTACGGGCACTCCCGCGCGGCCACCCCCCGCGGCGGGGTCCACTCGGTGGTATCCGACCGGTACTCATCTCGTCCCCTGCCGACGGCTGAACCGCTACAGGACGCCGCTGCCGCCCCCCGCGTCAGGCCCCGGCCTCACTCGACTTGGCATACGTCAACGCCATCTGCCCGGCGACGTCGTACACCACGACCTGCTCATCGCCCACGACCCACGCGTCATGGCCGGGCGCCACCACATACACATCCCCGGGCCCCACCTCGGCCTCCGCGCCATCGGCCGTGCGCAGCCGCATCCGGCCCTGGACCACGATCCCGCTGTGGTGGACCTCGCACAGATCGGTCCCCACGATCGGCCGCACCGACTCCCGCCAGCGCCATCCGGGCTCGAAGGTGCCCACGGCGAAATCCAGCCCGGTCAGATGCAGGGCTTCGATATGGCCTCCGGGAAAGTCACGCCGTTCATCCGGCTTCTCGATCGTCTTGACTTCCACCATGGCGATACCTCCTCCCATCTCTCCATGGTGCGCCCGGGACGCCCCATCGGCGCGCCCGGCCGGGAACCCACCGGGCAGGCGCCGGTCCCGCGCAGGGCAGGTACCTCACGCACGCTCCGGGCGCGCGAAAGGCCCGGTGGCCGTAAGGACGGTCACCGGGCCTGCGACGATCTGCGGCGCGCCGGGTCGCTACTCCGGGCGCTTGGGACGCCAGACCACCAGAGCGCTGCTCTGCTGGACGTCCTGGTAGCGGACCAGGTCACGGCGGTAGGAAGCGTGGACCTGGGCCTCGCGCTGCTGCATGGCGGTCGCGGCGCCCTCGACCGCGGCCTGGAGCTCGGCGACACGGGACTGGAGAGCCGCGACCTGGTTCTCCAGTTCGATGATGCGCTTGATCCCGGCGAGGTTGATGCCCTCGTCCTGGGACAGCTGCTGGACCTGGCGGAGCAGCTGGATGTCGCGCGCTGAGTACCGCCGACCACGGCCGGCGGTGCGGTCGGGGGAAACCAGGCCGAGGCGGTCGTACTGACGCAGGGTCTGCGGGTGCAGTCCGGAGAGCTGAGCCGCCACCGAGATGACGTACACCGGCGAATCCTCGGTCAGTTCATAAGGGTTACGGGGCCGGCCGGCGCCCCTGCCTCCGATGCCTCCTCGGCCGTGCGACTCCATTGGGGTCACGCTCCCTTCGCGGCCTTGAACAGCTCCGCCCGTGGGTCCTCTCCCACGGTCGCCTCGCGATACGACTCCAGCGCGTCGCGCGCCGTGTCGCTCAGCTCCTGCGGCACCGTGACCTCGACGGTGACCAGCAAATCTCCGCGCGTGCCGTCCTTACGGACCGCACCCTTGCCACGGGCGCGCATCGTCCGTCCGTTGGGCGTGCCGGGCGGCAGCTTCAGGGTGACCGGCGGGCCGCCCAGGGTCGGGACCTTGATCTCGCCGCCGAGCGCCGCCTCCGGCAGGGTGACGGGCACGGTGACGGTCAGGTTGTCGCCCTTACGGCCGAAGACGGGATGCGCGTCCACGTGCACGACCACATACAGATCGCCGGCCGGGCCGCCGGTCTCGCCCGGGGCGCCCTTGCCGCGCAGCCGGATCCGCTGGCTGTCGCTGACGCCGGCCGGGATCCGGACCTGCATGGTGCGGGCGGAACGGGCCCGTCCGCTGCCCTTGCAGGTCTCGCACGGGTTCTGAGCGATCAGGCCACGGCCGCGGCACTCCACGCACGGGTCGGTGAGCGAGAAGCCGCCCCCGCCGCCCCGGCTGACCTGGCCGGTGCCGACACAGGTCGGGCAGACCCGCGGGGTGCCGTCCCGGTCGCCGGTGCCCGAGCACGCCTTGCACGGGGCCTGGCTGGACATCCGCAGCGGGACCGTGGCCCCCTCGACGGCCTCGGTGAAGCTGAGCGTCACCTCGGACTCGATGTCCTGGCCCCGGCGCGGCTGGGCGCGGGTGGCGCCGCCGCGGCCGAACAGCCCGCCGAAGACATCCCCGAGCCCGCCGCCGAAGCCGCCGGCGCCACCGCCGCCGGCACCGCCGCCGCCCTGGGCGCCGCCGAAGAGGTCGCCCAGGTCGAAGTTGAAGCTTCCGGTGCCGCCCGGACCGCCAGGACCGGGGCGGAATCCGCCGTTCCCGAAGAGCGAGCGGGCCTCGTCGTACTCCTTGCGCCGCTTGGGGTCGCCGAGGATGTCATTGGCCTCGGAGATCTCCTTGAAGCGGTCCTCCGCCTTGGCATCGCCCTTGTTGGCGTCCGGGTGGTACTCGCGGGCGAGCTTCCGGTACGCCTTCTTGATCTCCGCCTCGGTCGCGTCCTTGGGGACGCCGAGGACTTTGTAGTAGTCCTTCTCCACGAAGTCCTTGGTGCTCATCCTCGACGTCCCTCCTCTCCTGCCGCTACCGCGATCACCGTCACGTCAGCCCTCTTCCGGGCCACCGCTCTCCTCGTCCGGCGCCGCGGCCTCGCCTTCGCCGCCCTTGGCGGGGGTGGCTCCCGGCTGGGGCTCGGCGACCGCGACCCGCGCCGGGCGGATCGTGCGCTCGCCGATTCGATACCCCGGCTGCAGAATCTGCACGCACGTGGTCTCGGTGACATCCGGCGCGTACGAATGCATCAGGGCCTCGTGCACCAGCGGGTCGAAGGGCTCGCCCTCCTTGCCGAACTGCTGCAGACCCAGCTTCGCCGACACCGTCTCCACCGATTCGCCGACCGACTTGAAGCCGCCGACGAGCTCGCCGTGCTCCCGGGCGCGGCCGATGTCGTCGAGCACGGGCAGCAGCTCGGACAGGAGGCTCGCCACGGCGATCTCCTTGACCGTCACCCGGTCCCGCTCGACCCTGCGCCGATAGTTCTGGTACTCCGCCTGGAGCCGCTGGAGGTCGGCCGTCCGCTCGCTGAGGGCGGTACGCACCTGGTCCAGCTGTGCCTGAAGGGCTACCTGCTCGAGGTCCCCGGCCGGGGCTGCCGAGCCCGCCTTGTCGGCGGACCCGGCGCCCTTCGCCGCGTCGTCGGGGGTCTGCGCGGCCTCGGAGGGGACGTCGGGCTGCTCCTCGAAGCCCGGGGTCTCCTCCGTCACGCGGCACCACCCTGGCCCTTGTCGGCCTTGTCGTCGTCGACGATCTCGGCGTCCACCACATCGTCATCGGCCTTGGCCTGGCCCGCGGCGCCGGCGTCACCGGCGGCGGCACCGGCCGCGTCCGCGCCGTCCGCCTGGGTGTTGGCGTACATGGCCTGGCCCAGCTTCTGGCTGACCGCGGCGACCTTCTCGGTCGCGGTGCGGATCTCGGCGGTGTCCTCGCCCTTGAGCTTCTCCTTCAGCTCGGTGAGGGCCTCCTCGACCTCGGTCTTGACCTCGCCCGGGACCTTGTCCTCGTTGTCCTTGAGGAACTTGTCCGTCTGGTAGACCAGCTGCTCGGCCTGGTTGCGGGTCTCGGCGGCCTCGCGGCGCTTGTGGTCCTCCTCCGCGTACTGCTCGGCCTCGCGCATCATGCGGTCGATGTCGTCCTTCGGCAGCGCGGAGCCACCGGTGACGGTCATCTTCTGCTCCTTGCCGGTGCCGAGGTCCTTCGCGCCGACGTGCATGATGCCGTTGGCGTCGATGTCGAAGGTGACCTCGATCTGCGGCACGCCGCGCGGGGCCGGCGGAAGGCCGGTCAGCTCGAACATCCCGAGCTTCTTGTTGTACGCCGCGATCTCGCGCTCGCCCTGGTAGACCTGGATCTGCACGGACGGCTGGTTGTCCTCGGCCGTGGTGAAGATCTCCGAGCGCTTCGTCGGAATGGTCGTGTTGCGCTCGATCAGCTTGGTCATGATGCCGCCCTTGGTCTCGATACCGAGGGACAGCGGGGTGACGTCGAGCAGCAGGACGTCCTTGACCTCGCCCTTGAGGACACCGGCCTGGAGCGAGGCGCCGATGGCGACGACCTCGTCCGGGTTGACGCCCTTGTTGGCCTCCTTGCCGCCGGTCAGCTCCTTGACGAGCTCGGCGACGGCGGGCATGCGGGTCGAGCCACCGACCAGGACCACGTGGTCGATCTCGGACAGCGAGATGCCCGCGTCCTTGATGACGTTGTGGAACGGGGTCTTGCAGCGCTCCAGCAGGTCGGAGGTGAGCTGCTGGAACTGGGCACGGGTGAGCTTCTCGTCCAGGTGCAGCGGGCCCTCGGCGGACGCCGTGATGTAGGGCAGGTTGATGGTGGTCTCGGACGAGCTGGAGAGCTCGATCTTCGCCTTCTCAGCGGCCTCGCGGAGGCGCTGCAAGGCCATCTTGTCCTTGGACAGGTCGACGCCGTGGCCATTGTTGAACTGCTTGACCAGGTAGTCGACGACGCGCTGGTCCCAGTCGTCACCACCGAGGTGGTTGTCACCGTTGGTGGCCTTGACCTCCACCACGCCGTCGCCGATCTCCAGCAGCGAGACGTCGAAGGTGCCGCCACCGAGGTCGAAGACCAGGATGGTCTGGTCGTCCTTCTCCAGCCCGTAGGCGAGCGCGGCGGCGGTAGGCTCGTTGACGATACGCAGGACGTTGAGGCCCGCGATCTCACCGGCTTCCTTGGTCGCCTGGCGCTCGGCGTCGTTGAAGTACGCCGGGACGGTGATGACCGCGTCCGTGACCTTCTCGCCGAGGTACGACTCCGCATCCCGCTTCAGCTTCTGCAGGATGAAGGCGCTCATCTGCTGCGGGTTGAAGTCCTTGCCGTCGAGGTTGATCTTCCAGTCGGTGCCCATGTGGCGCTTGACCGAGCGGACGGTGCGGTCCACGTTGGTCACCGCCTGGCGCTTGGCCACCTCGCCGACCAGGACCTCGCCGTTCTTCGCGAACGCCACAACGGACGGCGTGGTCCTGGCGCCCTCGGCGTTGGTGATGACGGTGGGCTCACCGCCCTCGAGAACACTGACGACGGAGTTCGTCGTACCCAGGTCGATGCCGACCGCACGTGCCATTTCGGGATCCTCCAGCTACAGCATTGAGTGGAACAGGCTCAAGCGTGCATCAGCCCGATCGCCGCTGTCAACAGACCTGAGTCGCCAGGGCTCAAGTTTTATATGAGGCTTATGCCCAACCAAGCGTGGAAGAGGTGGAGGAGGGGCCAAGTGAGCGACACAGATCACCGGCTCGTCGACTACATGCGCCCCCGCCCGGGCGGGTAATCTCGGTCAAGCCACATTAAGTTACTGCTTAGTAATTCAGCTCGCAGGTTCGAGGAGCCCCATATGCAACTCGCCGCGATCATCGTGTCGCTGGTCCTCACCGCGGTCGGCGTTGCCCTGCTCGGCCGGGCCGTCGCGCAGTTCGTGCGCTTCTTCAAGCTCGGCGCGCCGGTCCCAGCGGGGGCCAGGACCGACAACCCCTACCAGCGCAGCGTCACCCTGGCCCGGGAGTTCCTCGCGCACACCCGCATGAACAAGTGGGGCGTGATCGGCGTCGCCCACTGGTTCGTGGCGATCGGCTTCCTGACCCTGCCGCCGACCATCATCAACGCCTACGGCCAGCTCTTCCAGGCGGACTGGACCCTGCCGATCCTCGGCGGCTTCCTCCCCTACGAGCTGTACATCGAGTTCATCGGCACGATGACCACCCTGGGCATCCTGACGCTGATGGCGATCCGGCTGCTCAACCTGCCCAGCCGGGCCGGCCGCAAGTCGCGGTTCGCGGGCTCCACCGCCTGGCAGGCGTACTTCGTCGAGTACGTCATCCTCATCATCGGCGTCGCGATCATGGCGCTGCGCGGCACCGAGGGCGCACTGCACCACGTCGACACGTACGAGCCCGCGTACTTCGCCTCGTATCCGCTGGTCCAGCTCTTCGACGGGCTCAGCGTGGACACGGTGCAGAACCTGACCTACCTGTTCGCGATGATCAAGCTCGGTACGACCATGATCTGGATGATCACGGTCAGCACCAACCTCGACATGAGCATCGCCTGGCACCGCTTCCTCGCCTTCCCCAACATCTGGTTCAAGCGCAACGCGGACGGCGACGTGGCCCTCGGCGCGCTGCAGCCGATGGTGAGCGACGGCAAGCCGATCGACTTCGAGGACCCGGACGAGGACGCCCAGTTCGGCGTCTCGCAGATCGAGCACTTCTCCTGGAAGGGCATCCTCGACTTCTCCACCTGCACCGAATGCGGCCGCTGCCAGTCGCAGTGCCCCGCCTGGAACACCGGCAAGCCGCTGTCGCCCAAGCTGCTGATCATGGCGCTGCGCGACCATTCGCACGCCAAGGCGCCGTATCTGCTCGCCGGTGGCGGCAAAACGATGGAGGGCGAGGAGAAGGCGAGCGAGGCGCAGCTTGCCGACGTGCCCGCGTCCGCGCTGGCGGAGGCCGAGCGCCCCCTGATCGGCACGCTGGAAGCAGCGTCTGACAGCGGCTTCGCCGCGGGCGGCGTCATCGACCCGGACGTGCTGTGGTCCTGCACCACCTGCGGTGCGTGCGTCGAGCAGTGCCCGGTGGACATCGAGCACGTCGACCACATCGTGGACATGCGCCGCTACCAGGTGATGATCGAGTCCTCGTTCCCGTCGGAGGCGGGCACGATGCTCAAGAACCTGGAGAAGAAGGGCAACCCCTGGGGGCTGGCCAAGAAGCAGCGCCTCGCGTGGACCAAGGAAGTCGACTTCGAGGTGCCGGTCGTCGGCAAGGACATCGAGGACCTCACCGAGGTCGACTACCTGTACTGGGTCGGCTGCGCGGGCGCCCTGGAGGACCGGGCGAAGAAGACCACCAAGGCCTTCGCGGAGCTGCTGCACATCGCGGGCGTCAAGTTCGCGATCATGGGCGGCGACGAGGCGTGCACCGGTGACTCCGCCCGCCGCCTGGGCAACGAGTTCCTCTTCCAGCAGCTCGGCCAGCAGAACGTCGAGATGCTGAACATGGCCTTCGGGGAGGACGCCGAGGAAGGCGTCACCGTCGAGAAGGCCAAGAAGAAGATCGTCGCGACCTGCCCGCACTGCTTCAACACCATCGCGAACGAGTACCCGCAGCTGGGCGGCGAGTTCGAGGTCATCCACCACACCCAGCTGCTGCAGCACCTCATCGACGAGGGCAAGCTGATCCCGGTCACCCCTGTCGAGGGTCTGATCACCTACCACGACCCCTGCTACCTGGGCCGCCACAACAAGGTCTACACCCCGCCGCGCGAGATCATCGCCAAGGTGCCGGGGCTGCGGAACGAGGAGATGCACCGCCACAAGGAGCGCGGCTTCTGCTGTGGCGCGGGCGGCGCCCGGATGTGGATGGAGGAGCGGATCGGCAAGCGCATCAACAACGAGCGCGTGGACGAGGCGCTGTCCCTCAACCCGGACATCGTCTCCACCGCCTGCCCGTTCTGCCTGGTGATGCTGACCGACTCCGTCAACGGCAAGAAGAACGACGGGAAGGCCAAGGAAGAGCTGCAGGTCGTGGACGTGGCGCAGCTGCTCCTCGACTCGGTGAGGACCCCGGCCGCGCCGGAGGACGGCGGCAAGAACGCCGAGGAGCCGGAGCCGGCCCCGGCCAAGTAACGCCGCAACGGATGCGCTGAAGCCCGCCCACGGGGTCCGTGGGCGGGCTTCTCGCCGTGCTGGGAGCCGTAAGGCGGCCGCGTCGCTCACGGCCTTCGCGAGCGCCTACGGCTCTCGTGCGCGCCTTACGGGCTTTCGTGAGCGCCGTGAGCGCCTTGCGGGCTTTCTCGTGAACGTCGTGAGCGCCTTACGGCTTTCATGCGAGCTCTGGAGCCCTAGAGCCCCAGAGCCCTTACGACCGCGGCTTGCCGCTCTTCGACAGTGGCAGCGCCTGCTCGGTCCAGATGACCTTGCCGTCCGAGGTGTAGCGGGTGCCCCAGCGGTCGGCGAACTGCGAGACCAGGAAGAGCCCCCGGCCGCCCTCGTCCGTCGTCCCCGCGTACCGCAGATGCGGGGAGGTGCTGCTGGTGTCGAAGACCTCGCAGATCAGGCTGCGGTCGCAGAGCAGCCGCACCCGGATCGGGCCGGTCGCATAGCGGATCGCGTTGGTGATCAGCTCGCTGAGGATGAGCTCGGTCGTGAACGCGACATCGCCCAGATCCCACTCCGCCAGCTTCCGGGCCACCGCGGCCCGCACCGCGGCCACCTGCGACGGGTCGGAGGCCACCTCCCAGTCAGCGGTCAGACCGGGCTCCAGCACCCTCGTACGGGCCACGATCAGCGCGATGTCATCGCTCGGGCGGTCGGGCAGCAGCGCGTCCAGCACGACCGTACAGGCGTCCTCGGGCGTCCGGCCGGGGTGGGACAGGGCATCGCGCAGCATCTCCAGGCCGGTGTCAATGTCCCGGTCGCGCTTCTCGATCAGCCCGTCCGTGTAGAGCACCAGATGGCTGCCCTCGGGCAGGTCCAGCTCCGACGTCTCGAACGGCAGCCCGCCCAGGCCCAGCGGCGGCCCGGCCGGCAGGTCGAGGAACTCCACCGAGCCGTCCGGACGCACCAGCGCGGGCGGCGGATGACCGGCCCGCGCCATCGTGCACCGCCGCGTCACCGGATCGTAGATCGCGTACAGGCACGTCGCCCCGGTGATCCCCTCGCTCCCACCACCGTCACCGTCCAGCCCACCAGGGCCCTCGTCCTGGTCGATCCGGGCGATCAGATCGTCGAGGTGGGACAGGATCTCATCGGGCGGGAGATCCAGCGTGGAGAAGTTGTGCACCGCCGTCCGCAGCCGACCCATCGTCGCCGCCGCATGCAGGCCATGCCCGACGACATCGCCCACCACCAACGCCACCCGCGCTCCGGGCAACGGAATGACGTCGAACCAGTCGCCCCCGACCCCCGACTCGGCCGGCAGATAGCGGTATGCCACATCCAGCGCGTTCTGCTCCGGCAGCATCCGGGGCAGCAGGCTGCGCTGGAGGGTCACCGCCATGGTGTGCTCGCGGGTGTAGCGGCGGGCGTTGTCGATGCTGACGGCGGCCCGGGTGACCAGCTCCTCGGCGAGAGAGATGTCGTCCTCCTCGAACGGCTCCGGCTTCTCCGCGCGCATGAAACTGGCCACGCCCAGGACGACGCCCCGGGCCCGCAGCGGGACCGTGATCATCGAGTGGATGCCGTAGTCGACGATCCGCCGGGCGTGCTCGGGGTCCTGGTCCTGCCAGCCGGCGAAGTCGCTCAGGACCGGCTCGACCGTCACCGTTCCGCTGCGGAAACCGCGGGCCTGGGGCGCGCTCGGGCCGAAATCGATCAGCATGCCGAGGGGGTAGAGCGGGCCGTCGTCGCGGATGCCGCTGAGGGCCGTACGGCGCAGGACCGTACGGCCGCCGTCGGCGACCGCCACGGCCCCCCACGGGCCCGCGTCCGGGGCGCCGGTGCCCGCCGCTCCGTCCGGGGGCTCCTCGCCGCGCAGCACCGAGTCCGCGAGGTCCACCGAGACGTAGTCGGCGAACCGGGCCACCGCGTACTCCGCCAACTCCTGGGCGGTGCGCACCACGTCCAGCGTGGTGCCGATGGAGACGCCCGCGTCGTACAGCAGCTTGAGCCGGTTGCGCGCGAGGTCGACCTTGCCGGACAGCGCGCGCAGCTCCGTGGTGTCACGCAGGGTGGCGACGCTGCCGGGCGGGCCGCCGTCGCGGTCGGTGGGGCGGTGGCTGACGGACAGCAGCCGCTCACCGGCCGTATGGACCTCGTCGGTGGCGGGGCGCCCGGACACCAGCAGCGCGGCGGTGTGCGGATCGAAGCCGAGCTCGGACACCAGCCGGCCCTCGGCGTCCGGCGGGAGATCGAAGAGCCGCCGCGCCTCGTCGTTGGCGAGCACCAGCCGCCGGTCGCCGCCGACGATCAGCACGCCCTCGCGCACCGAGTGCAGCACCGCGTCATGGTGCTCGTACATCCGCGTCATCTCGGCCGGGTCCAGCCCGTGGGTCTGGCGCCGCAGCCGCCTGCTGACCAGGGCCGTGCCCGCCGTGGCGAGCGCCATCGCGGCCGCGGCCGCGCCGAACAGCAGCGGCAGCTGATGGTCGGCCGCACCGCTCACCTTCTTGATCGTGATACCGGCCGCGACCAGGCCGACGACCTTCCCGTGGCTGTCCTTGACGGGCACCACGGACCGCACGGACAGGCCGAGCGTGCCGGTGAAGGTCTCCTGGACCGTCCGGCCCTCCGCCGCCGGGCGGATGCTGCCCATGAAGTGCTTGCCGATCCGGGCGGGGTTGGGGTGGGTGTAGCGGATCCCCTGGGGCGTCATGACGACGACGAAGTCGACCCGGGAGCCCTTACGGGCCCGCTCGGCGAGCGGCTGCAGCGCGGCGCTCGGATCGGGGCCGCGGATCGCGCTCACCATCCCGGGCGCGCTCGCGAAGCTCTCGGCGACGGCCATGGAGCGGTTACGGGCCTCCCGCTCGCTGTCGTAGCGGGACTGCAGGACGAGCGCCACCACGGCCGCGACGACCAGCAGCAGCACGACCCCCACCTGCAGGACGAAGACCTGGCCGGCCACGGTGCGCACGCCGCGCACCGGGTTCCGGCGGGGCCGCCCATAGCCGCGGCCGTGGCCGGAGCCGGGACCGGATCCGTGGCCGGTCCGGCCGGTGCGCACCGGCGGCCGCTCCTGCGGGCCCCGCTGGGCGTACACGTCCTGCCGGCCCTGCGGATCCCAGTGGTCATGGGGATCCGGCGAGCCCTGCGGATCGGATTGACCGCGCTGATCCTGCTGGTCCTGCTGAACGCGCCGCCCACGTCGTTCCCACGCCGAGCGGGGCCCCTCACGCCGACCGCGTGGGCGCCAGTCGTTCATCGTGCGGGCCAGCGGAACCCGTGGTCGACCGAAAAGTCCGGCCATGTCGTTATTTCTAGCACCCTCGCTCAGCGGCGGGCGAGCGGCATCCGCCGCTGGGCGCCGAGCGCTCCCGTCCGACATCGCGACTACACCCCGCCCGAGCCCGCTTTCGCCGGTCTCGCCGCTTCACCCGTCACCCGCACACCGTGCGTTAAGCACATGACTGCCCCCGCTTTTCCGCGTTGAAGTTCCGCGTCGACCGACTACCGATACTGGCCGTGAAGTATCCCTTCTCACAACGACGTTACGAATTCCCTACAGGATCATGCCCGACGGCGCATAGGTAAATGTCCTGGACAGACCTTGTGCCCCAAAGGTCATCTTTACAGCAAAGCGGACTGATCGGTCCCGCGTCCTTCCGCACAACCATCGAGCGGACATGGACGAAACGCCAGGCATCACCCTCGTAACGAAGTGCCGCGCCCCATGGCCTCAGCCGCCCTGATGGGTTGAGGTGGCCCGATGACGCCCGCACCTCCCCCCACCGCACCACCCGGCCGCGTCCCGGGCCCCCGACGCCGCTCCCTCCTCCGCGTCCCCACCGCCTCCATCGCCGCAGGTACGGCCTGCCTGGCACTGCTGCTCGCCGCCTGCGGCCCCGAGGACGGCGGCGCACAGGGCGGGCGCGACAGCTCCTCCTCCGCCGGCGGGTCCGTCATCACCCCCACCGCCACCGCGCCCGTCCCCCGCGGCAAGGGCAGCCGGCTGCCGGATGACGTCAACGGCGACGGCTATCCCGATCTGCGGCTCCCCGTACCGTCCGGCAAAGGGGGGCTGCCCAGCCGGATCGCCTTCGTCCACGGCTCGTCCCACGGCCTGAATCCCGCCACCCGCACCGTGCTCCGCCACCGCGACCTCGGCCTGCCGTCCCAGGACGTCACCGTCGCGGGCGCGACCGAGGTGGCCACGGCCGACCTCGACGGCGACGGCTACGCCGACGTCACCACCACGGCGGGCGAGGCCCTCGGCGAACGCGAGACCGAGCGCACCCAGGCCACCGTCCGGACCGTCCCCTACATCTCCTGGGGCGGCCCCGGCGGCCCCCAGAAGACCCGCTCCGCCGCCCGCGTCCAGCTGACCGGCCCGGACGACGGCGTGGACGCCCAGCGGCCGACCGTCGGCGACTTCAACGGCGACGGCCACCACGACCTGGCCCTGATCCGCGAGGACCGCCACTCGCTGCTGGTGCTGTACGGGCCGTTCAACCGGGCGGGCAAGGCCGCCCGGACGGTTCCGTACGCGAGCCCGCTGGACGGCCACGGCGAGATCGGCGATCTCATCGCCGACACCATCGCCGACACCGACGCCGCGGACGGCACCGACACCCACGCCGCCGAGGGCCACCGCGCCACCGATCTGGTGGTGCACGCGGTCAACGGCAACGACCAGTCCGGTTCCACCCTCCTCGCCGCCGGCTCCCACGGCCTGGGCACCGAGGGCCGCAGGCTGCGCGAGGGCAACGCGATCACGTTCGGCGACTTCGACGGCGACGGCCGCCGCGATGTCGCGGTCGGCGACAGCGGCACCCGTAATGACGAGCCGGGCGGCGAGACGGAGCGGCCGGACATCGGCAAGACGGTGAGCGTCTACTACAAGCGGGCGGCGCGGCCGGGGCGTGCCGATCCGCGCCCCCTTGAACCACGCCCTCTCAAGGTGCCCGGGATGTCGGGCAAGCTGGCCGCCGCCGACACCGACGGTGACGACACCGATGAGCTGGCCGTTTCCCTCGGCCGGGGTGGCGTCGAGCTGCTCGCCCTGCGCCGGGCCTCCCACTCCGCCACGACCCGCGTCGCCGGGCGCGACCTCCTGACCCGCGCGGCGCCTTCCGTCGTGGACGGCAAGACGATCCGTAAGGGCGAGCGCGCGGCCCGGCTCTACGACGTCGCGGACTTCGATCACGACGGTAAGGACGAGGTCGTCCTGGCATGGGGCCCCGGTCTGGCTTTCTCGCGATACGGCGAACGTCCCGAGTGGTGGTGGATCACGGACGGCACGGCGGACAAGACGGCCTTCAGCAGCAAGCCGTTCGCGGCGGACGCGGACTAGGGCGGGGGGCCGGGGAGCGAGGGCGGGCGAACGCCTGCGGAACGCCGGGCGGGTGCACCAGATACCCTCAGGAACCACCGGGGGAAAACCCATAAGGGACCCCCTAAGGGATGTCACAGCTCGGCCGCAAAGCCTGGTCCGCCACACAGCTCCCGCACCCGGCCCGCTACGACCGGGTACGTTCGAATGGTGGCTGGATTCAGGATCGGACGCGGACGGGACTCCCACTCCGCGCAACAAGGGCAGCAGCAGCGGCCGCCGCAGTCGCCGTACGGACAGCAGGAGCCGTACGGCGGTCAGCAGCCGCCGCAGTGGCAGCAGCCCTCCTCACAGGGAGAGCCGGAGTACTTCGGCGGCCAGGACCCGCACTACGGCCCCGGGCACGGCCCTGGCCCTGGCCCCGGAGGCCATGGCCAGGGGCAGAGACCGTACGGACAGGGCGGCGGCTACGCCGACAACAACGCGGGCCATACACAGCAGTTCAGCATCGGCGAGGCGCCCGACGCGTACGACCCGTACGGCCAGGCCCCCGGTTCGTACGACGACGGCTACGGCGGGCAGACGTACCGCGCCGGCTCCTCCACCGCCCCGCCCGCCGGCCCCCGGCTGCACTGGCAGCAGCTGCTGAGCGGCATCGTGCTGCGCCCGTCGGCCACCTTCTGGCAGATGCGGGACTACGCGGTGTGGGGCCCGGCGCTGATCGTGACCTTCATCTACGGTCTGCTGGCGGTCTTCGGCTTCGACGACGCCCGTGAGGACGTCCTCAACGCCCCTATGGCCAACAGCATCCCGTGGGTGCTCACCGCGGGCGTCGCCATGGTGATCAGCGCACTGATCCTGGGCGCCGTCACCCACACCCTCGCCCGCCAGTTGGGCGGCGACGGCACCTGGGCACCGACCATCGGCCTGTCGATGCTGATCATGTCGATCACGGACGCGCCGCGGCTGGTGTTCGCGCTCTTCCTGGGCGGTGACAGCTCGCTGGTGAAGGTGGTGGGCTGGCTGACCTGGCTGGCGGCGGGCGCGCTCTTCACCACGATGGTGAGCAAGTCGCACGACCTGCCGTGGCAGAAGGCGCTGGGCGCGTCGGCACTCCAGCTGATCGCCCTGCTGAGCCTGCTGAAGCTGGGCACGCTGTAAGGCAGCCACCGCATTCCGCACGACCAAGGGGCCCGCACCGCGGGCCCCTTCCTCATCTCACCGGTCACCTCACGGGCTTGGCACCCGTAAGGCGTCGCACCCTGCTAAGACTCCCCGCCCCCGTCAGGCGTCCCGTACTTGCCCCTCCCGCCGCACGACGGGCGGTTCGACGCTCCAGGGCAAGTGAACTGAATAATGGCAGTAATCTCTTCTTGCACCATCGAAGCAGGTCAGAGCAGGGGGAGCGTGCATTCGTGGCGCGGAAGGTGGGGATCCACACCCGCATCTCACGAGACGACGAGGGCGATGCGCCCGGCGTGGCTCGCCAGCGTACCGACTGCGAGCGGCTGGCGGATCTCCGCACATGGCAGCCTGTGAAGATCTACGAGGACAACGACGTATCCGCGTTCAAACGCAACGTCGTGCGCGACGAGTTCGAGCTCATGCTCAAGGATCTCCGCGCCGGACTGATCGATGGCGTCGTGGCGTATGACCTCGACCGGCTAGCGCGCCAGCCCCGAGACCTTGAACGACTGATCGAGATCTTCGACGAGCGCCCGCGACTGGAGTTCGCGACCGTCACCAATGACGTGAACCTCGGCACGGCGGACGGCCCGGACCATGGCGCGCGTCATGGTGGCATTCGCCAACAAGTCGTCACACGACACATCGCGGCGGATCAAGGCGGCCCGTGGCCACCGCCCGCTCCTGTCTACCGCCCCGCTCAGCGGCGCCCCCGTGCCACTCAGCGCGCACTCCCGACCAGCACACCGCCAGATACAGCCAGGAACCTCAGCCGCCGCCCCGAGCCACTTCCCACCAGACGAGCGCACACGCCAACGCGACAGCACGGCCATGGCTACGCGCCCAACTGACCGGCATAGCTGGAATCCGCGGTGACCCCGCAGGGAGGGCCGAGGCTCGGCCGCTGGTGGCGGCCGGCCTCCGAGTCTTGAGGCACCTCGCTCATTGTGGACACAGGGATTGCCCATGGCCGACTGGGCGAAGCAGTGACTGCTGAACCATTGATCGCGGATGCCTTGCGGCGGGAGGACCGCACCAACCAACGCGGCCGTGCGTTTCACGCGTTCTGGCTGGCTCGTACGCAGCTGGACCAGGGCAAACTTGATCAGGCATGCCACACCGCCACGCAAGCTCTGGAGCCCGCTTCGGCGGTGGCCTCCGGGCGCGTTTCGGGCCATCCGAGGGAGTTCTACGAACAGTTGGGCTCCGCACAGGCAGGAGCCCGCAGCCCTGGCCTTCGAGGCGCGGCTACGGGAGCTCCTCCCATCGGTCAGCGGATCGCTTCGTCCACGAGCAGGTAGAGCAGGCCAACGAGTGATCCACTGCTCACGATCTCGCGGCGGTCGATCATGCCCCGCACCTCCGAGAGAGGGATCCACTCCATGCGGTCGGACTCGTTCTTCTCCGTGGGCGGCCCGGCGTAAGTCGCGTCATCCATGCGAAAGACGTGGTGTTGCGAGTCGGTGATTCCGTTGGCTGGCTCGGCGTAGATCAGGGGCTTGACGGGGCCAGGGCGCCAGCCCGTCTCCTCCAGCACTTCGCGGGCCGCCGCCTCCTCTGGGGGACTCGCCCTCCTCGACCAGGCCCATGGGCGGTTCCCATGCCCATGAATCCGTGATAAGGCGGTGCCGCCACATCATCAGGACCTCTTGGCGCTCATTGACCACGGCGGCCACGGCCAGGTGCCGGAGGCGGACGACGTGGTACTCCCACCTGCGCCCGTCAGGCTGCTGGACGTCGACCAGACACAGATTCACCCACTTGTTCGTGTAGATCTGTCGCTCACCGTGGGTCTTCCACTGCCTGCGGCCCCTCTCGATCGGTCTCCAGGTTCTCAGACGGACTCAGAGGTGGAGGCCGGTTTCACGTCAGACTGACGAGATGGTGGCCGGGGCCCCTCTCCGTGTGCGCAGTTAAAGACGTTGTGGAGCGACGCTGTGGACCCCTGGTGGACCACAAAGGTCGCAGCGGGCATCGGGATGGGTCGTACACACAGGTCAGTGCTGTCAGCGCCGTCCTGGCTACAGTCCTCTCGAAAGCCGTTATGGCAACGCACCACCTTGGGCGCTGTGACAGCAACCGTGACAGCAACGACGGCGCACGCCCCCGGCCGACAGCTCGCGACGAACGCCACGTGAGACGGCCGTCGAGACCTGCGACAGGCCCCTGCCCGAACCTACGGATCAAGAGGTTGCAGGTTCGAATCCTGTGAGCGCGCACCAGTACAGAGGCCCCTTCCAATCGGAAGGGGCCTCTGGCGTATGCGACGACATCCACCTCGTTCGGCGTTCCGTTCTTCGTGATGAAGACAAGATCACTGCCGTCGTCCGCGGCTCGGTGGCGAAGCTACCGAACGGGAGCTCGGTTCAACGGGTCGTGCCTCCGCTGGGCGAAGGCGACCGGCAGGCCGTGCGGGGTGCAACGCCCTACGCGCCGGCTGGCGCTCCCTGGGTGGCGGTCCGTCCGGCCATGCCGCCACCGCCGGTGCTCACTCCGCCGTGCGGGGCCCGCGCGCTGTGGCCGTCGGCCTTGAACTTCCCGTCCCGCAGCTCGAAGCGCTCAGGCGGGGAACAGCCGATCGCCGGGGTGATCAGCAGGCTCGCGGTGACGGGTGCGGGGTTGGTGCTCGCCGTCGAGAACTCGCAGATCGCGCCCCGCCCGGTGACGGGGAACCAGAACCAGCTGTCCACCGCACCGACCCGTATCTCGTCCGACGGCACGAACCGGCCGTGCTGCCGGGCGAAGGCCTTCAGGCGGACGGAGGCCCTCAGTGGGTCGACGGTGGACCGGATCGCGGTCAGGGTGAACTTGACGTTCCCATCCGCGTCCAGGACCGAGGACGCGATCTGCCTGGTCTCGGCCCCCCGCCCGTCGCTTGGCCGCCCGTCGTGGGCCTCGGCTTCGGTGGTTTCGGCAGGGGTGGCCAGCATGGCGACGGTCGCCGCGGCGGTGACCAGCACCGAGCTGCCGCGCACGAGCGCGCTCGCTTGTATCGGCATGTTTCCTCCCTGGTGCTCATGCGTACCGTTCGCGCATGAATGCCACCTTTTCCCTTCCACCTCGCAGTAGGAAAACCACCTGAATCACCCGTTCGCGCGCGGCGTCACCCGGTCGGACCGGACAACTGCTCCATCGGTCGCCAGCCGCCTACGGTTGGGCATGGCCTTTCGGCAGCGCTTCAGTCTGGGTTCGCTATCAAAGGCCCGCCCGAACCTACGGATCAGAAGGTTGCAGGCAGCCTCTGACGAGCAGATGGCAGGAGCGTCCCCGGGCGTGTGCCAGGCGTCGCCCAGCCGCTCGAAGATCACTCAAACAGACGGCAAGACCGGTTCCCCCTGCGCTCCGAGCAGGGGGAACCGGCAGGCCAGAAGCGTTTTACAGAGCTTCGCGCGACGGAGTGATCGGTGTGCCAGACTTACGACATGGAGGCAAGACAGACCACGGGAAGTTGATCCACTGGTCGGTGCGCTTCCAGATGTACTCGCACTTCACCAGCGACTGCGGCTTCTCGTAGATCACCGCGCTGCGCACCTCGGCGACCGAGCCGAGGCAGAAGTCACGGACCAGCTTCAGCGTCTTGCCGGTGTCCGCCACGTCATCGGCGATCAGCACCTTCTTGTCGGAGAAGTCGATCGCGTTGGGCACGGGCGCGAGCATCACGGGCATGTCGAGGGTGGTCCCCACTCCCGTGTAGAACTCCACGTTCACCAGGTGGATGTTCTTGCAGTCGAGCGCGTACGCCAGCCCGCCGGCCACGAAGACCCCGCCACGGGCTATGGAGAGCACGATGTCGGGCTCGTACCCATCCTCGGCGATCTTCTCCGCCAGCTCGCGGACCGCGACCCCGAACCGCTCGTACGTAAGGTTCTCCCGCTGCTCACCCATGCCACTCACACCTTCGTCCGATGGAACCGCTGGAACGACCGCGAAGGCGTCGGCCCACGCTGCCCCTGATAGCGGGAGCCGTAATGGGCCGAACCGTAAGGATGCTCGGCGGGTGAGGTCAGCCGGAACATGCACAGCTGCCCGATCTTCATCCCCGGCCACAGCTTGATCGGCAGCGTCGCGACATTCGACAACTCGAGCGTGACATGCCCGGAGAACCCCGGGTCGATGAACCCCGCCGTGGAGTGCGTCAGCAGCCCCAGCCGTCCCAGACTCGACTTCCCCTCGAGCCGCGAGGCGATGTCATCGGGCAGCGATACGACCTCGTACGTCGAGGCGAGCACGAACTCCCCGGGATGCAGGATGAACGCGTCCTCGCCCTCGGGCTCCACGAGCCGCGTCAGATCGGGCTGCTCCACCGCAGGGTCGATATGGGGATAGCGGTGGTTCTCGAACACCCGGAAGAACCGGTCCAGCCGTACATCGATACTCGACGGCTGCACCATCGCCGGGTCGTACGGATCAATCCGCACCCGTCCGGCGTCGATCTCGGCCCGGATGTCCTTGTCTGAGAGAAGCACCCGAAGAGGATACGCACATCGGACCCACCCCCACGGCACAGGCCCGGTCCCACCGGACCGGGCCCGCACCCCGCGGCTTCATCGGCTACCGCTTACCGCTTCTCGGCACCCACCGGCACGGCGTGCCGGAGCCGGGCGCAACGCGGACACCGCAGCAACCGGCCGGGACCAATGCGGTCGACGGTGAGGTGCTGCATCGGGAACGAGGCGGTGCTGAATACGTGCCCTTCAGCACAACGGACGACGGTGCGCTCCATTGAGTCCCTTCCCCAAGAACGTGGACGGCGTGGACGACAAAAGCCACATTAGGGGATCAACCCGGCACCGCTCCACGCGCCTCTCCGCACCCCCACCGTACGCCCAACTCCCGCACCCCAACAGCCGCTTCCACCCCGCCCGCACGCCGGACATCCACTCCAATACCACCCCGAAACCCCCGCGAATCCCCACCAACTCGCCCTGGACCCGCCCTGGGCTCACCCTCGCTCCGACCCCATCTTGGCCCCGCCTTGACCTCGCTCCCGCCCCGAACAGCACGAAGACCCCACGACGAATGCGCCGGGGGTCAGCCATGGGGTAAAGTATCCGACGATGCGGCGCCAGAAATCGGGCGCCTCTCGCGGGTGTAGTTTAATGGTAGAACATGAGCTTCCCAAGCTCAGAGCGCGGGTTCGATTCCCGTCACCCGCTCCAGCGCAAAGCCCCAGGTCAGCGACCCGGGGCTTCTTCGTTGTCCTGGGCCGCCGGGCCTCTCCGTCACCCCACGACGCCGCACCAAGATCCGGCGAAAGACGATCGCACTTGGACGGGAGCGATCGAGACGCGTCAGGTGCCAGGTGGCCAGCGAGGCGCGGGCGTAAGCTCAAGCCAGCGACCGCAACAACGGTCAGGCTCATCATGATCGCGTAGACCGCCGCCCAGGAGACGTTTCGATGGCCGAACAGCCTTCTGCCCCCGACGGGCCCCTGATCCCCATGCCGGCGCTCACTCCGGCAGCGCTCCGCGCTGCGGTCGCCCAGATCGCCCCCGCCCAGCTGCCGTCTTTCGTCGAGCACCTCGACCGCGCGGTCGAACAAGCCGCTGCCCAGAGCACCATCGCTCCACTGCGTACCTTCTTGCAGTGGTGGGGCGAGTTCGTCGCCATCCAGCGCTACCCGGCCCGCGCCACACGCCTGCGCGAACTGGAAGCCAAAGCGGAGCAGGCCACCGACCGCGAAGCCGTGCGCTCCGCACTCGCCGAGATCCGACAGATCACGGCCCTGGCACACCATGAGATCTCCGCGTGAGCGAATAAGTGGACCTGGGATTACGACCCCGACGCCGAGCACGTCGTAGGCGGCCTGCCTCACGAAGTCGTGGCCGAGGTAGAGCGCTTGGCTGAGCAGCTGACGGTACTGGGCCGCGACGCGGTCGACGTCGGCCGCGGACATCCGCACGGCGGAGGTCTGCGCACCCAGGAATCTTCGGGGGACGGGGCTTCTTCATGTTCATGGCGCTGGAACGCCTCGAGTTGGTTGTGATCACCCGCGTCACATGGCTCGGCTGATCAGTTGCTACGGCGCAAGCTCGCATGCGGTCGGACCTCGGCTACCGCGAGGCGGCCGGGACAGGTGCAACTGGGCGCAGCCGCGTCCGCCGCACCAGACGCGCACCAGAAACGGCGGTCAACAGCGGTCAATGACGGGTGACTGGAAGAGCCTCCCGAGCAGTCGACAGCACCCGATTGCGCAGGTCAACGAGGCGTTTGAGCCTGATCACCACGTGACTCCCAAGCTCAGAGCGCGGGTTCGATTCCCGTCACCCGCTCCATAGCGAAGGCCCAGGTCAGCGACCCGGGCCTTGTTTGTTGTCCAGACCGCGCTAAGCGTCTTGTGCCCGTTGTGTGCCAGACGAGGCGCCGCACGTGCCGACCAGTCGCCTCACGGCTGGCGTTCACTCCGTAGGGCACTCGGCTGCGATATCAGAGCCGTCGGCAGGCCCGATCAGGCATGCTGGAGCCATGAGCAGGTATGCAGCGGCGAAGCCGTACGTACTGCCGGAGTCACTCGCCGAGCTGGACGGGCCCACGACCGGCGGCATCACGCTGCCGCGCCACATCGACTGGGGACCGCACTACGTCTACGACCTGGCCGACGAGGCAGACTTCCGGCTGATGTACGAGCGCGTCATCCGCGAGGCCCAGACACGCGACGACCTCAACGCGTACCTGCACGCGGTATCTCTGCGACGGGTATGGCAGGACCTGTTCCTGCCCCTCCCGGTCAGGGCCGAATGGGAAGCCCGCTTCCCCGAACTCCGCGAGTCCAGCACGACGGCAGCCGCTGCCTAGTGGACGAACTGCACCGCCAGCTCATCCGCATCGGCCTGGACGCGCTCGCCAAGGACTACGGATACGCACTCGCCGACGGCTACGCCGTCCAGGCTCACCACATCGTCAACCGAGTCAGTGACGATGTGGATCTCTTCGCGCCCTTCGAAAGGGCGAGTCGTGAGATGAGCCAGGCCGCGGAGCGGATCACCACCGCCTACGAAGCTGCCGGATACAGCGTCGAGCAGGCCCATGTGACTCCCATCTACACCAGGTTGAACGTCACCGACCCAGCCTCGGGCGCGCAGAGCAAGGTGGAGCTCGTCGCCGAATTCCTGCACCACACACCAGTTGAATCCGACCTCGGCCCGGTACTGCACCGCGATGACGTCGCTGCAGGCAAGACCAGCGCACTGTTCACCCGAGCCGAGGTCCGCGACGCCATCGACGCCTCAGGGCTGTTGAAAGCCGGCTACACCCGCGAACAGCTCATGGAACTCGCCGCCCAGAACGACGCGGGCTTCGACCGCCGCATGTTCGCCGACTCACTCGGCCGCGTCCAGCGGTACACCGACAAGCAGTTCGCCGCTTACGACCTTACCCCTGAGGAGGCCACGGCAATTCGCGACACCTTCGCCGACTGGCAGCAGCAACTGCTCTGATCGACGCTTCCCTACCACAATGGCCGACCGGCCACACGTCACATTGGTACGGGCCGTCATCAGCAGCATCGAGTCAGACACGCCCAAAGAGATCTACAGGTCAAGCCGCCGAGCAAGCGCGGCCCGTCGGCTCGGACCGCTGCTCCTGTCTCCGCCCCCGCTCCAGCCTGACCGCCTGGCCGCGCGCCAGCAGCGGGCCCCTTGGCTGGGGGAACGGGCGCCTTCGCCGGTGAGAGTCGGCTCCACGACTTTACGCACTTCCCCGGTCCGAGTCCCACGTCGAGCAAGACCAGGTGGCCACTCATGCACATTACGGGCAGGTCCAAAGCCTGCCCGAGTTGCCAACCAGCGTACGGCCCCCTAACCATGCCCGAACCCAGACGGGGCAGGCCACCGCCCAAAACCCGCTCCACCGGCCTCATCGTCCGAGAATCATCGCTGTAATCCAAAGGCCTCTGGCATCCTTCCTTCATTGACAGTCTGGCACCTGCGGCGCAGGGGGGAATCATGACGATCAAAATGTATAAAGTCGTAAACCGCAGAATGGTGGAATCGCTGGCGCTACAACTGGATCTTCCTGTCGGAATTGAAGAGGTGGTAGAGACCGAGGCTACCGGAACACTGAAGTTTCTAGGAGCACGCCGAAAAAGGCAGCGCACAGTAAAAGGCTTAGAGCCGAATGATCCTCGATTGATCGATATGCTCATCGAAGCCTTGCGTGATAGCGGGAATCTGGTTACCCACCGCCCTGAACGGAATAGCGAGTGGGATCAGTGGATGTCACGGGACCGCAACGTCGGCGGCGCCCTAATTCACGAATTCTGGATGGATGCCACACCAGTCACCCTCCCCACCCGTGGAAAATTCGAAGAAGTGGGCGGACCGAAGACACTTCGCGTATGGGTGGTCGACCCTATAGAGACGAACACCCAGCCAGAACACGAATGGGACTTCATTGGCTCTTTTGTGTTCCTGGTCGAAGAACTCGAAGACGCAGACTTTCCCACTTCTGTCGTTTCTGGCGTCTCTGCACTACGGGCACTAGTGGATGTCGTGGCAGGCCACGATCCACGCGCCGGAGGCAGGCTGGTTGACCTCACATCCAGGGAAACTGAAGATCTCGGCAGAGATAGCCCTGACCATCCAATTGAGAAGCTAAAACGAGCTGGCGGGATCCCAGGGACACCAAGAATGGTAGATGTCATTTACAAAATTGCCTATATGACGGACGAACAGGCAGCAACCCTGAAAGGGCAAGAGGTGAGGGTGAACGACATCCTCGCTTACCCTCTCGTCATTTACGTACTCTGAGATTCTTTTCCGTCTCGTTCAGTGCCGGTCACCGTCCTCCAGGTGGGTCCATCAGCCGAAATCGCCCGGCGCTGGTCGTGTTGTAGACGAACACGCTGCTGGTGGCGGGGTCGTTGTTCCCCGCGTTGGTGACGTACGCCTTGGTGCCGGCCGGGTTGATGGCCACACCGTCGGCTGGATGCCGGCGGGCAGGGTCGGGTCCGCGAGTATCGCCGACTCGCCGGAGGAAAGAGATTGGATGGTCACGTCATACCCCTTTACCGAGAAGCGCGGCTCTCGGTGGGGCGGCACACGACGCGGCACGGAGCACCCATCCGAGAGCACTGCCGACCGTCGCGGTCGGCGGCGAACTCTCCCGAAAGGGATGGGCTGCCGATCCGGGTTCATCAAACCCAGTAACGCAAAGTGGTAGATCGGTGACAAGGAAAGAAGGAAAAATCACCCGTATGGCTCAGGGGTTCCGGCATGATCGGTGGGCCGGAGCCGCCTGGATGCGAAGGTCTCGATGTCCAAGCTGTGTTCGCCCGGCGTGGGCCCCGTACGGAGATGGCGATGTGCCTTGCGCCGCACGACCCGATGGACCGGTGCGGTGTCTGCGGGTGGATGTGCGGGGTCACGTCACGGACACGACGTGATCGGCGCCGGTCCGAGGGTGATCGAGAGGGAACCGATGCCCCGGGGAGACGGCCCGGAGGCGACGCCCCAAGGCGCCCTCGGTGCCGTAGTCGACGACGAAGGCCCGGCTAGCCGCCGCAGCCGCGCCGGGTTTGCGGCCCACGACCGCCGACGCGAACACCGGGTCGGCCGGTGCCAGCACCGCATCGACCACGAACGATGTCGTGCATACCCGTCGGTGAACAGCACCGCGAACAGCGCCAGATCCGCCGTGACCGAGACAAGCGGGCTGCTCGGGCTTACGTGGGTCAGCCCGAACGCCCCGTCACCGACGAGAGCGCCCGCGACGAGGAGGAGCAGCGAGGTGGAGAGAACCGAGCGAGCCGCCAGCCCCGAAGGCGAAGCGGCTGACGGTGCCGGCTTACCGGACCTCGGCCCGCTCGAAGGTGGCAATCGATCGGTTGATCACGCGGCGCGAGATCCATCTGCGGGAGAAGACGCTGGGGGATGCCCTGCAAGACCTTCGGGCGCGCGGAGGAGAGCGTGAACATCGAGGCGCTGCACTTCGCCGGGCGGCGCGGCCCGGTCTTCGTCCAAGAAACCGGAGAACGTCCGCCGCTCCTTCAAGCCGCCCCGGGAAGCGATCGCCGAGCTGCCGAGCCGCTCGCACCGGGGGCGACGGCCGCCGGTGAGCGTTACCGGCTGAGGGCGTCGAGGGTGGCGTCGAGGTCGGTGGTGCGGGGCTGGTTGTGGGGGAGTTTGGCGAGCAGGGCAGCCATGCCGCAGGTGTCGGTGACGGCGGAGAAGACAAGGCCGCTGCCCACGGCGGCGGCCAGCCAGCGGGCGGAGCGGTGGCGGGTGCCCAGGGCGAGGCCGGCGATGACGAGGGATCCGGCAGCGAGGCGGACCTGGCGTTCCATGGGCCAGGTGGTCTTGGCCGCGTCGTCGCGGTGCACGGGGTGGCCGTGCTGCATCCAGGCGGTGGTGCCGCCGGTGAGGGTGGTGGCAGGGATGTCGGCGGCGGTGAGCTGTTCGCAGGCGGCGGCGGAGCGGTTGCCGGAGGCGCAGACCATCAGCAGCGGGCCTCGGGCGGCTGCCGACTTGAGGGTGGGGAGCGCGACGGGCAGGTGGTCGAGGGGGATGTTGTGGGCGCCGGGGAGGTGGCCGGAGGCGTATTCGCCGGGGGTGCGTACGTCGATGACGGTGTAGTGGTGCAGCTCGTCGGCGGCCTGTGCGGGGTGGAGGACGGTGGGGGTGTTCACGTGCCGGGATTCCTTTTCTCGGAGGGGTGCCAAACGGTCTAGGATATACCCTAGGGGGTATCCATGGAGGAGGAAGTGTGGAGCTGGAGATGGCGGCCGATGAGCTGAAGAGCGTACTCAACCGGCTGCGGCGGGCGCAGGGGCAGATCGCGGGGATCATCAAGATGATCGAGGACGGCCGGGACTGCGAGGATGTGATCACGCAGCTCGCAGCGGTCTCCAGGGCGCTGGACCGGGCCGGGTTCGCGATCATCGCCACCGGTCTGCAGCACTGCGTGGCCGAGGGCGGGCAGGCGGCCGGGGACCGGAAGCAGATGCGGGCGAGGCTGGAGAAGCTGTTCCTCTCCCTTGCCTGAGGTGCGGGTCATGTCAGCACGTCGACGAGCATGAAGGCGGCCACGGCCAGCAGCGCGATCGCGAACGTCTGCTGAAGTCGGGGTCCGGAGACTTTGCCGGCGAGGCGCTTGCCGTCCCAGGCGCCCAGGATCGCGGCCCCGGTGAACGGGCCGACGACCGCCCAGTCGAGTGAGGCGGCGGCATCGGAGCGGGTGACCAGGGATGCCAGGGAGTTCACCGTGATGACCAGCAGGCTGGTGCCGACGGCGGAACGCATCTCGAAGGCCAGCACGGTGACCAGGGCGGGAACCGCGAGGAAGCCTCCGCCCACTCCCAGCAAACCGGTCAGGACGCCCAGCCCGGCACCGGTTCCCGCCGCCCTGCCTGGATACACCTGCCGGTCGCCGGTTCCAGTCCCGGGGGCGGCGGGCCGGAGCATGCGGGCCGCTGTCAGAGCGGCGACGACGGCGAAGGCGGTGGTGAGGGCCGCTTGGGGCAGCCGGGCGGCGGCGGCTCCGGCCAGCGCGGCGGGCAGGATTCCGGCAGCGGCGAACGCCGCTCCGGCCCACCAGCGCACGTGGCCGGCGCGGGCGTGGGCGTACAAGGCCGTCAGCGAGGTGGCGGTGACGATGAGCAGGCTTGCGGTGGTGGCCGCCGCGGGGGTGAAGCCGAGCAGGTAGATCAGGGCCGGGACGGCCAGGACACTGCCGCCCCCGCCGAGGGCGCCGAGGGCCAGGCCGACGACGGCCCCCGCACTCAGGGCCAGGATCAGGGCGCTCACGCTATCCGGCCGTCCTGTTCACCCTCGTCGACCACCGGCAGTCCGGCCCTGGCCCGGGCGGTCATGCCGCCGGTGACGTCAACGGCGTCGACACCGCGGGAGGCCGGCAGCTTGGCGGCCTGCTGCGAGCGGTGTCCGGAGCGGCAGATCGCCGCCACGGGCCGACCCCGCACGGTATCCGGCAGGGCAGCTCCCGTCAGCAGGCGGGTCAGCGGCAGGTGGATGGGGCCGGGCGCGTGCCCGGCCCGCCACTCGGCAGCTTCGCGCACGTCCAGCAGCACGGCATCGCCGTCATTGACGCGGGCGTTGGCCTGTTCGGGGGCAAGGCGGCCAAAGCCGCGACGGAAGAGGAACATGACGTGCCTTCGCTGAGCGAGTGGGAAAGAGCGGAGTCAGGGGCGGGCGATGGTCAGGCCCGCGTCATGGGCGGCCTCGAAGCCGTCGTCGATGGCAACGACCTGGCGTCCGATCGCGTCCAGGAGAGAGGCGGCGATCGCCGCGCGCATCCCGCCGGCGCAGTGCACCCACACCGTCCCTGTCGGCACCTCGGCGAGGCGATCGTGCAGCTCGTGGATCGGGATGTGCACCGAGCCCTCGACGTGCCCCTTGGCGCGCTCGGAATCGCGTCGCACGTCGAGCACGACCACCTGCTCCTCCCGCTCGCAGGCGGTGGCCAGGTCGGCGAAGGCGGCACGGGGGAACGAGGCGAGGGCCTCGCCGACAGGCACCCAGCCGACCGGGTCGCCGGTGGCGGCTGCGGCCGGGCGGTCGATGCCGACCCTGACCAGCTCCCGCTGGGCGGCGGCAATCTGTGCGGGGGTCTCGGCGAGCAGGGTGACGGGCTTGCCCCACGGGATCAGCCAGGCCAGATACGTGGCCAGCTTGCCGGTGCCCTCGAAGTTGAAGGAGCCGGCCACATGGCCGTCGGCGAAGGCGACCCGGCTGCGCAGGTCCACCACCCACTCACCCGCCGCCAGCCGCTTCGCGATCTGCGCGGCGTCGGCGGGCTCGGGCGGGGTCAGGTCGACGGGCGCGGGACCGACGGCGTTGGCCGGGCCCATGTGCGCGTAGTAGGCGGGCACGTCCTCCAGACCGGCCAGCGTCCGCTCGACAAAGGTGTCCACATCCAGGCTGAACGCGTCATTGCTCGCGCGTTCCTTGCCGATCGTGGTCGTGTCCCCCTCGGCCTGGGAAGAGGAGCAGAAGCTGCCGAAACCATGCGTGGGCAGCACCGGTACCCCATCGTCCAGCTCGTCGGCGAGCCGATGGGCGGAGGCGTGCTGGGCGCGGGCCAGCTGCTCGGTCAGCCGCGGCTCCACCAGGTCGGGACGGCCCACCGAGCCGATCAGCAGCGAGCCGCCGGTGAAGACCGCCACCGCACGCCCGCCCTCCTCAAGCGCGTAGGAGGTGTGGTGCGGGGTGTGGCCCGGGGTGGCGATCGCACGCAGCACCAGGTGCTCATCCACCTCGACCGTGTCGCCGTCCGCGACGGGAGCACGGGCGCAGGAGACCTCCGCGGCAGCCGGGATCAGGTAGCGGGCGCCGGTGAGCCGGGCCATCTCCAGGCCACCGCTCACGTAGTCGTTGTGCACGTGCGTCTCCACCACGTACGCGATCCGCACCCCGCGCCGGGCAGCGACGGCGATCACCTGATCGATGTCGCGCGGCGGATCGACCACCACCGCGGCCCGCGGACCACCGGCCAGGTAACTGCGGTTGCCCAGGCCCTCGATCTCCAGGGTGTCGATGAAGAACACGGGTATGACTCCTTCCCGGAACGGTGTACCCCCGGGGGTATTCCTCTCTCACCCTAACAGCAATACCTGGGGGGGTATTTTTTGAGGTGCAACTGCCCGCATCCGGCATGGCCCAAGACCCGGGTACCCGCCGGGGTACCGAGAAACCGGGGTCCTGCTACCTCGCCGAAGGAGCAGCGCTCCGTGCCGTGCGACCGCCGTGAGGGAGGTGTGCCGCTTGGTCCGCAGGACGCCCCACGGGCGTTGCCCCGTTCGGCGGGAGTCCGCTGGCCGTCGGCGGTGTCGACGCTCACGCTCGGCTTGGTGGGCCCATGCTCACGTCAGCCGCCTGCCGCTCGCCGTCGGCGAACCGGAGGGACATACCGACACGAGGAGACCGTCGTCATGGAAATGCCCGTCGTGACCGAGTGCGCGGTCGAGGACTGCGCCTACAACCGGGACCGCGCCTGCCACGCCCTGGCCATCACCGTGGGCGATGTTCAGCACGCACACTGCGACACCTTCTTCCACGCCCCGGCCAAGGGCGGCGCCCCGTCCGCCACCGGGCGGGTCGGCGCGTGCAAGATGTCCGACTGCCGGCACAACGTCGACTTCGAATGCCGCGCCCCCGGCATCACCGTGGGCCACCAGCAGACCGAGGCCGACTGCCTGACCTACGCGCCCGCCTGAGCCCCACGGGCGCCACCATCGAGCAGGACCGCTGGTGAGCCTCCCGACCGGAGAACGCGATGGGCCGGGGCATGGACGGTCACGGCTGCAATGCGCTGATCGGGGTCACGACACGTCGCCTGACACTTCACTCCCCCTTTGGTTTTCACAGGGACAGCCGTTCGCAGCCGGACCTCGACCAAACGCATACTGGAGTATGCTCGACTCATGTCCGCCACAACACGCATCACGGTCACCCTGCCCACCGAGCAGGTCGCCGAGCTGAGGAAGCTCACGGACAACGTGTCCGGCTACGTGGCTGAAGCGGTCGCCCGCCAGATCCGCCACCAACTCCTCGGCGACGATCTGCGGCGCCATCAGGAGGAACAAGGCGCCTTCACAGACGAAGAGCTGGCCGAAGCCCGCGCAAAGATCTTCGGCACCACCGACCGTGCCGGCCATACGGACGCCGCGTGAGCACACACCTTGAGACCGTCGTCCTGGACTCCCAGGGACTGTCCGCCTGGGTTGCCCAGGACCGCAAAGTTCTCGCGATGTTTCAGGTGTTCCACGGGATGGGAGCCGATCTCGTCGTCAGCGCCAACACCATCGTCGAAGTCAGCCACTCGCGAGTGAACCTCCCACGCCTGAACTGGGCTCTCTCACGCGTCAAGGTCGAACCCGTCACCGAACAGGCGGCCAAGGCCGCCGCCGAACTACTCAAGTCAGCAGGACTGCACGGGCACGAATACGCGCTCGACGCCACCGTCGCTGAGGCAGCACTACGCCAGCCGCCCCCAGTCGCCGTACTCACCTCCGACACCGACGACATGGCCAAGCTCTGCAATGACCGCGTGCGACTGATCGCCCTATGAGGCACGGGCCCCCTAGGACAGACAGATGCGTGGAGGACGACGCACCGTAGTGCACTCCCTGCGATATCAGCGCCATCGGCAGGCCCCATCAGGCATGCCGGAGCCATGAGCAGGTACGCAGCGGCGAAGCCGTACGTACTGCCGGCATCGCTCGCCGAGCTGGATGGGCCGACGACCGGCACCGTCACGCTGCCTCGTCACATCGACTGGGGACCGCACTACGTCTACGACCTGGCCGACGAGGCGGACTTCCGGCTGATGTACGAGCGCGTCATCCGCGAGGCCCAGACTGATGACGACCTCAACACGAACCTGCGCGCGATGTCTCTGCGGCATGCATGGCGGGAGCTGTCTCTCCCCTTACCGATCAGGGCTGCTTGGGAAGCCCGCTTCCCTGAACTCCGCACACCCGGCACGACGGCAACCGCGGCCTAGTGGACGAACTGCGCCCGACCTCGTCACGCGACTTGCGCTGCCGCTCCAGGGGCGAATGCTGGTAGATCAGCGCGGCCCGCGTGGACGACTGCCCGGCGCGCAGCTTGGTGTCCTTGAACGTCGCGCCGGATTGGGTAGAGAGGGTGTGTCCGGTGTGACGAAGATCGTAGACCTGGAGGGCATGCACGAACTCCGTGTCGCCATCGGCGACGTGGAGCTGTAGAAGGTAACGCCCCCATTCCCGGCAACGGCCCGGCACTCCTAGCTCGGACGCCCGGGGCAAGTTACCCGCAGGTAGGTTCTGGAGGTTCACCGGCGGCGGGCGGCGGGTCTGCGCTCCGGGACATGCTGGGGACCGCATCAACGCGGGGGCGGGATACCGCTCCGGGGAGTGGATGGAGGCGGAGGTCGGCATCTGTTCCGGCGGGTCGGCAACGGCTCTCGGCGATGGGTTCTCCGAGACTGCTCGGCGTCACGTCGGTGATCCAGACGAATCGGCTGCGGCTCTCGGTATCGCCGAGAACCTGCATGGACGCGTGGTGGTGCGTGGGCTCCAGAGAGCCGCCGACCACCGCGTAGGCGATGCGTCGGGCTTCGTCGTCGAGGTCGACGATGAGTTCGCAGGCCCTGGGCCTGGCCCGCTTCGAAAGCCGCACCTGGAGCGACTGGCACCACCACGTCACCCTCGTCTCCGTCGCGCACGCCTTCTGCACCCCTCCAGCGCATCACCCGGCCCCCAAAAGAGACGGCGTCGACCGGAGCCTGTATCGGGTCACCCGCGAACTGCAGTTACTCCTCGCGCTCTGGACCGGCGCCTGCCCCACCTGTCACCGCGACATGCCAGAACCGGCACCAACCCGACCAAGCACTACCAGGGACCAGCGGCCAGGGCTCCAAGGGAACTCGCCGGGGGCGACAGGCGAAGGAGAGAGGAAAGCCCAAGCCTTCGAAGCGTTCTTCAGGACGAGAGGAGCCCCGATGACCGTCGAGCCAGGCGTCCGCACGGGGGCGGAGAGCGATGCCTCGGTGATTGCGCGGTCCCGGGATGAGCCCGAGGCATTCGCCGTGCTCTTCGACCGGCACGCGGATGCGGTACACCGTTATCTGGCCCGTAGGCTCGGCGGCGAGCCGGCCGACGACCTCATGGCGGAGACCTTCACCACTGCTTTCCAGCAGCGGCACCGGTACGACCCCGCGCGGGCCATGGGCAACGACGCCCAGCCCTGGCTGTTCGGCATAGCGACCAACCTGGTCGGCCGGCACCGGCGGGCCGAGGCCCGCCGGTTCAAGGCCCTGGCCCGCATCCCGGCCCCCGCCGACCACGAGGAGCCGCTGGCCGACCGGGCTGCGGCCCGGGCAGGGGCACAGGCCATACGCCGCGAGCTGGCGGCGGCACTGGCCGCACTGCCCGCGCGCCACCGGGACGTGCTGCTGCTGGTGGCGTGGGGCGGTCTCGGCTACGAGGAGGTGGCCCAGGCCCTCGGTGTCCCCATCGGCACGGTCAGATCACGGCTGCACCGGGCTCGCAGCAAGCTACGCGAAGCGTTGGGCGGATCCGATCCGACGACACTGCGAGAGGCATCCGGCCATGACTGACGAACTCGAACTCCTGCGGGACTGGAACGCGGACGCGGCCCCGCTCACCGAACCGGCCCGAGCGCAGGCCCGCCACCGACTGCTCAACACGATTACGCGCACGGAGCGGCACCCCGACGCCGCACCCAGCCGCCGCCACACACTGCGCCTCGCGACAGCCGCGGTGGTCACCATGGCGGTTACGGGCACGGCGGTACTGATCGCCGCGGAAGGCGCCGACGAGGGCGACCGCACCGACCGCGCGGGCACGAACGCCCCGCAGATGCGCAACGTCGGCGCCGTGACGGTGCTGAACGGGGCGGCAGCGCGGGCGAGTAAGCACGAGAAGCCCGTGGTGCCGCGCGACGACCAGTTCATCTACTGGAAGCGGATCATCAAGGAGACGGAGCGGAAGACCGGCGCGGTCAAGACCTACGTGGACGTGAACTGGGACTCGGTGGACGGCTCCAAGCGATCTTTGACCATGGAGCTCGGCCGGGTGATCTGGGAAAAGCCCATGGGGAAGGACGAGGGCGTGTGGCCGCCTCGGGAGTGGAGCCAGCTGAAGAAGCTGCCCACCGACCCGGAGAAGCTCATCCCGGGCATCATCGGCGTCGGCACATCCGACAAGTCGATCGACGACTTCACCGCGTGGGACTGGTACGACGCCTACTTCATGCTCGGCGAGCTCCTCAAGTGGCCGGTGCTGCCCGAGGGACTGCGTCCCGCCGCGTACGAGGCGCTGGCCCTGGTGCCCGGGGTCAAGGCAACCCCGGGGATGAAGGACTCCGCCGGGCGCACCGGGGTGGGGATCTCCTACCCCAAGCGCGCGTCCGAGAAGGGCAAGTACCTCATCTTCGACCCGGAGTCCTATGAATTCCTGGGCTTCCGCGACGAGCGGACCTCGCGTTCCGGGAAGAAGACGTACATCCAGCTGTCGCACGTGGCGGACTGGGCGATCGTCGACCGCTTGAAGCAGCGCCCCTAGGCCCCCTTAGTACTCCAGCAGGGTTTCGCTGTCCGACCTGGGATGAGGTCGGGTGGCTGGGGTGTATCGGGCTGATGGCTGGTCAGGGGCGGTCTCGTGGAGACCGCCCCTCGAACGTGGGACGACGCCGCTGGTGGCGGCAGCGGCCGACGAAACCACCCGATGTGATCATCGAGCACGCTGCCGAACACTGGGACCGCGGACTGGAGGCTTCTTCCTGACCATCGGCTACCGTTTCCGTCGCGTCGAGCTCCGCCCCGCATGCGCGACCACGAGCGCGGTCTGCTCGCCCCGCCACCTATCCCGGCCTGCCGTGGCCTTGGCCGCTTGGCGGTCGGCGGCGACGCGAGCATCGACCCCAGCGGCAACCTCTTTCTGCCGCTCCAGGGTCGGGTGCTGGTAGATGAGCGCGGCCCGCGTGGACGACTGCCCGGCGCGCACCATCGTGTCACGGTGGCAATCGGATGCTCGCCTGCTGACTCCTTCCCCGCCCCGCGAATCCGGTGCTTTACCGGGCAGGTCCACAGACTGCCCGACGCGCCACACGCTTACGGAGCTATGGTCTCTCGCCCCAAAGCAACCCCATTCGAAAGCCGCTCCACCGACCTCAGTTTTGTTCCGACTGCGTCGCGCTTGGCTGCCCAGAAGCCTCCGTTACTTGCGGTGTGGGTTTCTTTGGCTCCAAGGCCGATGCGCTGGACCACAGGTCTTCATGGCTCCGCCTAATCGCGTTGCCGGCAATGCTTGCAAGCGGAACAACGATGCTTAGGTTCCTCCCGACAGAGTTCAGGGAAGTTCCGATGGCGATGACCTTGTCGCCCTCTGAAATGGCGAACCTGTCGTGAAGCTCATTCGCGACACGCACCTCAGGGCGTTGAGGCTCGTCGTACACCGCCAATGCCAGCGCTAGCTGGGAAATCGCAGGAGCGCCGATCTTCTTACTCGTCAGGATCCGCCTGATCTGGGTGTGCTCGACCACTGTCTCAAGCTGATCAAAGCGGAAGTACGGGTCGACCAAAAGACCCTCTCCGACGTCCGAAAGGGCTCCGATCACCCGCACGTATGCGAATGGATCAGACGGGTCCAGGATGACCTCAGAAGTGTCCTCATTCGTCACGTCCAGCTTAGGTGCAGAAAGATCGGAAAGAATGGCGTGGCCCAGCGGTGAGAGTTTCACCGAGTCGCTAGCGACTTTGATCCATCCCACGCGCTCCAGATACTGCGTCCACGTCTCAAGTGGTTCGCTTTTACCGGTCAAGTTTCCCAAGAAATTTTGGAACGGGGACGTACTCTGCATGCGCCGGAAAGGAGACCTGGCGTAGGCCTCCAGGTTATCCGGGCTGAGGATTGCTCCGCGTCGAGTTGCGGCACTGATGTAGGCGAGGAGTCGATGTCCACTCTCAGTCGCGATTTCCATGGTCGCCAGTATGCGCATGCCTTGTCTGCCGTACATCAAGTTTTCATGGAAAGCGTCGCGTCTGGTAGAGGGAGGCAGGTAGCACAGCGTCCTACCGTCGTCGTGACTGCACGTTCCGCCAGGAATCGTTCCTGGCCGTCCGAGACCCCCGAGGCCACTCGGCGACGACCGACAGCGAATGTCGCGTCAATGCCGCCAGCAGCGAAATACCAGGTCAGAGCCCCCGGGCCATACTGGTCTCTCCCCAGCGGGGACGGTCGGGCCACATGCGGCGTTCCTCGCTGTGCGCCGGAGCAGCAGTGATTAGCCCATCGAGCGATTGTGGGCGCTGCGCCGGCACTGTACTTTCCCGCTCACGGATCGATGTAGCTCAGGGGCGGGGATGTCTGGATACGGCCGCGCGGACAGTGAATGGGAAGAGCTGGTACATGCCGGTCGTGGCTTCCTCGTGGAGCGAGCGAAGCTGAGCAAGCTCACCTCGTACACCGAGCTCAACGTGACCCTGGCCAGACGAACGGGCTGCCGTCCCTTCGACTTCGAGCGTGCTGACGAGCGGGCCGCGATGGGGCATCTGCTCGGACTGATCGTGGAACGAGACCGGGAGATCGCCCCCTCAGACCCGCCTGTCATGCTCTCGGCCCTGGTGAACTACCTGGACGCCAACGACGCTGGCTCTGGCTTCTATCAGTTGGCCAAGGAGCTCCAGCTTCTGCCCATGAGCGCGTCGGCAGATGAGAAGTTCGGCTTCTGGGCCAAGCAAGTGAAGCAGCTCTACGAGCGCCATGGAGCTGGTCCAGCGCTGACCTGAGCTCGAGCACCCCGAGTGTCCAACTGCGTGACAACGCCGACGGACAGCGGCGGAGACCTGCACACATCCGCGGGCCATCGCAGCAGGTAGGAGACGCACCGGCCCCTGGTCGAGCGCCCTGCCCAAGTTACTTCGGGACGAGACGCAGTCGTGCCCGATGGGTGCCCGATCAGGCGGTGAATCACGGCCAACCAGGGTCCCCAAGGAACCCTGGCGTGCCACGGCAGGTCACCCATTCCAGCAGGTCAGAGCACATTTCGCGCCCACTGGGCCCGGTGATTCCCACGCTCGGAGCGCGGGTTCGATTCCCGTCACCCGCTCCACGCTTAAGGCCCAGGTCACGACCTGGGCCTGGTGTGTTGTCCGGACCTGCGCCGACGAGGCATCGGCCGGCGCAGTCGTCGTGACCGCCCGGAGTCTTGGGTCAGCGGCGCAGGCCGCGGACTCCTCGGGGGGTGCCGACGCCGGTCGGGCCGTCGTAGCCGATCTGGGCGGTGCAGAGGTAGGAGCCGCCGCACGAGCCCGTGGATCCCTGGTCGATGTCCCAGAACGCCGAGCGGTGGGCATACGGGTAGGAGTTCGGGCGGTCCGCCGGGCCCGGCTTCCCCGCCAGTGCGTACATGCCGGCGATCAGCGCGCTGGACACGCTGGTGCCGCCGATCACCCTCCAGCCCGGGGCATTGAACGTGGAGTAGAAGGCGAACCCGGTGGCCGGGTCGGCGAGCGCGGAGACGTCGGCGACGGTACGCATCGGGCAGTCGAGGTCGGTCTGGAATGGCGGCTTGGGCTGGAACTGGGAGCAGCCGGAGCCGGAGCGGCTCCATGCGGTCTCGTACCAGCCGGAACGCTTCTCCTGCGGGCCCGGCACCGGCTGGAGCGAGCGGTCCAGGCGGGTGCCCCCCGCAGCGGTGACGTACGGGGAAGCGGCGGGATAGATGAAGCCGGAGTAGCCGCCGTTGCCAGAGGCACCGACGAAGGCGATGCCGGGGAAGTTGAAGTAGGTCTGGTCGAGGGCCGGCTGGGAAGCGCTCTCCGGCAGGCCCCAACTCATGGAGATGAACTTCGCGCCCTGGGTGCGGGCTTGAGCCACCGCCGTGAGCATGTTGCTGAGGGAATTGGTGTCCGCCTCGACGAGCAGGATCTTGCAGGAGGGGCAGGAGGCGCTGACAGCCTCGATGTCGAGGGCGGTCTCAGTCGCCCAAGCAGGGTTGGTGAGCGGTGGCGGTGTGCTGCCGCCGTTCTGGTTGATCTTCCGGAAGCAGCCATTGGCCGTGGTGCACGACGGCAGATGGAACGTGCGGCGATAGACCGCCAAGTCGCTTTCGGCGTTGGGATTGTCGAACGCGCTGACAATCGCGACGGTCCGCCCGGAGCCGGCGTGAACGGGTAGTCGGTAAGCGCTTTGGATATCGCGGGGATGGTAACCGGGCGGGTTGACGCTGTCCGACGACGAGTTCGCCATCGCCGGAATGTCCGTTCGCAACTCGGCCAGACACGTGACCGTACCCGGCGAGGGACTGCAGACGGGCTCGGAGGCCACCGCTTTCCCCGCCCGACCCGCCGCCGTGGCCGTGGCCGTGGCCGTGGCCGTTGCCGCTGAACGCTGGACTCCGGGGTCTACTGCCTGCGCGTTCGCACCGGTAGGGACGAACGCCATGCTCGCCACCAGGGGCACTGTCCCCAGCAGGAATCGCAGTATGTGTAGATGCCTCATGGCTTTTCTTGATGCCTCAGAATTAATCTCAACATCCGACCAGGCATCAGGAATCCTTCGAATGGAGCAGCGATCTCACCGTTTTGGCCCTCCACAAGTGCCATCCTCAAGGCCGCTGAAGCCTCTGCCGGCCAAGCCGCTTCGGCAACCCGCCCGCCCCCTCCTTGAGCTCCGGCCGTCGCCGGATCGCCGACTCCCCCGAAGTCGTCCGCGACTTCGAAGAACCGACTGCACGGCACCTCCCCGAGAAGCACGTGCCCTGGGAGGCGACGCCGAAGCGGCCTGGCCAGGAGACGAATGGCCCGCCCCCCCGAAACCGGGGCGACGGGCCACCGCACCTCCGAAGACGCTTCTCGCCGGGCGTGCCGCCCGTCCATCCGAGCCGAGTCAGAAGACTCCGACCGCCGCTGGCGGGGCGATCTGGACCTGCTCGTCAACAACGCCGGCGTCATGAACACCCCAAAGTCCAGCACCGAGGACGGCTTCGAGACGCAGTTCGGGACCAATCACCTGGGCCACTTCGCCCTGACCAACCTGCTGCTGCCGCACATCACCGACCGTGTGGTGACCCTGTCGTCCGAGGCACACAAGAAGCCGGGCACCCCGCACATCCACTTCGACAGCCTCGACCTCACCGGCGAGTACAAACCGAGGAAGGCATACAGCCAGTCCAAGCTGGCCAACCTGCTGTTCACACAGGAACTCCAGCGCCCCCTCGCCGCATCGGGGTCGTGGCCCAGGGACAACAAGGCCGGCGCACTGCCGACCCTGTACGCCGCCGTCCAGGACCTCCCCGGCGCGAGCTACGTCGGCCCGGACGGCTTCGGCGAGGTGCGCGGCACCCCGACCCTGGTCGGCCGCTCCCCGGCGGCCTGCGACCCGGCGACGGCCCAGCACCTGTGGACGGTCTCCGAGGAACTGACCGGCGTCACGTTCCCGCAGCCGACCGCGGCCATCGGAGCGTGAGCGCACCGCGTCCCTACTACCGCCGCACCACCGCCGCCCGGGGTCGGTCAGCCGCACGCGATTGGCTACCGCTGAGGAAGGGGCGGGCCTGTTTCGGGCTGTGGGCGGGTTGTCGGCATCACGGGGCGGTGGTCCCGGGATGGTGTGACGGGCGGTGTCCGGTGGTGCCGGTGGTGCCGGTGGTGCCGGTGGTGCCGGTGACGGTAACGACGACGGTGACGGGTCCGGGTGTCCCGTGGCGGGTCACACGTGCATCGACCGCCGATCGGACGCTTTCGTGGACGTCGCGTGCGGTGTCCAGGGCGCGGCGGTCTTCGTTGAGCACACAGCGGACTTCGACGTGCCAGGCGCCCGTTCGGGGAGCGCGTTCGGCGTGGATGCCGGTCTCGGGGAGCGGCGCGGCGGAGCCGAGAGTTCGACGGACCCGGGTAGCGGCTTCGGCCAGAGACTGGCGGAGGCTGGGCTGCAGTTCGGCCACCCCCGGGACGGCCAGCGCCGCTCGGGCGGCAGTCCGCTCGACACCGGCCGTAGGGACGACGGTCACCGTCCGCTCCCGTCTCGTAGCGTGGGTTCCTCGGAGGCTGTGAGCTTCAAGGACTTCAAGGGCTCCAGGGGTTCGAGGGGTTCGAGGGGTTCCAGTACGGACACGATTCTCAGGTCGATGGTGCTGACGGCGAGGCCGAGCTCGTGCCCAGCGGCATGGGCGACGGCCCGGCGCACCTCGGTGGCCCTGCCGGGCAGGGGTTGGTCGAGCGTGACGGCGAGGGTCATGGCGATGGTCACCCTGGTGCTCCCCTCGTCAGGGGTCAGGCGGCAGCTCGCGGCGCGCACTCCGGGGACCCGGTCGGCGGCCCGGCGCAGGACCTTCGCCGCCGCCGCCTCCGCGATCCGCAGTTCTCGTGCGGGATCGTCCAGGGGCAGTATGCGACCGAGCCATACCTCGGCGCGCACCGCGTGCATAACCCGGTCCGCGACAGTGTGGGCGCTGGGGCGTTCCGCACGCAGGGTGCGGGTGGTGCTGTCCAGGGCCGTCAGCCCCTCGACCGCCTGCCGACAGAACGCGCAGCCCTCCGTGTGAGGGTCGGGCTGATCGCCGACGGCGCGGGCCTGCTCCCAGGCGTGGCTCACCAGGCGTCCGCAGGGCAGCCGTTCGTCCCCGACGAGCCGTGCCGCGTCGGCGTCCTGGGCGGTCGGAGCGTCGCACAGGGGCGTGGCACGCGGGTCGTCTAGCGCCATGAGGCCATCTCCTTCATCAGGGTGCGCCGGGCCCGGAACAGCCTGCCGCGTACGGTCTGCTCGCTCTCGCCCACCACCTGCGCGATCTCCTCGTACGACAGCCCGTGCAGCTCCCTCAGGATCCAGCAGGCACGCTGGGCGGGCCGCAGGTCCCGGAGCGCTTGAGCCAACGCCGCCGCGGCGGCCGCGCTTTCGGCCGCCCGGGCGGGTTCGCCACCGGCATCGTGGGCCGCCGGCTCGGAAACGGCGTCCAAGGAAACGGAACGGGCCTGCCCGCGCCGGACATTGAGGCATCGGTTGGTCACGATGCGGTACATCCAGGTGCGGAACGAGGCGTCCCCGCGGAACTCCGGAAGCCGCCGCCATGCGCTGATGAGGGCATCCTGCACCGCCTCCTCGGCATCCGAGAGATTGCCCAGCATGTGGTACGCCAACGCCAGCAGCGGCCCGCTGTGACGCTGGACCAGTACGGCGAACGCGTCGTCGTCACCTTCGGCGGCCCGGGCCACCAGCAGTCCGTTGTCCAGATCACGGAGGTCGTCTCCGGTCTCGCCCATCCGCTCGGCCGGGGGCAGATCCGACCCGGTGGGCTGATACAGAGCCTCGCACCGGAGTGGTGAGAGTCCTCCCTGCTTCGCATCCACTGTTCGCTTCCCACACGATTCGCGTCCTGGACTGCGTCATGGCGGCTCCCACCCCTGTCCGTCTGATGACGGCAGTCCAACCAGGCCCCTTGACCAGCCTACGTGACGCACACCACAAAAAAGTGTGATGATTTCTGACTTTTTGTGTCCATTCTTATGACGGGCGCTGCCCCGGTGTCCGTCTCCCCCGCAAGGAGAACGTCATGACGGACACGACGCCCCGCCCGGGCACTGAAAGGCACTGGTCTGCCGATGAGACAACGGCACAGCACAGTGCGAAGCACAGCATCGACGCACCGGACAGCCGCGGGCGGACCACGATCGCGGACACCGTCGCGGAGAAGATCGCCGGAATGGCGACCCGCGAGGTTCCGGGCATCCACAACCTCGGCTCCGGCATGGCGCGGACCATCGGGGGCGTCCGTGAGCGGATGCCCGGCGGACAGCCCAGCATCACCCGCGGTGTACACGTCGAGGTGGGCGAGCGCCAGACGGCTGTGGACCTGGACGTGGTCGTGGACTACGGATTCCCCATCGTCGACGTCGCCGCGGATGTCCGCACCAATGTCATCGCGGCCGTGGAACGCATGACCGGTCTGGAGGTCGTCGAGGTGAACGTGGCCGTCGACGACATCAACCTGCCAGAGGACGAGGAGGAAGGCGAAGGCGACGAACACCGGGTGGAGTGATCTCCCCCCGGCCTCCGCCCCTGTCGTGCGGCTACATCGCGCACGGGAAGGAGGCGACCACGTGAGACTGGTGAATGAACGATGAACACAACTGTGGTGGGACTCCTGACCGGCCTGACACTGGGTTTCGCCGGTTACTTCGGCGGCTTCGGGGCTTTCATCGTGGTCGCGGCCCTGGGCTTGGTGGGCCTGATCGTCGGCCACCTGGCACGCGGCGATGTGCATGTCACCGACTACGTACGCACCCGCGAAGGCGATGGACACCGGGCGGAGACCTTCCAGCGTCGTCGGAGCGACCACGGACCCACCCCCGGCACCGAGCACAGGGGGCGTGTGCGGTGAGCGCCCAGCCCCCGTCGCGTCCCCTCCGAGGCGGTCCGGGAAGCGAGGGCACGGACACAACCCGCGAAGGCACGGGCACAACCCGCGAAGGCACGGACACAACCCGCGAAGACACGGACACAACCCGCGAAGACACGGGCACATCCCCACTCCCGTCGCCCGCCCTGCGCGGCGCGACACTGATCCCCGACACCGTGGTGGCCCGCATCGCGGTCCGGGCGGCACACGAAGCCCTTACCCGGCAAGGAGGCAAGCCCCCCGCACGGCTCGGACTGGGGACACCCCGCACCAAGGCCACCGTGCACGACGGCTCGGCCCGCCTCGGTGTCTCCTTGGAGCTGCCCTATCCCGTCGACATCGCCCGCGCCGGCGGCGAGATTCGGCACTACATCGCGGAACGGGTGTCCCATCTGACCGGCCTGCGTATCGACGGCATCACCGTGTCCGTCCAGCGACTCGTCACCGGTCGAAGCCTGCGACGAGGACGAGTCGAATGACCCGGCGGCACGCGCCCGCGACAGGAGGATCATGACTTCCCGCACCCCGAACACCCCGCCGGACCCCGCCGGCGATCCCCCTCGACCGCGGCCGGACACCACGGCGGCTCCGGCCGGGAATACGCCGCACCACGATGCGCCGCCCGTTGAACCGCCGCGGCAGCAAACGGCGTTGGAAGAACGCTCCCGCCGTCCATGGGGAGCGCGTCGGGCCGCCGCCGGCATGGCCTCCGCACTGATCCTGCTCGGAGCGGGCGCGCTGCTCTTCGAAGCGGTCTGGATACGCACCGGACACCAGGCCACTGCCTGGTGGACACGGTTGACCGAGGAACTCGCCACCCGCCCGGTGGACGACGCCTGGATCCTCACCGGCGCCGCGATCGCGGCCGCCCTCGGCCTGTGGCTGATCGTCCTGGCCCTCACCCCCGGCCTGCGTCCCCGATTGCCGTTGCGGGTTCCCGCCGACGGCCACGGGCGGATGCGTGCCGTGCTCGACCGCAAAGGCGCGGCGCTGATCCTGCGCGACGCCGCCCTGCGTGTCCCCGGGGTCAGCGCGGCGCGAGTCCGGGTGCGCCGCCGCCGGGTCACAGTCCGTGCCGACGTGCGCTTCCGCGACACAGCCGACGTCAAGGACGAACTCGCCGACGCCGTCCGGCGCGAGGAACGCGAGCACCTCGCCCTGGCCCGGACCCCGCGCCTGGCGGTCCGCGTACACCGGAGCCCGACCTGACGGTCGTAGCGCCGGGCCCCGATACGCACCGGAGGAGACGATGAGGGAACACACCACGACCAACCGCGTGCTTCTGGCCCTGCTCGGACTCGTCCTGCTGGGCGGCGGCCTCCTGGTGCTCGCCGGCGGCGCCGACAGCTACCGTCGCCTGCACCTCACACCGCCCGCCGACTGGCCGCTCACCGCTCCGCACAACGTCCTGATCCCCCGCGCCGACCAGATCCAGTGGACTGACCGGGGCTGGTGGTGGCCGGCCGCCATCGCAGCACTGACCCTGCTCATGCTGCTCGCCCTGTGGTGGCTGCTGTCCCAGCCCCGGCGACGGCACTCCCGCCGGCTGTCCGTCGGACACACCCCCCGGGACACCGTGACGGTCAACGACCACGCGCTGCGCGACGCCCTCACCACCGACCTCGACATGCTGCCCGGCGTCCGGCGGGCCCGGGCACGCTTCCTCGGGCCTCCCACTCGCCCGCGGGCCAGTATCGGCCTCACCCTCAGCCCCGGCAGCACTCCGGAGCACGTACTCGAGGACCTGAGCGACGCCGCCGATCGAGCCCGCCAATCAGCTGGTTGGGACCGCCTCCCCACGGATGTCCGCCTGGGCGTCGCCCGCCACGCCCCGCACCGCGCCGAATGACGTCAGATCCGGCTCCGCCCCTCGCAGCAGTGAGGGACGAGTTGGCGTAGTGCCTGATTCGGGACGATAGTGGCAATAGGGCATTCTCGAAAGATCGGAGGGCCCCCATGATCGTCCTCGGGATCATTCTCCTCGTCGTCGGCTTTCTGACCGGCATTTCCATCCTGTGGACCATTGGAATCATCGTCCTTGTCATCGGAGCGATCCTCTGGGTCCTTGGCGCCGTCGGGCACGCAGTCGGTGGGCGTCGGCACTACTGGTAGCAGGGTGGCAACGCTGTTCGACCCCACCTGAGACAGGCGCAGGCGGATGAGGCATCAAGACGCACGATCCGGTCGTCGATGATCAGTCGTGTCGGGCAGTTCTTCCCAGGCGTCGGAGTCCGGGCCGACGCGCACGACGGGCAGTACAGTGAAAACACCGGGAGTACTTCGCACACCGGCTTCCACGCGGGTGTCGTTCCCGGCGAGCAACAACGCCGGGACGTCGCAAGACGCGCCCGGAGACAGGTCCGCGCCATGACCGTGGCCATCGACCGTACGACCCCTGATGAGCGCGTGCCCTCCCCACCGGCCCGCCTGTCACTGACGCCGACCAGCCCTGTGCCAGGCGCCCTGGACGGTGCGTGGTGGCCTCGCTCCCGCGATCTCCTCCGCGAGCTGCCCACCCTGACGGACGTGCTGGACGCACGCTGGGGCCGGATCACGCGCATCTCCGTGAACCCGGCCCACTGGCCCGTGATCCCGCGCAAGGTGCCTGCGACCGGGCACACAGTGAACGTGGGCTGGTTCACCGATGAGCAGGACCCGCCCAAAATGATTCTGCTCTCCTACACGACGGGCCGCTGGGACCTTCTGGTGATCCCGCCGGAGACGAGTGCGGCAGCCGCTACCCGACTGATGTCCGCCGCAGCCACCGTCGGCAGCCTCCTCACCGCGAGCAGTCTGATGGCGAGCGAGACCGTCACCCACACCCTCGCCCCCTCCTCGCCCCGAACACCGCGACGGGGCCGCGAATGACCCATGACCTGCCCCCGACCTGGGCTGGTGGGCACGAAGCGAGGGCCCGCGCCCACCACCACGTCTTCCTGATGAACGAGGTCGCCATGCAGCCACCGGAATCACCCTCGGCAGGGCGCGCCGAGGTGCGTATTGTCGCCGCGTCCCCCGAGGTCGCCCGTCAGGTCGCGGAGGTGCTCCGTCGTTGCTTCGCCGGCACCGAACAGCGGAGCTACCCGTCCGGCGCGGACGGCGGAACCCTCCTCCATCTCACCGTGGACACCACGCACACGGCAGAGCCGGCACGGTCCTGGCTGGTGGCAAGTCGGTCCTCCGGGCAAGACCCCAGGCAGACGGACCACGTCTGAAGGGGTTCAGGGCACCGTCGGCCTGCGCCCGGCACCCGGCACCCGGCACCCGGCACCCGGCACCCGGCACCCGGCGGAAGAACGAAAAGTCTCTGATGCCGGAAAAGCGCACCAGACATAGCATGGAAGTGGGCCGGTGCACTCTCACGTGCAACCGACCCGAAAGGGCGGCCCCGGTGTTTCTGCGCCGGGGCCGTTGTCTCCTGTGGATCAAGGCCATGCCGGGGTCATGCCCGACGTTCGGCCCGCAGTGGGGCCCCCACCGCGTGGAGATGACGCAGCACCTGCCGGTACGAGTCCACCAAGCCCGTCTGCGCGTAGGGCAGGGCGAGCTCGGCACAGTAGGCGCGGATCAGGGGCTGGGCCGCCGGCAGAGCGGTTCGGGGCATGCTGGGGAACAGGTGGTGTTCGATCTGGTAGTTCAGGCCGCCGAGCACGAAGTCGATGATCCGCCCGCCGCGTACGTTGCGCGAGGTGAGGACTTGGCCGCGCAGGAAGTCCGGCCGGTCACGCTCCCCCGGCATCGCCATCCCCTTGTGGTTGGGGGCGAAGGAAACTCCCATGTACAGGCCGAAAAGGGCCTGCTGGACCACAACGAACGCCAGCGCCTTCAGCGGCGAAAGGACCATGAGCACAACGGTGAGATACGCCGCCACATGCACGAGCAGAGCCAGTGCCTCGACCGAGAGAGGAGCGGGAGCACTCGTCCGGCCCCTGCGCAGCGCCCGGAATGTGGCCACATGCAGTGCCCAGCCCTCCAGCAGCAGCATGGGGAAGAAAAGGGGGGCCTGGTGGCGGGTGACGAAACCGGCCACACCCGTACGCCCCCGAGCCTCGTGATCGATGAAGACCACGGCGCCGGTCTCGATGTCGGGGTCGCGGCCGACCTGGTTGGGATGGGCGTGGTGACGGTTGTGCTTGGCCACCCACCATCCGAATCCGAGGCCGATGAAGAGATTGCCGAACACCAGCCCTGTCGCGTCGTTTGCCCGCTTGCCGTGGAACAGCTGGCGGTGGCCCGCTTCATGGCCGCGGAACCCGCACTGGGTGAAGGCGAAGGCCAGCACCGCGGCGACGGTCAACTGCCACCAGGAGTCGCCGATCAGGAGGAAGGCCGCCCAGCCACCGGTCAGCAGGAGCAGCGTGACAGCCAGCGCCGAGACGGAACGCAGTGGCCGGTGACGCAGCAGTCCCGCGCTTCTGACCTGGCGGGAGAGCAGCGCGTAGTCACTGCCCGGGGATCGATCACGGATCGTCGTAGACCCGTCCGGGATGTTTCCGGACGGGTCGCCCCGCGGAGCCGCAGGGCTTGAGGAAGTCGAGGAGGTTTCAGCCGACCCCACGCCGACAACGGGGGGTTGAATGAAGTCTGAGGAGGCCATGGATCTCGATCCTGATCGGTGTCAGCCGTCAGCCCTCAGCCATCAGCACTCAGCTGTCAGCACTCAGCTGTCAGCGGCACGCGGATGCGGGCTCTTCGTGCGGTGCGGTGCCATCGGAGCGGCAGCCCTCGCAGGTCACCACGGAGGGACAACCATCGTGCGGATCGACCGGTTCGCTCGGCCGGTGCTCGGACCACGTCGTCCGTAACCCTGACGCGGACGATGTGAGCTGTGTATACGCCCTCTCCGAGCCCGTGGGTCCGGACCGTGTCGTGAATCGCGAAGGATCGTGAATCGCAAAGAACGGCTGGCTGTGGCAGGGCAACCCATTTCGGATCGCCCTTCTTCCTCTTCACCGTACTCCCCGCGCGCCGAGGAGGCATGCTCCCGTGCGGCCCGGCGGCCGCAGACGCGCTCCAGCGTCCGGACGAGAGTAGGGTGGCGCTACCCACGCGCATCTCGGGTGGCGTCATCGCCGCGGCGTCGGCCTCGGGAACGGTCGGCCGGGCAGCCCCCGCCGGGATGAGAGCCCCGACCACCGGTCGCCACATCGCGTGCGGCGAATCGTCGGGCCCGAGCGCCGACCGACCGCCGGGCCCGCAACGGCCAGACCAGATCAGTAACGCTCCCTGAGCACTACGGAACCAACCGCAACACACCCGGCCCTTGCCACGGGTCCCTTGGGCCCACTGTCGCGCCATGAGCAAGAGGAAATGGTTCACATGTATTCATCTGACGCCATCTCAAGCCGCCGTCGCAGTCACTCCGAACCAACCGAGGAGATGGTGGCCGGACTGGCCTGCGTCGTCTGCCGCACCGACTACCGGCGTGCACCGGACACGGACGCGATGGTGGTCGCGCACCACAGCGGCAAACAACTGCTCGCTTGCGAGGGTGTCTGCGCGCGTATGGCCGGCGGGTCCGTCAACGGTTCCGACGAGACGCCTCTTCCACTGGTCGAGCGCATGCACAGGTATGAGGCTGAGCACTGATGCCGTACCCGGCGCTTCGCCGGGGCGCACGATCCGGTACGACACGCCACGGCGCCTGGGCCAGACTGATCTCTGACGAAGATCTCTGACGAAGATCTCTGACGAAGATCGCCGTACGCAGATGCCTCCGGCGGGGGTGGGCACGTCGCTCTTCGCCCGCCTCAGGCACCAGTCGCGCGCTCCGGCGGCCTGGCACCAGGTGTCGCGGGCTTCCCTGTGCGCGATGCTGGAGTGGCGGAGCGGTGGCAGCAGGGCCACAGTGCGGCGAACAGCACCAAGGACCGCCTCCGCGCGAGGGCGGTACGGCGAGACGAGGTCGCCATGGCAGACGGTGAACAGGACTTCCGTAAAGTCACAGTGGACCGGTCGGAGGGATTCGGTGAGCGGCTGCTGGGTATGCTGCTGGACCGGGCGCACGAGATGCCACCCCAGCTGATCGCCCCACTCGTCGCCGAGGAAGTGAGCAGGATCGGCGGGCGGAACGTCTCCATCCTCCTCCAGGACTACGACCAGCTGTTGCTGGCTCCCCTGCCAGGCTTGAGACTCATGGTCGGGGAACCCGAACGGATCGACGACACTCAGGCCGGCAGGGCTTTTCTGAGCGGCATGACAGTAGAACAACCGCAGGCCGACGGCGTACGGATGTTCCTGCCGCTGCTGGACGGCAGCGACGTGGTAGGGGTACTGGCCGTCACCCTGAGCACTGTCGACGACGACGACCGGCGCTTGCTGCGGCGCCTCGCCGGCCTGATCGCCGACATGCTCGTCACCAAGAACAGCTACACCGACCAATTCTTCCGGGCCCGGCGGCGTGAGCCGATGACGCTGGCGGCGGAGATCCAATGGTCGCTGCTGCCCCCGCTGACCATGGTCACACCGCAGGTGGCAGTGGCCGGAATCCTCGAACCCGCCTACGACGTCGCGGGTGACAGCTTCGACTACGCCCTGAACGACGACATCCTGCACGTAGCGATCATCGACGCCATGGGCCACGGGCTGGACGCCGCCGTACTGGCCACCGTCGCCATCGGCGCCTACCGGCACGCCAGACGCGCCGACGTCGACCTGGCCGACCTGTACATGTTCATGGACACGGCCATCGACGCGCAGTTCGGGCCCGACCACTTCGTCACCGCGCAGATGATGCGCCTCGACATCGGAACCGGCCATCTGCAATGGGTCAACGCCGGGCACCCGGCGCCCCTGCTGATCCGCGACCACCGCGTCGTCCAAGCACTGGAGAGCCCAGGCACCCTGCCCGTCGGCTTCGGCGGCGCCATCCCACAGATCAACGACCAGCTGCTGTCCCGCGGCGACCGGATCCTCTTCTTCACCGACGGCCTCATCGAGGAGCACCGTGCCGGCGAAGAGCAGTTCGGCGAGGAACGGATGCTCGAATTCGTGGACCGAGCGGGATGCGTGGGAGAAGGCGTACAGGAAATGGTGCGCGGCCTGTCCCACACTCTGATGCGAGAACGCGGCGGGGTCACCACCGACGACGCGACGCTCTTCATGGTCGAGTGGTCTGGCGGCACCACCAACCGCCTCGTCACGATATGAGCAGCACCAAGCTCAGAGCGCGGGTTCGATTCCCGTCACCCGCTCCAGCGCAAAGCCCCAGGCCAGCGGTCCGGGGCTGCTTTGCTGTCCAGATCTCTCTACGCGTCTCGTGTCAGATCCGTGCCAGATGCTCGATCGTCGCTCTTCTCACCGGAACGGCTGTCGGCTCAATCGGTCTTGACGGGGGTCAGGCTGAACCCGTCGTTGGGCTTGCCCGCAAGGAGGTCGGGCAGCCCGCCGCTGAGCGCGTACGTCGTCCCGTCCGATCCCATGCGGCATCCATCATGCCGAGGCCCGGTCGCGGCAACAATCGCAATGAGACGCCAGTTCGCCGCGGCTCCTATGCGCGGTCCGGGCTTGGCGCGGCAGGGCTGTCCGGGGTCGTCGGCTCGGCGTTCGGCTCGGCGTTCGCTTCGGCGTTCGTGTAGAGGATGTCGCGGGCCTGTTCCGTGGCGCGGGCGAGGCTTTCGGCGACGAAGTCGAGGAAGCGGGCGACGTTCTCCAGGCGGATGGCGGCCGGGGTGCCGGGGCCGAGGATGCCGACGCCCTGGCGTGAGATCTCGACCTGCTGGGTGAGGGCGCGGACGCTGGCGGCCATCGACTGGTACCAGAGGTTGTCGTCGATGACGTAGCGCTCCCGGCGGCGTTCGTCGCGCTCCCGGCGGACGAGGGACTGGCTCTCCAGGAAGGTGATCGATTTGGAGATGGACGCCGGGCTGACCTGAAGGCGCTGGACCAGTTCGGCGGCGGTCATGCTGCCGGAGTCGGTGGTGAGGAGGCAGACCATCACCCGCGCCATCATCTTGTTGGACAGGCCCGATTGCATCATGACGGTGGTGAACCGCTCTTCGTACTCGGCCACGGCCTCGGGGTCGCGGCCATGCGGCAGGGTGGCCGGCTCCGCCCCCCGGGACGAGGCGGGCTTGCGCCGGTGGGCGCGGCGTTCGGTGGCGCGGTGGGCCAGGTCGGCGCGGTAGCCGGTGGGGCCGCCGTTGCGCATCACCTCACGCGTGATCGTCGAGGTCGGACGCTCCAGGCGGCGGGCGATCTCGGCGTAGGGGAGGTTGTCGGCCAGCCCCAGCGCGATCTGCTGACGGTCCTTCTGGGTGAGCCTGCCGCCCGGCATCGCGCCCTCCTTCGTGTTGTCCGATGCCCCAGCATAGCGTTCACGCGCAATCCATTGCAACGTTCGGGCGGACTCAAGTTGCATTAGATTCAGGACCATCGCAACGATTATTAGTGTCTCACCTGCTACTACGCAGTTTTTATGCAACAACCTCGTTGCCAATGTCATGAACGCAACGTAGCTTTTCCAATGTCAGAAACAACGAGTCGCAAGGAGAGCACGATGCCGAAGTTCGAGACCCCCGCCCCGATCGCCGCCGTCCTGGACATCCCCGCGGGGCGCGTCCAGATCATCGCCGCCGATCGCGCCGACACCGCGGTCGAGGTCCGGCCCACCAACGCCTCGAAGAGCCGCGATGTGAAGGCGGCGGAGCAGACCACCGTCGGATACGCCGACGGAGCGCTGCGGATCGAGGTCCCGGTGAAGAACCAGTACCTCGGCCCCTCCGGATCCATCGAGGTGACCGTCCAACTGCCCGCCGGTTCCCGCGTCGAGGCGAAGGCGGCGAGCACCGAATTCCGGGCCGTCGGCCGCCTCGGCGACATCGCCTTCGACGGCGCGTACCGCCAGATCAAGATCGATGAGGCCGCGAGTGTCCGCCTCACCGCGGTCGACGGCGACGTCGAGGTCGGCCGGCTCAACGGACCCGCGGAGATCAGCACCGCAAGGGGTGACATCCGGATCGCCGAGGCCGTGCGCGGCAAGGTCGTGCTGAGCACCCAGCAGGGCGACATCTCGGTCACCGCCGCCGCCGGCGTCTCGGCCTCCCTGGACGCCGGTACCTCCTACGGCCGCATCAGCAACGGCCTCAAGAACGCGGGCACCGCCGAGCTCGACATCCACGCGACCACCTCCCAGGGCGACATCGCCGCCCACAGCCACTGACCCCGCAGCCTCCGATCCGCGGCTTCCAGAAGGAGCACCCCTCATGACCAGCTTGGCCATCGCGGCGAACGGGCTGCGCAAGTCCTACGGCGACAAGGTCGTCCTCGACGGCATCGACCTGGCGGTACCGGCCGGCACGGTCTTCTCCCTGCTCGGCCCGAACGGCGCCGGCAAGACCACCGCCGTCAAGATCCTCTCCACCCTCATCAGCGCCGACGGCGGCGATCTGCACGTCGCCGGCCACGACCTCGCCGCCGACCCGCAGGCGGTGCGGGCCGCGATCGGTGTCACCGGGCAGTTCTCCGCCGTCGACGGGCTGATCACCGGTGAGGAGAACATGCTCCTCATGGCGGACCTGCAGCATCTCCCCAAGCGCGAGGGGCGGCGGGTCGCCACCGAGCTGCTGGAGCGGTTCGACCTGGTCGAGGCCGCGAAAAAGCCCGCCGCCAGCTACTCCGGCGGCATGAAGCGCCGCCTGGACATCGCCATGACGCTGGTCGGCAGCCCGCGGATCATCTTCCTCGACGAGCCGACCACCGGTCTGGACCCGCGCAGCCGCCACAACATGTGGGGCATCATCCGCGCGTTGGTCTCCGACGGCGTCACCGTCTTCCTCACCACCCAGTACCTGGACGAGGCCGATGAACTCGCCGACCGCATCGCGGTGCTGAGCGACGGCGAGATCGCCGCCGAGGGAAGCGCCGACGAGCTGAAGCGGCTCATCCCCGGCGGGCATGTGCGGCTGCGCTTCACCGACCCGGCCGCCTACCAGTCCGCCTCCGTCGCCCTGCGCGAGGTGACACGGGACGACGAGGCGCTGTCGCTGCAGATCCCCAGCGACGGCAGCCAGCGCGAACTGCGCTCCCTTCTCGACTGGCTGGACTCCGTCGGCGTCGAGGCCGACGAGCTGACCGTGCACACTCCCGACCTCGACGACGTGTTCTTCGCCCTGACCGGCTCCACCGTGCCCGCCCAGAACAACCAGCCCAAGGAGACCGTCCGATGAGCGCCCTCTCACTCGCCGTCCGCGACTCGGCCACGATGCTGCGCCGCAACCTCCTGCACGCCCGCCGCTACCCGTCGCTGACCCTGAACCTGCTGCTCACACCGGTCATGCTGCTCCTGCTCTTCGTCTACCTCTTCGGCGACACGATGAGCGCGGGCATCGCCGGAAGCGGCGCCGACCGCTCCGACTACATCGCCTACGTCGTCCCCGGCATCCTGCTGATGACCATCGGTTCCACTGTCATCGGGGCCGCGGTGTCCGTCGCCACCGACATGTCCGAGGGGATCGTCGCCCGCTTCCGCACCATGGCCATCCACCGCGGATCCGTGCTCATCGGGCACGTCATCGGCAGCGTGATGCAGTCCATCGCCAGTGTGGTCCTCGTCGGCGCCATCGCCGTGGCCATCGGCTTCCGCTCGACGGACGCCACCGCCTTGGAGTGGCTCGCGGCGTTCGGACTGCTGGTGCTCTTCGCCCTGGCCCTCACCTGGATCGCGGTCGGGATGGGCATGGCCAGCCCGAACGCCGAAGCCGCCAGCAACAGCGCGATGCCGCTGATCCTCCTGCCCCTCATCTCCAGCGCCTTCATCCCGATCGACTCGATCCCGGGCTGGTTCCAGCCCATCGCCGAGTACCAGCCGTTCACCCCGGCCATCGAGACCCTGCGCGGTCTGCTGCTCGGCACCGAGATCGGCCACAACGGGTGGCTCGCCCTCGCCTGGTCCATCGGCCTGACCGCGCTCGGCTACCGCTGGTCGACGGCGTCGTTCAAGCGCGACCCGAAGTAACCGGCATGAGCCCGCGGGCCATCTCCCGCACCTCGTCCCACCCGGGGCGGCGTCCACCGACACCATGTCGCGGACGCCGCCCCTTCGGCGTCCCCGCCGTCGGCCGGGTGCCCTCGGAAGGGCCGTGAGGGGCATGCCGCCGTGGGATCCGCCGCATACGGTTCATCGCCAACGAGCCGGACCACCGGGACGCGGCCGAGTACCGCGACAAGATCCAGCAGATCCGAGCCGACAACGACATCCCGGACGACGAGGACCTGATCTTCGTCGAGGTCACCGTCCGCGACCCGTCCGACGTCGAATCGGCGCTGCGCGTGCACGGCGAGGTGCTGCAGTGCTGCGGGAGGCCGAGCCCGACCGGGCCCGGCGGCCCCATGCCCACGTCGGCTGAGGGCCACCTCCCCAACCCACCTTGGCTGATGCCGGATGAGTCTCAACGCCGCGCGTGGCGGATCTTCAGCCGTCCGAATCCCATGGTCCCGGAGATCCGGATCCTCGGCCCGCCGCGGCCGGAGCTCTGCCGGGGCTTGTAGCGCGTGTCCTTCCACCCGGTGTGCAGCTCCTCGAGGTCGACGACCGCCTCCCGAGGCACCGTGATCTTGGCCCTGCCGGTGCCGAGTTGCAGCTCGATGTCCACGACCGGATGGTCGATGACCGCCCGGGACAGGTCCAGGTGCACCCTGCCGAATGCGGACGCGACCTTGAGGACCCGAGGCACCTGCCATGCGCCGCGCCGCTTGATCCGTCCGCCCGCGGCGGCAATCGTGGACGTCGTGCCCGCGTTCTCCTCCGGGAGCGACGTCAGAGCCGACACAAGTTCGCTGCGTGTCTTGGCGGTGAGCACCTGCTGGAGGCGTTCCTCCATGTCCTCGTGCGAGATGTGCCCTTCGGCGTACGCCTCCTGCACGCGCTGCACGGCCGCGTCGCGGTCGTCTTCGCTGACCAGTAGCGGCGGGTCTTCCGGCAGAGAAGTCACCGTTGCACTGTACTGCCGCGCCGTCGATACGCAGGTGAGTCAGCCGGTTTGTGATCGCGTCAGCGCTTCGTTAGTGGGGCGCTAATGGAACGGTAGCGGCCACCGGCAAGGTGAGTAGCACACCGAGCGAAACGTCGCCGGGAGCACTACACCACTGATGACGAAGAAGGTCTTCCCATGCTTATCAGCCGCCCCCGGGTCCGTATGTTCGCCGGTGCCAGTCTGCTGGTGACTGCCGCGATGTTCGCCACCGCTTGCCAGTCGGACGAGACGAGCAGTGGGTCCAGTGACTCGTCTGCCTCCGCCAAGGCCACGACCGGGGCCACGGCCGATGCCGCGGGCGACAAGGACACCGCCGCTGACTCGTCGGCCAAGTCCCCCGGCGCGAAGGACAAGGGCGCTCAGGATGGCTCCGGTGCCGACACCGGCAACGGCGAGCGCGGCAAGGTCGGGCAGGTGTGCGGGGCCAACGACATTTCCTGGAGCACCAGGGACGAGTCGCAGGCCGGCGGATACATCCTGGTCATGGCGAAGGCCAAGGCGGGGATCACCTGTGTTCTGCCCGCCGCGCTTCCCACGGTGGCCTTCGGGTCGGACGGCACAGAGGCGGGTCCCGCGGAGCAGTCCGTGGGAGAGGCGGTCACGCTGAGCGGGGGAACTACCGCCTATGCCGGGGTGAACCCGAAGACCACCAACGACAACAACGGCAAGGAACTGGACAGCATCATCGTCGCCGTCGGTGATGAGGACGCCAACCCGGTCTCCCTGCCGGTCGGCACCATCACCGTCGACGAGCCCATCGTCACCAACTGGCACACCTCCCCGGCGGACGCTGTCCCCTTCGGCGGAACGGACCAGTAATCGGCCGGGCCACCCCATCCCGGTGAAGGTGGTTGACGGGGAGGGCGCACGCCCGCTCTCCCCGTTCGGACATCGCGGCGATGTAGCACGGCAACTTCGGTACGCCACACGCGAGGCGTCGCCACCCTCTCACTTCGCAGAAACGACGTTAGGAGTTCGTAGATGCTTCGCAAACGGTCACGTCTGATCGCCGCCCCGATCGCGGCTGTCGCTCTGACCCTGACCATCGCCGGTTACCAGGCCAGTGCGGCCGGGTCGTCGCCCTCCGGCGGCGCGGAACGGTCCGGCAAGGTCGGCGAGGCGACGGGCGCTTGTCTGGCCGACGCCACGACGCTGGTCGGCGATCTCGACGGCGACGGCCACCCGGACAAGATCTCGAACCCCGGGCACACCGGCACCAAGATGACGATCCAGTGGGGGGCCGCGGACGGCTCGTTCGGCGAGAAGCACGCCGTCAGCGAACTTCTCGGCGCGAAGAAGGGGGAGGTCGCGACCGCCGCGGTCGCCGACTTCCGCAACGACGGCACCCTGGGCATGGTCGTCAACATCGTCGAGCCGGCCGACGGGGACGACCCCTCGACCGCGCGCGTCGCGGAATACCGCCCCGGCCCGCTCGCACGGACGGACCTGAGCTCCGCCGACGCCCGGCACTCCGACATCGGCGACCAGGGCGAGGCCCAGCAGCTTCGGATCGCCAACTACGGCGACGACCCGTACCCGGACCTCGCGATCCTCAACAACGCCGGTGACGGGCAGCTGGATCGGGACGTGCGTCTGTCGACCGCGGGCAGCGGCCCGGGGGACTACGACTACGCGATGCAGGAGAAGTACGGGGAGTTCGGCAGCACGGCCGAGCCGCCGGCGATGCCCGGCGACGGCTGGAAGCACTTCTACAAGCCCTGCTCCTGACCCCACCCCGGCGCCGCCGATCCTCCGGGCATCGGCGGCGCCGGGCGGCCCGGCGCACTCTCCAGGGCCGGCGACGGGGCCAGGTCCCGATCCCGGGACCTGGCCCTGTCTCGTCCACCGATCGGTGGACGGGAAGTTCAACCGGGCACCTCTGTCGGCCAACTGCGCTGGCCAGCAACGCTTTTGGCCATGAACTCATTCACTGTGCGCATGGCGCGTTGGAGCGCTCGGCACCCCTGGCGGGCCATCGTCGGCTGGCTGGTGTTCGTGGTGCTGTGCCTGGGGGTCGGCAGTGCCGTCGGCACACACAGCGCGACCACGGCCGACTACCGGGTCGGCGAGGCCGGGCGGGCGGAGGCGATGGCCGTCGAGGGGGGCTTGGAGCGCAGGGCCGCCGAACAGGTGCTGATCTCTTCCCGGTCGGGACCCTTCGACCGGGACGCGGCCGAGGCCGCGGCCGGGGACCTGACCACCCGGATGAAGCGGCTGCCCGAGGTCGCGGGCGTCGCCGACCCGCTGCTGTCCGAGGATCGCCGGATCCTCATGGTCGAGGTGGCTCTGAAGGGCGAGGAGCGGGACGCCAAGGACAAGGTCGAGGCGCTGGTCGGACAGACCGACGCCGTGGGGCAGGCGTATCCGGGGCTGCGGCTGGAGGAGACCGGGAGCCCCTCCATCAGCAAGGGGGTCGACCAGCAGCGCGGTGACGACCTGGCGCTCTCCGAGAAGATCACGCTTCCCATCACTCTGCTCACCCTGTTGGTCGTCTTCGGATCCGTGACCATGGCGGGGGTGCCGCTGCTGCTCGCGCTGTCGTCCATCGCGGCGGCCGTCGGGCTTTCGATGGTGGCCTCACACGTTTCCCCCGACGCCGGGGTCGGCACGAACGTCATCCTGATGATCGGCCTCGCGGTCGGCGTCGACTACACGCTCTTCTACCTCAAGCGGGAGCGCGAGGAGCGCGCCCGCTCGGGCGGCCGGCTGAGCTCCGAAGCGCTGGTGGAAATGGCCGCGGCAACCTCCGGCCGGGCTGTCGTGATCTCCGGACTCGCGGTCGTGGCCTCCACCGCGACGCTGTATCTCGCCTCCGACGTCATCTTCTCCTCACTCGCCACCGGCACGATCGTGGTCGTCCTGGTCGCGGTGGCCAGTTCGCTGACGGTGCTGCCCGCGATGCTCGTCAAGCTCGGACAGCGGGAGGAGCGCAGGGCGCGGCGCCGTGCTGAGCGGGGGAAGCCCGTGCGCCGGACCCGGGGCGACAGCGGTGGCCGCGTATGGGCCGCTCTGCTGCGACCCGCGAGCCGGCATCCGCTGGCCACCCTGTGCGTCTCGGTTCTTGCCCTGCTCGCGCTCGTCACCCCGTTGGCCGGGTTGAAGATCACGGAGATGAGCCGGGACACCCACTCCCGCGACATCGCCGCCATGCGGGTGTACGACCGGCTCAACGCGGCGTTCCCGGAGCAACGGGTCACCCACCAGGTCGTCGTACGGGCCGACGCCGAGCGCTCCGGCGAGGTCGGCGGGGCGCTGCGCGAGCTGGCCCGGCGCGCCGACGCCGACCCGCTGTTCGCCGGCGCCTCACGCATCCGGACCTCCGCCGACCACCGGATCAGTGTGCTCGAGCTGAAGGTGCCGTACCTGGGCAACTCCGACCAGGCGTACGACTCCCTCGACCACCTGCGTGAGGACTCCCTGCCCGCCACCGTCGGCCGGGTCGAGGGGGCGGAGTTCGGAGTGAGCGGGGACGTCGCCCGGTACGCCGACTATCCCGCTCACCAGAACGGCAAACTCCCGCTGGTCCTCGGCGCGTTGTTGCTGGTGACCTTCGCGATGACGACGTACGCGTTCCGCTCGGTGGTGCTGGGCCTGATCGGTGTCGTACTGAATCTGCTGTCCGCGGCGGCGGCGCTCGGACTGCTCGTCCTGGTCTTCCAGGGGACCTGGGCCGAGGGGCTGTTGGACTTCCACTCCACGGGTTCGATCGGATCGCGTGTACCGCTGTTCCTCTTCGTGATCCTCTTCGGCCTCTCGATGGACTACCAGGTGTTCGTGGTGAGCCGGATCAGGGAGGCCGTCCTCGCCGGCGTGTCCACGCGGCAGGCCGTGCTCGAGGGAATCCGCAGGTCGGCGAGTGTGGTGACGAGTGCGGCTGTGGTGATGACGACCGTCTTCGTGAGTTTCGTCTTCCTGCACATCATCGAGATGAAGCAGATCGGCTTCGTCCTCGCGGCGGCCGTGCTGCTCGATGCCTTCATCGTCCGGATCATGGTCCTGCCGGCGGCGATGCTGCTGCTCGGTGAGGCGAGCTGGTGGCCCTCGCGGACGGCGGGGCGAACGGCGGCGGCGTCGGCTCACCCGGCCGACGGGCGACCGGTGGTCGACGTACGTTGATCGGTATGACCGCTCTCGCCAGCCCCTTGGCCGACGCCTTCTGGGCCACTTCGCTGCGCCGGTGGAACGCCGTGTGCTGGGTCCTGTTCGCCGCGATGGCCGTCGGGCTGGTGACGACGGCTCCGGCCGGGGGGAGCAAGTACCAGGCGATCGCGCTTCTGGGCTGCGTGGTGCTGTGCTACGCGGTGCTCGACCGCTTCCCGGGGAATCCTGTCGTACGTCCTCGGGGCTACCTCTCGGTGCTCGTGCTCGCGCTCGGCGGACTGGCCTACCTGGGCAGCAGCTATGCGGCGCTGTTCATGGTGACGCTGCCGCACTACTGGATGTTCGGGCGCACTCCGCGGGCCTCGATGGGGTTCCTCGGGCTGGCCACCGGTGCCACGCTGGCCGGGAGTCTGGTCCGGCAGGGCTGGTCGGCGGAGTTCTTCGGCGAGACGCTGATGTCCACCCTCATCGTGGTCGCGGTGGGCGTACTGATCGGCCTGTGGGCGCACTCGGTCGTCGCGCAGAGCAGTGAACGGGCGCGGCTGATCGAGGAGTTGGAGCGGACGCAGGCGCAGCTGTCCGAGGCTCACCAGCGACAGGGCGCGGCGGACGAACGGGAACGCATGGCACGCGACATCCACGACACGCTCGCGCAGGGCTTCGCGTCGATCATCGTGCTCGCGGAGGCGGCCCAGGCCGGCATTCACCACGATCCGGCGACCAGCGCCCAGCAACTGCGGTCGGCGGGCGACGGACGCGCGGCGCTCGATCTGGTCGAGCGGTACGACCCCGACGTGGCGCTGGTCGATTTGCGGATGCCCGTGCTCGACGGGGTGGCGACGACGGCCGAGATCGTCGCCCGGTATCCGCGTACGCGGGTGCTGATCCTGACGACGTACGACACCGACGCGGAGATCGAGCGCGGAGTGGAGGCCGGTGCCATCGGCTATCTGCTCAAGGACACCACCCGTGAGCAACTCGTCGACGCCATCCACGCGGCGGCGCGGGGCGAGACGGTGCTCGCTCCCCGGGTCGCCGAGAAGCTGGTCGCGCGGATGCGGCGGCCCGTTCAGGAGCCGCTGACCGACCGCGAGACCGAGGTCCTGGGCGCCGTGGCGGACGGTCTCACCAACGCCGAGATCGGACGGCGCCTCGTGATCGCCGAAGCCACGGTGAAGACGCATCTGCTGCGCCTGTTCGCCAAGCTCGATGTGAACGACCGGACGAGGGCGGTGGTGGTGGCCATGGAGCGGGGGCTTCTGCAACGGCCTTAGCGGCGTACGGGCCACTCGTGGTCGCCGGCCTTGTTCCCTCGCGGCCCCAGCGGCAGTGGGCCCCTCACCGCTCGTCGGGCGTTGCCTCGGAAATGCGCTTCCGGTAGTGGATCCGGTCGTACGCGCCGTCCTGGCGGCGCTCGGTCACCTCGTACCCGTACCTCGGGTAGATCTCCTGGTTCTCCCACATGTCGGCGTTGGTGTAGAGCCGGATCTCCGGGAGGCCGAGAGCGCGGGCGTGCAGGTCGGCGAAGGCGAGCAGGCGCCTGCCCAAGCCCTGTCGGTGCGCGTCCGGATGTACGGCGATGCTCTCCAGGACGAGATGGTCGGGCTCGGCCACCAAGACCAGTACCCCCACGACCGGGTCGCCGGTGACAAAGACGCGCCCCGCCGCGATGCCGGCCGCGTGGTCCGCGTCCATGGGCGCGGGGCGGAGGCCGATCCGGGCGACGTAGGGGCGGTATGCCGCGTCGGTGACGGCCCTTACCGCGTCAACGTCGGCTGCGGTCGCGGGGCGAATGCGGTCGTCCATGCCCCACAGTTTGGCGCACGGCTCAGCCCGGCTGGGCCTGGGTGCCTCGTCGGGTCTGGGCCACCCACTCCGGCGCCGGCGCAGCGTCGTCGTACGCGTCGTGCCAGTTCCACCATTCGTACGGCGGGGTTTGGGGGTAGTCCTTCGGCGAGTCCTCCCACTCCTCCTGCCGCCCGAGCGCCGTCATGTCGAGGTAGCTCCAGGTGCTCCCCAGCGCCTCGTCACCGCGGGCGTTGATGAAGTAGGTGCGAAATACGCGGTCGCCATCGCGGATGAACGCGTTCGTGCCGTGCCACTCGTCCACACCGAAGTCGGCGTCGAAGTCGTCGGTGATCGTGTACCAGGGCATCGTCCAGCCCATCCGCGCCTTCACCTGCTCGATCTCCGGCTGCGGCGCGCGCGAGGCGAAGACGAGGGTGGTATCGCGGGCGTTGAGATGAGCGAGGTTGCCCACGTGGTCGGCGACCATGGAGCAGCCGCGGCAGGCGTGGTCGGGCCAGCCGTAGACGACGGGCTCGAAGAAGGCGCGGTAGACGATCAGCTGACGACGCCCCCGGAACAGGTCGAGCAGACTCACCCGGCCCTCGGGACCCTCGAACGCGTACTCCTTCTCCACCGCCAGCCACGGCATCCGCCGACGCTTGGCGGCCAGTGCGTCACGGGCGCGGGTCAGCTGCTTCTCCTCCCCGAGCAGCTGCCGGCGCGCGGCCTCCCACTCCTGCGACGAGACGATCGGAGGTGTCTTCATCGTGACGTTCACCTTCCAGTTCCGTCCGAGCTCCTGCGCTGGGCCAGGGGAACGTGAGCCGGGCGCTGCTCAGCAGGCTCCCCGCGTCCACCCTCCAGGGTCAGCCGTCACCGGCGGGGGCGCACGCCGGTGCGCTGGAAATCAAACGTACGATCGATATCGGTCGGGTGCATGGCTCCGCCGCGTCTTCCGACGGACAGCCTCGGCGCTCATAGCAAAGCCCCAGGCCAGCGGCCCGGGGTTGCTTTGCTGTCCGTTGTTGTCGCTGTTGTCGAACCCTACGGCGGTGGGCCTGCCTACTTGCCGGTGCCGACGGGGTCCACCTTGATGGCGGAGTCGGAGCCGTCGGAGACGGGGACGTTGATGCTGACGGGCAGGGAGTGCGAGTGGGTCTCGTTGGGCGGGGTGACGACGAGCGTGGTGAAGGTCTCGCCGGAGCCACCGGAGGTGTTCGGCGGGTAGTGGAGCGTGAAGCGGGTCTCCTCGCCCGGCTTGACGCTCGTCTTCGGCGCCGCGAGGTCGCTGCGCTTGGCGCTCAGGGTGCCGTTCTTGCTCTTCAGGTCGACGCCGGGGAAGCCCTGGAGCGTGCAGGTCGCCGAGCCGGTGTTCTTGAGGTCGACGATCAGGGTGCCCTCACCCATGCCGTGGGTGCTGCGGAACGCGAGCTGCGAGGTCGCGCAGGCATCGGAACCGGCGTTGCCGCCCCCACCGGAGCCCGAAGAGCCCGAACCGGAGGAACCCGACGAACCCGAGTCGGAGGAACCCGAGGCGGAGGAGTCCGAACCGCCGGAGCTGGACGAGGCCGCGGAGGACGAGTCGCCGCTGGCGTCCGCATTGTCCTGGCACGCGGTCAGACCGAACGCGGCGACAGCGACGACCGCGGCGGCGGCGACCTTGCGAGCGTGACGAAGAGTGATGCGGTGCGGCATGAGTCCCTCAGTTGTCGTGAGCGTTGTCCCCGTCCCTCGGGGCCATGACAACAAGTCTGTCCGGCTCCGCTGACGATCAACTAACGTCCTGTTAACGGGCTGAAAACGCTGTGACCTCGCGCTTTGTCGTCCTGACCCCTATGGGGCGTTGTGCCCTCCGTGTGCGGTCCCGGGCACGTTGCCGACGGGCCCGGGTGACGGTTTCTTGATCGGGAGGGTGTCGCCGGCACCACCATGCATCCGCCGCCTGACCTCATCGATCCGAAGATCGTGGCGCGAGAGGCTCAGGGAGCACTCACCGCACTCACCCGGACCGGCACACGCCACACACCGCACAGGCCCGATGGCCTCAAGGAGCCCCCGTGTTCACTCGCCGCAGCAACTCCACCGCCCGCACCAGCACCTCCACCCCGTCGAAGCGGCGGTCGGCACGGTCCATGGTCGCCGCCATGGCGGTCCTCGGCAGCCTCGCCGTGGGGGGCCCGCTCGCGTACGCCGGGACGCAGGACGCGACACGCAAGGCCGCCGTGCACAACGACGCAACGGCCGCGTACGGCGACAACTACGAAACCTATGCGGCCGGACTGCAGCCCGTGCAGAAGGCCGCCGACAGCCTGGTGCGCGAGGACGGCTTCACCGCCGCGCTGGCCGCCGTCGACAACGGTGACGGGCAGGTCCGCGACTACACCGCCAGGGTCGGCGACCTCACGACGGGCGAGGACGTGCCGGTCAACGGGCGAGTACGCGCGGGCAGCAACACCAAGGCGTTCGTCTCGGCGGTCGTGCTCCAACTGGTCGGCGAGGGCAAGGTCAAGCTGGACGCCCCCATCGAGACCTATCTGCCCGGCCTGGTCCGCGGCGAGGGCATCGACGGCAACAAGATCACCGTCCGGCAGCTCCTCCAGCACACCTCCGGCCTCCCCGACTTCGTCCGCTTCATGGAGCCCAACGCCTTCACCGCCCGCAACACCTACACCGAAGCCCGCGAACTCCTGGACACCGCGCGGGCCCCACCCCAAGGGCTACGACACCGCCCAGGCCGGAGCCGAGCTCGCCGGCATCACCAAGCTGGACCCCTCCAAGGCCCGGGCCGCCGGACAGCTCCAGTCCGAACTCCCGAAGGTCATGCAGCACGTCATGGGCCTGGTGGACACGGCGGCCTGCAAGTAGCGCCACGGCCACGCGCCGGTCCGTCGCGTCCGTCCCGTGTCACCCCACAGAGCCCCGGGCCGACGGCCTGGGGCTCCCGCATGGCGGGCTCGCCACGGCGGGACCGCGCCCGGTGTGACAAAAACCCCGCGCCGTAGGCGCCCCGCGTCGTTAGGATCCGGCGCATGGCCACAGCCGACCACGCAGTTACCCATGTCCTTACGGGCTACCGGCCGAAGACCACCGCGGAATGCGTCGACCTCGAGCGGGTGCTCGGCGTTGTCGAGGCGGGCGCCCCCTGGGACCGGTCCAACCCCCTCCACATCACCGCATCCGCCCTGATCGTGCACCCCGACAGCGGCCGTGTGCTGCTGCGCTGGCACCAGCGCCACCAGTCGTGGCTGCTGGTCGGCGGGCATGGCGACCCGGGCGAGTACGACCCGCTCGACATCGCCCTGCGGGAGGGGCAGGAGGAGACGGGGCTGCTCGACCTGGCCCCGTGGCCGGACGCGGACGTACGGCATCTGGTGATCGTCCCGGTCCCCGCGAACAGCCGGGAGCCGGCGCATGAACACGCCGATGTGCGCTATGTGCTGGCCACCAGCGTTCCCGAGGCGGTACGGCCGGAGAACCCGGACGCGCCGCTGCGCTGGCTGACGCCGGACGAGGCGCGGATGGCGATCACCGAGGCCAATGTCCTGGACACGCTGTCCCGGGTGGAGCCCCTGCTCGCGCGCTGACCTCAAAGGCGCTGATCCCAAAGAGGACGACAGGGGCACGGCACATCGGTCAAGCGCCCTGTGTCGTGCCCGGCGGGGTGCTGAACGCCTGGGCTACGCCGAGGCTGTCCTCGTAGACGTGGTGCCGGGTGACGAGGCCGCCTTCGAGGGTGAGATGCAGGGCGAACCGCGCACGGTAGGCGCGTCCGGTGGCCCGGGCGGTCTGGCGGATCTCGCCCAGCACGACCGCGTCGTCACCGTCGACGAGGATGCGCTCGACCTCGGTGGCCGCCTGCTCGGGCACATGGTGGTGGGCCAGCTCCCGGAAGTGGGCGACCACGTCCGCGCGGGTGGAGCGGTGGCGAATCCACGGGGTGGCGGCGCGGCCGTGCTCGGCCTCCGGCCAGTCCAGCTTCCAGTCGCTGCGCTCGGCATACAGCTCGGCAATGCGCTCGGGGTCACCCTCACCGATGCGGCGCAGCAGTTCCGCCACCAGGGCGCGGGTGGTCGTGGGTGCGGCCAAGGACATGGTGATCCCTCCGATCGGAAACCTTGCGGGAAGCGATCACCATGCTGCCGGGGGCCGCGGCGCGGTGCGATTACGTCCCAGGTAATGCCCGCCGTGGAACGGGGTGCGGCCGACTGATGTGTCCAGGGAGGTCAAGCCCGGCTGGATCGATTCGACCCGGGTGGACGTGGCGGCCCGGGGCGGTGGCGGCCACCGTGGGACGGGTCGGCACAGCAGGCTGGAGTAGCGGAGGGAGGATCGACGATGGCCGGTTCCACAACGTTCGATCGCGGGGAGTGGCGGACCACGCTCGATCAGGTCACGGCCGAGCACGAGGGGGAACTCGCCACCATCGAGGTGCTGGACCCGTCGGTCGGGCATCAGTACGAGGCCGAGCGGCTGCCCTTCTCCTCCCTCAGCTACGACCCGAAGGACGACACGGTGATCGGTGCCGTCGGCGGGAAGTCGCCGCGGTATCCGGTGGTGCTGCGGCACATGGTGTGGCACCCCACCGAGGTCGATGTGGCTACGGAGGACATCCCGGAGGCGGCTGTCCGCGTCGTCGCGCCGGACGGCAGCACCACCTTGATCACCTTCTACCCGGAGGAGTCCGGGACGTAAGCGGTGAGGGGCGCTCCGCCGTCTCGTCTGGCGTACGTCAAGAGGGCGCCGCCTAGTGCCACAGGGAGATGGCCAGGCCCAGGCCGCCGAGGGCTATGGCAATCCGGAGCGGGGTTTCGGGCAGGCGGCGGACGACCAGGGGGCCGAGCCAGCTGCCGAGGAGTGCGCCGAGGCCGAGGGATACGGCGGCGGCCCAGTTCACGGGGGCGACGGCGACGTAGGCGACGGCCGCCGTCACATTGGCCGCGCCGGTCGCGATGTTCTTGACGGCGTTGGTGACCGGGAGGGGCTCCGTGGCGGAGAGCGAGAGCACCGCCAGCATCAGGACGCCCGAGGCCGCGCCGAAGTAGCCGCCGTACAGACCGACCAGCAGGACCGCGCAGGCGAGCGGGAGGGTGGGCCGGGCGGTGTGGGCGAGGGAGCGTGAGCGGGAGGCCACGAGTCGGCGGAGCGGATCGCGGACCAGGATCAGCACCGAGCCGAGGGCGATCAGCCACGGTACGACGGCCTCGAAGGCGGAGGACGGGGTTCCCAGCAGCAGGGCGGCCCCGACCGCGCCGCCCAGCGCCGCGATGACACCGAGCCGGAGGAGGCGGTCGCGCTGGCCGCGGAGTTCGGCGCGGGATCCCGCCGCGGTGCCGACGGTGTTGGAGAACAGGGCCACCGTGTTGGTCACATTGGCGGCCACCGGCGGCAGGCCCACCGCGAGCAGCGCCGGATAGCTGAACAGCGAGGCCAGCCCCGCGATCGAACCGGCGAGCCCGGAGGCCACCCCGGCCGACACCAGCAGCGCCGCCGAGTCGATGCCCATCCGTTCCCCACCCCTGTGGCTGTGTCCTGCGCGTTGTGCGTGTGCGTTTGCGTATGCGCGTACGCGCTGGTGAACGGCGCTGTTCGCCACCTCTGCGACGCCGCTGTTCCTTCTCCACACCGGCAACGTCGCTTCATACTCCAGGGGTGCTGTCTCCTATGCAAGACAGCGTTCATGTACATGGACCGAGGGTCGCGTGGTCCTACCAGGTCAGGGCGTCCTGCGCAGTCGTCTGCCAGTACGTGACCTGGGCGGAGCTGTCGATGTAAACCGAGCCGCCGGGCAGTTCGACGCTCGCGGGGTCCTCGCTGCCGTCGACGAACACCTCGAGCGAGTTGACCTCGCTGCCCTCCGAACCCGAGCCGTCCCCCGCGGAGGTGGTGATGCCCGCATAGGCGCTCTCGCCCGGGGCGAGCACGACGACGGACTGCGGCTGACTGTCCTCGTTCACCGGGGTGGCGGACTGTGCGTCCTCGCCGAACTTCAGGCCGGGGTAACCGACCAGCTTGCAGTCCACGCCGGCCCCATTGGTCGTCTTGAGCAGCAGGTGGTTGATCGGGTTCTTGACCTTCTGGAGGGAGAAGGCCGTCTTGTTGACGTCGCAGTCGCCGATCGGCTCCTCCTCGGACCCCGCCCCGGCCTTCTGGGCCTGCGTCTTCGCGTCCTTCGCGTCCTTGGCGTCCTTGGCGTCCTTGGCGCCCGCGTTGCCCCCCTTGGCCGCCTTGTCCGCCGAGGCCGACGGGTTCGCCTTGCCCGCGTTGTCCGAACCTCCGTCTCCGCTACCGCCGCACGCCGCGGTCAGGCCGAGCGCGGCGACGGCCAGCATGGAGGCGGCGAGGGTACGGACGGTGCGTCCGCGGCGGTAAGCGGTGACGTTCATGGTGGTTCTCCCTCTGGGGCGGGTCGGTGGTCCGGCGGTGTTCCCCACCGGCCCTCGGTATGGCTATGAGCCTGCCGTGGTCCGCTGGCGTAAAGCTGCTGCCGCAACGCCGTTCCGCTAACGCCGTACTAACGCAACGGCGCGGTCCGCAACTCCAGTTGGCCGAACCGCCCGTTCGCCGGGCCGTCCATCTGTCCCTCCGTCGGCCGGCGCTCCGCTGGTAACCGTTCCGCCACGCCCTGGGCCACCTGGTCCGCCGGTGCTCCCGCCGACCTAATCTAGGAGTCCGGTACGGCCGTTCAAGACGCGGAGACAGCGCGGGAAAGGGGATCGGCGATGCCGCTGGCCACCGGGGATCCGGAATCCATAGGCGGCTATGCCCTGGTCGACCGGCTGGGGTCGGGCGGCATGGGCGTCGTCTATCTCGGGCGTTCGGCCTCGGGGCGGCAGGTCGCGCTCAAGCTGGTCCACGAGCAGTACGCGCAGGACGAGGAGTTCCGGACCCGTTTCCGGCAGGAGGTCGCGGCGGCGCGCCGGGTGAGCGGGGCGTTCACCGCCCCCGTCGTGGACGCCGATCCGGAGGCCGACCGGCCGTGGATGGCCACGCTGTACGTGCCGGGGCGCACCCTCTCCGAGGTCGTACGGAAGAACGGCCCCTTGGACGGGCACACCTTGCGGACGCTCGGCCTCGGGCTGGTCGAGGCGCTGCGCGAGATCCACCGGGCCGGGGTGGTGCACCGGGACCTGAAGCCGGCCAACATCCTGATGGCCGAGGACGGGCCGCGCGTCATCGACTTCGGCATCTCCCGCGCCGTCGACAGCCAGACGCTCACCGTCACCATCGGGCGGGTGCTCGGCACCCCGCCGTTCATGTCGCCGGAGCAGCTGCGCAGTCCGCGGGACGTCACAGCGGCGTCGGATGTGTTCTCGCTGGGGTCGCTGCTGGTGTTCGCGGCGCGGGGCAGCAGTCCCTTCGAGTCCGACAGCCCCTATCTGTCGGGCTACCAGGTGATGTACGAGCATCCGACGCTGGACGAGGTCCCGGCACCGCTGCGGGGCATCGCCGAACGCTGTCTGGCCAAGGAGCCGGAGGCCCGGCCGAAGCTGGACGAACTGCACCATATGCTGCGTGCGCTGCCGGACTTCCCCGCGGCGGAGCGCTTCGAAACGGCCGGTGGTCCCGGGGTGGCCGGTGGTCCCGGAGCGGCCGGTGGTCCCAGGGCGGATGGTGGTCCCGGAGCGGCCGCCGCTGGGCATCCTCCCGCCCCCTCGGCCCACGCTCCCGGGCCCCATCCGCAGCCCGATACCCAGCCCCCCGGCTCGCAGCCCCCCGGACCGGGCGGGACCGGACCGAGGCGCGGAGCCCGGCGGCGGCTCGTCGTCACCTCCGCCGGGGTGGCCCTGGCCGTCACCGGCCTGACCGTCGCGGCGGCGGTCTTCGCCCCGGACATGACGGAGTCGTCGGGCGATGCGTCCGCCGCCTCCGCCACCGCGCCGTCCCAAAAGCCCGCGTCACTCCCCGAGGGCTGGAAGCCGTGGCGGACGGATCTGCGGGTCGAGACCGAGGGGCCGCCCCTCGTCTACCAGCAATCCGGATGTGTCCCGGATAACGGCCGGACCCTGTACTGCGGCGGAAACGGGTTCACGATCGCCAAGGTCGACGCCGCCACCGGGCGCGTCCTGTGGCGCTGGGGCACCCGCCCCCAGGCGGCGCGCCCGATCGGGGTGCGGGACGGAATCGCCTACGCCTACCGGGCGTCGGAGGATGGCCACCGGTGGGTGGTGGCCCTGGACGCCGCCCCCAAGCGACAGCGGTGGCAGCAACGGATCAACGGCTCCGCGCCGGCGCGGCTGTTCCGCGGCGGGGTGCTGACGCTGTCGCCGGACGGCAGTCAGCTCGTCGCCTACGGGACGTCGGGTGAGCGGCTGTGGCAGTCACCGGCACCCCAGGGGAAGTACTGCGAGCCGACGGTGCTGGGCGGCGAACCATATGGCCTGTGCTCACCCGTGGCCTCCAACGGCCTGGCCGCCGAGGGCCCGTACGACCTGCTGCGGTTCGACGCCTCCGACGGCAAGCAGCACGAACTCACCGCCCTTCCGAAGAAGACGCTGACCATCGGCGCGGCCGCGGGCAAGCCGCTGTTCCTGATACCGCAGACCGCGAAGGAGGTGTACGACTCGGGGTACGAGCGCCCGTACACGTTCATGCTCCGGGTGGATCCGAGCACCGGCGAGACGAAGCGGATCCCGCTGCGCCGCCCCGTGCTGGGTGAGCCGACCCTGCTGCGCGGTGTCGTCTACTTCGTCCGTGCCAACGGCACGGTCACCGCGGTGTCGGCGGACAGCGGCCGGGAGCTGTGGCAGCGGTCGACGGAGACGGAGAGCCTGTCCGCACCCGTGCTGTCGAGGCGGTACGGGCAGCTGTACTTCTCCAACCGCTTCGGCCGGCTGCTGGCGCTGAACGTGGACGACGGCACGGAGGCGTGGCGCACGGCCGCGCTGGACAACCCCGGGACGGCGGCTCAGGACACGGAGCCGAGGGTGGTGCTCGTCCAGGACGCGATCGTGGGGACGGCCGGGGACACGGCATTCTCCGTGCGCCCGGACCGTCCCTCGGCGCGGCCCCCGTCCTGATCGGCGCCGTTACGCCGGGGCCGGTCCCACGAGTTCGTCCAGGACGTCCGTCATCGTGACAAAGCCGAGGACCGTCGTACCGGTGTCGGCCGTCACGACGGCCAGGTGGGCGCCGGTGGCGCGCATGGTGCTGAGGGTGTCGTCCAGCGGGGTGTCGGCCCGCACATGGGGGATGGTGTGGACGGCGGTACGGGGGAAGGGGAGGTCCCGGTCGACGGCCCCGAGGGTGTCCTTGATGTGGAGGTAGCCCAGGATGGCGCCGCCGGGGCCGGTGACGGGCAGGCGGGAGTAGCCGGAGGCGGCCGCCGTGCGTTCCAGTTGGGCGGGGGTGACGCGATGGTCGACGGTGACCATCGCGTCGAGGGGGACGAGGATGCCGCCGACCCGCCGGGTGCCCAGTTCCAGGGCGTCGCGCAGCCGGTCGCCGCCGGACTGGTCGAGCAGCCCGGCGTCGCTGGAGTCCCGCACCAGCCGGATGAGTTCGTCGTCGGTGAAGACCGCCTCGACCTCGTTCTTGGGCTCGACCTTCAGCAGCCGCAGTACGGCGTTGGCGAAGGCGTTGACGCCGAAGACGACGGGGCGCAGGAGGCGGGTGAGGGCCACCAGGGGCGGGCCGAGGAGGAGTGCGGTGCGCTCGGGGGCGGCGAGGGCGATGTTCTTGGGGACCATCTCGCCGATGAGCATGTGGAGATACGTGGCCACCGTGAGCGCGACGACGAACGCGATCGGATGCACCAGGGCGTGCGGCACATGGACGGCGTCGAAGACGGGCTCCAGCAGATGGGCGATGGCCGGTTCGGCGACCGCGCCCAGGGCGAGGGAGGAGATGGTGATGCCGAGCTGAGCCGTGGCCATCAGCGCGGACAGGTGCTCCAGCGCCCACAGCACACCGCGCGCCCGCTTCTCCCCCGCCTGCGCGCGCGGTTCGATCTGGCTGCGGCGTACGGTGATCAGGGCGAATTCGGCGCCGACGAAGAAGGCGTTGGTCAGGAGGGTGAGGGCGCCGATGGCGAGTTGGAGGACGGTCATCGGGTGGCCTCGGTGATCTCGGCGGTCTCGGCCGCATCGGCCGTCTCGGCCGTCTCGGCCGTCTCGGCCGTCTCGGCCGTCTCGGCCGTCTCGGCCGTCTCGGTGATCCGTACGCGGTCGGCGCGGTGGTGTTCCATCTTCAGGACCGTGAGCTGCCAGCCCCCGGTCTCGATGGTGTCCCCGGCCGCCGGGATGCGCTCGAGGGCCGTCGCCAGGAGGCCCGCCACCGTTTCGTACGGGCCCTCGGGGGCGGTCAGGCCGATGCCGGTGAGCTCGTCCAGCCGTACGCCGCCGTCCGCTTCCCAGGCGCCGGGGCCGAGGGGCACCAGGCCGGGGGTCTCGTCGGTGTCGTGTTCGTCGCGTACGTCCCCGACGATCTCCTCGACGATGTCCTCCAGGGTGGCGACCCCCGCCGTGCCTCCGTACTCGTCGATGACCACGGCCATGGTGTGCGCCCTGCGCAGCCGGTCCAGCAGCCGGTCCACCGGGAGGCTGTCGGGGACCAGGAGCGGGGGCGTGGCCAGGTCGGTAACGGGGGTGGTGGCGCGGTTCGCGGCGTCCAGGGCGAGGACGTCGCGGATGTGGACGGTGCCGACCACCTCGTCCAGGGTGTCGCGGTAGACGGGGAAGCGGGAACGCCCCGTGGCCAGGGTGAGGTTGGCGGCGTCGGCGGCGGTGGCGTGGGCCTCCAGCGCCTGGACGTCCACGCGCGGGGTCATCACGTTCTCGGCGGTCAGCTCGCTCAGATGGAGCGTACGGACGAACAGCTCCGCCGCGTCCTGTTCCAGCGCGCCCGCGGCGGCCGAGTGGCGGGCCAGCGCGACCAGTTCGTCCGGGGTACGGGCGGAGGCCAGCTCCTCGGCGGGCTCCAGGCCCAGACGGCGCACCAGGCGGTTGGCCGTGTTGTTGAGGTGGTGGATCAGCGGGGCGAAGGCGGCGGTGAAGGCACGCTGCGGGGCGGCGACCGCCTTGGCCACGTGCAGGGGGCGGGAGATCGCCCAGTTCTTGGGCACCAGCTCCCCGGCGACCATCAGCACCACCGTGGAGAGGGCCACGCCCAGCACCAGCGCGGTCGTCGATGCCGCGCCCTCGGGTAGGCCGAGCGCGGTGAGCGGGCTCTGGAGCAGGGCGGCCAGCGAGGGTTCGGCGAGCATGCCGATCACCAAGGAGGTGACGGTGATGCCCAGTTGGGCCCCGGAGAGCTGGAACGTCAGTCGGCGCACCGCCATCAGCGCGCTGTCGGCCCCGCGCTCACCGGCTTCGACGGCGCGCTCCAGGTCACCGCGTTCAACGGTGGTGAGGGAGAACTCGGCGGCCACGAAGAGCGCACAGGCGAGCGTGAGCGCCAGCGCGAGGAGAAGCAACAGGATCTCGGTCACCGTGCCACCGCCGTCTGCCCGCTCAGGGGGGCCCTGGTGAGGGACGCCGTGGTGAGGAGCATCCTCGTGAGGAGCGGGCGGGGGGTGGCACGGGTGGTACTGGGAGGGTCAGGGTCGCCCATCGCGGGTCTGGTGCTCCTTCATCGCTGGTAGGTGGCTCGCCGGGACGTCCGGTGGATCCGCACATGTCCGGGGAAGGCAGTGTCCCCACACCCATAGTAAAGGGCCGGTAAAGGTGCGGGCCACGGTCCGCGCCCCGGCCCGCGTCGAGATTCGCTCCGCATAACCTGCGGCTTTTCCGGGTCGGCTCGATTGGGGACGGGGTTGCCTGTCGTCGGCACAGGTTTATCGGCAATACTTCCCGCCGTGGAGCAGAGCACTGGACCGATCATCCCGCCCATGCACACAGCCGGGACGGATCCGGGGTATGTCCCCGGCCTGACGTCCCCGCGCCCTGCCGATGTGGAGGAGGACGCACCGGACAACGCAGCAGAGCGGCCGCCGGAGGAAGTCACCGCCGAGGACGACGTCGACGAGGCGGAAGGCGCCGAGGGAGAAGGCGCCGACGCCGAGGCGGAGTCCGACGACGAAGCCGACGCGAAGGGCGACGTCGCGTCCGACGGGGAAGCGGACGGCGACGGCGCGGAAGCGGAAGAGGACGGCGGGGAGGACGGCGGCGTCGTCTTCGACGTGTCCGACCGGCGCGGTGCGATCCGGGCCGGGCGCCATGGTGTCGCGTTCGAACTCGACGGCGAGAAGGCCGAGTTCGGATGGGACGAGATCGGCGCGGTGGAAGTCGACACCCCGCGGTTCGGGAAGCGTTTCGGGATCACGGTCTATATGACCAACCGGCGTTGGTACACGGCCGATGTCGAGGCACCCGCCCGCAAGCTCCTCAAGGAATGGACGGCGGAGCTCGACGCGGTGCTCGACGCGTATTTCGAGGACTCGGCCGAGGACGACGCGGACACCGACACCGACTCCAAGGCCGACGCCAAGGACACCGAAGCCAAGGACGCCACCTCGTAGCGGCCATCCGCGCGGGTGGCGGTTCATCCGGTCCTCGCTGCGCACAACCGTATCCGGCGCCGGGAAAACGGTCTAACGTCGGGTTTTAGCAGCGGAACGACTGGGGGGCGGCCGCCGTATGACACCGGATGATCCTGTGATCGGTTGCACCGGGGTGCTGGTACTCGGCACCCGGGGCGCCGGTGGTCCCGGTGAGGTCCTGGTGCGGGTCAGAGGCGGTTCGGAGACGTTCCTCGCCTGGTCTGCCGACCCGCTGCCCCGAGGCGCGTCCGTCCTCGTGATCGACTTCCGTGGCTCCCGCCAGGTCGACGTCATCGAGTGGACCGATCCATTGAACGCGTCGTCCGGCATGCCCGGCGGCGCCGGCTGAGGAGACGAAGGATGTTCGGTTACCGCGTGCCCGCACCCGACCAGGCGATGCTGATCTCGGGGGGCAGGCGCGGACAGGGGGGTGCGCCGTTTCGCGTGGTGACCGGGCACGGCAAGTTCGTGCTTCCGGTCTTCCGCAAGGTCCGTTTCCTGACGCTGGCGATGTGTGAGGCGGAGGTCGAGGAGAAGTGCGTCAGCCGACAGGGCATCACGCTGACGGTGCGCTCGGTGATCGCGTTCAAGGTGGGCAATGACACCGAGTCCATCGTCAACGCGGGGCAGCGCTTCCTCTCCGACCAGGAGCAGATGGCGGTGCTGACGGGGCGGATCTTCGCGGGCCATCTGCGGTCCATCATCGGCTCGATGACGGTCGAGGAGATCATCACCGAGCGGCAGAAGCTGGCCACCGAGGTGCTGGACACCTCCAAGGCGGAGATGGCGAAGATCGGTCTGATCGTGGACTCGTTGCAGATCCAGTCGATCGACGACGGCGACACCGGCTATATCGACGCGATGTCCGCCCCGCACAAGGCCGCCATCCAGCGGCAGGCCCAGATCGCCCAGGCGCAGGCCAGCCAGGCGTCGGCCGAGGCGGAGCAGGAGGCGGCGCGCAACCAGGCCGAGTACGCGCGGCAGACGGCGGTGGTCCAGGCCCGGTACAGCGCCGAGGTGGACCGCGCCCAGGCCGAGGCCGCCCAGGCGGGACCGCTGGCGGAGGCGCACGCCCAGCGGGAAGTGCTCGCCGCGCGGACCGAGTTGGCCCAGCGGGCGGCGGATCTGCGACAGCAGCAGCTGGTGGCCGAGATCGTGAAGCCGGCGGAGGCGGAGGCCGAGCGGATCCGGGTGGTGGCGCTGGCCGAGGCGGAGCGGATGAAGATCCAGGCCGAGGCGGCGGCCTCACACGGCCGGGTGGCGCTGGACCGCATGCTGATCGACCAACTCCCGCAGATCGTCAAGGAGGCCGCCTCCGGGCTGTCCGGGGCGAACGTCAACGTCCTCAACGGGGCCGACGGGCTGGGCGAGATCGCGGCGGGCCTGGTCGGCCAGGGGCTGACCATCCTGGACGCGGTGCGGCGCAACATGGGCACGCCGAGCCCGAAGGACGAGCCGAAGCACCCGAGCGGGACGGACGGCGGCGCGGTCGAGGTTCGCTAGGCCCGCAGAGCCGATGAAGCCCGTACGGCTCGTCGGCTCGTACGGCCGGGTCGGTGGATGGGCGGCGGGGTCTGGCTCTCCGGTCATGGCCCCGGCCCCGTCCGGCCGTTGCTACCGTGAGAAACCCAGCCAGCCGAGAGGGCCGAGGAACGTGACCCCTGACCGCCCGCACCGCGTCAGCGTCGCCGGAGTCATCGTGGACGAGCGCGGCCGAGCGCTGCTGATCAAACGGCGTGACGGCAGCACCTGGGAACCGCCGGGCGGTGCGCTCGACCCCGACGCCACCATCCCCGACGCCCTCCAGCGCGAAATCCTCGAGGAGACGGGCGTCAAGATCGCGCTCCCGGCCGCGCTCACCGGGGTCTACAAGGACATGAACGGCCTCACTGTCTCCCTCGTCTTCCGCTGCGAGGCCCTCGACGGCACCCCCGCCACGGGCCCCCGCACCCGCGCCTGGCGCTGGGCCGCCCGCGCCGAGGTCCCCGACCTCGCCGACGAGGCGTACGCCGTGCGCATCCTGGACGCCCTCGACGCCACCAGCCCACCGGCGGTCCGCGCCCACGACGGCGTCACGCTGGTCTGACCCCCGCAGCCACGGGTCACGCCGGAAGCAGCCGCGTCAGCTCGTCCGCCACCGCCCGCGCCGCCGGGCTGGTCCAGCGGCGGCGGTGGCGGGTGAGGTGGACCGGGACCGGGGGGATGGGTGGGCCGTGGACTTCGGCGAGGTGGCCGTCGGCGAGCTGGCGTTCCACCGTGGCGCGGGGCAGCAGCGTCAGGCCGAGCCCGGCGGCGACGCAGGAGCGGGCGGCCTCGATGCTGCCGAAGCGGGTGAGGCGGGGTGGCGGGCCCGGGAGGGTGAGCAGGGTGCGGACGAGGTGGTCGCTGTAGGAGCAGCCCTGTTCGTGGACGAAGAAGCTCTGCGCGGCCAGTTCGTCCCAGTCCGCCTCGCGTCCGGCCAGCGGGTGGCCGGGGGCGGCCAGGTAGACGAGGGGTTCGCGGGCGATGGGGCGGGCCACCAAGTCGGCCTCGGTCACGTCCTGTTCGAGGAGGAGAACGAGGTCGAGCCGGCCCGTACGCAGTCCCTCGACGGCCGCCGCGGTGCCCGCGGGGTGGAGGTGAAGGTCGATACCGGGGTGGGTGCGGCGCAGGGAGGCGATCACGCGGGGGAGGTGCGATGCGCACAGGGACTCGCCCGCGCCGAGGGCGACAGGGCCCTCCACCGTGCCGTCCGCGCCGTCGCCGTTTCCGGCCGCCGCCACCGCGCGCAGCCGCGCCTCGGCGTCCAGGACCTCCTCGGCCTCCTTCAGCAACCGGCGGCCGGCGCTGGTCGGCAGGGCACCTGAGGGCAGCCGGTCGAAGAGGCGGGTGCCCAGCTCCCGTTCCAGGGTGCGTATCTGGACGGTGACGGTGGACTGGGCGAGATGGAGATCCGCGGCGGTCGCGGTGAAGCTGCCGGTTCTCGCCAGCGCCGCGAAGGTCCTCAGGAGTCGTGTGTCCACGACGGTCAGGATAGGCAGCCCTCCACCTGGCCCCATCGGGTTTCTCGATCTCTTCCAGCGAAAGGAATCGTTGGACGCGATACCGGCCGCGGTGGAACCGTGGACGGCATGACGGCACCCACGACGGACATCGACGTTCTGCACTACTCCGCGTTCACCACCCGCCCCCACGGCGGCAATCCCGCCGGTGTGGTCCTCGACGCCGCGGCCCTCGCCGACGACGACGCGGCGATGACCGCCGTCGCCGCGCGGGTCGGCTACTCGGAGACCGCGTTCATCACCGAGCGGGACGAGGCCGCGCGCCGCTACCGGCTGCGGTACTTCAGCCCGCTCGCCGAGGTCGCCTTCTGCGGACACGCCACCATCGCCACGGCCGTCGCCCTCGCCGACCGCGACGGCCCCGGCGAGCTGGTCTTCGACACCGCCTCGGGCGAGATCCGCGTCGAGACCACGGCCGACGGCGACGGCCCGTCCCGCGCCACGCTCACCAGCGTTCCCACGCGGTCGCGCCCGGCCGACCCGGGCGCGGAGGTCGAACCGACGCTGGCGGCGCTGCGCTGGTCCGCGGACGACCTGGACCCGGCCCTGCCCCCGCATGTCGCCTTCGCGGGCAACGACCACCTCGTCCTGGCCGCCGCCACCCGCGAGCGGCTGGCGGACCTCGACTACGACTACGACGCGCTCGATGCGGTGATGCGGCGGCGCGGCTGGACGACCGTCCATCTGGTGTGGCGCGAGGCAGCGGATGGCGCCGCGAATGGCTCCGCGGACGGTTCCGCGGACGGCTCGGCGGTCAGCTCCGCGGACGGCCTTACGCATGGCTTGGTCTTCCACGCCCGCGATCCGTTCCCGGTCGGCGGGGTGGTCGAGGACCCGGCCACCGGCGCCGCGGCCGCCGCCTTCGGCGGCTATCTGCGGGCACTCGGCCTGGTCGACGGCCCGACCCGGGTCCGTATCCGTCAGGGCGAGGACATGGGTCGGCCCAGCGATCTCCTGCTCGACGTCACGCCCGAGAAGCCCCGGGTGCGCGTCAGCGGGCAGGCCGTCCGGATCCCGCAGAGCGGGTGAGGAACGGTGCGAATCATCGACGCGTGACACCGGCCTCGGCGGTCACGGTACGGGCGGAGCCGCCTGTACCAGGCCCGTCTGATAGGCGATGACGACCAGTTGGGCGCGGTCGCGGGCGCCCAGCTTCATCATCGCGCGGTGAACATGGGTGCGCACGGTCAGCGGGCTGAGCGTGAGGATCTCGGCGATCTCGGCGTTGGACCTGCCCTCGGCGGCCAGTCCCATCACCTCGCGCTCACGGCCGGTGAGCTCCGACAGGCGCTCCGGGGGCGCGAGGTGGGCGTCGGGGGCGGGGAACATGAGGAAGTTCGTGATGAGGGTGCGGGTCGCGGCGGGTGACAGCAGCGCCTCGCCGGAGGCCACCGTGCGCAGGCCGGCCAGCAGGGTGTCGGCGGTGACGTCCTTGCCGAGGAAGCCGCTGGCACCGGCGCGCAGCGCCTGGGCGACGTAGTCCTCGGTCTCGAACGTCGTCAGGATGAGGACGCGGGTGGCGGCCAGCTCCGGGTCGGCGCAGATCGCGGAGGTTGCGGCGAGACCGTCCGTGCCCGGCATCCGGATGTCCATGAGGACGATGTCGGGGCGGTGGGCGCGGGTCAGTTCCAGCGCCTCCGCGCCGTCCGATGCCTCGCCGACCACCGTCATGTCCTCGCAGGAGTCGATCAGGATCCGGAAGGTGGCCCGCAGCAGGGCCTGGTCGTCGGCGAGCAGCACCCTGATGGTCATGACTCTTCTCCTCCTGCTGGAACATCGGTGGCGGCTACGGCCGCCTGGGGGGCCGCTTGAGGGGCCGTCTCGGGTGCCGAGGGCTGGAGCGGCAGCGCGGTGGTGACCTCGAAGCCGCCTTCCGGGCGGGGGCCCGCACGGAGTTCGCCGCCGATGGTGTGGGCGCGTTCACGCATGCCCAAGACGCCGAAGCCCCGGCTCGGCGCGGCCTCTTCGACATCGGTGGTGCTGGTGCGGCTGGTGGTGCCGGTGGTGTCCGGACCGTCGTTGCTGACGGTGATCAGCAGACGTGATCCGGCGTAGGCGATGCGTACGTGCGCGGCGTCCGCGGCGGCGTGCTTGGTGACGTTGGTGAGCGCCTCCTGCACGATCCGGAACGCGGTCAGGTCCACCCCGGGGGAGAGCGGGCGGGGCTCCCCTGTCGTGGTGACCGTGACGGTGAGCCCCGCGGACGCACACGCCGAGACCAGTTCGGGCAGGCGGGCGAGGCCGGGGGACGGCTCCAGCGATGCGGAGGCCGGGTCGTCGTTCTGGCGCAGCAGTCCCAGCGTGGCCTTCAGCTCGCGCAGTGCGGAGGAGGTGGTGCCGGTCAGGTCGGTGAGGATCTTCTTCGTCTGCTGCGGGCTGGTGAGCGCGAGGTGGGCGGCCGTACCGGCCTGCGCGTTGGCCAGGGCCAGGTGGTGGGCCACGACGTCGTGCAGCTCGCGGGCGATGCGCATGCGCTCTTCGGTGACGCGCAGCCGTGCCTCCTCCTCCCTGGTGCGCTCGGCGTGTTCGGCGCGGGCCTGCACCGATGCCAGGTAGGCGTGCCGCAGCCGGGTCATGTTGCCGGCGGCGAGCGGCAGCAGCAGCCAGAAGAAGGGGCCGATCGTCCTGAGCAGCAGGGAGAGGCTGTCCATGGAGTCGGCGAACACCGCCGCGGCCATCAGCGCCGCCATGGTGGTGACGCCGAAGACGCGTGTGGTCTTGCGGTCGGTGAGCGTGGCCAGCCAGTAGAGCGCCGCCATGACGGGGCCCAGCAGCAGGGGGGTGAGCAGATACCCCAGCGAGATCGCGATCACGGTGCAGACCGCGGTCACGACGACGGCGGTGCGCGGGTGGGTGCGGTACTTCAGCAGGGCGAGGCAGGACACGCCCATGAGGACGATGGCGGTCCTGTCCTGGTCGGGTGGGTCGGCACCGGGCAGGGTGAGATTGCTGCCGAGGGTCGCACAGCCCATCAGTGCCAGGACGAGCACCACGTCGACGACGCGGGGGTAGCGGTCGGCGTACTGCTCGAAACGGTCCGTGTAACGCTCAAGGCTGGTGCTCATCGGGCTCTCCGGTCGTCGCTCTGGGGCCATCGTGACCGTTCCCCGCTCCCCGTGCGAACGGCTGCCGGGACCGCCCATGGCGTTCGCCACGGGTGGTCCCGGTGGGGTGGGCAGGGTGGTCGTATCAGGTGCGGGCCACTTCCTGGCCGGGCGTCCCGGCCCGTTCCGGGTCCGCTTCCGGGTCCGCTTCCGGGTCCGCTTCCGGATCCGCTTCCGGATCCGCTTCCGGATCCGCCTCCCGGGCCGCTTCCAGGTCCGCCTCCCGTCGGCGGCTCAGTGCCTCGCCCTCCACGTCGACGTTGGGCAGCAGCCGGTCCAGCCACTTCGGCAGCCACCAGGCCCTGTCGCCGAGCAGGGCGAGCACGGCGGGCACGATCGCCATCCGTACGACGAAGGCGTCGAACAGAACGGCGGAGGCGAGTCCGAACCCGATCATCTTGATCATGGAGTCGCCCTCGCCGACGAACCCGGCGAACACCGCGATCATGATCAGCGCGGCGGCCACCACCACACGGGCGCTGTGCCGGAAGCCGGATGTGATCGCCTGGCCGGGTCCCTCGCCGTGGACGTACGCCTCCCGCATCCGCGAGACGAGGAACACCTCGTAGTCCATGGCCAGACCGAACACGATGCCCACCAGGAAGATCGGCATCAGGCTCATGATCGGGCCGGTCTGTTCCACGCCCAGGACTCCGGCGCCGTGGCCCTGCTGGAAGACGAGAACGACCACGCCGAGGGAGGCCAGCACCGACAGCAGGAAGCCGAGGGCCGCCTTCAGCGGGACGAGCAGGGACCGGAAGACCACCAGCAGGAGCACGATCGCGAGGCCCCCGACGACGACCAGATAGGGGATCAGCGCGGCCTGCACCTTGTCGGAGATGTCGATGTTCAGCGCGGTGGTGCCCGTGACCTCGAAGGTCGCCCCGGTCTCGGACTCGACTTCGGGCCGCTCGCCCCGAATGGTCGTGACCAGGTCCTTCGTCTTCTCATCGGTCGGCGCCGTGGACGGCACGACCTGGAAGACAGCCGTGTCACGAGCCTCGTTGAAGCGGGCCGGGGAAACGGAGACGACGCCCTTGGTGCCGCGGAGTTCCCTCGCGATCGTCTCGGCGGCGTCCTTCGCGTCGGCGCCCCCCTTCGCGTCGTCGTCCCCCTTCGCGTCCACGACGACGGTCAGCGGCCCGTTGAAGCCCGGCCCGAAAGCCTCGGCGAGCGCGTCGTAGGCCCGCCGCTCGGTGGTGGAGGCCGACTTGGCCTCGTCCCCGGGCATGCCGAGCTGCAGGTCCGTCATCGGCACCGCGAGGGCTCCGAGGCCCACCACGCCGAGCAGCAGCACGGGCAGCGGGCGCCGCAGCACGAACCGCGCCCAGCGGCTGCCCCCGTTGTTCCGGGTGCCCTCTTCCTCGATCCGCCCGCTCTTGCGGGCCTGCCGCCGGAGCACGGCGTTCGGCCAGAAGCCCAGGAGCGCCGGGACCAGTGTCAGCGCGATCAGTACGGCGACGACGACCGCGCCCGCCGCGGCCAGGCCCATCTGGGTGAGCATCGGGATGCCGACCACCGCGAGTCCGGCCAGCGCGATGACCACGGTGAGCCCGGCGAACACGACCGCGGAACCGGCCGTGCCGACCGCCAGACCGACCGCCTCCTGTGGCGCGCGGCCCTTGGCGCGCTCCTCGCGGTAGCGGGAGACGACGAACAGGGCGTAGTCGATGCCGACCGCGAGGCCCAGCATCATCGCCAGGGTGCCGGTCGTCGTGGACAGGCCCAGCGCCTGGGACAGGGTCAGGATGGTGGCCGTGCTCACGCCCACGCCGATGAGGGCGGTCAGCAGCGGCAGTCCGGCGGCGACCAGCGAACCGAAGGTGGCCAGGAGCACGACGGCGGCTATCACGACACCGATCACCTCGGCCGCACCACCGGCCCCGCCGCCGTCGTCCATCGCGCTTCCGCCGGCCTCGACGGTGAGCCCGGAGTCCTGGGCCGTGTGGATGGCCCGCTCCAGCCGCGTCCTGTCGGCGGCGGTGAGGTCGTCGGCGGCGACCTTGTAGGTGACGGTCGTGTACGCCGTCGTGCCGTCCTCGCTGACGGCCTTCGCCTGGAACGGGTCGGCAGCGCTCGCCACCTGCGTGCCGTCGGCAAGGTCGGCCACGGCCTTCTCGACGGCCCGCTTGTTCTCGGTGGCGATGACCTTCTCACCGCTCGGCGCGACGAAGACGACCCGGACGGTCGCGCCGTCGGCGGTGGCTCCGGGGAAGCGCTGTTCCATCAGGTCGAACGCCTTCTGCGACTCGATGCCCGGCATGGAGAACTCCTCGTCGGAGGCTCCCGGAGCCTTGAGCGCACCCAGTCCGACAGCGGCCAGGACGGCCGCCCAGACCAGGGCGACGTACCAGCGTCGCCGGAAGGCCAGACGGCCCACTCGGTAAAGGAAAGTAGCCACGGCAGGAGGTCTCCACATCTGGTGCCGACTGTCCGCCCAGGCTCTCCGGAAGCGGGCCGTCCTGTCGTCGTGCGCCTGCCGACGGTTCGCGCTACTGAAAACGCAGTACGGACCGGCCGAGAGGGTCCGCCGCTGGTACGACGGACCCGGTGGGGTGACTGGGGGTCCGGGCTGATCGAGGTGGTTGGGTGCGGCGCCGTTTCGCGCCTTCGGCGCAATTGAGCAACGGCGGCGGGGTGGGGGGGCGCGGCACCGCCGCCGGGCGCCGGGTCGGTGGGGGTGGGCGCCGGTGGCGGCTGCGCCGGTCGGGGGCCGGGGTTGGTGCCGGGCGGCCCGGGAGGGGGTGGGGTACCCCTCTTGAAAACGTTTGACAAATTAGTTGCTTCATATCAAGCGTTTTTTCGGGGGTACCCCGAGGGACCGTCGATCCGGATGGGTCCTACCGGCGGCGCCAGACCACTAATGCAGGCCGTGGAGCTTGGTGATCAGACGTCGCAGGAGGGCCACCCGGTCGCTGCCACGCGGTCGGCAGTCCTCCAGACGGCGGACGACGCCCGGCGGCACATCCTCGACCCCGACGGCGTCAACGACCTTGTCGAGCGCGTGAATGCCCCAGTACTGGTTGAAGGCGAGCGGCTCCTTGACGACGGCGTCGGCGAGGAGGGTCAGCGCGTCCGGTACCGGCACCGCGTACAGCCGCGCGTACGCCGCCAGCCGCAGACCGCCGTCCGGGGAGGTGAGCCAGCCGTCGAGGTCGGGGTCCGCGAGCCGCTGGGTGGTGCGCACCAGCCGGGCGAAGATGCCGCTCATGCGCTGCGTACGGGCGGAGCCACTGGCCATCGACCTACGGACCTCGAGGTATTCGGCGGCCAGTCGGCGCACGTCCGCCAGCGCGGTGGCGTCGTCGGTCTCCGGTCCGTCGTTGCCACTTCCGACGAGGGCGGCGTCGGCGATGCGCTCGGCGGCCTCGATGCGCTGCTCGACCGCCTCCTTGAACTCCAGGCGGACCCCGCCCGGCAGTTCGATGCTGTTGAGCAGATCCCGCAGCCAGGGCACGACCGCTACCACCAGGAGCGCGACGGTGACGTTGTCTATCTTCAGGTCCGGCGCCAGCACATGCGTGACCGCCACCGCGACAGCCACACCGCTCACCACGGACGCGACGACGTACCGACGCCACGCGGCCCGCCGCGCAAACCGCCTACTCTCCCCGTGTTCCCCCCGCCTCATGTCCCCCACCCTTCCCCAGCCGGGGCCACTTCAGGCCGTCCTCACCCTCGCAGCGGCCGCTAGACAGGAGCCGGTCCAGGTACTCGGCGCAGGCCTGGTCCTCGGCGGCACGGCCGCCCTCGCCGGTGGCCACGAACGTCACCGCGAGCCCATGCAGGGATGGTCGCAACCCACTGAAGCCGTCCGCAAGACACGTTGACGGTCTTTCGGCGACTCGGGATCTGCTGGGCGGTCAGGTCCGTGAAGCGGAAAGTCCGCTGCCGTGGTGTGTCGCACCGGGGCAGCGGACTTTCTTGTGCGCAGCGTCGGCGGGACTGGTCCCGCTCGGAGATGTTCTTGGCTCATGTCCGGGGCAGCGCCGAGGTGATCAGCCGATGGGGTTGACGAAGGTGGCCGGGTGGGTGGCGGCTCGCTGGTCGACGAGCGCGCCCCACGGCCACTCCACCTTCAGCGAGGAGGTCTCGTTCGGCGGAGTGACGACGGCGAAAGCGGGCATGTAGGAACCCTCCTCGCTCTCGTCGGCCATGGCGAGGTTGATCGTGAAGTCGGTGCTGTCCCCGGGACCCAGGGTGATCGAGCCGTACTTGGCCGACGAGCGGGCCAACGACCAGACCTGACCGCCGTTCTCGGACGTGAGGTCCACGCCCGCGAAGCCGCCGATCTTGCAGGTGCGGTCGCCGGCGTTGGTCAGCACGATGCTGGTGGTCGTCGAGCCGCCCGCGTTCGGGTCCGGGGTCGCGTCCTCACCCGTGGCGAACGACGCCTCCAGGCCGGAGGTGTGGCAGCGCTGGACGCCCGAGCCCGCCCGGTCACCGTCGGCGGCGTGCGCCCCACTCGACTGCTTGTCCGCGGCGCCCGCATCGGTGTCGACCTTGGCCGCGGGTTCCGCCTTGGCACCGGAGCCCTGCGCTCCGGCGGAGGAGCCCCCGCCGTTGGACTCGGCGCCGGCCGCGGGCTTCGAGGCGTTGGCGTCCGAGCCATTGCAGGCGGTCAGGGTAAGGGCGGCGGCCGCGGTCAGGGCCGCGGCGGCGATGCGCAGGGTGCGGCGACGAGCGGTGCGGACAGTGGTGTTGGAGCTCATTTCGGGTCCCCCCCGGGGGCAGTCGGTGTCGTTGTCTCCTCGGTACGACATCCACTCTGCTCGGGGCCGCTATCGCAAGGCTGCCGCCCCGCTAACACCCGGCTAACCGTCGCGCTTCAGGTGGCGCAGGGACCGACGGCCCGTCCGGCCGGGGCCCGGCTCAGGCCGGATACGCGTGGGTCTGGGCCGCCTTGAGGGTGGCCCAGACGGTGCGGCCCGGGTGGAGGGCGAGTTCGGCCACGGCGGGTGTGGTGAGGTCGGCCAGCAGGGGGAGTTCGCCGGTGAGGTCGACGCGGATCTGGTCGCCGTGCGACTCCATACCGGCGACCTCCAGCCGCCACAGGTTGCGTGCGCTGGAGTCGGGACGGTCGCGGTGGAGGGTGACGGCGGCGGGTGGGAAGGCGACGAAGACCGGGCCGGTGAGGTCCTCGGTGGTGGTGATGGTGGCGCCGCCGTCGAGCCGTACGGTGTGGCCGTCGGCGCGGCCCTGGTAGAGGTTGAGGCCGACGAGGCTGGCGATGTAGTCGGTACGGGGGCGGCGGGAGATGTCCGACGGGGCGCCCTCCTGGACGATACGGCCCTCCTCCACGACCACGAGCCGGTCGGCGAGGACCATCGCGTCCAGCGGGTCATGGGTGACCAGGACGGCCACCGCCTCGAACTCGGCCAGGTGGCGGCGGAGCCCGGCGCGCACGTCGAGGCGGGTGCGGGCGTCCAGCGCGGCCAGCGGCTCGTCCAGCAGGAGCAGCCGGGGGCGGGTGGCGAGGGCGCGGGCGAGGGCGACCCGCTGGGCCTGACCGCCGGACAGGGCGCGGGGTTTGGCGCCCGCGCGGTCGGTCAGGCCCATCCGCTCCAGCCAGTCGGCCGCCTGGGCGCGGGCCTCCGCCTTCGGCACCCCGTGGCAGCGCGGGCCGAAGGCCACGTTGTCGAGCGCGGTGAGATGGGGGAAGAGCAGATAGTCCTGGAAGACGACGCCGACCGGGCGGTGTTCGGGCGGGGTCCTCAGCCGGCGCTCCGGCTCCTCCAGGGTCCGGCCGTCCAGTCGCAGCGCCCCCGTGGTGAGCGGGGTGAGTCCGGCCAGGGCGCGCAGGGCGGTGGTCTTGCCCGCGCCGTTGGGCCCGAGCAGGGCGACCACTTCGCCGGGCGCGGCGGACAGCTGCAGGTCGAGGCGGAAGGTGCCGCGGTCCACGACGAGGCGGGCGTCGAGGCCGTCGGTGCGCGGCCCGGCGTTCTCGGTGAGGGACGTGTCCGTGGTCATGAGGCGGCCATCCAACGGTCGCGCAGCCCGGCCAGGACCGCGATGGAGACGGCGAGCAGGACGAGGCTGAGCGCGATGGCGGCCGCCGGGTCGCTCTGCAGCGCGAGATAGACCGACAGCGGCATCGTCTGCGTACGGCCGGGGAAGTTGCCCGCGAAGGTGATGGTGGCGCCGAACTCGCCGAGCGCCCGCGCCCACGCCAGCACCGCGCCCGCGGCCACGCCGGGCGCGACCATCGGCAGGGTGACGCGCCGGAAGGCGGTGAAGCGGGAGGCACCGAGGGTGGTGGCAGCCTCCTCGTAGCGCGGATCGGCGGCCCGCAGCGTGCCCTCGACGCTGATCACGAGGAACGGCATCGCCACGAACGCCTCCGCGATCACCACCCCCGCCGTGGTGAACGGCAGCGTGATGCCGAACGCGGAGTCCAGCCAGCGGCCGACGATCCCGTTGCGGCCCAGCGCCAGCAGCAGCGCCACACCGCCCACCACCGGCGGCAGCACCAGCGGCAGGGTCACCAGGGCGCGCACCAGCCGGCGGCCGGGGAAGCGGGCGCGGGCCAGCAGCCAGGCCAGTGGGACGCCCAGCACCAGCGCCACGGCGGTGGCGGCGGTCGCGGTGATCAGCGAAAGCCGCAGCGCCTGCCACACCGCGACGCTGGTCAGCTGGTCGGGCAGGCTCCGCCACGGCGCGCGGACCAGCAGTGCCACCAGCGGAAGCACCAGGAAGACCAGGCCGCCGAGGGCGGGCAGCAGCAGCGGCAGCGGGACCCCCGACCGGAAGCGGGGGGTGCCGGACCGTCTCCGGGTACCTTCCACAACCTCCGTCGGGCCCGTCGCGGCGTCCGGCACCGGCCTGGACTTCTGCTCCGTCACGGCTTGAGGAAACCGGCCTCGCCGAGCACCTTCTGGCCCTGCGCGGACTTCACCAGGTCGATGAAGGCGGTGGCCGCCTCGGCGTTGGGGGCGTTCTTCAGCAGGGCGATCGGATAGTCGTTGATGGCCTGCTCGGACTCGGGGAACTCCACACCCGCGACCTTGCCGCCCGCCGCCTTCACATCGGTCTTGTAGACGACGGAGGCGTCCACCTCCTTCAGCTGCACCTTGGTCAGGGCGCCCTTGACGTCCTGCTCGTACGAGACCGGGGTGAGCTTGAGCTGGGACGCGTCCAGCGCCTTCTGGGCCGCCGAGCCGCAGGGCACCTCCTTGGCGCACAGCGCGACCTTCAGCCCGGAGCGGGTGAGGTCCTTCAGCGTCGCGATCTTCTTCGGGTTGCCCGGCAGGGTCGCGATCTCGAGCTGGTTGCGGACGAAGGTGGCCGGGGTGCCCTTGGCGTCCTTGGCGTCGGTGACGGTCTTCATGGTCTTCGGGCTCGCGGCGGCGAAGACATCGGCGGGCGCGCCGGAGGTGATGCTGGCCGCGAGGGCGTCGCTGCCGCCGAAGTTGAAGGAGACCTTGGTGCCGGGGTGTTCCTTCTCGAAGGTCTTGCCCAGCGCGGTGAAGCTCTCCTTCAGCGAGGCCGCCGCGAACACGGTCACCGTGCCGGACGGCTTCTTCGAGGAGGAGCCGGCGTCGGACTTCTTGGCGGAGTCGTCGGAGTCGCCGCCGGAGGAGCAGGCGGTGAGTGCCATGGCGGCGAGCGCGAAACCGCCCACCGCACGGTAGCTCCAACGGACTCGGGGGCGGGATCCGGATACGGAACGGGTCGTCATGGAGTCTGTCTCTCCCTCTCTGCCTCTGCCGCCTCTGCCACTGCCGCCCTCGGCGCGCGTGCTCACGGGGTTTCCACGACCACGTTGGTCGACTTGATCACGGCGACGGCCGGGACGCCGGGCTCCAGCTTCAGCTCCTCCGCCGACTCCCGGCTGATCATGGACACCACGCGGAACGGCCCGGCCTGGATCTCCACCTGCGCGGACACATCGCCCAGGATCACCTCGGTGACGATGCCCGAGAAGCGATTACGGGCCGAGGAGCCGGGGTTGTCGCGCTCCGCGCTCCTGGCGACCTCGCGGGCGAACGCGGCGAGCGCCGGGCCCGGGATGATCCGGCGCCCCTGCTCGTCCCGTTCGGCGGTCAGCCGTCCGCTGTCGACCCAGCGCCGCAGCGTGTCGGCACTGACCCCCATCAGGGCCGCGGCCTCACCGATCCGGTACGTATGCATCCGCCGATGGTAGCGCCGCATCTGCGAGCTGGTACATGGCGGTCAGGTGGTATCCGTCCAACGATTCGGGTACGAAGGCTGGCATCTGCGCGAGGGCCGGGGACGTCAGGGGCGCAAGCTCAGGGCTCGTCGTCCGCGTCGGCTCCGGACTCCTCGTCCCCGTCCGCCATCCCGGTCGGCTCCCCGTCCGCCATCCCCGCCAGCTCCCCCAGCGTCACCGGGGCCGAGAACGGCCGTGCCGAGAGCGGCCGCAGATCCTCCGCCGTGGCCGGGCGGCCGGTCAGCGACGCGGTGACGGCGGCGACGGCGAACCCGCAGATCCGGCCCTGGCACCAGCCCATCCCCGGGCGGGCCAGGAGCTTCATGGTGCGGGGGTCCTCGGCGCCGAGTTCGCCGCGGGCACGGCACAGCTCCCCGTAGGTGACCTCCTCGCAGCGGCAGACCACCGTGCGTTCCGTCAACTGCTCCGTCCACCCGGCGGGCACGGGGTAGGTGCGGTGCAGGGCGGCGGCGAAGGCCCGGCCGTGGCGGATCGTGGTACGCAGCCGCCGTACGGCGCGCGGATCGACCGGCAGCCCGTGGGCCGCCGCCAGGGTCAGGGCGGCCAGCCGTCCCTCCGCGACGGCCGGCGCCGCGCCGCCCACGCCCGTGGTCTCCCCCGCGGCCAGGACGTCCGGGACGGTGGTGCGCTGATGGGCGTCGACCACGGCGACGAGGGAGCCGTCGAGGTCGCGCCGGGTGTCGGCGCCGACCATCAGGGGCAGTTCGAGGGCGGGGGTGAACCCCCAGCCCAGCGCCACCAGATCGGCCTCGAGCACCTCGCCGCCGTCGAGCCGCACCCCGCGCACCCGGTCCTCGCCCAGGATCTCGGTCACCGCGGCCCGTGTCCGGTACGGGATGCGGTGGCGGGCCATCAGCGCCGCGTACCGCAGCGCCTCGGCGGACTTGGCGGGCGCCCGCGCCGCCCCGCCCAGGTGGCGCAGCCAGCCGTGCGCCGGGTTGGCCTCGCATACGGCGAGGACGCGCACACCCGCCTGAGCCAGGCCCGTCGCCACCGGCAGCAGGAACGGGCCCGTGCCCGCGACCACCGCCCGGCGGCCCGCCGCCGTCCGATGTCCCTTCAGCAGCGCCTGGACGCCTCCGGCCGCCATCACCCCGGGCAGCTCCCAGCCGGGGAGCGGCAGTTGGCGGTCGTGGGCGCCGCAGCAGAGCACCAGGGCGCGGGCCCGCACCCGGTCCCGCTCGACGGGGGCGGTGTCGTAGGGACCGTTCAGGTGCAGGGCGAACGGCCCGGTGTCCGGGCGGGGGCGGTCGATCAGCCAGACCTGATGACCGGGGAGGTAGTGGAGGCGGCCGAGGCGCCGCTGGTAGTGCAGCCGGGCGCGGAGGCGGGCGAAGAGCCGCCCGTCGCGGTGACCGGGGTGCGGGGAGTGTTCCTCGTCGTGGCGCCAGTACTGGCCGCCGGGCAGCCGCCCCGCGTCGATGAGGGCCACATCCAGGCCCGCCTCGGCGGCGCCGACGGCGGCGGAGAGCCCGGCGGGTCCCGCGCCCACGACGGCCACGTCATACGTCGGCGGATCAATCGGCATCGCCATCACCACCGCCCTCGCCCTCGCCGTCTACACCGCGATCGACACCGCCACGGCTACCGTCACCGCCACGGCCACCGTCACCGCCATCCACGCCACCGTCCTCCGCCGACAGCCGCATCCCGTTCCGTGCCGGGACCAGACAGGCCCGCTGGCCGGGCCGCCCGTCCACGGTGATCAGGCAGTCGAAGCACACCCCGATCCCGCAGAACAGCCCGCGCGGTCTGCCCTCCCGCCTCGTCGTCCGCCAGGCCACGATCCCGGCCGCCACCAGCGCCGCGCCCACGCTCTGCCCGGGCAGCGCCATGACCGTCGCGCCGTCGAAGCTCAGCCGGTACGGCGGGGATTCCGTGCGTGAGCTGCGCTCACTTCCCGCGTGGCTCATCCGCGCCCTCCTTCCGATGCGAAGCGTTCGGGGGCGAACGGCGTCAGGTCCAGATCCGTCGCCTCCCCCGTCAGGGCCTGCGCGATCAACTTCCCCGTCCCCGCCGCGAGACCGATGCCCGCGCCCTCGTGGCCGCAGGCGTGCCACAGCCCGGGGGCGCGCGGGTCGGCCCCGATGACCGGCAGATGGTCGGGGCAGTACGGCCGGAAGCCCGCGTACACGCGCATCGCCCGCACCGACGCCAGCACCGGGAACAGCCCGATGGCGCCGCGGGCCAGCGCCCGCAGGGCGGCGGGGGACGGCCGCCGGTCGAAACCGACCCGCTCCCGGGTCGAGCCGATCAGCACCGTGCCGCCGCCCGTGCCCTCCACGACCGGCGACGCCTGCAGCTCCGCGTCCGAACTGGCCACGGCGTCCACGTAGTCGGCCGCGTAGACCTTGTGCCGTACGGTCGCGGGCGGCAGGGGTTCGGTGACGAGGACGAAGCCGCGGCGCGGCAGCACCGGCAGCCCGACGCCCGCGAGCCCCGCCACCGCACCGGCCCAGGTGCCCGCCGCGTTGAGGACGGCGGGGGCGCTGACGGTGCCGTGAGGGGTCCGTACGCCGGTGACCGGGGAGCCCGCGGGCCCGTCGCCCGGCCGCAGGAACCCCACCACCTCCGTCCGCGTCCGCACCACCGCTCCGCGCCGCCGCGCGAGTCGCAGCAGATGCGCCGCCGCCAGCATGGGCTGCACCTGGGCGTCCTGCGGATACAGCGCGCCCCCGGCGGCCTCGCGGGTCAGCCGCGGTTCGAGGGCGTGGAGCTCCGCCCCGGACGCCTCCTGTACGTCGACACCCGCGGTCCGCTGCCGCTCGGCCAGCGTCCGCAGCGCGCCCAGGGCGGTGGGTGTGGAGGCGACCACCAGCCCGCCCTTGGACTCGAACTCCCACAGCCCGCCGTACGCGCCCAGGTCCTCGCCCCACACCTGCCGCGAGTACCGGGCGAGTTCCAGCTCCGGGCCCGGCTCCTTGTCCGAGACCAGGACGTTTCCCTCGCCCGCGCCCGAGGTGCCGCCCGCGACGGCGCCCCGGTCGACCACCACGACCCGCAGCCCGGCCAGGGCGGCGAACCAGGCCGCGGCCGCGCCGACCACTCCGGCGCCGATGACGACCAGGTCGGCGGTCCTCGGCAGCTCCTCGGTGATCCCCGGAGTCGTGATGCGCCGGTCCGGGGTCACGACCGGTCACCCGGGCTTTCGCGCTTGCCGAGCGGCCCCGGGCCGGAGGGGCGCCCACGGGAATCGGATGTCTCTCCCACCATCGCCACGCTCGCTCCCCCTACATCAAAAACCCGGCCGGAAACGGATCGTCGGGATCGAGATGGAACTGCGCGGTGCCGGTGACCCACGCCCGCCCGGTGATCGCGGGCACGACGGCGGGCAGCCCCGCCACCGTGGTCTCCTCCAGCAGCCGCCCGATGAACCGCGTCCCGATGAACGACTCGTTCACGAACTCCTCGCCGAGGCCCAGCTCACCGCGTGCGTACAGCTGCGCCATCCGCGCGGAGGTGCCGGTCCCGCAGGGGGAGCGGTCGAACCAGCCCGGGTGGATGGCCATGGCGTGGCGGGAGTGGCGCGCTGTCGACCCCGGGGCCTTCAGATAGACATGGTGGCAGCCGGTGATGTCCGGCCGCTCGGGATGGTGCGGCGGCTCCTGCGCGTTCACCGCCTCCATGATCTTCAACCCGGCGGTCAGCAGCTCCTGCCCCGCCGCCCGGTCAAACGGCAGCCCGAGGGCGTCTAGATCCACGATGGCGTAGAAGTTGCCGCCGAACGCGATGTCGTAGCGCACCTCGCCGAAGCCGGGCACCCGCACCGTACGATCCGTGGCCAGGCAGAACGAGGCCACGTTCCGGATCGTCACCGAGGTCGCGGCCCCGTCGCGCACGGCGACGTCCGCGACCACCAGGCCCGCCGGGGTGTCCAGACGGATGGTGGTGACCGGCTCGCGCACCTCGACCATCCCGGTCTCGACCAGCACCGTGGCCACCCCGATGGTGCCGTGCCCGCACATCGGCAGCACCCCGGACACCTCGATGAAGAGCACTCCGTGGTCCGCGTCCGGCCGGGTCGGCGGCTGCAGGATGGCCCCGCTCATCGCGGAGTGGCCTCGCGGTTCGTACATCAGCAGGGTGCGCAGATCGTCCTGGTGCTCGATGAACCACCGGCGGCGCTCGGCCATGGTCGCGCCCGGGAGCGTCCCCACCCCGCCGGTGACCACCCGGGTGGGCATGCCCTCGGTGTGCGACTCCACGGTGTGCAGGACCCGCCGCGACCTCACCGGCGCCCCTTCCGCGAGGGGCGCTTCACCGGTACCCCAACCCGAGCACGGTCTCGGTCTCCCGGACGACGCGCGCCGCCACCTCGCCGGTCAGCCGCGAGCGCGGCGGCCGGCAGGATCCGCCGCGCAGCCCGGCGAGGTCCATGGACGCCTTGATGGCCTGGACGAACTCGGTCCTGGAGTCCCAGCGCAGCAGCGGATGCAGCGCGCGGTACAGCGGCAGCGCCTTCTCCAGGTCCGCGCCGACGCCCGAGGTGGCGAGCCGGTACAGCTCCACGGTGGTCTCGGGAATCGCGTTCGGATACCCGGCGATCCACCCCACGGCCCCGGCGAGTCCCAGCTCCAGCAGGACGTCGTCGGCGCCGATCAGCAGATCCAGCCCGGGGGAGCGCTCGGCGATCTCGTACGCCCGCCGCACATCCCCGCTGAACTCCTTGACCGCGACGATCAGCCCCTCCCCGTGCAGCTCGGCCAGGAGCTCCGGGGTGAGGTCGACCTTGGTGTCATGGGGGTTGTTGTACGCCACCACCGGCAGCCCGGCCCGCGCCACCTCGCGGTAGTGGCCGACCACGGCCTCCCGGTCGGCGCGGTAGCTGTTCGGCGGCAGCGCCAGCACCGCCCGCGCTCCCGCCTCCCGCGCCTGCTCCGCCCACCGCCGGCTCTCCAGCGCCCCGTACGCCGCCACCCCCGGCATCACCCCGAACCCCTCGGGCGCCGCCTCCACAGCCACCCGCACCACCCGCGCCCGCTCCTCGTCCGTCAGCGTCTGGTACTCGCCCAACGACCCGTTGGGGCAGACCCCGTCACATCCGTGCTCGGCGAGAAACCGCACATGGGCGGCGTACCCCTCGTAGTCGACCGACAGCTCGTCATCGTCATGAAATGGAAGCGCCGTGGCGACATGAACGCCACGCCAGGGCGCGGAAACACCGGGAATCTCGGGCATGCGGAACCTTCTCGGGGAGGGGACCAGGCCACTTGTCCGTTCAACGGTAACAGTGCAATGTCACACCGCACAGACCTCGGCACGCGACTGGTCACGGCGAGAGGACGACGAGCCGGAGACATAGGCGCGCCGCGCCGGAGGTCACCGGAAACGCACAGGAGTTCACGCGGCGAACGGTGCGGTCTGGACCTTTTGCGGCATGGAACTTTGTGTCGCATCGGGCAGTGAACGTGACTACTATTCACCTGAATTCGGTTCGACCTCACGGCTTGTCAGGCGGCTCATCCTCCAAAGCGGGGACTGCTCTACGTCTCTTGTCAGCCAGGTCACCGGCGTGAAAGGCTCGGCCCGCCCCGTAAGGGGAATCCCCAACTCCGAGGCAGAGCTGTGCTGTTGGCTGACCACCCCGCGGCCCGTTTATGAGAGGGTTGCCCCCGGCGGGGGCGCCGCTGTTCCTGAGTGAGGAATTGCCTCCATGCCCGACCACTCATCGCCCTGGGAATCTCCCGGGGACGGCTCCCCGGCGCGCCACGGTCTCGCCGAAGCGCCCGCCGAGGAAGTCGATGGCGCGGCCTCCGCGACGGCGCTGCTGGGCGCCTATTGGGAGGCGGTCGCCGATTACGCGGAACTGTGCACGACCACTCCCGAAGACGGGATGCGGCTCGCCACCGAGGCATTCCGGCGGGGTATTCGGGAGACCCGCCACCGCCGCACCCGGGGCTTCGGCAAGCGTCTCCCGTGGCTTCCGCTCTTCCTGACCTCGGTACGCAAGACCGCCGCCGACTGGCACGCCCACCGCCACGGCGACCGGCTCAACCCGGAGCTGCGGACGTGGCTGACCTCCGACCTCGCCGCCCGCTTCGCCGCACCGCCCCGCGACCAGCCGCTCGCCCTGCGCGCTCTGCGGGATCTGCCGGAAGCGGACGGGGAGCTGCTGTGGCTGGTCGAGGTGGAGGCGCGGTCCACGGAGGCGGTGGCCCGGCAGCTGGGCTACGACCCGGAGTACGCCACCGAGGAGATCGCCCGGGTCCGCGCGGCCTTCCGTGAACGGTGTCAGCGCGCCCATGTGGAGACCCTCACCGACGAGGAGTGCCGCAGCTACGCCAAGCTGCTGGACGCCGCCACCCGGGCACCCGACTCCCCCTCACCCGCCGACCTGTGGCAGCACCTCGCCCGTTGCCGGTCCTGCCGTGACGCCGCCACCTGCATGTATGTGGACGGCGAGGGGCTGCCCGGCGCGCTGACGAGCGGGGTCATCGGCTGGGGCGCGCACCCCTATCTCGCGCGGCGCCGCGCGCTCGCCGGGCGGGCCCCGGGCACCGCACCGAGCGCCCGCGCCGCCGCGCCCACCGCGCACGCGGTCCGCGCACCGCTGTGGGAGCGGCTGCGCGACCGGGTCCTGGACGCGGTCGGGGGGCGACGGAGCAGACGGGCCGGTGACACGGGCGGCAGAGCCGGAGCGGACGGCAGAGCCGGAGCGGACGGCAGAGCCGGAGCGGGCGGGGCCGATGGTGCGGGCGGTGCCCGCGCCGGCGGGCATCGGGTCGGCCGGAGCCGCGCCTCCCGCCGCCGGTTACGCAGAGCCCGTACGACGGTCATCCTGGCGGTGATAGCCGTCGTCGCCCTCGCCGCACTGGTCGCGCTGACCAGAACCGCCACGGACTCCGACGACCGCAGCGGCGGGTCCATGGGCCCGGAGGAGACGTACGGCAGCCTGGCCCCCGCCACCTCCTCACCGCACAACCCGGGCGGGCCCGCCTCCCCGAGCCCCTCGAAGGGCGGGAGCGACGGCAAGGACCCGGGCGAAGGCTCGGGCCACGACCCCGGCAAGGGCTCGACGAGGAAGCCCGGTCACTCCCCCTCCGCATCCCCCTCGTCCTCCAAGGGCGACTCCGGCTCCGGCTCCGCCTCCGGCCACGGCGGTAAGCCGCCCTCCGGCCGGACGCCCCGCGCATACGCCGACTGCACGGCCCGCTTCCAGCTGGTCACCGAATGGCCCGACGGCTTCAAGGCCGCCGTCACCCTCACCTCCCGCAAGCCCCTCGACGACTGGCGGGTCACCTGGACCTTCCGCGACTCCCAGCGGGTGACCCAAATGTGGGACGGGGAGTTCACGCAAGCCGGCGCGAAGGTGACCGCCACTGCCGCCGACTACAACAAGCGGGTCAAGGCGGGCGGCTCCCTCTCCGTGGGCTTCCTCGGCACCTGGAACGACGGCAACCGGCCGCCCGGGTCCTTCACCCTGAACGGCCGCCCCTGCGCGGGCTGACGACACCGCTCCACCCGGCCCGAACGGCGTTCCCACCCGGATGGCGGAACAAGTCCTCCGTCCAGGGGGAAAACATCTCGGAGTGAGCAATGTCCTGAGCGGCATCGTGACCCTGCCCCCCGACGCCCCCGCCGGGCGGGCGGCGCGGGTGGTGGTGGAGGTGCGCAACATGTCCCGCTCCGATACCCCCGAGTCGATCGTGGCGGCGCAGGTCCTCACCGATGTGCCGCTGAGCCCGGGGGGCCACGTCCCGTTCAGTGTCACCGTCCCGGGTGAGCTGGCCCCGGGCGACAACTACGGGCTACGGGTCCATGTGGACGTCAGCGGCTCCGGTGTCATGGAGAGCGGCGACCTGGTCAGCACCGAGGCCAACCCCGTACCGGCCGGATCCACCGCCGGTCTGATCGCCTCGGTCACCCTCGTCTGAGGGACGCCCCGGCGCGATGCCGCGCCGGGGACCTCCGGGCATCTTGTGGTCAGGTCTCGTCCGGTTCAGTCGACGCCGGCCGTCAGTTGTCGCTCGCCGCGTCGGAGTCCGCCTTGTCGGCAGCCGACTCGGCGTCGTCCACCAGCTTGTTCAGCTCGTCGAGTTCGGAGGTGGAGGGAACCGGTGCGGTGGCCGACGGGGCGGACGACGACCCCGAAGAGCCGGCCGGGCCGGCCGAGCCGCCCGCGTCGTCCGAATCGCCCTTGCCACCGCCGCAGCCGGCGGCCACGGCGGCGCAGAGCACCGCCGTGGCCGCCACGGCCCAGGGGCCGCGTCGCACGGGCCGGCCGCGCCTCATGTGCCGGAACCCTCACCACGCGAGGCGCACCACGTCTGGACCTTCGACAGGTCCTTCTGCCGCTGCTCGAGCGTGGTCACGAGGGACCTGCGGAAGGTGAGCTTGTGGTTGAGGAAGGTCTCCACCTCGGTGTGGTCCGCCTTCTTCGCCCGCTCGACCCGCTTCGCCAGCCGGGCCACGGACCCCTTGACGGACGCCTGGCCCTTCAGCCGCTTCAGCGCCCGGTCCAGCCGCTTGTCGATCTTCTTGGCACGCTTGCACAGCCCCTGGGAGCCGTCCCCCGCCCCCTTGTTCGGCTTCGCACTCGGGGCGGCGGCCGGTGTCGAGGCCGGGGCGCTGCCGTCCGCCGCCGCGACTCCCACCGGACCGAGCAGGGCAGCGGTGGCCGCACACGCCACGATGACGCTCTTTCCACGGTGCATGGTGCTGTTCCTTCCCTCGGGGCCGGACGGCCCGGGAGGGGTCGGGCCGTCCCGGACCAGGGAAAAACCTAGGAGCCTTCTTTGTGGAAATTCTGTGGGCCGGAACGTCCGGAACATCCGCATCGCCCCGAACAGGCAGAACGCCCTGACCGCCCCGCGGAATCCCCTGGCGGCACTGAACAGCCCCCGTTCACGGGCCTGTTGGACGGCCCTCCGGTGTTCCTGACGGTCGCAGGACGAAGCCCACGCCGCGCACCGTGTGCAGCATCCGGGGCCGGCCGCCCGCCTCCAGCTTGCGGCGCAGATAGCTGACGAAGGTGTCCACGGCGTCCGTCCGCACCTCGAAGTCATAGCCCCAGACGCGGTCCAGCAGCTGATCGCGGGTGAGCACGATCCCGGCGTTGCGGGCGAACATGTCCAGCAGCTCGAACTCGCGCCGGGTGAGCCGCAGCGGCGTCCCGTCCAGCCACGCCTCCCGGGCCTCCGGCGCCATCTCCAGCGCACCGGCCCGCACCCGGTCGGTGGCAGCGGGCGGACGGCGGCGCAGCAGGGCGTGCAGCCGCAGCACCAACTCCTGGAGCGCGAACGGCTTGACGAGGTAGTCGTCGCCCCCGGCCTGCAACCCAGCCACCCGGTCGGCCACCTCGTCCAGCGCCGAGAGCATCAGGACGGGGACGTCATTGCCGTCCCCGCGCAGGGCGCGGCACACCTCGATACCGCTGAGGTCGGGCATGGAGATGTCCAGGACCACCACATCGGGCGCGCCGTCGCGCACCGCGGCGAGCGCGGCGTGGCCGCCGTCCGCGAGGGTCACGGAGAACCCGTTGAGCCGCAGCCCGCGCTCCAGGGACCGCCGTATGGCCGCGTCGTCGTCGGTCACCAGGACGCGACCGCCACCTGTCTCTCCCATGTCCCTACCACCTCCGGCCGGGCATGGTACGTGGCCCGCGGTGCGCCCGGCCCGGCCCAGGGGCCCGTATGGCCTTTGGGCCAATTGACTCTGTCCCGTCCGCGCCGTGGGATAAGCGTGGTTCACCCCTTTCCCGCCGCGCCCGCCCAGGAGCCGGTGTGTCCTCCGCCCGCGAAGGAGCCAGCGTGTCCCAGCCCGCCACCACCCCGGACGCCCTGGACGCGCCGGACGCCCCGGACGCCTTGGAGGCGCCGCACGTCCCCCGCACCCCGGACACCCTGCAGGCCCTGGACGCCCTCGGCCCCAAAGGGCCCTACCGCTCCCGTCACCGCCTCACCATCAGCGAGGTCACCGGCACCCCCATGGCCGAACTCTCCCTCGTGCCCCGGCTGTTCGTCACCCGGGCCCTGGCCGCGCTGCACGCCGCCGCCACCCCGCCGCTGGAGGAGCGGCTGGCCGCGCTGAAGCGGGCGGGGGAGCTGTTCGCCACCGGCACCGTCGCCGGGATGACGGCGGCGGCGTACGAGAGCGCGGTGTGCCGGATGTCGGGCACACCGCTCGCCAATGTGCGGATCGCCGTGGAGGCGATACGGCTCAGCGCCACCGAGGCGTACCGCAGCGTCCAGGCGGCCCGCCCGGTGGGGGCGGTGGGCGACTGGCGCGATCCGTACGCCCGCAGCGGCACCGCGGTGTGGATCCGGCGCGGCGATGTCTTCGCCGTGCACGCCGCCGGAAACCACCCCGCCGTGCACGCCCTGTGGCTGGAGGCGCTGGCGCTGGGCTACCGGGTGGCCGTACGCCCCTCCCGCCGTGAGCCGCTCACCCCGTACCGGCTGGTCAGCGCACTGCGCGAGGCGGGTTTCGGGACGGATCAGGTGGTGCTGCTGCCCACCGACCACGACGCGGCCGGGGAGATCCTGCACGGTGCGGATCTGTCCATGGTCTACGGCGGGCAGGAGGTCATCGACCGCTACGCCACCGATCCGGCCGTGCTGCCCAACGGTCCCGGCCGCTCCAAAGTCCTGCTCACCGCCGACCGGGAGTGGCGCGACCACCTCGAGGTCGTCGTCGACTCGATCGCCCGCCATGGCGGCACCGCGTGCGTCAACGCCACCGCCGTGCTCGTGGAGGGCGATCCGGCGCCGGTCGCCGAGGCGCTGGCGGAACGGCTCGCCGCGCTCCCCAGCCTGCCGCCACAGGACGAGAAGGCGGTGCCGCCGGTCCATCCGCTCGAGACCGCGCGCGGCTTCGAGCGCCTGCTGCTCGGCAAGGCCGCGGGCGCCCGGGCGTGGCTGGGCGGCGACGGAGTGGTGGACGACCTCGGCGACGGCAGCGCGGTGTTGCGCCCCGCCGTCTTCCAGCTCGACGATCCGCGGGACCCGCGGCTGGGCATGGAGCTGTCGTTCCCCTGCGTCTGGGTGGCCCCCTGGACGCGTGCGGCGGGGGTCGCCGCGCTCCGGGACAGCCTGGTCGTCACGGCGATCACCGGGGACGAGGCGCTGCTGGACGCGCTGCTCGCCGAGCCGTCCGTCAAGAACCTCTACATCGGGGACCACCCCACGCACTGGATCGCCCCGGGCATCCCGCACGACGCGTATCTCGGCGAGTTCCTGATGCGTACGAAGGCCGTCATCCGCGGCTGACGGCGCCGACGCGGCGTCGCCCGTCCTGACGGCGCCGATCCCGCGCCGCCTGTCCCCGATGGCGCCGATCCGGCGTCGTCTGTCCCCCACGAGGAGCATGAGGAGCAACCCGTGCCGACAGCTTCCCTTTCCGTGCTCGACATCCCCTTCGACGAGCGCCCCGACCCCGACGAGTACATCCGCGCCGCCATGGAGTGGCACTTCGGCCCGGACACCGGCTCCCCGTTCTGGCTGCGGAAGGCGCGCACGCTGGACTTCGACCCGCGCCGGGACGTCAAGGGCGTCGCCGATCTCGCCCTCTTCCCCAATGTCACCGGGGAGTTGCGCGAGGTGCCGGTGCGCGATCTGATCCCCCAGGGCTACGGCGCCGACACCCGGATCGTCGGTGTCTTCGAAAGCGGCGGCACCACCGGCGCGCCCAAGCGGATCGTGTGTCTGCGCGACTGGCTGGACCGTCTCACCCACGGGCTGAGCGCCGACCTCGACGGGCTGGGCATCCCGCGCGGGGTGGACTGGCTCGCCATCGCGCCCAGCGGCCCCCATATGGTCGGCGAGATGGTCGCGGGCACGGCCGCCCGGCACGGTGGGCTGATGTTCCGCGTCGACATGGATCCGCGGTGGGTGAAGAAGCTGATCTCCGCCGGGAAGGCCGAGGAGACCGACGCCTATGTGAGCCACCTGGTGGAGCAGGCGGCGTACGTGCTGCGCACCCAGGACATCGGGGTGCTGATGACCACCCCGCCGCTGCTGGAGCGGCTGGCCCGGCATGACGACCTGATCGAGCTGATCGGGGAGAAGGTCAAGGGCATCATGTGGGGCGGCGCCCATATGGACGCCGACACCCGCGATCTGCTGCGCACCGAGGTCTTCCCCGGCTGTGCGCTCTACGGCACCTACGGCAACACCATGATCCTCGGCGGCGCCACCGAGCGGCTGGGGCTCGGCCCGGACGAGCCGTGTGTCTTCGATCCGCGCACGCCCTTCGTCACCTTCTCTGTGGTGGACCCGGCGAGCGGGGAGCCGGTGCCGTACGGCGAGCGCGGCCAGGTGGTGATGAACCACGTCAGCAAGTCCGCTCTGCTGCCGAACAACCTCGAGCGCGATCTGGCGATCCGCGTCCCGCCGCCCGAGGGGGCGGTGGGGGACTCGGTGGCGGATGTGGGGCCGGTCGCGATGTTCGACGACGAGGTCGTGATCGAGGGCGTCTACTGACGGGCGGCATACGGCGGGGGCATACGGCGGGGGGCATACGGCGGGCGGCGGGGCGGCGCCGCTGACGCCGGGCCACCTCAGGCAGCCGGACGGCGCGGCTGACGCCAGGCCCCCACCAGGCGTTTGCCCACGTTCCGCCATGGACCCATTCAGTCGCGACAGTCGCAGTGGTTACGATCTGGCGCGATGGGCAGAGGGCAGGGCGGAGAGGGCCACATACGGAGGGACGCGGTGCGCGGCACCGTGCCGTCCGTCCTCTGCCGTGCCGTGCTGCTGCTCGCCGCGGCGATATGGGTGGCGCCCTCGTGCGTCCATCCCGCCGCCGATCACAACGGCCTGTCGACGGGGTGCCCGCGCCGCCCGACGGACACCGCCGCGTGGGCCGAGCCGCACGAGGAGCCGGTCACCTATCCGTCTCCCGGGCACGGCCCGTCCGACGTCTCCGGCTCCGGCACCGGCACCGGAAGCGACGACTGTGTCACGGGCCCCCGGGGCGTGGTCCAGGCCCTGGTGCCCACGCCCGTACCCCCGCTCTTCCTCGCCGAGGTTCCGCCGCCCGGCGGCCACCGGAATCCGGACTCCGTCCGGGCGCCGCCCGACCGCCCCGTCCGCGCCCTCGGCCTCCATCAGCTCCAAGTGCTTCGGACCTAGGCCGGCGCCGGTAACCGCGATGCACCGCTCCACCCATCCAGCGTGCGAACTGCGCGAACTGCGCGAACTTTGAGTACTCCGAGGACAAGGACAGCCATGGGCTCCAAGGGATCGAAGACGAAGGGCACCGCGGCCGACCGCCGCGCGAAGATAGAGGAACTGCGCCGCGCGGAGAAGGCGCGCGAGCGCAGGTTCCGGGCCATCACCATCACCTCCGTCACGGTGATCGTCGCCGGACTCGCCGTCGGGGGCTACTTCCTCGTCGACGCGAGCAACAAGAAGGACGAGAAGGAGGCCAAGGTCACCTCCGCGGTCGTGAAGACCGGCGAGTTCAAGGGCATGAAGACCTGGAAGAACCTGGGCCGGACGCATGTCCAGGGCACGGTGAAGTACGCGATGTCGCCGCCGGTCGGCGGAAACCACAACCAGGTCTGGCAGAACTGCAACGGCGACGTCTACACCAAGCCGCTGGCGAAGGAGAACGCGGTGCACGCGCTCGAGCACGGCGCGGTGTGGGTGACGTACACCGACAAGGCGTCGAAGGAGGACATCGCCGCCCTCTCGGAGCGGGTGAAGAAGACCCCGTACTCGATGATCAGCCCCTACCAGGAGCAGGACGCCCCGATCGTCCTCAACGCCTGGGGCAACCAGCTGGACATCCAGAAGGCGTCGGACCCGCGGGTGGCCGCCTTCTTCAAGAAGTTCGTCCAGGGCAAGCAGACGCCCGAGCCCGGCGCCTACTGCACCAACGGAAAGACATCGTGAGCGACGGGACCGCCGTCGGCCGCGCCGCACGCCAGCCGCTGGTAGCGGGAATCGCCGCCGCCCTCGCGCTGCTGACGCTGGTGGCGGTGGCCGTGCTGTGGCTGACGAGCGACCGCTCGGAGGGCACGACCGACACGGGTACGCCGAAGGACACCTCCGCCGAGGCCGGTTTCGCCCGCGACATGTCCGTCCACCACCAGCAGGCGGTGGAGATGTCGTTCATCGTGCGCGACCGCACCGGCGACGACGAGGTGCGGCGGCTGGCGTTCGACATCGCCAGCACGCAGGCCACCCAGAGCGGAATGCTGCAGGGCTGGCTGGACATGTGGGGGCTGGACAAGACGTCCGAGGACCCGCCCATGACGTGGATGAAGAACGGCATGGACGGCATGGACCACGGCTCGATGAAGGGCATGGACGGCGGCGGCACGTACAAGCCGCACGACGGCTCGCTCATGCCGGGCATGGCCACCAACACGCAGCTCGACGAGTTGCGCAAGGCCAAGGGCAAGGCGGCCGAGGTGCTCTACCTGAAGCTGATGACCGCCCATCACAAGGGCGGCGTCGAGATGGCGAAGGGCGCGGTCGAACTGGTCAAGGACCCGACCGAGAAGCATCTGGCCACGACCATGGTCCAGGGCCAGCAGTCGGAGATCCAGCTGATGGCCGACATGCTCAAGGCACGCGGCGCGTCCTCCTGACGCCCCGCCGATGGCGCCCCCGCCCCCCGGGGGCGCCATCATCCCTCGCCATCACCCTTGCGTACGAACACCCCGGAGCGGGTGGCCTGATACGTCGTCTCGACGGTGGTGTGCACCAGCCGCTCGTCGATGAACCCGCGCAGAATGAGCACCCGGTAGTAGAGCGGCGCCGCCAGTGCGGCGATGACCTCCTGCGGATCGGTGTCCTCGGGGATCTCCCCCCTCTCGACCGCCTGCCGCGCGATCAGGGTCACCTCCTCGATCCGCCGCACGAACGCGGCGCGGACGATCTCCTCGACCCGGGGATCGTGCGCGGCGGCCGCGAGCAGCCCCTGGAGAACGTTGCGGTTGCGCAGCGCGTTGTTGAAGTCCGCGATGGCCTGCGTGAGTTGCGTCAGGTCCCGCCGGAAGTCACCGGTGTCCGGGGTCGGCAGCGCCGAACCGCGCTCGGCCAGCAGCTCGACGACGACGCCCTCCACCGTGCGCCAGCGCCGCCGGATGGTCGACACATGCACCCCCGACCGCTGGGCTAGCCGGTCAAGGGTGAGCGCGGCGAACGAATCGCGGTCGAGCTCCTCGTAGGCGGCCGCCAACACGGCGGCACGAGTACGGGCCGTACGCCCCCCGGGGCGAGCCGACCCATGCGGTGGTCGCTCTGTCATGACGCGCCGACTGTACGGCCCCTCCACCCTCGTGAGCACCAGATCTTCACGACATCCGGGCGCCCTACGCCCGGTAACCCATTGCACGGCGTACACGCCCCTCGCTATTGTGACACCCGTTATCTAATGCTCGCGACAGCGCATTAGGCCAACGGGGCGCAGAGTTGCCGGACCTTCCTCACGAGGGGAAGGAAGGTCCAGCACGCCCCCATCTCTTCCCGCCGCGCGACGCTCCCGGCTCGATACCAGCAGGGCCCGCGCGCAGGTGGACGACGACGCGTTGACGGCGAAGGCCCCGGACCGTACGGGGTCCGGGGCCTACCCGTGCTCAGAGGGCGGGTCAGTGTGCGGTGGCGGTGGCGGCCTGGTCGATCAGGTTGGTGACGGCCTGGGGGTGGGAGACGGAGACGGCGTGGGAGGCGTTGATCTCCAGGGTGCGGGAGTGCGCGCGGTCGGCCATGAAGCGCTGGGCGGCCGGCGGGATGTTCTTGTCCTGGGTGGCGAGCAGGTACCAGGACGGGACGGTCTGCCAGGCGGCCGTGGCCGCCTTCTCCTCCAGGGCCGAGGCGGCGACCGGGCGCTGGGTGGCGGCCATCAGGTCGGTCTGCGCGGTGGGGACGTCGGCCGCGAACTGGTCATGGAACTTCTCCGGCTTGATGTACAGGTCGGTTCCGGTGCCGCCGTCGGGCAGGGGGAAGGGGACGGAGTTGAGGGTCTCACCGAGGGTGCTGCCCGGGTACTTGTTGGACAGTTCCAGCGCGCTCTCGCCCTTGTCCGGGGCGAAGGCGGCTATGTAGACGAGCGCCTTGACGTCCGGGTCGCCGACGGCGGCCTCGCTGATCACGGCGCCGCCGTAGGAGTGGCCGACGAGCACAATCGGGCCCTGGACGCTCTTGAGGACGCTGTGGAGGTAGGCGGCGTCACCGGCCAGTCCGCGCAGCGGGTTGGCGGGGGCGACGACCGGATAACCCGCGTGCCGCAGGCGCTTGATGACGCCGTTCCAGCTGGAGGAGTCCGCGAACGCGCCGTGCACCAGCACCACCGTGGGCTTCTTCTCCGACGGGCGGTGTGCGGCCTTGGCGGCGGTGGCCGGGGTCGTGGCCGCCAGTGACAGGGCGGCCAGCGCGGCGAGCGAGTCGGCGAGGACGGCCTGGGTGCGGATCGGGCGAAGCAGGGACTTGAGGTTCATAGCGGAACTCTCCTTCTCCTCAGGGGCGCGACGACAGCGCCTTCGTCTGCGGCCCCTGGCTTGTTGTCCGGGGCGACACCGAGAAACCTAGCGAACAATTACCTCGTGCACAAGTAAGTTGTGCGCAAGTTTCTAGAGGGCGAGCTTCTAGAGGGCGAGAGAAGTGCGACAATGGCTCACCACGCCACCGACCGACGGCCAAAGAAGAGGAGGGGACCGGTGAGCGACACCCACACCCCGACATCCGGCGAACCCGGCCGCCCCGGCGAGCCCTCGCTGCTGCTGGACGACCAGTTCTGCTTCACGCTGTACGCCGCCTCACGCGCGGTGACCAGCGTCTACCGCCCGCTCCTCGACGAGGTCGGGCTGACCTACCCCCAGTACCTGGTCATGCTCGTGCTCTGGCAGCACCGCACCGCCCCCGTCAAGGACCTGGTCACCACCCTGCACCTGGACTACGGAACGCTCACGCCGCTGATCAAGCGACTGGAGACGCACGGTCTGCTCAAGCGGCAGCGCCGCCCCGACGACGAACGCGTGGTCGAAGTGGCGCTCACCCCCCAGGGCGCCGCACTCCGCGAACGCATCCGCACCGTCCCGCTGGCGATCGGCGAGGCCATCGGGCTCAGCGAGGACGAGATCAAGACCGCGCAGGAGCTGCTGCGCCGGCTGACCACCAACGTCGAGCGGCACGCTTCCGGCAACGGCAACCGGCCGGCCGGAAACGGGCCAGCCGAATCCACACCCTGAGTCGCGGAAAGGCCCTGTCCCCCGGCGGTGGCGACGCACCACCGGCGGACAGGGCCGGAGGACTGACGGTCAGTGCAGGTGGGCCGGGGTGAACCGGACGGGGAGGGCGGCCACGCCGCGCATCATCAGCGTGACCCGCCATTCGAGGTCGTCCGGGGCGACGGACAGGGTGACGTCCGGGAGGCGGTCGAGCAGGACCTCGACGGCGGCGCCGGCGATGACCTGGGCGATCTCACGGGCGGCCGGGGGGCAGCCGTGCTTGCCGTGGCTGAAGGCCATATGGGCCTGGTTGCCACCCGCGCCGGAGTGGAAGTCCGGGCGTACGTCGGGGTCGGCGTTGGCCGCGGCGAGGCCCAGCATCAGGCAGTCGCCCTTCCTGATGCGGGCTCCGCCGAGCATGGTGTCCTCGGCGGCCCAGCGGCCGATCCAGAACGGGACCGGGGTGTCCTCCCACAGCACCTCGTTGAGCGCCTGACCGACGCTGCGCCGGCCGCCGGAGAGGGTGATGGCGAACCGTTCGTCCGTCAGCATCAGCCGGAGGGCGTTGGCGATCAGGTCGCTGGTGGGCTGCTGGACGGCGTAGACGCTGCCGAGCAGGTCGTTGACGATCTCGTCGTCGGTGAGCCCGGCCGGGTGGGCCACCAGATGGGCGGCGATGTTGACCTGGTCGGGGTCCTCCCGGACGCGCTTGATCAGCGCCTCCGTCCGGGTCTGCATATTCCGCAGCGCGAGGGGGGCGTCGTTCCCGGTGAGGTGGAGCGCATCGTCCTGGATGGCGGCCGATTCGGTGTCGTCCAGACCGTACAGCCGGGTCACCACCCGCAGCGGGATCTGACTGGCGTACTCCGCCACCAGATCGGCCCGGCCGCTGCCCGCGAAGGTGTCGATCAGCCGGTCGGCGACGCGCTCGCACTGCGCGCGCAGTTCGAACTGGTCCACCGCCGCCAGACCGTCCCAGATCGCCTCGGCCCGCCGCTGGTGCTCGGCGCCCTCGCTGAACAGCATGGTCGGGCGGTAGCCGACGAAGCTCATCAACTCCCAGTCGGGCGGCACCAGATGCCAGGAGTGCCAGCGGCGGGAGTCGCGGGCGAACAGATGGGGATCGGTGGTGACCCGGACCACCTCGCGGTAGCCGAGCACCGCCCAGACGGGGACCGTGCCGTTCAGCAGGACGGGCACGACCGGGCCGTGGTCCCGGCGCAACTCCCGGTAGAGCTCGAGCGGTTCGTCCCGGAAGCGCTGGTAGTCCAGCGGCACCGACCCGGTGGGCACCACCCCGTCGGACGGCGCGGGGGCGGACCGGAAGACGGGCTCGGGCGGCGGGTCCTCGGGCGAGTCCTCCGGCAGGTCCTCCGGCAGGTCCTCGAACGAGGGCGTCGGGTCAGGGGTGGTCACGCGGTGCTCTCCCCGGCGGCGCCGTTGGTGGAAAGGGAGTAGAGGTAGCGGGCGAGCGCGACCAGTACGGCCTTGCTGGAGTCGCGCTTGCGGGCGTCACAGTCGATCATCGGCACCTCGGGCGGGAGGTCGAGGGCCTCCCGCACCTCCTCCAGCGAGTGCCGCGGCTCGGTGAAGTTGTTGCGGGCCACGATGAACGGCGTGCCGTGGTGTTCCAGCCGGTCCAGCGCGTACCAGGAGTCGGACAGCCGATTGGTGTCCACCAGGACGACCGCGCCCAGGGTCCCGGAGAAGAGCCGGTCCCACAGGAACCAGAACCGCTCCTGGCCCGGGGCGCCGAACAGATAGAGCACCATCTGCTCGTCCAGGCTGATCCGGCCGAAGTCGAAGGCCACCGTGGTGGTGGTCTTGTTCCGCACGAACGAGGCGTCGTCGATGCCGACGCCCGCCTGCGTCATCGTCTCCTCGGTGCTCAGCGGGCGGATCTCGCTGACCGACCGCACCATCGTCGTCTTGCCGACGCCGAACCCGCCCACGATCACGATCTTGAGACCGTTGCTCGCGCTCTCCGGCAGCGGAGCGTGTCCGGTGCTGCCGGGGAGTGCCATGCTGACGGTGTCGTCAGAGATTCTGGAGTGCAACGAGCACCTTCTTCAGGGTTTCGGGCTCGGGCAGCCGGCCGCCGGGGCGGGCCGCATGCGGATGGCGCGCGGTGATCCGGCCGGTGTCCAGCAGATCGCACAGCAGGATCTTGACCACGCTGACGGGCAGTTCCAGATACGAGGAGATCTCCACGACCGACAGGGGGCGGCGGCACATCCGCAGGATCCGGACGTGCTCGGACTGCATCCCGGGGGTGGGGTCGCTTTCGCTGACGATCAGCGTGACCATGTCGAACCGGCTCTCGTCGGCCCGGCTGCGGCCGCCGGTGACGGTGTACAGCCGGTCCGGCCCCTCCTTGTCCAGCGGCCCTCGGATCATGTCGTCGCCCCGCCGCCGCTGTCGCCCGCGACCACCCTCGGGGCGGCTCGCAGATGGTCGCCGATCTGCTCGACCAGCTCGTTCATGTTGTGGCCGATGACGCCGACATCGGCGTCGTCATGGGCCACCACGGCGAGATGGGCGCCTTCGCCGGCCTCGACGATGAACAGAATTCCCCCGTGGAACTCCGTCATCGACTGCCGTACGCCGCCGCTGCCGTCGCCGAACTCGATGGACGCGCCATGGGCGAGGCTCTGGATGCCCGACGCGATGGCCGCCAGCTGATCGGCCTGGTCCACGGACAACCCGGAGGAGAGGCACAGTTTGAGCCCGTCCCGCGACAGCACCAGCGCGTGGCGTGACCCCGGGGTCTTCTCCAGCAGGTTCTCCAACAGCCAGTCCAAGCTGCGGTCAGTGGTGTTCATCGGCGTTCCTTCTGTCACGGCTTGTCGTTCTCGGCAGGCTCGGCGGACTCGGCGGACTCGATGTGCTCTGCGGATACCGAAGGCTCGGTGTCACACGGGGCACCGGTGGTGGAACCACCGCGGGCCGCCTGGCGGAAGGCGCCGAAGCGGGCTCCGGCTTCCTCGGGTCGTGGACGGCTGTTCTTGGCCTTGGGTTCCGCCTCGGCCGCCTGGGCGGCCGCCCGGGTGGCGGCGGCCAGCGTCTCGCCACGGCGCCGCTTGGGCAGTCCGTTGACGGGCCGTGAGGGCTGCGCGGCGGGATCCGGCGCGGACGACGGCGAAGGGGACGGCGAGGTGCCGGGTGCGGAGGCGGGGGCCGCGGTGGTGGTGGCCGTGGACGCGACAGCCTGGGCGGACGCCTGCCGGGGGACCCCGGAGCGCACGGAGCCCGGTGCGTCGACGACGATCGCGTCCTGGTTGACGTGCGTGATCAGCTGCTGCGGGATCAGGACGACCACACCGGTGCCGCCCCGCGCGGACGGCCGGAAGGAGACGGTCAGCCCGTGCTTACGGGCCAGACAGCCGACGACCGCCAGACCCAGCCGGGTGCCGGACAGGCTCATCAGGTCCAGGCTCTCGGAGGAGACGGACTTCTGGGCGCGATCCAGGGCGGCCGGGCCCATCACGAGTCCGCCGTCCTCGATGGTCACCACGACGCCCGCGTGCGTCTCCTCGACGTACACATGCACCTCCTCGGTGGGAGGCGAGAAGCTGGCGGCGTTGTCCATCAGTTCGGCGAGGGCGTGCATGACGCCCTCGGCCGCGTAACCGGCCACCGCGGCGTTGCTGGCCGAGTGGACCCGTACCCGCTGGAAGGCGCTGATCCGGCCGATCGCGCCGCGCAGCACGGACTCCATGACGATCGGCTTGGTCCAGCGGCGCCCGGAGCGGGCACCGGTCAGCACCGCGATGCTGTCCGCGATCCGGCCCGCCTGGGCGGTGGTGTGGTCCAGCTTCAGCAGATCGCCGAGGACGGTCTCGTCGTGGCGGTTCTCCATCTCCCGCAGATCGGCCAGCATGCTGGTGGCCAGCGCCTGGACCCGGCCCGCGGCGTTGGCGCACGCGGCCATCGCGGAGGCGCGCATCCGCTCACCGTCGCCGATCTCGCGGAGCAACGCCCGCAGCAGCAGCTGATGGGCCCTGCTGGTGGGGCGCTCCATGCGGGTGATCACGGTATCCACGGAGCCGCCCTCGCGCAGTCTCCGGACCGCGGACGGAATCGTTTCCTCGGCGAGCCGGGTGGCCTCGATCTCCTTGGCGGCAGCCGTGGTCTCCAGCTCCGTGACCCGCTCCTGGAGACGGCCGATGGTCCGCGAGCGGTTGGTGGCGACCGCGAGCGCCACCCCCAGCAGCACGGCGGCCACTCCGCAGAAGACGGCGACGGCGGCGCGCTGGGCGGACGGCACGGCGGTGGTCACCCACAGTCCCGCTCCACCGGCGACGACGGCGGCCAGCAGGGGGACGGTCAGGGCCCCCCGTGTCACCGAGGGCCCTTTGTACGGATGGCTGGATATGTGTGCTGACATCTATCAGGTCCTCATGGGCGCGTTGAGGGTTTTTGGCTGGACCACGCGGACATCAAGCCGTGGGCGCCACATGTTAGTAGAGTCACGTCACTTTGACCGGTCCCGCTCATCACATGAAGCATGACGGTCCGTCAAGTCGGAGCGTCGAGAAGCGTCACCTTCCGGACGCATATGCCGCTGCCATCGCTCGCACGCGTTACGGACCCGGAAACGTCACGGATCCGGAAGCGTCCCGTCCCCGAAGTTTCACGGAATCGCCAGCTCGGCCCAGATGACCTTGCCGTCCGAGGTGTAGCGGGTGCCCCAGCGCTCGGCGAACTGGGCGACCAGGAAGAGCCCCCGGCCGCCCTCGTCCGTCGTCGCCGCGTACCGCAGATGCGGGGAGGTGCTGCTGGTGTCGGAGACCTCGCAGATCAGGGCCTTGTCGCGGAGCAACTGCACCCGGATCGGGCCGGTGGCGTGGCGGATGGCGTTGGTGATCAGTTCGCTGAGCACCAGCTCGGCGGTGAACGCCGCCTCGTCCAGCCCCCACTCCGTCAGCTTCCGCATCACCTCGGCGCGCACTCCGGCCACGGCGGCGGGGTCGGACGGCACGTCCCAGGAGGCCACCCGGTCGTCGCCCACGACCTGGGTACGGGCGGCGATCAGGGCGATGTCATCGCTCGGGTTGCTGGGCAGCAGCGCGTCCAGCACCTCGGTGCAGATCTCGTCGGGCGTGCGGCCGGGGTGGGACAGGGCATCGCGCAGCATCTCCAGGCCGGTGTCGATCTCCCGGCGGCGGTCCTCGATGAGCCCGTCGGTATAGAGGACGAGATGGCTGCCCTCGGCCAGTTCCACCTCGGCGGTCTCGAACGGCAGCCCGCCCAGGCCCAGCGGCGGCCCGGCGGGCAGGTCGAGGAACTCCACGGAGCCGTCCGGACGCACCAGCGCGGGCGGCGGATGACCGGCCCGCGCCATCGTGCACCGCCGCGTCACCGGGTCGTAGATCGCGTACAGGCACGTCGCCCCGGTGATCCCCTCATTGCCGACGCCCTCGCCATCCGGCCCACCGGGACCCTCGTCCTGGTCGATCCGGGCGATCAGATCGTCGAGGTGGGACAGGATCTCATCGGGCGGGAGATCCAGCGTGGAGAAGTTGTGCACCGCCGTCCGCAGCCGACCCATCGTCGCCGCCGCATGCAGACCGTGCCCCACCACATCGCCCACCACCAACGCCACCCGCGCTCCGGGCAACGGAATGACGTCGAACCAGTCGCCCCCGACCCCCGACTCGGCCGGCAGATAGCGGAAGGCCACATCCAGCGCGTTCTGCTCCGGCAGGGCGCGGGGCAGCAGACTGTGCTGCAGGGTGACCGCCATGGTGTGCTCGCGGGTGTAGCGGCGGGCGTTGTCGATACAGACCGCGGCGTGCGCGGCGAGCTCCTCGGCGAGGGACACCTCTTCCTCTTCGAAGGGCTCGCGCTGCTTCATCCGCCAGAAGTTGACCACGCCCAGCAGCACGCCCCGGGCCCGTAGCGGCACGGTGACCAGGGACCGGACGCCGTATTCGATGACCTTGGCGGTCTGCTCGGGGTCCTGCGCCTGCCAGCCGGTGGCCTCGGTGAGATCGTCCTCGACGACCGGCTCACCGCCGCTCAGCCCGAACGCCTGGGGCGAGGTCGGGACGAACGAGAACACCCGGCCGACCGGATAGAAGGGGTGGCCCTGGCCGGGCCGGATCCCGTGGACCGCCTCCCGGCGCATCTCGACACCGCCGACCGCCAGCGGCTCATCGCCGCGTGCCACGGGCTCCGCCAGGTCGACCGTGACGAAGTCGGCGAAGCGGTCCACCGCCACCTGGGCCAGCTCCTGGGCGGTCCGGGCCACATCGAGCGTGGTGCCGATCTCCACGCTCGCGTCGTACAGCAGCTTGAGCCGCTTCTGCGCCACGTCGGCACGGCCGGAGAGGGCGCGCAGTTCGGTGGAGTCGCGCAGGGTGGCGACGCTGCCGGGCGGGCCGCCGTCGCGGTCGGTCAGCCGGTTGTTGATGGCCAGCAGCCGGTCGCCGGCCACCAGCACCTCGTCGGTGACATCGCGCCCGGAGGCCAGGACGTCGGCGACATGGGGATCCAGGCCCAGATCGTCGACCAGCCGCCCCTCCGGGCGCGGCGGCAGATCGAGCAGCCGGGACGCCTCGTCGTTGGCCAGCACCAGCCGCCCGTCGCCGTCGACGATCAGCACGCCCTCGCGCACCGAGTGCAGCACCGCGTCATGGTGCTCGTACATCCGCGTCATCTCGATCGGGTCCAGGCCGCGGGTCTGCCGCCGCAGCCGCCTGCTCACCAGGGCGGTGCCGCCGGTGGCGAGGACGAGGGAGGCGGAGACGGCGCCGACGAGCAGCGGGAGCTGGCGGTTGGCGAGCCCGCTCACCTTCTGGATCGTGATCCCCGCGCCCACCAGGCCGACGACCTTGTGATGGCCATTGAAGATCGGGGCGACCGCCTGCATCGCCGGGCCGAGGGTCCCGGGGCGGCTCTCGGTGATGGTGTGCCCCCGCAGCGGGGGGCCGATGGTGCCGATGAAGTGCTTGCCGATGCGGTCGGGCTTGGGGTGGGTGAGCCGGATGCCCTGCGGGGTCACCACCACGACGAAGTCGAGCCCGGATTTCTTCCGGGCGGCCTCGGCCCTCGGCTGGAGCGCCTTGGTCGGGTTGCGGCTGTGCAGGGCCTGGACGATGCCGGGGGAGTTGGCGAAGGCCTCGGCGACCGCGACGGACCGGCCGCGGGCCTCGTCGGTGGCGTCGTGCCGCACCTGGAGCACCAGGGCGATGGTCGCCGCCGCGCCGAGCAGCAGCACGATCACGAGTTGGAGGACGAAGACCTGGCCGGCGACGCTGCGGACGCTCAGCCACGATCGAAAGCGCCGGCCCGCCACCTCCGGGCGCTCCCGGCGCCGACTCCGTGGGCGCCGACCGGGGATCATGCGGGCAGCCCACGATCGACCCATAAACCGGGCCATACACATACATCTACACCGGGAGATCCTGGAAGGCGAATCTCCGCTTCCATCGGCCAGGCGGCCACGATAACGCGCGCCCGGTGCGCGACTTTCCGTACCGGTCCGATTGCGGAGCGCTTCCATGGGCCGCATTCACGAGGGGCGAGGTGCCGAAGGCGGGGGTCTATGCAAATCTGAGAAAAAGGGCAATTCACCCTTATTGCCGTCAATCGGTGTCACTGCGGCATCGATTGCACCTGACGAAGGAGCCCGACATGGCCAGTCACGCCGGTGGAGTTCAGACAGGGGTCGCCCCGGGCCACGCGCACCGGGCGGTGAGCGGATGGTTCGTCTTCGCGGCGGTCATGATGATCTTCAGTGGGCTGATGAACCTGCTCCAGGGCATCTCGGCCATCCGGACCGACCAGGTGTTCCTGGTCACGCAGAGCTATATCTTCCAGTTCGACCTCGCTGGCTGGGGATGGGTCCACTTCGGCGTCGGCATCGCCCTCCTGCTGTCCGGGGTCGCGGTGTTCACCGGAGCGATGTGGGCCCGTATCGCGGGCGTGGTGCTGGCCGGGCTCGCGCTGATCGCCAACTTCCTGTGGCTGCCGTACTACCCGCTCTGGGCCACCGTGCTGCTCATCGTCGACGCCCTCGTCATCTGGTCGCTGTGCGCCGGGCCGAGCCGCAGCGGCGTGGGACGCGGCGAAGCGGGACGTACGGCCTGAGAGCCGCGGTGCCTGGCTTCCCGGCGGGGTGCGGGGCAGGCTGGAGCCATGCTGCTGGCTGATGTCGCGCTGACGTCCCGCCAGGTCGCGGCCACCTCCGCCCGCTCGGAGAAGACCGCCGCGCTGGCCCGGCTGTTCCGGCGTACGGAACCGGCCGAAGCGGCCGTGGTGATCACCTACCTCGCGGGCAAACTGCCCCAGCGCCGGACCGGAGTGGGCTGGTCCACCCTGCGCCACCGGCGGGAACCCGCCGCCGAGCCGACGCTCGCGGTGCTCGATGTGGACGAGGCCCTGACCCGGGTCGCGGCGGTCTCCGGCACCGGCGCGACGGCGGCCCGCAAGCGGCTGGTGGGCGAGCTGCTGGCCGCCGCGACCAAGGAGGAGCAGGGCTTTCTGCTCGGGCTGATCGGCGGGGAGCTGCGGCAGGGGGCGCTGGAAGGGCTGGCCCTGGAGGGGCTCGCCCAGGCCGTGGGCGCACCGGCCGCCGAGGTGCGGCGGGCGGTGATGGTCGGCGGTTCGCTGGGCACCGTCGCCGAGGCGCTGCTGGCGCGCGGCCCGGAGGCGCTGGCCGACTTCCGGCTCGAGGTAGGGCGGCCGGTGCTGCCGATGCTCGCGCAGAGCGCCAAGGACCTCGACGAGGCCATGGACCGACTGGGGCCGTGCGCGGTCGAGGAGAAGCTGGACGGGATCCGGGTGCAGGCGCACCGCGACGGCGAGGATGTACGGATCTACACCCGCACCCTCGACGAGATCACCGACCGGCTGCCGGAGGTCGTCACGGCGGCACGGGAACTGGCGGTGGACCGGGCGATCCTCGACGGTGAGGTGATCCTGCTGGACGCCGACGGGCGGCCACGGCCGTTCCAGGAGACCTCCGCCCGGGTCGGCTCCCGGCTCGATGTGGCCGGGGCGTCGGCCGCGCTGCCGCTGTCCCCCGTCTTCTTCGATCTGCTCCTCGTGGACGACCGCGATCTCCTCGATCTGCCGGCCCGCGAGCGCCACGCCGAACTGACCCGGATCGCCCCCGGGCCCCGGCGGGTGCGGCGGCTGGTGGCCGACGACCCGGCGGACCCGGAAACCCGGCGGGCGGCACGGGAGTTCGCCGCGGACGTGCTGGCCCGGGGGCATGAGGGGGTGCTGGTCAAGGCGCTGGAGGCGCCGTACGGCGCGGGCCGGCGCGGGGCGTCCTGGCTGAAGGTCAAACCGGTGCACACGCTGGATCTGGTGGTGCTGGCGGCGGAGTGGGGACACGGCCGCCGCACCGGGAAGCTGTCCAACCTCCACCTTGGCGCGCGAGCGGCGGACGGCACGTACCTGATGCTGGGCAAGACCTTCAAGGGGCTCACCGACGCGCTGCTGGAGTGGCAGACGCAGGCGCTGCTGGGGATCGCGGTCAGCGACGACGGATGGGTGGTGCGGGTGCGGCCGGAGCTGGTGGTGGAGGTGGCCTTCGACGGGCTGCAGCGCTCGTCCCGCTATCCGGCGGGCGTCACGCTGCGGTTCGCGCGGGTGCTGCGCTACCGGGAGGACAAGCCGGCGGATCAGGCGGACACGGTCGAGGCGGTGCTGGCGCTGCGCGGCGAGTGACCGGCCGGGGCCGGGCGGTCCGGGGCCCAGGACCACGAGACCCCGGGCCGCCAGGCGGTCCGGGGTCGGGCGGGATCGGGAGCGATCAGGAGGGGTTCTCCGCGTGGGTCAGGGTCTCCCAGCCCAGGAAGAGGCTGTTGGTGCCCGCCGGGCGCTGCTGCTCGGTGAGCTTCTGGGTGTTGGCCATGGCAATGCCGAGGCGGGTGTGCAGGGCGTTGTAGCCGACCTCGGTGATCGGGCCGAGACCCCGCTTGACGCTGCCGCCGCACAGCCAGGACGGCACGCTCTCGCCCAGTTCGTACTTGGACTGGAAGCCCAGCGCCTGCCGCAGCCGCTCGCCCACCTCGGGGTAGAGGTCCTGGCCCTGGATGCGGCTGGTCTCGGCGACATGCGCGATGGAGGCGATGCCGTATCCGGTGTGGGTGAAGTCGCGGCAGGTCTCCTGGGTGAGGCCGGTGACGAAGGTCGTCTGGCCCTGCCAGTACTTGACGATCTTGTCGCGGGTGTCCAGGCCGCTGCCGGGCGCGGTCTTGGGCAGGGAGCCGTCGGACTGCAGGTAGATGTAGGCGGGGACGCGGCCGCGGAACTTCGCGACGGCCTTGTCGTAGCTGGCCCGGTCGTCGAGGAAGACGGAGATGCCGGTGGCGGCCTCCATCATCACCAGCTCCCAGTTGCCGTTGGAGTTCGAGCCGCCGATGACCTTCGGGAGGTAGACGTTCCGCAGCATGGTGGAGAAGCGGCTGATGGAGGCGTCGGACCAGCCGTCGTAGGTGTAGCGGATGATCTCGGCCGCCCGGGGCCAGGAGGATCCGGCCCAGCCGGTCTGCAGCGGGGCATTGCTGTTGGTGTGGTCCTTGATGGTGGCGGACCAGGCATCCATGATCTGGATCGCCTTCTCGGCGTAGCGGCTGTCGCGGGTGATGTACCAGGCCAGCGAGAGCGAGTAGGCGGCGAGCGCGTCCTGGCGCTCATCGGTGCAGCCGAGGTTGGGGTCGGAGTACGGGCCGCATTCGACGACCGCCCGGGGCTTGGGGGTGCGCGACAGCGAGGCGTACGGGCTCGACAGCATCGCGTCGTACGCGCCCTTCCAGGGCTGGGCGCCGGCGTTCACCTTGGAGCGGACGAAGTCGAGCTGGGCCTGGCTGACCAGGACGCCGGGATGGGTGAAGGCGGCGGCCTTGGGCTCGGCGGACCGATGGGTCTGCCCGGCCGTGGCCGGACCACTGAGGATGCCCGCGAACAGCGCGGCCAGCGCTGCGGCGAGGGCGAGATACAGGGCTCTGGTGCGCATGGGGGCGGCTCCTGACGGTGGGGTTCGTGTATGTGAACGACGGATGCCGACATGAACTCCTGCGATGTTCCGGGAAGTTAGCTCATGAACACGTCAAGGTCTAGACCTGCGGGGCGTAGGAGAGAATGTGCGCCCCGCCCCGATCGAGAGGCCCAGCGTGGAGACGACAGTCGCGGAGGACCAAGGCACAGGCCCCGGCCGCCCGCCCGGCGCCCCACGCGGCGCCCGGGGCGCCGTCGGCCGGCTGCTCCGGCTCCCCGGCGGACGGGCCCGGCGGACGGCGGCCTGGTCCGCGGTGGTGCCGCTGGCCCTGGTCAGCGTGGTGGTGCTGTGCCGCGCCGCGGACATCGACGGCATCACCCCCATACCGCAGCTGCTGGCCTTTCTGCCCTGGCTGCTGGTCCCGGCGGCGCTCGGGCTGCTGCTCGGCACGGCCGCGCGCTGGCCGCTGGGGTGCGGCTGGGCGCTGGCGGCAACCGCGGCCACCGGGTGGTTCATCCAGCCGTACGACGGCGGCACCCCGCCCGAGCCGCGCGGACCGGTCCTCGCCCGGCTGCGGGTGATGACCGCGAACCTCGAGTTCGGCCAGGCCAGGGACGGACTGCTGACCGCGCTGCGCCGGGAGCGGCCGGACCTGGTCGCGGTGCAGGAGTGCGACACGGGGTGCGCCGAGGCGCTGGACTCGGCCGCCGTCCGCGCGGCCTACCCGTACCGGAGCATCGTCCTCGGCGACAGCGCCGCCGCGGGCTCGGCGATCCTGAGCCGCCACCCGCTGACCCGTGCGGAGGGGGTGCGCGGGACGCTGCGGATGCCGGGGGCGGTCGTCCGGGTCGCGGGGCAGCGGCTGCGGCTGCAGGTCGCGCATCCCATGCCGCCGATGCCGGGCCAGTTGGGCGTCTGGCGCACCGAGCTGGGGCGGCTGCGGGCCTACGCCGCCGGGCGGGGCGAGGAACCCACCCTGATCGCGGGCGACTTCAACGCCACCCAGGACCACGCCGCCTTCCGGGCCGTTCTGGACACCGGGCTGCGGGACAGCGCGCGGGCCACCGGGATCTCCCGCACGCCGAGCTGGCCGAGCGCCACGGCCCCGGTGCTGGGGGCGCAGATCGACCATGTGCTGGCCAGCCGGGCGCTGCGGCCGCGCACGGCCCGCTTCCTGGATCTGCCGCACACCGACCACCGCGCGCTGCTGGTGGAGCTGGACCTGTACGGGCCGCAGGGCTGACCTGCGGCTCAGCTCTCGCTCGGGTCGCGGCTCAGCTCTCGCTCGGGTTGTAGGAGTTGGCCAGCTCGAACGGATCGGGCTCCAGACCCGCCGTGGGCCAGCGCTGCTCCCGCTGCCAGCGCGCGTTCTCCTGCGCGAGCGCGTCCCAGAGCAGATTGAGCGGATGGGCCGCGTCGTAGGACGCCCGCTCACCGCGCCGGGTGAAGGCGCCCAGCAGCACCTCCAGCCGGGGCCCGGTGTCATTGACCAGCTCGACCGCGCGCAGCCCGCGTCCGTACGCCACCCGCGGATCGCCCGCCGCGTCCGCGACCCCCTTGGTGACCAGCATGCAGCCGCGCAGCAGACCGGAGCGCAGCAGCTCGAAACCGTAGTTGACGGTGTCGATCTCGGCGGCGATGCGCAGCTTGTTGCGGTAGTCGCCGCCGAACCAGGTGTGCAGCACCCCGGCCATCAGCCCGCTGGCCGAGACCACCAGCGGCAGGGAGCGCAGCGCGCTGCTCGGGGCGGTGGGGCCGGGCAGCTCGGCCTCGGACAGATTGGTCAGCAGCGAGACCCCGCTGCGGCGCCACTCCATCACATCGAAGGCGGCGAGTTCATCGTCGCCCTCGGGCCGGGTCACCACGGAGCCGCACACCAGGTCGACATCCTTGGCCCGCAGCTTGGCCAGCACGTCCCGGGTGCGCACATGGCCGACCTTGAGCTCGATGGCGCACTGCCGGAACTCCTCGGCCACCCGCTCCCCGGCGCCCGCCAGATAGCTGAGGGTAAATCGGGTCGTGCCCACCACCAGGGTTTTTCCCAGGCGGCGCCGCGACTCATGGATGCCGTCCAGCCACTCGCCGAGAGTTCCGCGCGCCAATTCGACCAGGGCTTCTCCGGTACCGGTGAACAGCACGTCCTTGCCACGCCCCTGCTTGAGTATGAGGGGTTCGCCGCAAAGCTCGCGAAAGTTCCGGTTCATGGTGTCGATCTGCTTTTGCACGCTGGACTGTTCACGGCCCAGAATCCGCGCGGCGCCCAGCGCGGTACCGGCCTCATGGACCATGATCAGGGTGCGCAACTGGTCCATCGTGGTGTCCATGAGCGCCAGTGGGCTCTGCGCCCAACGGCCGCGCCGATCCGTCGTCGGTGGTCCGAGCGACCCTGGTCTCACCATGATTTCCCCCGCTTTTCAACTTCTCCCGTTTTCCTGACTCCAGAGTTTAGTCAGCTATCCACACGGTTACCCGGGTCCGATATGAGCGAGAAGCGGACCGATGCGCGAAACGTCAGGGCCGGGAGCCACACCGTACGGATCAGCCGCCCGGAAAAGGTGCTCTTCCCCGACGACGGGATCACGAAGTGGGATCTCGTCGCGTACTACCGCTCGGTCTCCCGCCGCATCATTCCGCAGTTGCGCGGCCGCCCTTTGATGATGGAACGCCATCCGGACGGAATCGGCGGCAAGCCACTGATGCAGAAGAACGCACCCGACCACTTTCCGGACTGGGTGCGCCGCGCCGTGCTCCCCAAAGAGGGCGGCGAGGTCGCCCATGTGGTCTGCGACGACACCGCGACCCTCCTCTACCTCGCCGACCAGGCGTGCGTCACCCCGCACCGCTGGCTCTCCCGCGCCGACCGGCCCGACCACCCCGACCGGCTGGTCTTCGACCTCGATCCGCCCTCGGCGGAGGAGTCCGCGTTCGAGGAGGTGCGCTGGACGGCCCGGCGCTGCTGCGGGCTGCTCGGCGAGCTCGGGCTACCGGGGCTGCTGATGACCACCGGCTCCCGCGGACTGCATGTCATCGTCCCGCTGGACCGCCGCGCCGACTTCGACACCGTGCGGTCCTTCGCGCGCGACGCCGCCGATCTGCTGGCCGCCCGCCACCCCGACCGGCTCACCACCGAGCCACGCAAGGCGAAGCGGCGCGGCCGGCTCTACCTGGACGTCCAGCGCAACGCCTACGCCCAGACCGCCGTCGCCCCGTACGCGGTGCGCGCCCGCCCCGGAGCCCCCGTCGCCACGCCCATCGACGTGGCGGAGCTGGACGACCCGGAACTGAGGGCCGACCGCTGGACGCTGCGGACCGTCGGCGAACGGCTCGCGGACGACCCCTGGGCCCGTACGGACACCAGGGGCCGTTCCCTGCGCGCCCCCCGCGAGCGGCTGCGGCGGCTCGCGGAGGGCGAAGGCTAGCGCTTGAGCCTCAGGGGCCTCAGGGGCCTCAGGCGCCGATGTCGCCGCCGTCGCGCCGCCAGACGCTGACCACGGACGGCCGGGTCAGCTTGCCCGGGCCGTCGGGCCAGGTGGACGCGGGCTTCTCCACGCTCGCACCGTCGAGCTCGCCCGGGTGCTGCACCGCCACCAGCACCCGCCGCTCCTGCACGATCGGGCCGCAGGTCTCGGCGCCGTTCGGCACCGTCAGGAACTGCTTGACCTGGCCGCGGCGGCTGCCCGCCGTCGCCACGCCGAACAGCCCGTCGTGGTTGCCGAGCGCGTTGCCGTCCGTGGAGATCCACAGATTGCCGTGCGCGTCGAAGGTGATGTTGTCCGGGCAGGAGATCGGGCTGACCTGGTCCTTGGGGAAGCCGCCGAAGTAGGTGCTCGGGTCCTCGGGGTCGCCGCAGACCAGGAACAGCCGCCAGCTGAAGCGGGTGGAGCCCGGGTTGTTCCAGCGCTCGGTCAGCTCCAGGATCTGGCCGTGCTTGTTGCCGTTGCGCGGGTTGGCCTCGTCGACGGCGGCCTTGCCCGCCTTGCCGCGGTCCGTGTTGTTGGTCAGCGCGATGTACACGCGACCGGTGCGCGGGCTCGGCTCGACGTCCTCGGGGCGGTCCATCTTCGTCGCACCGGCCTTGTCGGCGGCCAGACGCGTGAAGACGTACACCTCCTCGGCGGTCATCCCGTCCACGAAGGAGCGGTCGCCGCAGGCCAGCGGGATCCACTCACCCGCGCCGTCGAACTCGCCGTCCTTGGGCAGCTTTCCGGTGCCGTCGATCTCGGCGGACGGGCTGTCACCGGTGAACTTGGCGACGTACAGCGTGCCCTCGTCCAGCAGCGTGCGGTTGTGCTCGCGGGCGACGCGGCTGTTGCCCTTCATCATCCGCTTGGAGGAGACGAACTTGTAGAAGTAGTCGAACTTCTCGTCGTCGCCCATGTAGAGGACCGGACGGCCGTCGGTGGTCAGCCGGGGCTCGGCGGCCTCGTGCTTGAAGCGGCCCAGTGCGGTCAGCTTGCGCGGGGTGGAGTCGGGGTCGAACGGGTCGACCTCGATCACCCAGCCGAAGCGGTGCGCCTCGTTGGGCTCCTTGGCGAGGTCGAAGCGGTCGTCGAAACGCTCCCACTTGCGCTCGGAGGCGCCGTCCTCGAAGCCGTAGCGCTTCAGGCCCGCCTTGACGGTCGGGTCGGTGACCTTGTCGGGGTTGGCGAAGTACTGGTTGAAGTTCTCCTCGCCGGAGAGCACCGTGCCCCACGGCGTGATGCCGCCACCGCAGTTGTTCAGCGTGCCGAGGACGCGCTTACCGGACCGGTCGGCGGAAGTGCGCAGCAGCTTGCTGCCCGCGGCCGGGCCGGTGACCTCGAACGGAGTGGTCGCGGTGATACGGCGGTTGAGGTGGTGGCGGGGTACGGCGGTGAGCCGGCCCAGCCGGCGCTCCTCGGCCGTCACCACCACGGACAGCCCGTGCGCGGCCCAGCCGATCTCGGCCTGCTCGCGGGTGGGGTTCTCCGGGTCGTACCCGGCGAACATCAGCACCTCGTCGGTGTACTCATGGTTGACCACGAGCAGCTGATGGTCACGCTCGCCGGGGACGTCCAGCACCGCCATGTAGTCGTTGTTGTAACCGAACTGGCCCGCCTGGGCCTTGGCGCTCTGCTTGGCCGGGTCGAACGCGGGCGCACCGCGCAGGATCGGGTCGCCCCAGCGGAGCACCACGTTCTGGTCGTGGCCCTCGGCGACGACCACGGTGTCCTCGGTGTTGGGGGCCACCGGCGAGAAGCGGAGGCCGCGGGCGGCCTTGTGCTTCGCCTCGGCGGCGGAACCGGCGGCGGCCGCGTCGGCCGACGCGGCGGACGCCTGCGGCGCCCGCTCGATCGCCACGGCTCCGGTCGCGGCCGCCACGGTCATCACCGCACCGGCCCGCAGAAGGGAACGGCGCGAGGCGGCACCGGCGACGACGTCGCCCACGTAGGCGTTGTCACTGGTGTTCGGCGTCTCGTGAAAGCAGGCGTCGCCACAGCGGTACCGGCACGTCAGCGCGGAACGACCGCCCGGGTGTGAGCTGATGAGCGGCAGGAGGTTGCGCACGTCTTCCCCTCCGTAAGGGTGTCACGTATGGGCTTCGCAGGGCCCCGCATGGGCAGTACGCCGACGCGGTCCGGGCCGACATGACGTCGGGATCCTTTGGCGGCGAAGCTATGGGCGTAGAACCGCACGGCGGCGACGAACGCCTGAACCGGAGGTGAACGAAGCGCGAGCGGAATCGGCGGAAGAGGGCCGCCCAATGGCCCGCTAGCCTTTCGGCACCACGGTCATGCACCGCCATGCACCGCACTCGACACGTGAGAGGTATCTCCCATGGGCATACGGGACCTACTGCGCAAAGTTTTCGGCCGCTCCCGAACCACGGGGGTGGACGAAGCTTCTGCCGCGCCGGAGGCGGAGGTTGTCCCGGACCCCCAGTCGGCCGAGCCGGAGCCGAAGTCGGCGAAGCCGACGGCAGAGCAGACGGCAGAGCAGACGGCAGACGAGAAGGCAGACGAGAAGGCCGAGTCCAAGGCTGAGCCGGACGCCGAGCCGAAGGCCGAGTCCGGCGTCGAGCCGAAGGCCGAGGTGGAGGCCGAGCCCGAGCCCGAGCCCGAGGCGAAGCCTGAGCCGACCGCGGACATGGCACCGGCCCCGGACTCCCCCGACGACGAATCCGCGCACGACCCGGCCCTGTCGGCTCCGCTGAAGTCCCTCGACGAGATCCTGAAGTCCCCCGCGCCCGAGGACACGACAACCTCCGGGGACGACGCACCGATCGCGGCAGCGGCCGACGAAAAGGAAACGACCGCCACTGAGGCGAAGACGGAGGCGGACGAGCCCAAGCCCGCCGCCGAGGACGAGGCAAAGTCCACGTCCGAGCCGGACGTTGACGCCGAGCCCACTCCTGCGGCGGGTGACGACACCGCGTCCCCCACCACCCCCGCAGCCGACATCGACTCCGAGCCGACGCCCGAACCGGCAGCCGACGCCGAGGCCGAGGCGGAGCCCGCCACCGCGCCTGAGGCTGCCGCAGCCCCGGTCGCCCCGCCGGCGGAGGCGAGTGCCGACGCCGGAGCCGAGGCGAAGGCAGGCGACGAGGCCGCTGCCGAGGCCAAGACCGACGACGACCCTGCCGAGGCCGTGGCCGAGGCCGTGGCCGAGGCCGAACCTGAGCCCGCGACCGACCCCGCGCCCGAGGCCGCCGAGCCGGTGGCGGAGACCGCCGAAGCATCCTCGGCGGAGGCCGACACCACGTCCCAGGCCGAGGTTGCGGAGGACCCCGCGCCGGAGCCCGCCACGGCAGACACGGCAACTGCCGCCGCGCCCGAGGGTGAGGCAGCGGCAGAGGCTGACGACGAGGCCGCGCCCGCGGCCACGACCGACGAGGCCATGCTCGCCACGGCAGAGGCCAAGCCGGAAGCCGAACCGGAGGCCACGGCGGAGGCCGAGCCCGCGGCCGACGGCGATGCCACGGCGGCTCCGGCGGCGGCGAGTGCCGATGCCGAGCCCAAGGCCGAAGCCGAGGCGGCAGCAGAGGCTGACGGCGAGGCCGCCCCCGCGGCCACGACCGATGACGAGCCCGCCCCCGCGGAGACCGACCCCGAGCCCGAGGCCGCGGCCGACCCCGAGCCCGAGGCCGCGGCCGACCCCGAGCCGGTGGCGGTCGCGGCCGCCACCCCTACCGCCACCAAGGCCGACGCACCCGCCACGGCACCCGCCACCGCGACCGCATCCGCCATCACGCCCGCCGATCTCGCATCGCGGGCGCCCGGGCTGGTCGGGGCCTTCGCCGCCGCGGGGGAGGCCATCCAGGCGCATGGGCTGGCCGGACAGCGCGCGGTCGTCTACCTCGTGCTGGACCGGTCCGGGTCGATGCGCGGGTACTTCAAGGACGGGACCGTGTCGCACCTCGCCGAGCAGGCGCTCGCCCTCTCGGCGCAGCTCGACGCCACCGGCACCGTGCCCGTCGTGTTCTTCTCCACCGACATCGACGGCACCGCCGACCTCGAGCTGGACCAGCACACCGGCCGCATCGAGGAGCTGCACGGCTCGCTCGGCCACATGGGGCGGACGAACTACCACACCGCCGTCAACGCCGTCATCGAGCACTACAAGGCGTCCGGCACCACCGACCCCGCGTTCGTGATCTTCCAGACGGACGGCGCGCCCACCGCCAAGACCGCCGCCGAGAAGGCGCTGTGCGAGGCGGCGGGGCTGCCGCTGTTCTGGCAGTTCCTGGCGTTCGGGGACCCGGAGGCGAAGGGGTTCGACTTCCTCCGGAAGCTGGACACCGCGCCCGCGCTCGCCGTCCCGGAGAAGCGGGCGGTCGACAACACCGGCTTCTTCCACGCCGGGCTCGACCCGCGAACGGTCGCCGACGCCGAGCTGTACGGGGAGATCCTGAAGAAGTTCCCGAGCTGGCTGGCGGCCCGTACGCAGGGCTGACCAGGGGCCGCACCACACCCAGCAACCCACCAGGCACCACATCGGGGGCCATCCGCCGCGGAAAAAACGCCGCGCGGGTGGCCCCCGTCACTCGGATACGATATGGGCGGCTCAGCAGGGCCGAAAGCCACTTACCGTATCGACTCGGGAGCAGCCTGCAATGGCTCGACACCTCATCACCAGCGCCCTTCCCTACATCAACGGGATCAAGCACCTGGGCAACATGGTGGGGTCCATGCTCCCGGCCGACGTCTACTCCCGCTATATGCGCCAGCGCGGCCATGACGTCCTCTACATCTGCGCCACCGATGAGCACGGCACCCCGGCCGAGCTGGCCGCCAAGGAGGCCGGACTGCCGGTCGACGCGTTCTGCGCCCAGCAGCACGAGGCGCAGAAGGCGATCTACGACGGCTTCGGGCTCGCCTTCGACTACTTCGGACGCAGCTCCTCCGCGCAGAACGTGCAGATCACCCAGACGATCGCGCGTGAGCTCAAGGCGAACGGCTTCATCGAGGAGCGCTCGATCCGCCAGGTGTACTCCAACGCGGACGACCGCTTCCTCCCCGACCGCTATATCGAGGGCACCTGCCCGCACTGCGGCTACGACAAGGCCCGCGGCGACCAGTGCGAGAACTGCACCCGCGTGCTCGACCCGACCGACCTGATCGACGCCCGCTCCGCGATCAGCGGCAGCAGCGATCTGGAGGTCCGGGAGACCAAGCACCTCTTCCTCCTCCAGTCCAAGCTGGCGGAGGAGGTCGCCGCCTGGGTCGACGAGCGCGGCAAGGCCTGGCCGACGCTGGCCTCCTCGATCGCCCGCAAGTGGCTGAACGAGGGCCTGCAGGATCGGGCGATCACCCGCGACCTGGACTGGGGCGTGCCGGTGCCGGCCGACACCTGGCCGGATCTGGCGGCCGAGGGCAAGGTCTTCTACGTCTGGTTCGACGCGCCGATCGAGTACATCGGGGCGACGAAGGAGTGGGCGGACGCCGCGCAAGACACAGAGCCGGAGCACCGCGACTGGAAGTCGTGGTGGTACGACGTGGACGAGACCGTCCGCTACACCGAGTTCATGGCCAAGGACAACGTCCCGTTCCACACCGTGATGTTCCCGGCCACCCTCCTCGGCACCCGGGACGCCTGGAAGAAGGTCGACTACGTCAAGGCGTTCAACTGGCTGACGTACTACGGCGGGAAGTTCTCCACTTCCCAGAAGCGCGGGGTGTTCACCGACGCCGCGCTCGAGGTGCTGCCCGCCGACTACTGGCGCTACTTCCTGATGGCGAACGCCCCGGAGTCCGACGACACCTCCTTCACCTGGGAGCACTTCACCGCCACCGTCAACAAGGACCTGGCCGACACCCTCGGCAACTTCGTCAACCGCGTGCTGTCCTTCTCCCGTAAGCGGTTCGGCGACGAGGTCCCGGCCGGGAAGGCCGCTGGCGAGGCGGAGGAGCGCCTGGGCGAGGAGATCGCGCGGCTGCTGGCGGAGTACGAGGAGCACATGGACGCGCTCCAGTTCCGCAAGGCCGCGGCGGCGCTGCGCGCCCTGTGGAGCGCGGGCAACTCCTACCTGGAGGAGAAGGCCCCCTGGCTGGAGATCAAGACCGACCAGGAGGCCGCGGCCCTCACCCTCCGTACGGCGATGAACCTCATCCACCTCTACGCGATCGTCTCCGAGCCGTTCATCCCGGCCTCGGCGCGGGCCATGCGGTCGGCGTTCGCGCTGAGCGAGGACACCGCGGCCTGGGTCGGCCAGGAGGAGGCGAAGGCGCTGGCATCGGTCCCGGCGGGCACGGCCTTCACCGTTCCTCCGGTGCTCTTCGCGAAAATCACCGAGGAGGACCTGGAGTCCTTCCGGGAGCGCTTCGGCGGCGCGGAGCAGAACGGGAACGGCGCCGCGTAGCGGTCGGCGAGCGGCCCGGATAGCCGCTCATGCGCGTGTTGATCGCGCGACAACCGTTCGTTTAGCCCCCTCGGTGACCCTGTGGAGTCCATAACCACCGGGGAGTCGAGGAAGCAGTGCCGGACGCACGTGTCACGGTGACGGTCCACGGCCCCGACCCGCTCAGCCGGGCCGGGGTCGTGCGTCATCTGCAGCATCAGCCCAGCGTCGAGCTGGTCGACCGGCCATGCCCGCCCGGCGACGAACCCCGCGGCGCCGTCGCCGTCATGCTCGCCGAGCGCCTCGACGACCGCGCCGGGGCGGAGCTGCGCCGCCTGGTGCGGGGCGGCCGGCAGCGGGTGGTGCTGATCGCGGGCGAGCTCCGTGAGACGGAGCTGATGGCGGTGATGGAGTACGGCGTACAAGCCGTCTTATGGCAGCACCGGACCACGCCGAAGCGGCTGTTGCGCGCCGTGCACCGGGCCGCCCGCGCGGACCGTGGCACACCGTGCGGCGTGGACCGGAGGCTGTGACCCGAGGACGCCTCAGGGCTTCACCTCACCTCAGGCCTTCACCTCACCTCAGGGCTTCACCTCGCCCCAGGGCTTCACCTCGCCCCAGGCCTTCACCTCGCCCCAGGGGCTTCAGAGGTCCGTGCCCTCGTGGGTCGCGTCGGGGTCGACCCCCAGGGTGAGGCTTCCGGTGACGCCCTTCTCGATCTTTCCCTTGCGGTACTTCAGGTCCAGCAGACCGCCCTGCGCGCCGTTGCCGGGGTAGATCCCGTCCTCGTCGAGGGTGGTGCGCTCGGTGGTGCTGGTGTTGTACGGGGCCACCTCGGCCGAGGCGAGCACCGCCTCCTCGGCGAAGAAGAGCTGACCGGTGTGGCAGGTGTGACCGCCCTCGTAACCGGCGTCCGTGAGCTTGCCGCCGACGTGCACCTTGGTGTGGATGTGCACACAGCGGCCCCGGTACCAGCCGGGGAAGACCGTGGTGAACTCGACGAAGCCGTGCCGGTCGGTGAGCTGGGTGCCGCGCAGATACCGCTTGTCGTCGGTCGGCTCCTGGTGGCCGCCGCCGGGCGGGCCACCGGTCGGAGCACCCGTCGGAGCACCCGTCGGGGCGTCGGTGGGCGGCGTCCCGGTCGGCGGGGTGCCGGTGGGCGGAGTGCCGCCCCCGCCGCCGCTCGAGCTCTCATAGCCCGAGTAGAGCCCCAGCGCGTCGCAGTGCCAGATGTCGACGGCCGCCTTCGCCACGGGTTTGCAGCTGTCGGAGTCGATCACTTTGAGGCGGAGGGTCATCGGAATGCCCTCCTTGTTCTCGGTGATGTCCTTTCTGATCTTGTCCGCGTCGATGTAGTACGGCCCCTCGGTCGTCTCCGAGGTGAGCCGGTAACAGACCTCCCCGGACGGCGAGGAGGCGGAGGCCGAGGGAGTGGCGGAGGCCGCGGACGTCTCGCCCGCCGAGGCGGTGGTGGCGATGGCCGTTGCCAGGCCCGCCGCCGCGACCGCCGCGCCGCCCGCCACCACGACCCGCCGCCTGGTCAGATCCCGCTGGGGATCGAGGTCGTTGCTCTGCTGTTCGGTCATGGCCCGGGACGGTAGGGAGGCAACCCGGCAGCCCCATGGGTGCGGGCTGTGAATGGCTGTGCCAAGCACGTCATTCGGCCACCCGCAGACGCACGGCGGGGGCGCGCCGTTCGGCACGCCCCCGCCCTGTGGGTCTCGTCCGGCCCGTCTACTCGGCGGGCTTCTCGGCCTCGGCGGCCGTCTTCGCTGCGTTCTCTGCCTTCTCGGGGGTCTCGGCCTTCTTCACCTGCGGCGGCTTGCGCACCGACAGGTGCAGCTCCCGCAGCCGGGCCTCGTCCACCTCGCTGGGCGCGCCCATCAGCAGGTCCTGCGCGTTGCCGTTGAGCGGGAAGGCGATGGTCTCGCGGATGTTGGGCTCATCGGCCAGCAGCATCACGATGCGGTCGACACCGGGGGCGATACCGCCGTGCGGCGGGGCGCCGAAGTGGAACGCGCGCAGCATGCCGCCGAACTCGCGCTCGACCTCTTCCCGGTCGTAGCCCGCGATCGCGAACGCCTTGTACATGACGTCCGGCTCGTGGTTCCGGATGGCGCCGGAGGACAGCTCCACGCCGTTGCAGACGATGTCGTACTGCCACGCCAGGATGGACAGCGGGTCCTTGGTCTCCAGGGCCTCCAGGCCGCCCTGCGGCATGGAGAAGGGGTTGTGGGAGAACTCGATCTGCCCGGTGTCCTCGTTCCGCTCGAACATGGGGAAGTCCACGATCCAGCAGAAGCGGAAGACGCCGTCCTCGAAGTGGCCGGTCCGCTTGGCGGCCTCGACCCGCACCGCGCCCATGATCTTGGAGACCTCGTCGAACTCACCCGCACCGAAGAAGATCGACGTGCCGGGCTTGCCCTGGACCTCGGTGATCAGCTTCTCGACGTCCTCTTCGGTGAGGAACTTCGCGATCGGCCCGGTCAGCTTGGAGTCCTCACCGATCCGGACCCAGGCCAGCCCCTTGGCGCCCTGCAGAGAGGCGAACTCACCGAGCTGGTCGAAGAACTTCCGCGGCTGGTCGGCGGTGTCCGGCACGGCCAGCGCGCGCACATGCTTGTCCGCGAACGCCTTGAAGCCGGAGCCCTCGAAGATGTGGCTGACGTCCCGCAGCTCGAGCTGGGCCCGCAGGTCCGGCTTGTCCGAGCCGTACTTCAGCATGGCCTCGCGGAACGGGATCCGCGGGAAGGGCGAGGTCACATGGCGGCCGCCGCCGAACTCCTCGAAGAGCTCGGTCATGACCTTCTCGATGACGCCGAAGACGTCCTCCTGCTCGACGAAGCTCATCTCGACGTCGAGCTGGTAGAACTCGCCCGGCGAACGGTCGGCGCGGGCGTCCTCGTCGCGGAAGCAGGGCGCGATCTGGAAGTAGCGGTCGAAGCCCGCGATCATCAACAGCTGCTTGAACTGCTGCGGAGCCTGCGGCAGCGCGTAGAACTTGCCCGCGTGCAGCCGGGAGGGGACCAGGAAGTCCCGGGCGCCCTCCGGCGAGGTGGCGGACAGGATCGGGGTCGCCAGCTCGTTGAACCCCTGCGCGGTCATCTTCTGCCGGATGGCGGAGATGACGGCGGAGCGCAGCATGATGTTGCGGTGCATACGCTCGCGGCGCAGGTCCAGGAAGCGGTACTCCAGGCGCCGTTCCTCGCCGACCCCGTCCTCGGGGAAGACCGTGAAGGGCAGCGGGTCGGCGGCGCCGAGCACCTCGACGTCGGCGACCTCGACCTCGATCTCGCCGGTGGGCAGTTCGGGGTTGACGTTGTCCGCGCCGCGCGCGATGACCCGGCCGTCGACGCGGACGACGGTCTCCTTGCTGATCGAGCTCAGCGCCTCGTTGGCGGGGGTGTCGGGACGCACCACCAGCTGGACCAGGCCGTAGTGGTCGCGGAGATCGATGAAGAGGATGCCGCCCAGGTTCCGTCGATTGTGGAGCCAGCCGGAGAGCCGGACGTCGGTGTCGACGTCAGCGGCGCGGAGCTGACCACAGGTGTGCGACCGGTACCGATGCATCATTCATCCAAGTCGTCTGATCGGGAGGCGTGCGTACCCTCGTGAACTTCCGGCCAAGCCTACCGGCGCCGCGACCCTCACTGGTAAGCGGTTGGCAAATCCCCATAAGGTAGCGCAATGCGCACCGAGGACCTGCTGGCCGCCATAGCGACCGGCCTATGGCGTTGGGACAGCGTCTCGGGCGCCGTCAGCTATGACGCGGAAGCCGCCCGGCTGGTGGGCCTGCCCGCCGAGGCCATCACCCTTCCCGAGGCCGCCGCCCGCGCGTGTTTCCACCCCGCGGACTGGCTGGAGGTCAAGGCGATCGTCGACCTCGCGGTGGCCGAGGGCACCCTGGCCGAGGCCCGGCTGCGCGTCGTGGACGAGAAGGGCACCGTGCTGCGGACCGTGCGCACCCGGTCCCGGCCGATAGCGCGGGGCGGCAGCGAGGACGGCTACTACCTGCTCGGCACCCTCCAGGAGGTCCCCGACCCGCTGCCCGGCACCTCGGCCGCGGGCCCGCCGGTCACCGGCGACTGGCGCCGCAACCGCGAGGCGTTCCTGCTGGACGCGGGGCGGGCGCTGGCGGAGGCGATGTCCACCGCCGAGGTGCTGCGGGTCGCGGCGGGGCTGTCCATGCCGGGCTTCTCCCCTGAGGGGCTCGCGGTCTTCGGCGTCCAGGGCGAGCGGATCTCGGTGATCGGCCACCACGGGCCGCGGGCGGGGGCCGATCACCCTTTTCACGACATCGCGCTGGGCACGGACTATCCGGCGGCCGAGGTGGTCCGCACCGGCCGGGCGGTCTATCTGCCCACGCCGGAGGAGTACAGCGGCCGGTTTCCGGCCGCCTGGTCGCTCGGCCGGCCCCGTAAGCGCCGGTCCTGGGCGTTTCTGCCGCTGATCGTCGCGGGCCGCACCATCGGCGCGTGGATGGCCGGATTCGCCCATCCGGTGTCGTTCTCGCCCGATGAGCGCTCGGTGCTGACCACGATCGCGCGGATGCTGGCCCAGGCGCTGTCCCGCACCGCGCTCCAGGAGACCGAGCGAGAGCTGGCGGACGGGCTGCAGCGCTCGATGCTGCCCGCCAGCAAGCCCGATATCCCGGGGCTGACGGTGGCCGCGCGCTATGTGCCGACCGGCGGCGGACTGCAGGTCGGCGGCGACTGGTACGACGTGATCGGGCTGCCCTCGGGCCGTACCGCGCTGGTGATCGGCGATGTGCAGGGCCACGATGTGCACGCCGCGGGGATCATGGGCCAGCTGAGGATCGCGGTCCGGGCGTACGCCTCGGAGGGGCACCACCCCGACGCGGTGCTCTCCCGCGCCTCCCGCTTCCTCGCCGGGCTGTCGGCGCCGGACGGCTCTGACGGCCCTGGCGGCCGGTACGACCCGAGGTTCGCGACCTGCCTCTATATGGAGGTGGACCCGGTCGCCGGCACCCTGGACATCGCCCGCGCGGGCCACCCCGACCCGGCGGTCCGGCTCGCCGACGGCACGATGATGGTCAGGCCCACGGCGGGCGGGCTGCCGCTGGGCATCGACCCGGACACCGACTATCCGACCACCCGGGTGGTGCTGGAGCCCGGCGAGACGCTGCTGATGTGCACCGACGGGCTGATCGAGACCGGCGGGCACGATCTGGAGACCGGCTGGGACCGGATCCGCAAGGTCTTCGAGCGGCCCGCCACCCTCACGGACGACTCCGCCGCTCTCTCCTCCAACGGCCTCGACTCCGGCGACCTCGAAGCCCTCGCCGACTCCCTGGTGCAGGCCGTGCACGGGCCGCCCTCCCACCACACCACCGGCCCGCTCGCGGACCGGCGCGAGGACGACATAGCGCTGCTGCTGATCCGCCGGGAGGCGGAGGTGTGCCTGGTCGGGCCCGGTTCGGCGCCGGTGCGGCGGACCGCGGTCACGGTCGCGCAGGCCGAGCCGGAGCGCATAGCGGGCACCCGTCAGCAGCTGCGCGACATGCTGCACGACTGGGCGGACCCGGACCAGGTGGAGTCGGCGGTGCTGATGCTCTCCGAGATGGTCACCAACGTCCTGGTGCACACCGACGGGGACGCCCTGCTGGTGGCCGAGGTCAGCGGGCGGCACGGGACCCGGCGGCTGCGGCTGGACGTCGCCGACAGCAGCGATGAGCTGCCGCACCGCCGCCGGCCGGGCGAGCTGGCCTCGTCGGGGCGCGGGCTGCTGCTGCTGGAGATGCTCGCCGACAACTGGGGGGTGGATCCGCGCGGCGACGGCAAATGCATCTGGTACGAGCTGCACGAGGCGAGGCCGGACGGGTCGGGCCCGGCCGCGGCGGACGGGTCGGCTCCCCGCGTGTGATCAGCTCGCCCCGGCCGGGATGGTGCTGCCGAGGCGGCCGGGCCGTTCAGCGGAAGAGCCGGGAACCAAGCGGGTGTTGTTCGTCGAAACCGGGAAGTATCAGGAAGGTCGCACTGGCGGTCGTGGTCGTGTATTCCAGCAGGGCGTCGGAATTGTCCATACGGGTGAGGGTGCTGGTGAATGTCCGTATGTCGTTCTGGAAGCTCATGAAGAGCAGCCCGGGGGCGGGTCCGTCGATGCTGTAGGAACGACGGAGCATGAGGCCGACGCCGACCGCGGTGGCATGCGCTCTGCGAGCATGGGCGTCTGCCGGGACGAGGTAGCGTCCGTCCGGCGTTTTGGCGCCGAGGTCCGGACCCGAGGCGATCGTGCCACCGGAGAGGGGTACGCCCGTGGCTCGCCGTCGGCCGAAGACCGCTTCCTGTTCGGCGACGGACAGCTTGGCGAACCGTGGCAGGTCGAGTTCCATGCGTCGTAGTACGGCGAGGGTGCCGTAGGCGACCGGAGCAGGCCCGGCCAGCCACAGGTCGCGTTGTTGTTCGGCCCTCGTATGGGGGCCCACGATGCCGTCGACGAAACCGAACGGGTTGCGTGACGCGGCAAGGCCCTGATCCACCCGCACGTTCGAACCGCGGCCTCCGGACTGCCGCCAGCGTTCCCGTATCCGGTCACCGGCCTGGTCCAGCAGCGCGGCAGCCACGACCGGTATCAGCAAGGCGTCGCCGGCGCAGATCTGTATCAGCAGGTCGCCGCCGCGTGCCGGTGAGGCGATCTGTTCGCGGGAGAACCGTGGGAGGTCCTTCGCGCCGGGCAGGGCGGGATCGACCTTGCGCACCAGTCGGGGGCCCACCCCGATCGTCACGGTCAGATCTCCCGGCTCCAGGCCCATCAGCCGTGCGTCGGTCCCCGCGGTGAGGGTGCGGATGGCCTCGCCGAGTTCGGCCAGCAATGGACGGACAGGCACGCCGCCAACCAGGTCGGCCACCACGGCCAGCAGGTTCCGCTGGGCTGGTTGTGGAAGCGTGATGCCAGCCTGGTACCGGCCCGTTGGTGACACCGACGGGGTCGGCGCAGGGGCATCGGACCGGTCCGGCGGGGCGGAACGCGATTGGCACCCGGCGGAGAGGCTGACGGCGGTCACCGTGCCGGTGGCACCGAGAAACGCGCGGCGTGACGGGCGGGAGTCGGCTTGGCACACAGTGTGAACTGTGCCATATCCGTACCGGCGCCTGCGACTTCATCGGTGTCCGTGCCAGGATGAGGCCATGCCTCGTCTCCGTCTTCGGCTGATGGCCGCGGTGCTCGGAACACTGGCCCCCGTACTGGTCGGCTGCGGCGCGGACGATGACGGATCGGACCACGGCCGGCGACCGTCCGGTGCGCACGTCACGATCAAGGTGCCGGCCGACGCCCCGACGATCTCGGCCGCGGTGTCCCTGGCTCGGCCCGGCGATCTCGTGCTGGTCGCGCCGGGCACGTACCACGAGTCGGTGAAGATATCCACGGCCCGCGTCACTCTTCGCGGCGAGTCTCGGGACAAGGTCGTCATCGACGGGCGGTTACGGCAGCCGAACGGCGTCGTCGTCACCGCCCCCGGGGTGGCCGTGGAGAACCTGACCGTGGAGAACAACACCCAGAACGGGGTCCTGGTCACCGGTTCGGCGAAGGCGGCCGCCGGAATGCCGGGGCAGTCCGGCGGCTACGACACCGGCGACGAACCCGTCACCTTCCTGAAGTCATTCCTGGTCTCCCACGTGACCGCGACCCGCAACGGGCTGTACGGCATCTACGCGTTCTCCGCGCAAAACGGTGTCATCGAGCACTCGTACACGTCAGGCTCGGCCGACTCGGGGATCTATGTCGGACAGTGCAAGCCCTGTCGCATTGTGGTGCAGGACAACATCGCCGAACTCAACGCGGTCGGTTACGAAGGCACCAATGCCAGTGGCGACATGTACGTGGTCGGTAACCGCCTTGTCGGTAACCGGGTCGGACTCACCACCAACTCCGATCACCAGGAGAAGCTGCTCCCGCAGCAGGATGCCGTCATCGCGGGCAACCTGATCGCGGCCAACCAGCAGGCGGCCACCCCCGAACAGGCCGACGGTGGATGGGGCATCGGCATCGGCGTCGACGGCGGCACCGACAACGAGTTCATCCGCAACCGAATCGTCGGCAACAGCAACGCCGGGCTGGTGATCACCGCAACCGCTGACATATCGCCGGACGGCAACCGGATCCTGGACAACATTTTCGCCGCCAACAGCGTTGACGTCGGCTGGACGTTCCCCACCGCCACGAAGGGACGGGGCAACTGCCTGCGCGGCAACGATCTCCGAACGACCGTGCCCGCCCGGCTCGCGACAACGGCGTCCTGCCCGCGTCCCGCCCGGTCGCCCTCGCCGTCCGGCACGTGGGCGAAGCCGACGGCACCTGGCGGAATCCCGTTCACCGATGTGGCGGCGCCCAAGCGACAGCCGCAGTTCCCGAACGCCACGACCGCGGGCGCCACCGCTGTTCCGGCCGTTCCGGCGCTGCCGGAAACGGCGGGCATCCGGCTGCCGCCGACGTCACTGCTCGCCGCGGACGCGCGGGTGCGGACCCCTTGAGCGGCGGCTACCGCTTCGGGGTGGCTCCGGGCACCGGCCGGACCGGAACGTACTTCTGGGTGTCGAAATCGATCACCACCGGCTGAGGTGCGGAAGCCACGCCGACGCGAACCCGGTACATGGTGCCGTCCGAGCCGATCCAGTAGCGCACGGCACCCTGCGTACCGGACGTGGCACGGGCGCTCGGCCCGGTCATGATGTCCACCTCATGGCCGTCCAACCGGTCCTGCCCCACCCAGGCGGCACCGTTCTGTGGCAGGAGTTCGGCGTTGTCCGGCCGGTCGCTGCCGAGCTTCAGCACGATGGCCAGCGAACTGTCCAGCGAACTGCCGTAGTTCTGGAGCGGACGGCTGTACCAACCCGACGCCGGCGGCCGTGCCGGTGCCTTCGCCGGGGTGTTCGCCATCGGGTGGACGAACACGGTGGTGGCCGTCCACTGGATCAGCCCGTCGCCGGACGTATCGCGCCCGGTGCCGTGCACCGTGCCGTAACCGATCTTGCGGCGGTAGTCGACGGATCCGGTGATGGTCAGCCCGCCAGCGGTGTTCGGCACGTTGATCGTCACGGCGCGCCCGCCCGCCTGGTAGTTGTGGAACCGCGTGACCGCCAGACGGCTCGCCTGGTCCGAGGTCAATTCCCTTGGGCCGGTGGGAGCGGAGCCGCGGCTCGCGACCAGGAACGTGGTCACCGCGACGGCCACACCGCCGATGACGACTGCTACCCAGCGTGGCCGCAGCCATCGGCGCCGACCGGCCGCGGGCCGCGAGAGACCTTTCTTGATTGGCATACTCCGCGCGCGGCGCATTGCTAATTTCTTCCGCTCATTCATCCTCTGCTCTCCCCCCGATCTTGGCGACCAACCGGTACAGTATCGTCCCTGGTAGGGCGGTTCAGGATGACTATTCAGACTTTTGTGCTGTTTCCGTGTGAGGAAGCGAGGACAAGTGCGACTGGCCTGGGGAAGGCATTCCCGAGTCCCTGAATTTGCTCCATCCGCCAAGACGACCAAGAACGACCGGGCCCACCGAACAGCGGTGGGCCCTTTTCATGGCCGACGTGACACCCGGGCCGGGAAGCGGATGCACGGCTGAATACGGGTGGGTCGGTTCACATCACGAGGGGAGTGTGATGGCTGTGCGAAAAGTGTGTAGAGATTTACGCCGGACAGCCGGAAAGCATGCGGGTCCGCTGGCACGAGCGGGCCTGTGCGCTGTCTTGCTGTTGGGCAGCGCCATGGGCGCGACAGCCGGGACCGCCACCGCTTCGACTGGCGACGGAACCCTGACAGTTCAGGTGCTTCGGGATTTCTTCGGCACCGGCGTGATCAACGCGACCATGGATGTGCCGCAGCGGGGCATGAAGGTCGAGGTGTCGGACTCTGCCGGCCATCGGGTCACCGGCACCACGGATGCCACCGGAAAGGTGGTGGTATCGAAGTCGACCGAACTGACCGGCGGCCAGTACCGCGTCGATGTCGCCATCCCGGCGCCGTACGACAAGTATCTGCAGGCGGCACCCGCCTCGACGGCTGAAAACCACTTCGACAGCTTCACGACGTTCGTGGATGTGTCGGGCGGCAAGGACGACTCGGTCATCACCGGGGTCTGGAATCCGGCTGACTACGCGCTGCCGGACACCCGGTATTTCGTGCCGATCCAGAACACTGCCGACGGGCAGGACACTCGGGCACTGGTGGCGTTCGGGACGGACAAACGAGGTACATGTCCTGGCGAGACGGCGTGCCCGACCACGCTCAACACGCAGGACCAGGTGGGCACGACATTCGCGCTCGCCTACGACAAGCACCGGAAGCGGCTGTTCCAGGGCGCGTTCGCCCGGCGGTACACCCCGTACGGGCCGGACGGAGGTGACGCGATCTACACCACGCCGACCGACGGCGGGAGCGCGCCGACCCTGTTCGCGAAGGTGCCGGGCGCCGCGGTGACGCCGCACGACGCCGGCAACATGATCAAAGACGCCGGGTTCACCAATGCGCCGGGCAAGGAGAGCATCGGCGGCCTGGCCCTGTCGGAGGACGGCTCGACGCTGTACGCGGTGAACCTGCTGACCCGGCGCCTGGTCAGCTTCGACGCGACCGGGGCCACCGCGTCCGCGCCAAAGGCGACGGTGAGTATTCCGGACCCGGGCTGCGCGGGGTCCACCGACTGGCGGCCGTTCGCACTGTCCACCCACGACAACAAGCTCTATGTCGGTGGCGTGTGCAGTGCGGAGAGCACACAGAAGCGCGAAGACCTGAAAGCCGTCGTCTACACCTACGACGGCGAACAGTTCGACACCGTGCTGACCCAGCCGCTCACCGCCAAGCGCGGCTCCGTCTTCGGTTCCGACGACGTCGTCCAGGCCACCCACTGGAACCCGTGGAACACCTCCCTGGCCACATGGGACGAACGGAAGGTGGGCAGCGTCTTCATCGATCCGCAGCCGGAGCTCGCCTCTCTCGCCTTCACCCGCGACGGTTCGATGATCCTCGGTTTCCGCGACAGGTTCATGGACGTCGTGAGCTGGGGTGGACTGGACCCGAGGCCGAACAACAACACCCCGGAAAACGGCATGGCCGGCGGCGACATCACCATGGCCTGTGCCACTCCCACCGGTGGATACGCATGGGAAGGCACCGGAAGCTGCCCCAACCACGCCGGCCCCGCCACCGATGGCGGCCAGGGCAACGGTGTCGTCGAGTACTTCCCGGGCGACTTCTTCCGCGGCGCGCACCTGGAGACCGCGCTGGGGTCGGTGGCCTACATTCCGCAGCAGCAGTGGGTCGTCAGCACGGAATTCGACCCGACCGTCAACGTCGCAACCTCCGGGACCGGTTACTACGACGTCACGACCGGTCAGGGCCCGGGCAACGCTCCGGCCACCAACGCGTACCAGTTCGTCAGTCAGGAACAGAGCGGGTTCGGTAAGGCCGGTGGGCTCGGCGATATCGCGTATGAGGCGGCGAACGCGCCGATCCAGATCGGCAACCGGGTGTGGTTCGACGGCGACCACAATGGGATCCAGGATCCCGAGGGTGCCGACGAAGTGCCGCTGCCGGACGCGACGATCAACCTGCTGGACGCCGACGGCAAGCAGGTCGCCACAACCAAGACCGATGCCGCCGGCGAGTACTACTTCGGTGGAGTCGGCGCCGCCTACGAGCTCAAGCCGGGTGCGAAGTACACGGTGGAGTTCGATGTGTGTACCGCGGACACCAGCAAGGTACCGACTCAGCCGCCGACCAGCGAGCTGCGGTTCACGCTCCCGCGGGCCGGTGGCAACCGGGCACATGACTCGAATGTGACCCCGCCGAAGACCGGACGGCTGTGCGATGGACGCGCACCTGTCACGGCGCCGGGCAAGCCGGGAGAGGTCGATCACACGATCGACGCCGGCGTGCACATCCCCGAGGAATCGCCGACCCCGACGCCGACGCCCACTCCGCCGTCGTCAGAGCCGCCGACCTCCGAGCCGCCGACTCATGAGCCGCCCGCTTCCGAGCCGCCCAACAACCCGGGTCCCCAGGGTGGCGGAGGCGGAGGCGGTGGTTCGCTGGCCAACACAGGTACGTCCGGCCTGCTGAAGATCATCTCCCTCAGTGCCCTGCTGGCCGGTGCGGGCGCGGCATTCGCATTCATGACCCGGAAGCGTCGCGCCGGACAACACTGAACAACGCTGAACGGTGGGTGATCCGCCCATGAGCGCTGACGAGCCCCGTCCGTATCCGGACGGGGCTCGTTCGCGTGTGGTACCGGCGAGCCTTACATCCCGCCCTCGGACATCCCGTGCACGGCCGGGACCGTACCGAGACGCCCCTTCTGGAAGTCCTCGAACGCCTGCTGGAGCTCCTTGCGGGTGTTCATGACGAACGGGCCGTAGTGGGCCATCGGCTCGCGGATGGGCTGTCCGCCCAGGAGGACGACTTCGAGCTCCGGAGTGTGGGAGTCCTGCTTCTCGTCCGCGCGGACGGTCAGCGAGCCGCCGTCGCCGAAGACCGCCGTCTGACCCACCTGAACGGGGCGGCGCTCGGTGCCGACGGTGCCGCGGCCCGCGAGGACGTACGCGAGGCCGTTGAAGTCCTCGCGCCACGGCAGGACGATCTCCGCACCCGGCGCCAGCGTGGCGTGGATCATCGTGATCGGCGTGTGGGTGATACCGGGACCGTGGTGGCCGTCCAGCTCACCGGCGATGACCCGCAGCAGGGCGCCGCCGTCCGGGGTCGTCAGCAGCTGCACGTTGCCACCACGGATGTCCTGGTAGCGGGGCGCCATCATCTTGTCCTTGGCCGGGAGGTTCACCCACAGCTGCAGACCGTGGAAGAGGCCGCCCGACATGACCAGCGACTCCGGCGGCGCCTCTATGTGGAGCAGACCCGAGCCGGCCGTCATCCACTGGGTGTCGCCGTTGGTGATGGTGCCGCCCCCACCATTGGAGTCCTGGTGGTCGAAGATCCCGTCGATGATGTACGTGACGGTCTCGAAGCCGCGGTGGGGGTGCCAGGGGGTGCCCTTGGGCTCGCCCGGCGCGTAATCCACCTCGCCCATCTGGTCCATCATGATGAACGGGTCGAGGTGCTGGTAGTCGATCCCCGCGAAGGCCCGGCGCACCGGGAAGCCCTCCCCCTCGAAACCGCTGGGGGCGGTGGTGACGGCGAGCACGGGGCGCTGTCGTGCCTCGGCGGGTGCCGCGACGCGCGGCAGGGTCAGCGGGTTCTCTACGGTCACTGCGGGCATGACGGCCTCCTCGGTCGTTCACCATTCAACTTAATTGAATGGTGAACGACTCGCAAGAGGGCCTTTATTTCCACCCGAGCGCCCCGCGAGACGAACGGCGATATCCGGACCTATCCGTACATACGCCTCATCGCGAAGTCCACCATCTGCTCCACCGCCTTCGCGTCGAAGACGATCCGGTGCTCACCCTCCATGTCGAGGACGAAGCCGTAGCCGGTGGGCAGCAGGTCGATCACCTCGGCGCCGGTGATCACGAAGTACTTGGACTCCTTGCCCGCATACCGCCGCAGCTCCTTGAGCGAGGTGAACATGGGGATCACCGGCTGCTGGGTGTTGTGCAGCGCCAGGAAGCCGGGGTTGTCACCGCGCGGGCAGTAGACCTTCGAGCCCGCGAAGATCTGCTGGAAGTCCTCGGCCGGCATCGAACCGGTGGTGAAGGCGCGCACCGCGTCGGCGAGCGACGGCGGCGAGGGCTCCGGGTAGAGCGGCTGCTGGCCGTAGCCCGCACCCGCCTGCGCGTGATGTGACGCATGCGGCTGCTGTTGCGGCGGAGGTGGCGGAGCGGCATAACCCTGCCCTGCGCTCGCGTTCTGGTCGTAGCCGTACATGCGAAGAAGCGTACTGAGTCACAGTTACCCGGTTGAGGGTTGCCCTTTATTACCCACGGGTAGCATTATGGCGACAGCTGATCTGATACGCGTCAACGCAGAGGTCCTGGCCTCCCGATCCCTTACGGAGCCGTCGCCATGGGGCACTACAAGTCGAATCTCCGCGACATCGAGTTCAACCTCTTCGAGGTGCTCGGGCGCGACACGGTGTACGGCACCGGCCCGTTCGCGGAGATGGACGTCGAGACCGCCAAGAGCGTGCTCGCGGAGATATCCCGGCTCTCCGAGCATGAGCTGGCCGAAAGCTACACCGACTCCGACCGGAACCCGCCCGTCTTCGACCCCAAGACCCACACGGCGCCGCTTCCCGAGTCGTTCAAGAAGAGCTACCGGGCCTATATGGAGGCCGAGTGGTGGCGGCTGGGCGTCCCGGAGGAGCTCGGCGGCACGGTCTGCCCCCGCTCGCTGCTGTGGGGCTCGGCCGAGACCATCCTCGGCTCCAACACCCCGATCTGGATGTACGCCTCGGGCCCGGCCTTCGCGGGTGTGCTGCACGACGAGGGCACCGAGGAGCAGCTCAAGATCGCCCAGCTGATGGTGGACAGGCAGTGGGGCTCCACCATGGTGCTGACCGAGCCGGACGCCGGCTCCGACGTCGGCGCGGGCCGCACCAAGGCCGCCCAGCAGGAGGACGGCAGCTGGCACATCGAGGGTGTGAAGCGGTTCATCACCTCCGGTGAGCACGACCTCTCCGACAACATCATCCACTTCGTGCTGGCCCGGCCCGAGGGCGCGGGGCCCGGCACCAAGGGGCTGTCGCTGTTCATCGTCCCCAAGTACGACTTCGACTGGGAGACCGGTGAGCTGGGCGAGCGCAATGGCGTCTACGCCACCAACGTCGAGCACAAGATGGGTCTGCGGGTCTCCAACACCTGTGAGCTGACCTTCGGCGCCGACCACCCGGCCAAGGGCTGGCTGCTGGGCGACAAGCACGACGGCATCCGCCAGATGTTCAAGATCATCGAGTTCGCCCGGATGATGGTCGGCACGAAGGCCATGGCCACCCTCTCCACGGGCTACCTCAACGCCCTGGAGTACGCCAAGGAGCGGGTGCAGGGCCCGGACCTGGCGGCCTTCACCGACAAGACCGCCCCGCGCGTCACCATCACCCACCACCCGGATGTGCGTCGCTCGCTGATGACGCAGAAGGCGTACGCGGAGGGCCTGCGCGCCCTGGTCCTCTACACCGCATCCGTCCAGGACGAGATCCTGGTCAAGGAGGCCGCGGGCGAAGACGCCTCCGCCCTGAGCCGCCTCAACGACCTGCTGCTGCCCATCGTCAAGGGCTACGGCTCGGAGAAGGCGTACGAGCAGCTGGCGCAGTCCCTGCAGACCATCGGCGGCTCCGGCTACCTCCAGGAGTACCCGCTGGAGCAGTACATCCGGGACGCCAAGATCGACACGCTCTACGAGGGCACCACCGCCATCCAGGGCCAGGACTACTTCTTCCGCAAGATCGTCCGGGACCAGGGCCAGGCCCTGACCGTCGTCTCGGAGGAGATCAAGAAGTTCCTGGCCGAGGCCGCCGGGGGCGAGGAGCTGGAGGCCGCCCGGGACCAGCTGGCCCAGGCCGCGGTGGACCTGGAGGCGATCGTCGGCGCGATGCTCACCGACCTGGCCGCCACCGAGCAGGACATCAGCTCGATCTACAAGGTCGGTCTCAACTCCACCCGGCTGCTGCTGGCCTCCGGCGACGTGATCATCGGCTACCTGCTCCTCAAGGGCGCGGCCGTCGCCGCCGAGAAGGTGGGCACCGCCTCCACGAAGGACCGGTCCTTCTACGCGGGCAAGATCGCCGCCGCGAAGTTCTTCGCCCACGAGGTGCTGCCGGGCGTCTCGGTGCAGCGCTCGCTGGCCGAGTCGGTCGACAAGGGGCTCATGGACCTGGACGAGTCCGCGTTCTGAGGGCCCTCTTCCCTCCTCCAGGGGGCCGGCCGTCCCCTCCTCCAGCGGGGCGGCCGGCCCCCTGGCCTGTGCCCGCGGACGTCGTCACCACCCCTCGTCACCGCTCCTCGTCACCGCTCCTCGTCACCGCTCCTCGTCGTCGGGCGGCCGCTCCCGCAGGGCCCGTTCGACCTCCTCCCGGGCCCACCGCCGGAGCTCCTCGCCCTGGGCGAGGAGCTCATCGACCGACTCGCCCCCGCCCTCCGGCGGGCGCGGGCGGGCCCTCAGCTTCTCCAGCAGATCCCGGCACGCCTCGTCCTCCGTGGCGAACCGGCTGGTGTCCCGGTCCAGGGAGCGCTCCCTCAGCCCGGTCTCCCAGCCGCCGTCCGGAGCGGGGCGCAGGTAGTAGTAGGCGTCCGGCTGGACCGGAATGTCCTGCACTCCCGGGATGTCGTACAGCGCGTCCGGCACCTGCTCGTCGCGCAGGGTTGTGACGAGTTCCGTTCTGTCCACCGGTTCAGGATCCGCCCTCAGTTGAGTGCGCGCAGATTACCCGCCGCGACCAACTGGGGGATCGAAGGACCGGTCAGATACTGGAGCCCGAAGCCGGGTTGTCCGAACCAGGGCCGGATGGGACCGGCCTCGACCAGGAAGGGCTCGGTGACCTCATAGAGGTGATAGCCGTGTGGATAAGCCGGGTCGATCGTGTTGAGGTTGCTGGGCGGCAGCGCGCGCTCCTCGTAGGGCGTGCCCGCCGGGGCGAGGAAGTGGCCGAAACCGCTCCCGAAGAGATCGACCTTCTGACCGACCTTCAGCCTGATCGTGGTGTGCAGCGGCGTTCCGTTGAGCAGCACCCAGCCGTCGGGGTACGGGAACCACCAGCCGCTGGTCTGCTCGTTCCAGTAGCAGTCCAGGAACGCGGAGGAGGTGGGGAAGTGGTCGAGCCGTTCATAGCCTTCGAGCATCCGCCCGATCGCTCCGTACCGGGGGAGCTCCGCGGGGCCGAGCCGCCAGTCGCCCTGGTAGTAGCGCTCACGCGGCGGGTTGGGTGCAATGCTGGTCCCCCCGATGCGGTCCATGGTCGGACAGGGAGGGTGGCCCTTGCCCTCACCGTCCCCGCCGTTCCCCGGACGCGGGCCGGGCGAGGGCGCGGCTGCCGGCTCCGGGGCGGCCACGGGCGACAGCCCCGCGGCGAAATCCGTGACGGGCTTGGCCATGGCAGGTCCGCCTGCGCACAGCAGCAGCAGCGACCCCAGAACGACAAGCAGGTGGCGAAGAACGCGCATCCGGTATCCCCTTGAGTTACGACTCAGTGCGGCGTTGCTCGGTACACGGGGAATATCGACCGATTCTCCCGAATTCTCGCCTTACCTGACGTGCTTTCATCAGATTGGATCAACGTGGCCCCACAGATGGATGCCACGACCCGCACCAGGGCGAGCCACCCCCGGCGAATCTATGCTGAGCACATGAGCGCACAACCCGGCATCGACCGCGGCCACACCGATGACCTGATGTCCTTCCTCCGCGCCAGCCCATCGCCGTACCACGCTGTGGCGAGCGCCGCGGAGCGGCTGGAGAAGGCCGGGTTCCAGCGGATCGAGGAGACGGCGTCCTGGGACGGCGCGGCCGGTGGTCGGTTCGTGCTGCGGGGCGGTGCGATCATCGCGTGGTACGTACCGGAGGGGGCGGACCCCGCCACTCCGTATCGAATTGTCGGTGCTCATACCGACTCTCCCAATTTGCGAGTCAAGCCGATTCCCGACACCGGTGCGCACGGCTGGAGACAGATCGCCGTCGAGGTCTACGGCGGGGTGCTGCTCAACACCTGGCTCGACCGCGACCTCGGGCTCTCCGGCCGGATCTCCCTACGAGACGGCTCACACCATCTCGTCACCATCGACCGGCCGCTGCTGAGAGTGCCGCAGCTCGCCGTGCACCTCGACCGATCCGTCAACACCGAGGGCCTCAAGCTGGACAAGCAGCGCCATATGACGCCCATCTGGGGGCTCGGCGGCGTCGAGGAGGGCGACCTGATCCGCTTCGTCGCCGAGGAGACCGGTGTCGCGGCCGAGGAGATCGCCGGCTGGGACCTGATGACGCACAGCGTCGAGCCACCCGCCTACCTCGGCCGGGACCGCGAACTGCTCGCCGGTCCGCGGATGGACAACCTTGTCTCCGTGCACGCCGGTACGGCCGCGCTCATCGCCGCCGCCTCCCGTCAGGAGCTGCCGTACATCCCCGTACTGGCCGCCTTCGACCATGAGGAGAACGGCAGCCAGTCCGACACCGGCGCCGACGGCCCGCTGCTCGGCACGGTGCTGGAGCGCTCGGTCTTCGCCCGTGGCGGTGCGTACGAGGACCGGGCCCGCGCCTTCGCGGGCACCGTCTGCCTGTCCTCCGACACCGGCCACGCCGTCCACCCCAACTACGCCGAGCGCCATGAGCCGGGCCACCACCCACGGCCCAACGGCGGCCCGATCCTGAAGGTGAACGTCAACCAGAGATACGCCACCGACGGCGCCGGGCGGGCCGTCTTCGCCGCCGCCTGCGAGCGCGCCGGGGTGCCCTGGCAGAGCTTCGTCTCCCATAACTCGATGCCGTGCGGCACCACGATCGGTCCGATCACCGCCGCCCGGCACGGCATCGCCACCGTCGACATCGGCATCGCGATCCTGTCCATGCACTCGGCACGGGAACTGTGCGGAGTGCAGGACCCGCGGCTGCTGGCCAAGGCACTGCACGCCTTTCTGGAGGGCTGAGTTGGACTTCTCCGTGCTCGGACCGGTGACCGTCATCGCGGGACCGCCGACAGCGCCCATCGAGCTTCCGCTGGGGCCCGCCAAACGGCGCAGCGTGCTGGCGATGCTGCTGCTGCGGCCCAACGCGACGGTGTCCGTGGAGCAGTTGATAACCAGCCTGTGGGAGGACGAGCCGCCCGCCCACGCCCGCACCGTCATCCAGGGCCATGTCTCCCGGCTCCGCGCCGCCCTGGCCGAGGGCGGCGCCGAGGACCACGGTGTCGAGCTGGCCACCCACAGCTCCGCCTATCTGCTGCGCATCCCCGAGGCGCTGATCGACACCCAGCGCTTCGACCAGCTGACCGCCCAGGCCAGCCCGGAGTCCGCCCCCGGCGAGGCCGTCCGGCTGCTCCGCCAGGCGCTCGGCCTGTGGCGCGGCCCGGCGCTCACCGGGACCGTGGCCAGCCCGCCGTTCGCGGCCGCCGCGCACGCCCTGGAGGAGCGTCGGCTGAGCGCCGTGGAGGCCCTGGCACGGGCGCACAAGGCGCTGGGCGAGCATGAGGAGGCGGTGCGCGCCCTGCATCCCGCCGCCGTCGCCAACCCGCTGCGCGAGGGGCTGATCGCCGCCCTGATGCTGGCGCTGTACCGCTCCGGACGGCAGTCCGACGCCATCGCCTGGTTCCACCGCACCCGGCAGCTGCTCGACGACGATCTGGGGGTCGACCCGGGCCAGCGGCTGAGCGCCGCGTACCAGGAGATCCTGCGGGCGGCGCCCGAGGCGGACGGGCCGCAGGGCGCCGCCGAGAGCGCCGGAACGCCGGGCCCCTCGGTGCCGTCGGCCCCGTCGCATCCGCAGTCCGTGGCCGCCGCCGCGTCGGCCGCCGCGCCCGTACCCGAGCTGCTCCCCCGGCCCCCGGCGGGCTTCCACGGCCGGGGCGCGGAGCTGGCCGAGCTGACCCGGCTGACCCGGGGCAGCGCCGAACCGGCCCAGGGCGGCGCGGCGGGCGGCTCCGGTGGCTATCCCCAGGAGGGCGGCATCGCGCTGCTCACCGGGCCCGCCGGGGTCGGCAAGACCGGTTTGGCGGTCCACTGGGGCCATGCCCAGGCCGCCGCCTTCCCCGACGGACGGCTCTTCGCGGATCTGCGCGGCTTCAGCGGCGGCGAGGCGACGGTGCCCGCCGAGGTGCTGCGCGAGTTCCTGCTCGCCCTGGGCACCCCGGCCGAGCAGATCCCCACCTCGACCGAGGCCGCGTCCGCGCTGTACCGCTCGCTGGCCGCCCGCCGCCGGCTGCTGGTGGTGCTGGACAACGCGGGCAGCTCCGCCCAGGTGCGCCCGCTGCTGCCCGGCGGACCCCACTGCGCCACTCTGGTCACCAGCCGCAGCAGGCTGGACGGGCTGATCGCCACCGACGCCGCCCGCCCCGTACGGCTGCACGCCCTCGGCACCGAGGACGGGGTGGCCCTGCTGGGCGCGCTGCTGGGCCCCGCCCGGGTCGCCGAGGACCCGGAGGCCGCACGGGAGCTGGTGGCCCTGTGCGACGGGCTGCCGCTGGCGCTGCGCGCCGCCTCCGCCCAGCTGATGGCCCGGCCCCGCTGGCGGCTGGCCCGGCTGGCCACCGCGCTGCGCGACGAGCGCCGCCGGCTCGCGCTGCTGTCGGCGGAGGACACCGGAGTGGCCGCCGCGCTGCGCAACTCCGTGGCCCGGCTCTCGGCGGACGACGCGCAATTGCTGCGGGCCCTGGGCACCGGTTTCGCGCGGGAGGTCAACACCGCCGAGGCGGCCGCGCTGTCGGGCGCGGACCCCGAGCTGATCCAGGACTCCCTGGAGCGGCTGGCGGAGATGCACCTGCTGGACGAGGAGGCCACCAACCGCTACGTCATGAGCGACCTGGTGAAGCTCTTCGCCCAGGGCGACGGGAGCGGGCGCGGCGAGACCCCCGGCGAGGCGTCCGGCGGGGCCTCCGGCGAACCGTCACAGGGGGCCTGAGCAGCGGTGAACAGCGGGGCGTTAGCGGGACGTTAGCGGGCGGCAGCCGTTCACCAGCCGAACGGCAGCGGGTCCGGACAGGCTTGAGCCGTACCGGAAAACGCCCGAACGCCCGCTGAGGGGAGACCCGCCATGCCGCTCACCACCGCTCGCCTCGCCCACCGCGCCGGCACCCTGCGCTCGGTCGCGGCCGGCCTTACGGTCGTCGCCGCGGGCATCACCCTCGCGGCGTGCGGCACCGCCGACGCGTCGGGCGTGAAGACGGCCGGCAAGGCCGAGAGCATGGCCTCGGCCGTCCCCACCGCCAACGAGGAAGGCCTCCAGGGCGGCGCCCAGCAGGCCGCGCGGGACACGGTGGCGGGCGGTGCCGACGCCGGGGCCCAGGGCGGTCTGGGGGCCGGCAGCGGCGTCGAGGGCGAGACCGGCGTCTGCCGTCTCGACACGATGTCGGTGAGCGTCACCTCCGTGCCCCGGCCGGCCAACCATCTGCTGCTGGAGATCACCAACCAGTCCGGGGTGACCTGCCGTCTCGTCGGCTCCCCTGTGGTGCGGTTCGACGACGGGCGGGCGGTCGTGCCGCAGGACGAGGAGTCCCGGCCCCAGACGGTCGTCACGCTGCCGCCCGGCGAGAGCGGTTACGCGGGCCTGACCACCTCCGCGACGGGCGCCCCGGCCGCCGACGGCCGTAAGGCCACCGGGTTGACCGTCTCCCTCCCGGGCGAGGACAGCCGCCGCGCCGTCGACCTCCCCGGCGACTCGGTGGAGGTCGGGGAGGGGACGGAGGTCGGCTACTGGCAGAGCGACGCGTCCGACGCCCTGCTCTGGTGACCGCTCGGCCCTCTCTCCGGTGACCGCTCGGCCCTCTCTCCGGTGACCGCTCGACCTTCCACTCCGGTGACCGCTCGATTCCGAGCCACTCAGCCGGGCAGGTAGCCGCCTCCCCCCGGCTACCTGCCCCGGACGGCCCCCGCCTCGGCGGGGGCCGTCTCGTCATGTCCCAGGGCACCGTCCTCCCTGTCCCGCTCCTGGCCCTTCCCGTGGGCGTCTTGGCAGGTCATCAGGGGCGCGCCCGGATGGGACGTCCCAAAGGACGGCTCGGCCCCGGAAAGGCCCCGTCCCGCGGCCCACAGTGGTTCCCGTCGCCGCGGCGAACGGCCCGGCGGCCTCGACCGAGCCGTGCCGACGTCCGCCGTCGGCGCTCTCATCAAGGGGGAATCCAGACATGACGCACTCCACCAGCGGCGGCCGACGCCGGATCTTCCTGCGCAGGGTGGTCCCCGCGATCGCCGCGGCGGGCATCGGCGCCACCGGACTCGTGGGCTGCTCGGGCTCGGACGACACCGCGGGCCATGACGCCAAGGCGGCGAGGGCCGGGAAAGTCGCCGAGAAGGGCGTGACGACCCGCGACACCACATCGGCCCAGGGCGGGGCCGCCGCCCTCAAACTGAAGACGACCACGGGGGAGTTCGGCACCAAGGCCGCGGCCACCGCCGCCTTCCCCACCTGGGGCACCCGCTGGGTGGTCCACCAGAGCGCCGACACCGGCTCCCCGTCCGTCGGCATGCTCAACAAGGACGCCCCGGGCCAGGACCGCATCACCGCCGACTACCAGGTCAACACCGGCAAGAAGGTCTGCGAGGACGGGGCCTGCTCCACCTACATGGCCCATATCACCGGGCCGGTCAACGGCTTTGTGACCGTCGTCGCGGTGGACATCCCGCAGGACTCGCTGCCCGGCGTCCCGGTGCAGAACGGCGGTGGTGAGCCGCCGAAGCCGCCGCAGACCGGCGGCACCCGCGCGGAGGCGCTGCAGCGGGCCGCCACCTGGCTGACCGCCAACAACGGCGGCCGGGTGCCCTACAGCCAGGCCCAGGTCTGGAAGGACGGCTACCGCCAGGACTGCTCGGGCTATGTCTCCATGGCGCTGGGCCTGCAGGCGCCCGGCACCAACACCGTGGGCCTCACCGGTTCCAGCCTCACCAAGCCGATCGCCCTCAACGACCTCCGGCCCGGGGATCTGCTGATCGACGCCTCCGGGAACAACAACACCCGCCATGTCGTGATGTTCGAGAAGTGGAACGACGCCGCCCGCACCTCGTACACCTCCTACGAGCAGCGCGGCGACTTCGGGACGGATCACACGACCCGTCGCTACGGACTGGAGCCGGGCAGCGAGTACAAGCCCTACCGGCCGCTGAAGTTCACGGACTGATGCGTTCCTGACCCCGGTTCCTGCAACGAGCGGCACGTCCACCTCGGGGGTGTGGACGTGTCGCTCGGCATGTTCATGATCCCGTGCTGCAATGGTGTACGTGCCAGCGCATCCGAATCGCCCAGAGAACCCGCGACGCAAGCCGCTTGCCCCGCTTCCCGAGGAACTCTCAGGCCCGGTAAGGGAGTTCGTGACCGCACTGCGCCGGATGCACGGCGAACTGGGACTCAGCCTGAAGGAACTGGAGGGGCGGCTGCCCGCCAGCCGGTCCTCCCTCTCCCGTTATCTGCGCGGCCAGAGCCTCCCCGACGAGCGGCTCCTGGCCCAGTGGGGCAAGCTCTCCTTCACCGCCGAGGACCGGCTGCCCGAACTGGTGACCCTGCTGCACCGGGCCACCGAAGCCGAGGCCGCCGTGCAGGCCGCCGAGGGGACCGGGCCGGAGCCCGGCGCGTCCGTGTCGCCACTCCCGGGACAGCCTCCGGAGGGCCGGCCGTCCCGGCGCCGGCTGCGGCTCACGCTCGCGGCGGTGGGCGCCGTCGTCGTCATCGCCGGGGGCACGGCCGGGATCATCGCCCTCCGGTCGTCCGACGACGGCGGGTCCCCAGGCGGCGCGGCGGGTTCCTCACCCCTGGGCGACGCCCGGATCACCGTCTACAACGCCGAGAAGGACTGCCAGAACAAGCGCGTCCGCGCCTGCTCCCTGGGCCTGGCCGAGGATCCGTACGTGGCCTACCGCCCGTCGAACATCGTGGGCCGGGCCTGGCACGGCGATGTGCTGCGCGCCGACTGCCGCATCGCCAACGGCGTCACGGTGACCGACGAGGCGGGCGGGCACAGCAGCATGTGGTTCCGCGTCTTACAGGACGGCAAGCGGATGTGGGTGCCGGGCATCCGGATCCGCCAGGACCAGGTGCAGTACTCCACGCTGCCCAACTGCCCCGACTGACCGCCGGTCGGGGCTCAGCCGTCCATCCCGGCGAGCACCAGCGGCAGCCGGGTCGCGCCGCCCTCGGTGATCCGCACCGGGACGCCCCAGTCCTGCTGGTGCACATGGCAGGCCGGGTACTCGTTGCTCGGGTCGTCATCACAGGAGGCGGCCATCGCCGAGACATGCAGCACGCCCTCCGTCACGCCCTCCGTAAGGACGAGCTCACGGTTCAGATCCGTGCCCGCGCCCTCGCCGCCCGCCAGCAGCTCGGGCGGGGTGGAGCTGACCAGCAACCGGGTGGAGGGGCCGTAGCGGGTGTCCAGTTTCTGCCCCTCGGGCGCCTGGAAGACCACGTCCAGCCGGAACGTCCCCGGGGCGATGTCGGTCGCGGCACGCTGGGTGCGGTGGGCCACCGCGTCCACCCTTACGGCCTCCTCCGGCAGCCGCAGCCGGGTCAGCCGGTGCCGGGCGGACTCCACCACGACGATGTCCCCGTCGGCCAGGACCGCGCCGGAGGGCTCGCGCAGATCCGTCGCGAGCGTGGAGACCTCGCCAGTGGCCGGGTCGTAGCGGCGCAGCGCGTGGTTGTAGGTGTCCGAGATCGCCACCGAGCCGTCGGGCAGCGCGGTGACGCCCAGCGGATGCTGGAGCAGCGCCTGTTCGGCGGCGCCGTCCCGGTGGCCGAAGTCGAAGAGCCCGGTGCCGACGGCCGTACGGACGGCGAAGCCGTCACCGTCGCGCTCGACGTACCGCACCGCGGACGTCTCGGAGTCCGCGATCCACAGCCGGTCCTCGGTCGCGGCGAGCCCGGAGGGCTGGGCGAACCACGCCTCCTCGGCGGGGCCGTCGACCAGACCCTCGTTGGTGGTCCCGGCGGCGGACCGTACGGCCTGGGCCTCCGGGTCGTAGGTCCACAGCTGGTGGACGCCCGCCATGGCGATCCACAGCCGGCCGGCGAACCAGGCGACGTCCCAGGGGGAGGACAGGTCGACCTCCCGGGCGGGCCCTTCGGTGGGCGACCCCTGCCACCACTGGCGGCCGGTCCCGGCGAGCGTGGTGACCTCGCCGGTGGCCGGGTCGAAGCGGCGCAGCGCGTGGTTCACCGTGTCGGCCACGGCCACGGCGCCGTCGGGGAGCAGGGCGAGCCCCTGGGGCTCGCTGAAGCGGGCCCGCTCGCTCGTGCCGTCGGCAAGGCCGCGCTCGCCCGCGCCGATCCGCCGCACCACGCTCTCGCCGTCCGCCGCGAGCTCCACCAGCTGATGGCGGGTGGTGTCCGAGACGAGGAAGGTGCCGCCGGGCAGCAGCAGCGCCTTACCGGGGAAGCGCAGTTCGGTGGGGACCGGCTCCGGAGGCACGTACGGGCCGTCGCCGCGCCGCAGGGTGCCCTTGCCGGCGTGCTCGGCCTCGAGCTGCCCCACGAGGGTCTCCAGGGCGTGCGCATGGCCCTCGCCCGCGTGCTGGGCGACCACATAGCCCTCGGGGTCGACGACGACGAGGGTGGGCCAGGCCCGTACCGCGTACTGCTTCCAGGTGGCCAGCTCGGGGTCGTCGAGAACCGGGTGGTGCACCTCGTAGCGCTCGACCGCGTCCACGACCGCCTGGTGCTCCGCCTCGTGGACGAACTTCGGCGAGTGCACCCCGACGATCACCACGGTGTCGCGGTGCTTCTCCTCCAGCTCGCGCAGCTCGTCCAGGACATGCAGACAGTTCACACAGCAGAAGGTCCAGAAGTCGAGAATGACGATGCGCCCTCGCAGGTCGGTGAGGGTGAGGTCGTTGTCGCCGGTATTGAGCCAGCCGCCCCGGCCGATCAGCTCGGGGGCGCGGACGCGTGCACGTGGAGCCATATCCCCATGAAACAGCAGCCCCACCCGTGTCATTCCCCCGCCCCCCGATGGCTTTCGACCGATGTGCGGGGGTCTGTCCGGAGATAAGGCGGGGGCGGGCGCACACTACCATCGCGAGCAGGCCGCCAGCCGCCGATCCGGGCCTACGATCAGAGCCGAAAGCACTGCCCGCGCGCTCGTGGGCAGCGTAACTTGAACGCACACACCAGCACCCAGCCCGCGCACCAACCGCCCGAGGGGTCCCGTGACCGTCCATCCCAGCCTTCAGACCTCCATCGATGCCTGGACGCACTCCATCGACGCGATATCGGAGTTGGTGAATCCGCTCGCGGAGCGCGAGTGGAACCTCGCCACCGAGTGCCCGGGATGGTCGGTGCGGGACGTCGTCTCGCATGTGATCGGACTCGAATGCGAGATGCTCGGCGATCCCCGCCCCATCCACACGCTGCCGCGCGACCTTTTCCACGTCACCAACGAGCTGTCGCGGTACATGGAGGTCCAGGTCGACGTCCGGCGCTGTCACACCGCGCCCGAGATGACCTCCGAGCTGGAGTACACCGTCATCCGGCGGGGCCGCCAGCTGCGAAACGAGAAGCGCGCCCCGGACGCCATGGTGCGCTGGCCCGGCGGCTCCGAGGTGACGCTGGGGGAGGCCCTGATGAAGCGGGTCTTCGACGTCTGGGTGCATGAGCAGGATCTGCGCCGGGCGCTGAACAAGCCCGGCAATCTGGACTCGCCGGGCGCCACGATCACCCGTGACCTGCTGCTGTCGGCGCTGCCGAAGGTGGTCGCCAAGGACGCGGGCGCGGCGCCCCAGTCGGCCGTCGTCTTCGATGTGAACGGCCCGCTGGAGTTCATGCGGACGGTCCGGGTCGACGCGGACGGCCGGGGCAGCATCGACGGCAGCGTCTCGCTCGGGCCGACGGCCACGCTCTCCCTGGACTGGGAGACCTACCTGCGGCTGGCATGTGGGCGGGTGCGGCCCGAGGCGGTCTCGGAGCGACTGAAGATCGAGGGCGACCAGCAGCTGGCCGAGGCGATCCTCGGCAACTTCGCGATCACGCCGTAAGCCCCTTGGGGGTCACGCCGTGAGCCGCCTCGGGGAGCACGCCGTGACGCCCCTGGGGGTCACGCCGGTACGTGCACGGCCTCGACACGGCTCGCGACCACACGCTCGCGCTCCCGGCGGTGCACCCGTCCGCGCAGCCGCAGGATCTGGCTGATGCCGAGCGCCTGCAGCACGAACACCGAGGCGAACGCGATCCGGTAGTTCTGGCCGGTCAGGTCCAGCAGCACGCCGACGGCCAGCAGTGTGGTCATCGAGGCCGTGAAGCCGCCCATGTTGACGATTCCCGACGCGGTGCCGATCCGCTCGGGCGGATTGGCGGGCCGGGCGAAGTCGAAGCCGATCATCGACGCGGGCCCGCAGGCGCCGAGCACGACGCACAGGACCACCAGCAGCCACATGGGCGCGTGGGCGGACGGCCAGACCAGCACAGCCCCCCACAGCAGCGCGGTGGCGGCCACCGTGCCGAGGGCCAGCGGGGCGCGGGCGGCGTGGTGGCGGGCGATGACCTGCCCGTAGACCAGGCCGACCGCCATGTTGGAGAGCACCACGAGGGTCAGCAGCTGACCCGCGGTCGCCTGGGACAGCCCCTCCGCCTCGACCAGGAACGGCATCCCCCACAGCAGCAGGAAGACCATCGCCGGGAACTGGGTGGTGAAGTGAACCCACATGCCGAGCCGGGTGCCGGGCTCGCGCCAGGCGTCCGCGATCTGCCGGCGGACGTAGTCGGCGCCCAGGTGCGTGGCGGGCGCGGGCTCGAAGCCCTTCGGGTGGTCCTTGAGGAAGAACAGCACCAGGACGAAGACGGCCAGGCCGCCGAGCGCGCTGCCCGCGAAGGTCGTGGTCCAGCCGACGCCGTGCAGGGCCCGGGCGATCACCAGCGTGGAGACCAGGTTGCCCGCCATGCCGAAGAGCCCGGAGATCTGGGCGATGAGCGGCCCGCGGCGGGCCGGGAACCAGCGCGAGCCGAGCCGCAGCACGCTGATGAAGGTCATCGCGTCACCGCAGCCGAGCAGCGCCCGGGAGCCCAGCGCCATCGCGTAGGAGTGGGAGAACGCGAAGCCGAACTGCCCCAGAGTGAAGAGCACCACCCCGAGCATGAGCACCTTACGGGTGCCGAGACGGTCGACCATGAGCCCGACCGGTATCTGCATCCCGGCGTAGACCAGGACCTGCAGGATGGAGAAGGTCGACAGCGCCGAGGCGTTGATGTGGAAGCGCTCGGCGGCGTCGATACCGGCGACGCCGAGGCTGGTGCGATAGGTGATGGCGACGAAATAGACGGCGACGCCCAGACCCCACACGGCGACGGCACGACGGCCGCCGGGCGGATCCCCGGGCAACTGGGCCGAGGTCATCGCTCCTCACCCCGGGCGAGGTTGTTCACCCAGCTGATGTGGCGCTGCACCATCCCGGACGCGAACCCGGCGTCCCCGGCGCGCAGGGCCCGGAGGATCTCCGTGTGCTCGGTGATGTTCTTGGCGATGCGGCCGGGCTCGGCGTGCATGGTGGCCACGCCCATCCGCAGCTGGCGGTCCCTCAACTGGTCGTACAGCTGCGCCAGGATGGCGTTTCCCGCCGCCCTGACGATCGCCGCGTGGAAGCAGCGGTCGGCGGCCGCGAAGGCGGCCAGATCCCCGGCCGCGGCGTGCACCTTCTGCTCCTCCAGCAGCTCCTCGAGCCGCCCCAGCAGCTGCTCCCCGGCCGGGACGACCTTGGCGACCGCGTACTGCTCCACCAGCAGCCGGGTCTCGACCACGTCCGCGATCTCCTGCGAGGAGACGGGCAGCACCAGGGCGCCCTTCTTCGGATAGAGCTTGAGCAACCCCTCGGCCTCCAGCCGCAGCAGGGCCTCCCGGACGGGCGTGCGGGAGACCCCGACGGCGTCCGCGAGTTCGCCCTCGCTCAGCAGTGTGCCGCCCTCGTAGCGGCGGTCGAGGACGGCTTGTTTGACGTGGTGGTAGACGCGTTCGGCGGCAGGGGGCGGCTTGGTGGCCGTATCGGCGGGACTCATGATGCGCACATCATAGATACAAGATGCATGCACACTCACCCCCCGTCCGCGATGCGGACGGGGGATGAGTTCTGCCGCTACATCACGCCCAGGTGATCAGGCGCTTCGGCCGCTCCAGGACGGCCGCGACGTCCGCGAGCACCTTGGAGCCCAGCTCGCCGTCGACCAGCCGGTGGTCGAAGGAGAGCGCGAGTGTGGTCACCTGGCGCGGCTTGACCTCGCCCTTGTGGACCCACGGCTGGAGCTTGACGGCGCCGAAGGCGAGGATCGCGGACTCACCGCGGTTGAGGATCGGCGTGCCCGCGTCGATGCCGAAGACGCCGACGTTGGTGATGGTGACCGTGCCGCCGGACATCGCGGCAGGGGTGGTCTTGCCCTCACGGGCGGTGGTGACCAGCTCACCCAGGGCGGACGCCAGTTCGGGCAGGGTCTTGGCGTGGGCGTCCTTGATGTTGGGGACGATCAGCCCGCGCGGCGTGGCCGCCGCGATGCCCAGATTGACGTAGTCCTTGTAGACGATCTCCTGGTTGTCCTCGTCCCAGGTGGCGTTGACGTCCGGGTTGCGCCGGATGGCCACCAGCAGGGCCTTGGCGACCAGCAGCAGCGGGTTGACCCGCAGCCCGGCCATCGCCGGGTCCTGCTTGAGGTCGGCGACGAGCTTCATCGTGCGGGTCACGTCGACCGTCACGAACTCGGTCACATGCGGGGCGGTGAAGGCGCTGTTGACCATCGCCTGCGCGGTGGCCTTCCGTACGCCCTTCACGGGCACCCGCCGCTCCCGGCCCTCCACGGCCCTGGAAGGGGCCGCCACGGGCGTCTCCCGGGCCGTCTGGACGGCCTCGGCGGCCGCGTGGACATCCTCGCGGGTGATGATCCCGTCCGGGCCACTCGGGGTGACCGCCTCCAGGTCGATGCCCAGGTCCTTGGCCAGCTTGCGGACCGGCGGCTTGGCCAGCGGCCGGGCCGGCCGGCCGCTGCCGTTCAGCTCGGGCGCGGGGGCGGCCTCGGGGCGCGCGGGCGCGGGGGCGGGCTCCTGGGGCGCGGGCGCCCCGGCGGAGGGGGCGGGCGCGGAGCGCTGTGAGCCCGGCAGCGGCTTGCGCGGACGGCGCTTGGTGGAGGCGGGCGCCGCCCCGTAGCCGACCAGATTGGCCTGGCGGCCCTCCTTCTCGGCGGGCTCGGCCTCGGCGGCGGGCTTCCCGGCGGGCTTCCCGGCGGCGGGAGCGGCCTGGGGCGCCGCCTCCCCCGCACCCGGGTCGGTGTCCACCGAGATGATCGGCGTGCCCACGTCCACGGTGGTGCCCTCGTCGAAGCGCACCTCGTGCACCACGCCGTCGAAGGGGATGGGCAGCTCGACGGCGGCCTTGGCGGTCTCGACCTCGCACACCACCTGACCGTCGGTCACGGTGTCGCCCGGCGCCACGAACCACTTGAGGATCTCGGCCTCGGTCAGCCCCTCGCCCACATCGGGCATCTTGAACTCACGGAAGCGCTGTTCGACTGCGGTCATCGTCACGATCTCCTCAAGCCCTTCAGTACGCCAACGCGCGGTCTACGGCGTCGAGCACCCGGTCCAGCCCCGGAAGGTACTCGTCCTCGAGCCGTGACGGCGGGTACGGCGAGTGGAAGCCGCCGACCCGCAGCACCGGAGCCTGGAGGTGATAGAAGCACCTCTCGGTGATGCGTGCGGCGATCTCCGCCCCGGTGCCCAGGAATACCGGAGCCTCGTGGACGACGACCAGCCGCCCCGTCCGCTCCACGGAACGCTGGATGGTGTCGAAGTCGATCGGCGACATCGACCGCAGGTCCACGACCTCGATCGACTTGCCCTCCTCGGCGGCGGCCGCGGCGGCGTCCAGGGCGACCTTCACCATCGGGCCGTACGCCGCGAGGGTCAGGTCCGCCCCCGGCCGCACCACCCGGGCGGCGTGCAGCGGACCGGGGATCGCGGCGGTGTCGACCTCGGACTTGTCGTGGTAGCGGCGCTTGGGCTCGAAGTAGATCACCGGATCGTCGCTGCCGATGGCCTGCTGCAGCATCCAATAGGCGTCGGAGGCGTTGGCGGGCGAGATCACCTTCAGCCCGGCCACATGCGCGAACAGCGCCTCCGGCGACTCGCTGTGGTGCTCCACCGCGCCGATGCCGCCGCCGTACGGAATGCGGACGACGACCGGCAGCTTGACCTTGCCGAGCGAGCGTGCGTGCATCTTGGCGAGCTGGGTGACGATCTGGTCGTAGGCGGGGAAGACGAAACCGTCGAACTGGATCTCCACCACCGGGCGGTAGCCGCGCAGCGCGAGCCCGATCGCGGTGCCCACGATGCCGGATTCGGCGAGCGGGGTGTCGATGACCCGGTCCTCGCCGAAGTCCTTCTGCAGCCCGTCGGTGACGCGGAAGACGCCTCCCAGCTTGCCGACGTCCTCGCCCATGATCAGGACCTTGGGGTCGGACTCGAGGGCCGTGCGCAGTGACGCGTTGATCGCCTTGGAGAGCGACATCTTCTCGGCGGCCATGTCAGATGCCCTCCTCAGCGGTGACGAACGAAGCCTGGTACTCGGCGAACTGCGCCCGCTCCTCGTCCACGAGCGCGTGCCCGTCGGCGTAGGTGTGCTCGAACAGCGCCATGTCATCGGGGTCGGGCATGGCCCGCACCGCGTCCCGTACCCGCTTGGCCAGCGCGTCGCTCTCCCGCTCCAGCTCGGCGAAGTACGCGTCGTCGGCCAGGCCCTCGCGGGTCAGCAGGGTGCGCAGCCGCAGGATCGGGTCCTTGGTCTCCCACAGCTCCCGCTCCTCGGGGGAGCGGTAGCGCGTCGGGTCGTCGGAGGTGGTGTGGGCGCCCATGCGGTAGGTGAACGCCTCGATGAGCATCGGGCCCTGCCCGGTGCGCGCCCGCTCCAGCGCGGCCTTGGTGACGGCCAGGCAGGCGAGCACGTCATTGCCGTCCACCCGCACCCCGGGGAAGCCGTAGCCCTGGGCGCGCTGGTAGAGCGGGACCCGGGTCTGCTTCTCCGTGGGCTCGGAGATGGCCCACTGGTTGTTCTGGCAGAAGAAGACCACCGGGGCGTTGTACACCGCGGAGAAGGTGAACGATTCGGCGACATCGCCCTGGCTGGAGGCGCCGTCGCCGAAGTAGGCCAGGACCGCGGCGTCGGCGCCGTCCTTGGCGATGCCCATCGCGTAGCCGGTCGCGTGCAGCGTCTGCGAGCCGATCACGATGGTGTACAGGTGGAAGTTGTTGCTGTTCGGGTCCCAGCCGCCGTGGTTCACCCCGCGGAACATCCCCAGCAGATTGGTCGGGTCCACGCCCCGGCACCAGGCCACACCGTGCTCGCGGTAGGTGGGGAAGACGTAGTCGTCGTCGTGCAGCGCCCGGCCGGAGCCGATCTGCGCCGCCTCCTGGCCGAGCAGCGACGCCCACAGGCCCAGTTCGCCCTGGCGCTGCAGGGTGGTCGCCTCGGCGTCGAACCGCCGTGTCAGCACCATGTCCCGGTACAGACCGCGCAGCTCCTCCGGGGTCGGGTCGATGGCGTATTCGGGGTGCTCGACACGCTCGCCCTCGGGGGTCAGCAGCTGTACGAGTTCGGTCTGGCCCTCAGGCTGCTTCTTGGCGTCCCGCGCGGTGGTGCTGCGCTTGGCTCCGCTGCGGCGCGGCTTGCGCGCGGCAGTGCTCTCCACGGTCACGTGTGCTCCTCCGTCTGTCCGGCCCCCGGGATCCGCCGGCGGCCAGTTGCGGCTCGCCCGTTCCGTCTCGGCACACGGGGTGGGTGCGCCGAGGCATGGCCGGGCGTGACAGGTTCCCGGCGGCTGGCCCTGCACAAGGCACGTTACCCAGTGCGTCGCATGTCTGCGAAACCCCACCTGACCTGCAATTTTGCTTGGATTTCCAAGTAAATCGCGCGAGAGGGGAAACATCCACTGGTCACAGCCCCGCAGGCCGCCGGACAAGCGCACGTTATCCCGCTGGACAAGGGCACGGGAAGACATCGTGTGTGAGACTGGATCCGTGCGCGAAGAAGGAAAAATAGGGATTTTCCTGGTTGACGACCATGAAGTCGTCCGACGCGGCGTACGGGATCTGCTCGCGAGCGAGCCGGACATGGAGGTGGTCGGCGAGGCGGGCACCGCGGCCGACGCCCTGGCGCGGATCCCGGCCGCCCGTCCGGATGTCGCCGTCCTTGACATCCGGCTGCCCGACCGCAGCGGGGTCGAGGTCTGCCGGGAGATCCGCGCCCGCGACGAGAGCATCCGCTGCATGATGCTCACCTCCTTCGCCGACGACGAGGCACTCTTCGACGCCATCATCGCGGGCGCCTCCGGCTATGTCCTGAAAGACATCCGCGGCGAGGAACTGCTCTCCGCCGTCCGGGACGTGGCCGCGGGGCGGTCGCTGCTCGACCCGGTGGCCACCGCCCGGGTGCTGGAGCGGCTGCGCGGCCAGACGGCCGCCAAACCGGACGACCGGCTGGCCGCCCTCACCGAGCAGGAGCGCCGGATCCTGCTGCTGATCGGGGAGGGGCTCACCAATCGGGCGATCGGCGAGCGGCTCCATCTCGCCGAGAAGACGATCAAGAACTATGTCTCCAGCCTGCTCGCCAAGCTGGGCATGGAGCGCCGGTCGCAGGCGGCGGCCTATGTCGCCCGGATGCAGGCGACGCAGCCCCAGAAGCACTGACCCGGGCCCTGGCCCCGCCTCGGTCAACCGCCCGCACCGGGCGAAGGGACACTCCGGTCGACCGGCCGCACCGCTCAAAGGGCCACCCCGGCCGACCAGCCGCACCCACCAGCGCCGTGCCCCGTCTCCGCGCACCGGCGCCGTGCCCCGTCTCCGCGCGCCGTGGCGGTGATCCCCGGTGATCTAACATCTGGCAGGTGCCGCGCTCACATGTACACTCCGCCGAGGCCGCTCCCGACGGGGAAACCCTGGGCGCCCTGCTCCGCCGCTACGACAGCGCCGGTGAGGCCGTCTCCTGCGAACCACTCACCCAGGGGCTGCTCAACCGGGGCTACCGCCTCGCCACCACCCGCGGCCGGTTCTTCCTCAAACACCACCTCGACGGCGACCGCACCGCCATCGCCCGCCAGCACCGGGTCACCCAGCGGCTGGACGCGCTCGGGGTGCCCGTCGCCCCGCCGGTCCCCGACGCCGACGGCCGTACGGTCGCCGTCATCGGCGGCCGCTGCTACGCGTTACACCCCTGGATCGACGGACAGCACCGCGCCGGAGGTGAGCTGACCACCCCCCAGTGCTGGCGGCTGGGCGGCCTGCTCGGGCTTGTCCACACCTGTCTGGAGCGCGTCATGCGGGCCCGTACGGGCGACCGCCGGCCGCCCGAGGAGGCGGCCGACCCCGAGGACACCTTCGCCGTCATCGACGAGCTGCTCACGCTGATCCGGGGCCGCCGGGACCGCGACAGCTTCGACGAGCTCGCCGAGCACCGCCTGGTCGAACGGCGGGCGCTGCTGGAACGGCACGCCCACCGCCGCCCGGAGGCCCACGCCGTCCCGGTCGCCGGCTGGGTGCACGGCGACTTCCACCCGCTGAATCTGCTCTACCGCGACACGGAACCGGCCGCCATCGTCGACTGGGACCGGCTCGGGGTACAGCCGCGCGCCGAGGAGGCGGTCCGGGCCGCCGCGATCTTCTTCGTACGGCCCGACGGCACCCTGGAGCTCACGAAGGTGCGCTCCTACGCACGGGCGTACCGCTGCACGGCGGGGGCCGGGTCCTCCGAGATGGCCGCGGCGGTGCACCGGGTGTGGTGGGAGCGGCTCAACGACTTCTGGATGCTGCGCTGGCGCTACCAGCGCGGGGACCGGCGCGCCGATCCGCAGTTCCCGGCGGCCGCCGCGCTGGTGGTGTGGTGGACCCGGGAGTACGACGCGGTCCGGGACGCCTTCTGCGGGTGACCTCTGGGGCGACCTCTGCGGGTGACCTCTGGGGCTGCAGGGGGCGCCGGGGGGCGCCCCCTGGCCGTTACGGGATGCCGCCGTCCGTGGCGCCCGTCGTACCGGTGGGATCGGCGGTGGGCTCGGTCGGCCCGTCGTCGGTGGGCTCGGTGGTCGGCTCATTGCCGCCCGGGGTGGTCGGCTCCTCGGTGGGCACGTTGGTGCCCGGGTCCGTCTCCGAGTCCGTCGGCTCGTCCGTGGGGTCATCGGAGTACGTCGGCGTCGGGTCCTCGGACGGGGTGTAGTCGTCGTCCGTGTTCCCGGCGGTGGAGTCGTCGGTCGGGACCGAGTCGTCGCCCGTGTCGTCGGTCGGCTTGTCGCTCGGCTTGGTGGTCTTGTCCTGGGTGACCGACGTCTTGGGCTTGCTCGGCTCACCCCCGCCGTCCTTCTTGCCGTACTGCAGGGCGAAGGCGACCCCCGCCGCGACCGCGAGCACCGCGAGCACCGCGATCAGCCACACCTTGCCGCGGCCCTTACGGCCGCCGGAACCGCCGTGGTAGCCGCCGTCACCGCCCCCGGGGCCGGTGACGATCGGCTGCTGGGAGGTCTCGCCGTGGCCGGGGTGCGGCAGCGCGGTGGTGGCCCCGGGCACGCCCGGCATGCCCATGGCGGGGGTGGCGGCGCCCAGGTGCTGGGTGACCGGGCCGGTGTTCCAGACGCCGGTGTGGCCGCCCGCCTCATGAAGCATCTGCAGCGCGTACTGGACCATTCCGCGCATTTCCTCGGCGCTCTGGAACCGGTCGTCCGGGTCCTTGGCGAGGGAGCGCATGACCAGGCCGTCCAGCTCCGGCGGCACGGTGCCGGAGGTCTCCGAGGGCGGCACCGGGGTGTCCTGGACGTGCTGGTAGACCACCGACAGCGGGGTCTCCCCAGTGAACGGCGGGCGAAGCGCCAGCAGTTCGTAGAGCAGACATCCGGTGGCGTACAGGTCGGAGCGGTGGTCCACGGCCTTGCCGAGGGCCTGCTCCGGCGAGAGGTACTGGGGTGTGCCCATGACCATGCCGGTCTGGGTCATCGTGGACTGCGCGCCGTGCAGGGCGCGGGCGATGCCGAAGTCCATCACCTTGACCGCGCCGCTGTGGGTGATGATCACGTTGGCGGGCTTGATGTCACGGTGCACGATGCCGTGCTGATGGCTGTAGGCGAGCGCCTCCAGCACCCCGGAGACGATGATCAGCGCCTGATCCGGCGGCGGGGCCTCGGCGTTGAGCAGCAGATCGCGGATGGTCCGGCCCTCGACCAGCTCCATGACGATGTACGGCACGGTGTTCTGGCCGACGGTGTCCTCGCCGGAGTCGTAGACCGCCACCACGGCGTGGTGGTTCAGCCCCGCGACGGACTGCGCCTCGCGGGTGAAGCGGGCCTTGGACACCGGGTCCTCGGCCAGATCGGCGCGGAGCAGCTTGACCGCGACCGTCCGGCCGAGCCGGAGGTCCTCGGCGGCGAAGACTTCCGCCATACCGCCGCGGCCGAGACGACCGGTAAGCCGATATCGACCATCGCCAACAAGTCCTCCGTTACCCCACGCTTCGGGCATATCCGGCATGCCGGACCCGCTGGCGTCAGGTTCGGAGGGCCCCTGGGCGCTCTGGGTCTGTGCCATCGGTCCTCGCCGTCTCGTTCTCGGTGGGGGTCTGGTCGAGATCGCCCCGCCCGCGGGCGGTACGGTTCCTGCCTAGGCACGCTACAGCCTTCGCGCCGCACATCGGTTGGTGATGGACCGGCCATCAAACCTGTTGACGCCAAAGCGATGCAAATCGCGTGACGGGTTCTTGCTCATCCGGTCACGGAACGGGCACGCGGCTTGACGTGTCCGTGGCCTGGGGCAGACTTGGCCACGATATCCAGAACATCAAGATCAATGCGTCGAAACGTGCGCGTCAGAGTAGTGAGTGCGCCGAGGGGGAAGTACGAAATGAGCCAGTACGGCGCATCGGGCAGGTATCACGGCCACTCCCTGGCGAACGGCCGCTATCAACTGCGTGACCTGCTGGGCGAGGGCGGAATGGCTTCCGTTCACCTGGCCTATGACTCCGTACTGGACCGCCAGGTCGCGATCAAGACGCTGCACACCGAGCTGGGGCGCGAGCAGTCCTTCCGCGAGCGGTTCCGCCGCGAGGCCCAGGCTGTAGCGAAACTCACGCACACCAATATCGTCTCGGTCTTCGACACCGGCGAGGACTCCGTCGACGGCTCCTTGATGCCGTACATCGTCATGGAGTACGTCGAGGGCCAGCCGCTGCGCGCGGTTCTGGACGGCGATGTCCGGCAATACGGTGCGATGCCGACCGAAAAGGCGCTGAAGATCACCGGCGATGTGCTGGCGGCGCTGGAAATCAGCCATGAGATGGGGCTGGTTCACCGCGACATCAAGCCCGGTAACGTGATGATGACCAAACGTAATGTGGTCAAAGTCATGGACTTCGGCATCGCCCGCGCCATGCAGTCCGGGGTCACCTCCATGACCCAGACCGGCATGGTCGTCGGCACCCCGCAGTACCTCTCCCCCGAGCAGGCGCTGGGCCGCGGCGTCGACGCCCGCAGCGACCTGTACTCGGTCGGCATCATGCTCTTCGAGCTGCTGACCGGCCGGCTGCCCTTCGACGCGGACTCGCCGCTGGCCATCGCGTACGCGCACGTCCAGGAGGAGCCGGTCGCGCCCTCCACGATCAACCAGTCCATTCCCCCGGCGGTGGACGCGCTGGTCGCCCGTGCCCTGAAGAAGAACCCGAACGAGCGCTTCCCGACCGCCGAGGCCATGCGCGACGAATGCGCCCGGGTCACCCGTACCGGGCAGACCGGCGCCTCCCCGATCATCATCAGCGGCGGTCCGCCGGCCCGCAGCGGCGTCGGTGTCGGTTCGGCGGTCTTTCCGCCGATCGACCAGCAGACGCCCGCCCCCGGCCCCGGCAGCGTCCAGACGCCGTATCAGCCGCAGCCCTCCGCCGGGCAGTACGGCGCCTTCGGCCCGTCCACCCCGGCCCCGGCCACCCCGCCGATGGGGCAGCACGGCTACCAGACCCCGGCGCCGTCGTATCAGGGCCCCAGCACCCCGCCGCCGTACAGCATCTCGCCCTCGGCGCCGTCCGGAGGCGGCGGCAACAGCAACAAGCGCGTGATCATAGGCTCGGCCGTCGTCGCGGCGGTCGCGGTCATCGCCGTGGTCCTGGCCATCGCGTTCAGCGGTGATGGCGGCTCCAAGGACGAGAGCAAGGGGGGCGGGGGTGGCGGCAAGCCGTCGAAGCCGTCGGCCTCCGACACCGCCGCGGGCTTCCGCATGGGCGACAAGACCAAGACGATCGAAACATCGAAGTGCACCGACGCCTACGAGGACTCCGACGAGAAGGGCACGTACTCGGTGCCCGACTTCCAGAACCTCTACATCGACTCGGTGAAGAAGTGCATCCGGGCCGCGGGCTGGAAGTACCGCGTGGTGACGCAGGACGAGAATCTGTGGGGCAAGGGCACCGTCCTCAATTACACGTACCGGAACTACGAGCCGTACAACCCCAAGACGGACACCATCGAGCTGACCGTCTCCACGGGTAACCCGGGGTAGCCACGGCTCTGCGCCGACCACGTGCCCGGCGCACCCCGCCCGACTCCGCACACGACGCCGCGGGCCGCACCTTCCGGTGCGGCCCGCGGCGTCGTTTCGGCGTACGGTGCGTGGCTCAGAGATACGGGCCCGAGCGGGCGCCGCCCGGCTTGGGCACGTCCTCGTCCTCCTCGCCCCCGCCGAGCCCGGGCGGCAGCGCCCGGCGCATCTGCTCCAGCTGGGCACGCGCCGCCATCTGCTGCGCGAACAGGGTGGTCTGGATGCCGTGGAACAGCCCCTCCAGCCAGCCGACCAACTGGGCCTGGGCAATGCGCAGTTCCGCCTCGGTCGGCACCGCCTCGTCCGTGAAGGGCAGCGACAGCCGCTCCAGCTCCCCGATCAGCTCGGGTGCGAGCCCGTCCTCCAGCTCCTTCACCGAGCTGGAGTGAATCTCCTTGAGCCGGACCCGGCTGGCCTCGTCGAGGGGTGCGGCGCGCACCTCCTCCAGGAGCTGCTTGATCATGCTGCCGATCCGCATGACCTTCGCCGGCTGCTCGACCATGTCTGTCACGGGAATCTCGCGCGACTCGTCGCCACCACTGCCCTCGCCAGAAGCAGGAGCGACGCCGCCGAGTGCCATGCCGTCCGGACCGACGACCAGGACGTGCGGGCTCTCCTGCGCTCGTTCGTTCATCGGCTGGTTCATACCCCCATTGTTCCGCACCGGCATCCGGTCCGGCGGGCGAGGGTCGAGGATTCGGCGCCGATGTCAGCGGCGGCGCAGCCGCAGACCGAAGAACGCCAGGCCGAGGCCGAGACCGGTGAGCGCCAGACCGGTGCCCAGCGGCAGCACCCGCATCGCCCGCTCGCTGGGCTCGGCGGCGGTCCGCTGAGCGCCGTAAGGCTGCCCGGAGGGGAGCGGCTCGCGCGCCTGGTGGCGATCCGGGCGCTGCGGCATGGGGAGGGAGGACGGCGTCCACTCGGGCACCAGCGAGAACCGCCCGGTCCCCTCGTCGCTCTCGCTCTCGTTCCCGTCTCCGTCCCTGTCCCCGTCCCGTGGCCCGGCCGAGGGGTCCTCGTCCGACGGTGAGGGGGCGGGGGGCCGGGTGCGGCCGGGGTGCGTACGGCCCTCGCCCGCCCGGGTGCCCGCCAGCCCACCGCCGTCGTCGTCGGCGCGAGCGGCGGGGGTGGTGGAGGCGGCGGATGCGGCGTGGGCCGCCTGGGCCGCCTGGGTGGCGGTCAGGGCGGTGCCCGCCAGCAGGGCCGCCGCGGGGAGTGTGCGGAGTGTCGCAGGGTTCACGGTGGTCACCCTCCCGTGCCAAACCGTTGCATAACGGGATCAGCGTCACATGAGGGTATACACCAGGCACCCTGGGCGCCACCGTACGGACCGCGAGGCCGCCGTACGGACGGCGACACTGCCGTACGGACCGCGACGCCGCCGTGGCTGCGACGCTGCCGTCCGTACGGGTCGCTCCAGGCCGGGGCCGGGCGGTTCCGGGGCGACCCGGCGGACCGGCGTGCGTACCCGCCGGACCGCCCCGTACGACCGGTCCTCACGGCTTCCGTCAGAGCCCCGGGCCTGCCCGCGCCGCTCAGGTCGTCAGCAGGATCTTCCCCACGTGCTCGCTGGACTCCAGCAGCCGGTGGGCCTCCGGGGCATCCCGCATCGGGATGGTGCGGTAGACGATCGGGCGGACCCGGCCGCCCGCGATCAGCGGCCAGACGTGCTCCTGCACCGCCGCGGTGATCGCCGCCTTCTGCGCCAGCGAGCGGCCCCGCAGTCCGGTAGCCGTCACGGCGGCGCTCTTGGAGAGGAGGGTGGCCAGGTTCAGCTCGGCCTTCGCCCCGCCCTGCAGCCCGATGATCGCCAGTCGGCCGTTGGTGGCGAGCGTCTCCACATTCCGGGCGAGGTACTTCGCGCCGATGATGTCCAGGATGACGTCCGCTCCGGCACCGTCGGTGGCCCGGCGGACCTCCTCGACGAAGTCCTGCTCGCGGTAGTCGATCAGGACGTCGGCGCCCATTTCCCGGCAGGCCGCCAGCTTCTCCGGGCCGCCCGCGGTCACCGCGACCCGCGCCCCGACGGCCTTGGCTAGCTGGATCGCCATGGTGCCGATACCGCTCGATCCGCCGTGCGCCAACAGCGTCTCGCCCGGCCGGAGATGGGAGATCATGAAGACGTTGGACCATACGGTCGCGGTCACTTCGGGCAGCGCGGCGGCCGTGACCAGGTCCACGCCCTCGGGGAGGGGCAGCAGCTGCCCTGAAGGGACCACCACCTTCTCGGCATATCCACCGCCCGCGAGCAGGGCGCACACCTCGTCGCCCACTGCCCAGCCGGTGACGCCGGGGCCCAGCGCCGAGATCCGGCCCGAGCACTCCAGTCCGGGGTAGGGCGGGGCTCCGGGGGGTGGCGGATAGACGCCCTGGCGCTGCAGCACATCCGCGCGGTTGACGCCGGCGGCGGCCACGTCGACCAGGACCTCGCCCTCACCGGGTACGGGATCGGGGACCTCGGCCCATACCAGGGCTTCGGGGCCACCGGGTTCGGGAATCGTGATCGCATGCATGGCCGCGAGGCTACTCCTGGACCATCGGCGCGCGAACGATCGTGATCAGCCGGTCGGCCGCCTGCAGCGGGCTGGCGTCAGGGTCGTCGTACGCAAGCAGACGATGGCCGCGCAGCACCGACACCACGAGGTCGTCCGTGTCCCGCACCGACTTGCCCACCTCCGCCTTCACCACCGTGCGCTCCACCAGGTCCAGACCCGATCCCTGCTGGATCAGATCCTCGATCACCGCCCCGGCTGTCGGGCTCTGCACGCTCATGCCCAGCAGCCGGCCGGCCGCGCTGGCGCTGGTGATCACCGCGTCGGCTCCGGACTGGCGCAGCAGCGGCGCGTTCTCCTCCTCGCGCACCGCCGCCACGATGTTGGCGCCCCGGTTGAGCTGCCGGGCCGTCAGCGTGACCAGGACGGCGGTGTCATCGCGCTGGGTGGCGATCACGAACTGACGGGCGCGCTGCGCCTCCGCGCGCAACAGCACATCGCTACGGGTCGCGTCGCCCACCACCCCCGCGAACCCGTCCGCGTTCGCCGCCTCGATCACCTTGTGGTTGGGGTCGACCACGACCACCTGGTTCTTGGAGAGTCCCGTCACGCAGAGCGTCTGCACCGCGGACCGCCCCTTCGTGCCGAAGCCGACGACGACGGTGTGATCACGCAACGCTGACCTCCAGCGGTTCAGGCGGTACTGCTCGCGGGTTCGTTCGGCCAGGACTTCCAGGGTGGTGCCGACCAGGATGATCAGAAAGAGCACGCGCAACGGCGTGACCAGCAGGATGTTACTGAGCCGCGCGCTGTCGCTGTACGGCACGATGTCGCCGTATCCGGTCGTCGACAGCGTGACGGTCGAGTAGTAGACGGCGTCGAGGAAGTCGACGTTTTCGTCGGAGTTGTCGTGGTAGCCGGCGCGGTCGACGTACACGATGACCACTGTCAGCACCAGCACCAGCAGCGCCAGCAGCAGTCGGCTGGCGACCTGGCGCAGCGGGCCCGCGGGGAAGCGGGGCAGATGGACGCGGTGGCCGCCGTCCCCGGGGGTGCGGGCGGCCGCGTCATGGCTGGGCAGCTTCACGCCGGGCCCTCCTGGGGGGATATGTCCTCACCGTCTCCGTGGCCCGCTGCTTTGTCCGTGCGGTAGCCGGCTCGGCCCGTGTGGCGCGATTGGTCCGCGTAGCTCAGTTGCTCTGTCGCGATCGCCGACCACGGGAGATCGAGCACCTCGACCTCGGTGCCCCGCTTCGCCCCACCCGGCGGGATCACGGCGAGGCCGTCGGCCACCGCGATTCCGCGCAGCATCGCCGGGCCGTTGAAGCGCAGCGGCACCGCCGCGTCCTGCCGGAAGGTCACGGGGACCAGCCGGGTGTCCCGCGGATGCCCCTGTACGGCCTCGGCCAGTGGGGCCGGGCCGGGGGCGGGGGCCGGGCGGCCCGTCAGCGTCCGCAGCAGCGGCTCCGCGAGAGTCAGCAGACCGGACACCGCCGCGAGCGGATTGCCCGGGAGCCCCACCAGATGGCGGGCGGGGCGGGATTGGGGTCCGGGAGTTTCGGACTTTTCGGGGTTCTCAGGGTTCTCAGGGTTCTCGCGGTTCTCGCGGTTCTCGCGGTTCTCGCGGTTCTCGCGGTTCTCGCGGTTCTCGCGGTTCTCGCGGTTCTCGCGGTTCTCGCGGTTCTCGGGTGCGAGGCGGGCGAGCAGCATGGGGTGGCCGGGGCGCACCGCCACCCCGTCCACCAGCAGTTCGGCGCCCAGGCGGCGCAGGGTGGGGTGGACATGGTCCACGGGCCCCGCGGCCGTGCCCCCGGTCGTCACGACGACATCGGCGGACGACTCGGCCACCGCCGCACACACCGCGTCCGCCTCGTCGGCCAGCCGCCGGGTGCCCGTGACCTCGGCACCGAGCGCCCGCAGCCACGGCCCGACCATCGGCCCCAGCGCGTCCCGGATCCGGCCGTCGTGCGGCAGCCCCTCGGTGAGCAGCTCATCGCCGAGGACCAGCACCTCGACGCGCGGCCTGCGCACCGTCGGCAGCTCGTCGTACCCGGCTGCGGCGGCCAGGCCCAGTACGGCCGGGGTGACCAGGGTCCCGGCGGGGAGCAGCTGATCGCCGCTGCGGCACTCCTGGCCGCGGGTGCGGATGTCCTGGCCGAGGACGACGGGATGGGCGGCGGACGCGTGGAGCCAGCCGTCGCCCGCGTCGGTGCCGTACTCGCTGCGCAGCACGGCGGTGGCGCCGGGCGGGACGCGGGCACCGGTGGCGATGCGGACGGCGTGCCCGTCGGGCAGGGCGGCCGCCTCACCGTGTCCGGCGAGGATGCCGTGGTCCTGGTCCTTTTCGTCAGTGGGCAGCCGCCAGGGGCCGGGGCCCGCGAGCGCCCAGCCGTCCATGGCGGAGGTGTCGAAGGGCGGCAGGTCGGTGAGCGCGGCGAGCGGCGCGGCCAGGACCTGCCCGAGCGCCTCGGACAGCGGCCGCATCACCGGGGCGGCGTGGGCGGCCTCCTTGACGGCGGCGCGGGCGGCGATGGCGCGGGCGTCGGGCCAGGAGGTGGGGCTGCGGTGCGGTTCGTCCATAAGGGGGTGCGGGTGGGAGGTAGGTGCGGCTGGGGTGCGTTTCGGGTGCGGGGCCGGGGTCTGCGGGGCGGGGGCCCTGGACCGCATATTTTTGGTGCCAGTGCCCTCTGACGTCGGGTTACCCAGAAATTGGCGCCATACGTAAACGTCAGCGTCCAGAACCCCAGCCCCTCCCGCCCCCTCCCCTCCCGTCTCTTCGCGGCGCTCCCGCCGTTTCCCCGGCCGCTCATGGGCCAGGTCGAGCGCGGTCTCGGCCCAGTCCGTCCCGGTCGAGTCGGCGCTGTCGTCGCGGCCTCGTCCCGGGGCGGGCCGGTCCGAGCGGCCATTGGCCAAGTTGAGGGCCGCGTCCGCCCAGTCCTCCTCATCGGAGCGCCCGGGGCCCTCCGGTGCGGGCTCCGCCTCGTTGGCCAGCGCCAGCGCCTCCTCGACCTCTCGATCGAGCGGGTCCCCGTCCCGGGGGTTGCGTGGTGTCACTGCTCCTCGGCCCAACGCGCGGCCAGCGCCGCGGCCTTCTCGGTCGCGGCGGCCAGTGCCTCCGGGCCGCCGCCCTTCTGGGCCGCGGCGTAGCCGACGAGGAAAGTGGTCAGCGGGGCGGCAGGCCGGGCGACGCCATGTGCGGCGTCACGGGCCAGATCGAGTAGCGCCGCGGTGTCGACATCCAGGTCGATGCCGAGCTCGGCCTTGACTGCGGTAATCCATTCGTCCAACACGCGTCCATGCTCCCTGATACGCGCTCGAGCCGTGGTGATGTCCTCCCAGGTGTCGCAGTCGAACGACGCCGTGGGGTGCTGGAGGCGGGCCAGGACCAGCTCGGAGACGAGCAGGCGCAGGGGCAGCCCGCCGAGACCGCCGTGTTCGGTGGCGAGGAGGGCGATCTCGCGGCGCAGCGGCTCGGCACGGTAGGCGGCGACAAGGGGCTGCTGGCGGCCGTCGGAGTCGATGAGCACGGCGCCTTCGGTGCCCTCGACCCCGTTGAGGAGGGTCTCCACGGTCTCGGGGGTGAGGAAGGGCAGATCGGCGGAGAGGACGAGGACGACCGGAGCGGTGGTCTGCCGGACGCCCGCGTCGACGGCCGCGACCGGGCCGCCGCCGGGGGGCTCCTCCCGGGCCCACCGCACGGGCCGCACCGTGGGCCTGCGCGGGCCGACGACGACGGTCCGCCCGGCGCCGCGGCAGGCGTCCAGCACCCGGTCGAGCAGGGCTCGCCCGCCCACCCGCAGTGCGGGCTTGTCCACCCCACCGAGCCGCCGAGCGGCGCCCCCGGCCAGGATCACCGCGTCATACGCACCTGGAGTCACCCCATGAGTATGGCGCCGCCGGGCATCCGCTACAGCCGTCGCAACAACACCAGGGGCTGCTCCACGCAGTCGGCCACGTAGCGCAGGAATCCGCCGGCGGTGCCCCCGTCGCACACCCGGTGGTCGAAGGTGAACGAGAGCTGCACCACCTGGCGCACCGCCAGCTCGCCCTGGTGCACCCAGGGCTTCGGGGCGATCCGCCCGACCCCGAGCATCGCCGCCTCGGGGTGGTTGATGATCGGCGTCGAGCCGTCGACCCCGAAGACTCCGTAGTTGTTCAGGGTGAAGGTGCCGCCGGTGAGCTGCGCGGGGGCGAGTGCCCCGGTCCGCGCGGCCTCGGTCAGCCGGGCGATCTCCTCGGACAGCCCCTCTATGGTCCGCTTCTGTGCGTCGCGCACCACGGGGACCACCAGGCCCCGGTCGGTCTGCGCGGCGAAACCGAGGTGGACCTCGGGGAGCCGGATGATCTCCCGGCCCGCCATGTCCACCGTGGCGTTGAGCTCGGGGAAGCGCGCCAGGGCCGCCGTGCAGATACGGGCCAGGAGGGCGAGCACGGAGACCTTGGGCCCGCCCGCGGCGTTCATCGCCGCGCGGGCGGCGAGCAGTTCGGTCGCGTCGGCGTCCACCCAGCAGGTCGCGTCGGGGATCTCGCGTCGGCTGCGGGCGAGTTTGTCGGCCACGGCGCCCCGCACTCCGCGCAGCGGAACCCGCTCCCCCTGCGGGGCGACCGCGGGGGCGGGGGCGGCTGCTGGGGCGGGCGCGCCCGTGGGTGCGGGAGCCGCCACCGCTCGCTCCACGTCCACCCGCAGAATCAGCCCCTGGGGGCCTGAGCCCTTGAGCTGGCGCAGATCGACGTCGTGCTCCCGGGCCAGCCGCCGCACCAGGGGCGAGATCACCGGCAGGGGCCCGGCGGGGGCCACCGCCACCGTCTCGCGCAGCGGCCCTGGGGAGAGCTGGACGCGACGGCGCCGCGCGGCGGGACCGGCCGTGCCATAGCCGACCAGCACATTGCCCGATCCGCCGTCGGCCGCGCTCTCGGTGACCGGCGGAGCGGAGCCGTCGTCCGAGCCCTCCGGCACGGCGACCGTGATCAGCGGTGCCCCGACCGGCACCTCCGCGCCCTCCTCGCCGTAACGGGCCGTCACCACGCCGCCATAGGGGCACGGCACGTCCACCATCGCCTTGGCCGTCTCGACCTCGACCACCGGCTGGTCGACCGCGACCACATCGCCGACCTGGACCAGCCAGCGCACGATCTCGGCTCCGGTCAGCCCCTCACCCAGATCGGGCAGGGTGAACTCCCGTACGACAGCCATCAGACGGCGCTCCCCTCGGTCCACTCCGACTCCCACTGCAGCCGGGCGACGGCGTCCAGCACCCGGTCCACACCGGGCAGATGGTGCCGCTCCAGCATGGGCGGCGGATAGGGGATGTCGAATCCGGCGACCCGCAGCACGGGCGCCTCCAGATGGTGGAAGCAGCGCTCGGTGACCCGGGCGGCGATCTCCCCGCCGGGCCCGCCGAAGCCTGTGGCCTCGTGGACGACGACCGCGCGGCCGGTGCGGCGCACGGAGGCGCACACCGTGTCGTCGTCGAAGGGGACGAGCGAGCGCAGATCGACGACTTCCAGATCCCAGCCCTCGGCCCGGGCCGCCTCGGCGGCTTCGAGGCACACCGGCACGGAGGGGCCGTAGGAGATCAAGGTGGCGCTGCGCCGGCCGCCGGTGGCGGGCCTGCGCACCACCGCGCGCCCGATCGGCGGCACCTGCTCGGGGGCGTCGGCCGACCAATCGGCCTTGGACCAGTACAGCCGCTTGGGCTCGAGGAAGATCACGGGGTCGTCGGAGGCGATGGCGGCGCGCAGCAGCCCGTAGGCGTCGGCGACGGTCGCGGGGGCGACGACATGGAGCCCGGGGGTGGCCATGTAGTAGATCTCGGAGGAGTCGCTGTGGTGCTCGACCCCGCCGATGCCACCCCCGTAGGGCACCCGCACGGTGATCGGCATCGGCATCGCGCCCCGGGTGCGGTTGCGCATCCGCGAGACATGGCTGATGAGCTGCTCGAAGGACGGGTAGGCGAAGGCGTCGAACTGCATCTCGACCACCGGCCGCAGCCCGTACATGGCCATGCCCACAGCGGTGCCGAGGATGCCCGCCTCGGCGAGCGGCGTATCCGTGCAGCGGTCCTCGCCGAACTCCTTGGCGAGCCCATCGGTGATCCGGAAGACGCCGCCCAGGGTGCCCACATCCTCGCCGAGGACATGGACGGACGGGTCGGCGGCCATGGCGTCGCGCAGCGCGCGGCCGAGGGCCTGAGCCATGGTGGCGGGCTTACGGGCGGTGTCGGTCCCGATGGCGGTGGTCATCACTCCCCCTTCCCAAGGTCGCCGGCCTCGGCGTCGAGCTCCGCGCGCAGCTGGGCCGCCTGCTCGCGCAGCTGGCTGGTCCGGTCGGCGTAGACGTGCTCGAAGAGCTCCATGGGGTCAAGGACCGCGTCCTGGTGCATGCGCGTCCGCAGATCGGCGGCGAGCCGCTCCGCGGACTCCCGCGCGGCCCGGACTCCCTCGTCGTCCAGCAGACGGCGGTCCCGCATGGCGTCCTCCAGGAGCGCTATCGGGTCGTGTGCCCGCCATGCCTCGACCTCGGAGTCGGGGCGGTAGCGGGTGGCGTCGTCGGCGTTGGTGTGGGCGTCGATGCGGTACGTGACCGCCTCGACCAGGGTGGGGCCGCCTCCGCCGCGGGCCCGGCGCACCGCTTCCGCCAGGACCTGGTGGACGGCGGCCACGTCATTGCCGTCGACGAGGCGGCCGGGCATCCCGTACCCGACCGCCTTGTGGGCGAGGGAGGGCGCGGCGGTCTGCTTGGCGAGCGGGACGGAGATGGCGAATCCGTTGTTCTGGACGAGGAAGACCACCGGGGCGTGCCAGACGGCCGCGAAGTTGAGGGCCTCATGGAAGTCGCCCTCGCTGGTGCCGCCGTCGCCGACCAGGGCGAGGGCCACGACATCGTCGCCCTTGAGGCGGGCGGCGTGGGCGAGGCCGACGGCGTGCGGCAGCTGGGTGGCCAGTGGGGTGCACAGCGGGGCGACGCGGTGGGCGTGGGGGTCGTAGCCGGAGTGCCAGTCGCCGCGCAGCAGGGTCAGCGCGTCGACGGGGTCGAGCCCGCGGACCACGGCGGCCAGGGTGTCGCGGTAGCTGGGAAAGAGCCAGTCGCGGTCCTCCAGCACCATCCCGGCCGCGACCTGGCAGGCCTCCTGCCCGGTGGAGGAGGGATAGACGGCCAGCCGGCCCTGCCGGGTGAGGGCGGTGGCCTGGGCGTTGTAGCGGCGGCCGCGCACCAGCTCGCGGTGGAGCCGGGTCAGCAGATCGGGGGAGATGTCGGCGGCAGCGGCGGTGCCCAGCAGGCGGTACGGCTCCGCGTCGGGCAGCAGCGGCGCGGCCTCGACGCGGGGCTGCCAGCCGGGCGGGGGAGTGGGCCGGTAGGCACCGGGCTGCTCAAGGACCGTCATGTCGCGACCTCCTGGGCGTGGCGTACGGCGGGAGGGCGGGACGTGCCGTGCGGCATCGCCCTCTCCCTACCGATTGTTCGGTCGTTGACGCATTTTGGCTACAGGCGACCCAAGCCTGTGGACAAACGGTTCTGCAGCGCCTGTGATGAAGACAGGACGTCCATGAAGGGGAGGCGGGACGATATGCGGGGCGAACAGATGGCCAATCCGGACGGTAAACCCCCGGCACGCCCCCTGGACGCCATCGACCACGACATCCTGCGTCTGCTCCGAACGGATGGCCGTGCCTCCATACGCTCCGTGGCCGAGCAGGTGCACGTCTCGCGCGCCAACGCCTACGCCCGGATCAACCGCCTGATCGACGACGGGGTGATCCGCGGCTTCAGCGCCCGGGTGGACCAGGAACGGGCCGGGCAGGGCGCGTCCGCGTACATCACGCTGAAGATCGTCCAGAACTCCTGGCGCACCGTGCGCGAGCAGCTCCGCCAGCTCCCCGGGGCCGCCCACATCGCCCTGGTCAGCGGGGACTTCGATGTGCTGCTGCTGGTGCACACCGAGGACAACCGCTCGCTGCGCGAGCTGGTCCTCACCCGGATCCAGGCCATGCCGGAGGTGCTGAGCACCCGGACGCTGCTGGTCTTCGAGGAGACGGATCTGGACTCGGAGCCGTAGCGGGGGGCCAGTGCTCAGAGCCGTAGGACCAGCGCTGGGAGCCGTAGCGGGGGCCGGCGCTGGGAGCCTGGGGACTAGTGCTGGGATCCCGGCGACTAGTGCTGGGTGCGCAAGCCCGCGAAGGCCGTACGGACCACGGCCTCGGCCACTTCCTGGGAGGTCGCGGCCCCGCCGCGGCCCGGCCGGTACCACTCCACAATGGAGTTGATCATGCCGAAGAGCAGCCGGGTCGCCAGCCGGGCGTCCACGTCGGACCGAAGGTCGCCGTCGGCCGCCGCCTGCTTGAGCAGCTCGGCGACCTGGTGGTCGAACTCCCGGCGCCGCTCCATGGCCCACCGCTCGGTGTCCGTGTTGCCCCGGACGCGCAGCAGCAGGGTGACGTAGGGCAGCTCCTCCATCAGCACCTCGCTGGTGCGCCGGGTCACATGCTCCAGCCGTTCGATCGCCCGCCCGTCGCGCGCGGCGGGCTCCTGGAGGATGCCGAACAGCCCGTCCAGCGCACGGCTTATGGCGAGCCGGAGCAGCTCCTCCTTGCCCTTCACATGGTGGTAGATGGAGGACTTGGAGATCCCGGCGGCTCGGGAGAGGTGCTCCATGGACGTGCCGTCGTAGCCACGCTCGTTGAACACCTCCACGGCGACCGCGAGCAGCGATTCGGGCGTATAGGTGTCGCGCTTGGCCATGGTCATGATTAGAGCAGCCTCTCATCGGCGGCGGCACGCCGGATCAGCGCCTGGGAGGGGGCGTAGCGGCCGGTCGGACAGGCTTGGTGGAGGTTGCGCAGGGTGTCGCGGACCCAGCGGGCGCCGAGCGCGCGCCCCCAGGCCAGCGGTCCGCGCGGGTAGTTGACCCCTGTCAGCATGGCGGTGTCTACGTCCTCGGGGCTCGCCACCCCGCGTGCGACGGCGTCCTCGGCGAAGTCCACGAGCATCGCGACCGTGCGGGCCACGACCATGCCGGGGACGTCCTGGACCACGCTGACGGCCTTACCGAGCGCCTGGAACAGGCCGATCGCGGACCGCAGGGACTCCTCGGTGGCGGCCGGGGACGGCGCGAGGGCGATGCGGGTGGCGGTGCGGTAGTCCAGCGCCAGGTCGAAGCGGACCGACGCGGCGACGGGGTCATCGGTGGCGGTCGTGCCGTCGGTCAGGGACAGGCGGGTGCCGTCGGGCAGGGCGAGATGTCCCCCGACGGGCTCGCGGGTCACCGGAATGCCCGCCTCCTCGATGAGGCCCACCAGCCCTTGCGCCGGCCCCAGGTCGCCGTGGAGGGCGACCTTCGCGGGCGGCTCACACGGCTCGGCGGTGTGCGGGGCGGGCCGCCCGGCACCCTCGGAGTGGTCGAACCAGCCGTGGCCCGTCTTGCGCCCGAGCCGTCCGGCGGCCACGAGCTGCCGCTGGGCGAGCGACGGCGTGAATTTCGGATCGTGGAACAGCGCTTCCCACACGGATCGGGTGACGGCCTCGTTCACGTCCTGGCCGATCAGGTCGGTGAGCTCGAAGGGGCCCATCCGGAAGCCGCCGGACTCCCGCAGCACGGCGTCCAGGGTGGCGGGGTCGGCGGCGCGTTCCTCGTACGCCCGGAACGCCTCGGCGTAGAAGGGGCGGGCGATCCGGTTGACGATGAATCCGGGGGTGTCGGCGCAGCGCACCGGGGTCTTTCCCCAGGCCGCGACGGTGGCGTGGGCACGGTCGGCGGCGGCCTCGTCCGTGGCCGCGCCGCGCACCACCTCCACCAGCGGCATCAGCGGGGCCGGATTGAAGAAGTGCAGGCCGACGAGGCGGCCGGGGCGGCGCAGGACGCCCGCGACGGCCGTGACGGAGAGGGAGGAGGTGTTGGTGGCGAGCAGACAGCCGTCGGAGACCACCGACTCCAGCGCGGTGAACAGCTGCTGCTTGGCGCCGAGTTCCTCGAGGATCGCCTCGACCACCAGCTCCGCCTCGACCAGGTCCGCGAGGTCGGCGACGGGGGCGAGACGGCCGAGGGCCGCGTCATGGTCGGCGGCCGTGAGGCGCTCCTTGGCGACCAGCCGGCCGAGCCGGGCCGCGATGGCGTCGGCGGCCTGGGAGGCGCGGCCGGGCGCCGCGTCGTAGAGCCGCACGGGATGGCCCGCGGCCAGCGCCACCTGGGCGATCCCCTGGCCCATCGTGCCGGTGCCGATGACGGCGACGACGCCGGCGCGGTCGATCCCACGGTCGATCGCAGTCATGCCGCAGATCCTTTTCGACGAAGTTATCCACAGGTTCGTCAGGCCCTCTTGTCCCGACCGATCGTTCGGTTACTCTAACTCTGTCGCCCATTCCAGCCCAGCCCCAGCTCGACGAGGAGTTGGTCAGTCGTGACCGCCGCACTCACCACCGCGCAGTTGACGCAAGAGCACCGCCCCACCCTCGACCAGGCCCTGGAGGCGATTCGTACCCGCGCCTATTGGTCCCCGCACCCCGAGCACCCGAAGGCTTACGGCGGCGAGGGCCAGAGCGGGCGCCCGAGCCTGAGCGTCGCCGAGGGCCAGGCCGCGTTCGAGGCGCTGCGCGGCCGGCGCATCGAGCTGGACCAGCCGGGCACCGACATCTGGACGGGCTCCGAAGTCTCGCCGTTCGGTGTCGAGATGGGCATGGAGTATCCGCATCCGGACCTCGACGCGCTGCTCCCGGCGATGCAGGCGGGGATGTCCGCCTGGCGGGAGGCCGGCCCGGAGACGCGGGCCATGGTGTGTCTGGAGATCCTGGCCCGGATCGGCGCCCGGTCGCATGAGTTCGCCCAGGCCGTCATGCACACCAGCGGTCAGGCATACATGATGGCCTTCCAGGCCGGCGGCCCCCACGCCCAGGACCGCGGCCTGGAGGCGGTGGCTTACGCGTTCGCCGAGCAGACCCGCACCCCCGGCGCCGCGGACTGGTCCAAGCCGCAGGGCAAGCGCGACCCGCTGCGCCTGCGCAAGACGTTCACGGCCGTCCCGCGCGGTATCGCGCTGCTGATCGGCTGCAACACCTTCCCGACGTGGAATGGCTATCCGGGGCTCTTCGCCTCGCTCGCCACCGGCAATCCGGTGCTGGTCAAGCCCCACCCCCAGGCCGTGCTGCCGCTGGCGCTGACCGTCCAGGTGGCGCGGGAGGTGCTGAAGGAGGCGGGGTTCAGCCCCGATCTGGTGACGCTTGCCGCCGAGCGGCCGGACGAGGGGATCGCCAAGGTCCTCGCCGTCCGCCCCGAAATCCGCATCATCGACTACACGGGCTCGACCGCCTTCGGCGACTGGCTGGAGACCCATGCCCGCCAGGCCCAGGTCTTCACCGAGAAGGCGGGGGTCAACACGGTGGTGATCGACTCCACCGACGACTACCAGGGCATGCTGGCCAACCTGGCGTTCTCCCTGTCCCTCTACAGCGGCCAGATGTGCACCACCCCGCAGAATCTGCTGATTCCCCGCGACGGCATCACCACCGACGCCGGCCCCAAGACCTACGACGAGGTGGTGGCCGACCTGGCGGCGGCGGTGGACGGGCTGCTGGGCGACGATGCCCGGGCGAGCGCGCTGCTGGGCGCGATCGTGGGCCCGCGGGTCCAGGAGCGGCTGGAGGCCGCGCCCGGCCTGGGCGCGGTCGCCCTGGCCTCGCGCACGGTGACCCACCCCGACTTCCCGGGCGCCACGGTCCGTACGCCGCTGATGGTCAAGGCGGACGGCGCCCGGAAGTTCTGGGAGGGGGCCGATGCGGACGCGCCCTATCTGTCCGAGTGCTTCGGCCCGGTCTCCTTCGCCGTCGCCGTCGACTCCACACAGGACGCGGTCGCGCTGCTGCGCCGGACCACCCGGGACAAGGGTGCGATGACGGTCGGCGCGTACACCTCCTCACCGGAGGCGGAGCGGCTGATCGAGGAGGCGTGCCTGGAGGAGTGTGCCCAGCTGTCGCTCAATCTGACCGGCGGGGTGTATGTGAACCAGACCGCGGCGTTCTCGGACTTCCACGGCTCGGGCGGCAACCCGTCGGCCAACGCCACGCTGTGCGACGGGGCGTTCGTGGCCGGCCGCTTCCGGATGATCGAGGTCCGCCGCCCGGCGGAGTAACAAGACCCGGTGTGCGGCGCGCGGTACGCGGGGCGTGTCACCGCACATGCCCCGCCCGCCCCGCCTGGAGCCCGTCCGCCCCCGCCCGGACACGGCCTCGGGCGGGGGCGGACGGGGCCCGGACAAGGCGGAGCGGGCCCAGCCGAGCCGTGGCGTCGGGGCCCAGGTGGCGCGGGCGGGGCCGCGGCGTCGGGGACTGAGCAGGTCGGACGAAGTCCACCGCGGTTCAGCAGGTGCCCTGAAGGGGCGCGGGGCTGTGTCGATGTGCGGCTCCGCCGCGGCTGTGTCGATGTGCGGCTCCGCCGCGTGGGCGACCAGCCACGATGGCACCACAGACGACCGACGGCACGGCGCGGCACATCCAGCGGAGCGCTCAGGCGGGGTGGGCGGGGCCGCCCCAGTGGAAGAGGGCCATGGCCACGCTGGTGGCCAGGTTGTAGCTGGACACCTGCGGCCGCATGGGGAGGGCCACCAGCGCGGTGGCCCGCTTCCGCAGCTCCGGCGAGATCCCGTGCCGCTCGGAGCCGAAGGCGAGCAGCGCGTCATCGGGGATGGTCACGGACCGGATGTCCTCCCCCTCCGCGTCCAGCACATACAGCGGCCCCTCCGGGAGGGCGTCGCCCGGCAGCCGCTCGACCGCGGTGGCGAAGTGAAGCCCGGCGCCGGACCGCACGGCGTTCGGATGCCAGGGATCGATATCGCCGGTGGTGACCACGCCGGTGGCCCCGAAGCCTGCGGCGAGCCGGACCACGGCCCCGACGTTCCCCAGGTTGCGGGGGTTGTCCAGGACGACCACCGGGGCAGTCCGGGGCTGCTTGGACAGCTCGTCCAGATTCCCCTGCCTGCCGCGCCGTACCGCCAGCGCGGCGACCCGTGTGGGGTGCACCCGGGGCACCAGATCGCGCAGGGTCCCGGCCTCCACCTCCACCAGGAGATCCGCGATCGTCTCGGTGAGATCGTCGGCCAGTCCCTCGGCGAGTTCCACGGCGGCCGCCTTGTCGCTGGTGGCCGCGGCACGCACGTCCGCGCCGAACCGCAGCGCGTGCTTCAGCGCGTGGAAGCCGTCGAGCAGCACGGTCTCGGGGGCCGTCGCGCGCCAGTGCCGTACGGCCTGCGCAGCCTCGTCATCGATCATTCCCCCAGCGTACGAGGGTGTCAGCCGCGGGTTCCCGGTCGCTCTCCCGCACCCGCTGCCCCGGCAGCCACACCGCGCGCGCCGTCAGCCGGTCCCGGGCCCGGCCCAGCCGCGCCTCGGCCCAGCGCAGGAAGTTCGTCGGCAGGAAGACCGAGTCCGCCGCGATCACGGCGAGCGAGAAGAAGGGCAGCCCCAGCATCACGGCGATACCAAGGTGCTCCAGCATCAGCAGGACCAGCATCACGTTCTTGGCCCGCCGGTTGAGCAGGGTGAACGGGAAGGCCACCTGGACGATGACCGTGCCGTAGGTCAGCACCATCACCAGGGTGCCGCTGGACGCCATGAGGTCGGTCAGCCCCGGCCAGGGCGAGAAGTAGTCCAGATGCAGCGGGTAGTAGAGGGCGGTGCCGTCCTGCCAGCGCGAGCCCTGGATCTTGTACCAGCCGGCCGTGGCGTACAGCAGACACACCTCGGCCATGATCACCAGCAGGGCACCGTTGTGCGCCACATTGGCGAGCGCGTCCAGAACGGTGCGCGGCTCCCCCGGTGCGTAACGCTGGACGAGCCACCAGCCGGCCTGGACGATCCACAGCCCCCAGAGCACGGTGGCCCAGCCCAGCCCGGGCAGCGGGCCGTCGGAGGTCAGGAAGAGCCGGGCGTCGGTGAACAGCTGCACCCAGAACAGGGCGGTCCCGGTGATGGCCCACAGCACGATTCCGGTGGTGTCGCGCGGCGATCCCTCGCGGTCCGCCTGCCGGGCCGCCCGGCGCGCGTCCAGCGACCACACCTGACCGCACCGGGTCAGCACCAGGTACATCGACATCAGATGGATGAGATTGTCGCCGCCGTCCCCCACGAAGATGGAGCGGTTCTGCAGCGACAGCACCCCGATCATGAACAGCACGGACATGGTGCGGGTACGCCAGCCCACCAGCAGCAGCGCGCTGGAGACGAGGGCGAGGGCGTAGACGACCTCGAACCACACCCCGCCGTCGGACCACATGAGCGCGCTGAAGGCGCGGTTGCCATCGATCAGCCGCGCGGCCATGTCCCAGTTCCACGGACCGTCCGGCCCGTACAGCTCCCGGCGGTGCGGCCATTCGCGCACCAGGAAGAGCAGCCAGGTGAAGGAGAAGCCGATGCGCACGACGGCGCTCTGCCGGGGGCCGAGCGCGGATCCGGTGACGCGGGTGTAGCCATGCGCCACGGCGGTCTGGAGGCGGGCGGAGGGGGTCACCGGCTCTTCGCCTCCGGGATGTCATCGGTGGTCACCGTCCACCATGGCAGCGTCCGGTAGATCGTCTTGGTGTCGATCTTCTCGTCGCTCCAGGACGGCGGGGCCACCGGAGTGGTCGCGGAGCGCACCTGTATTCGCTCCACGGCGCCGCCGTCCTCCTCGCGACCGAAGCGGAGCATCACGATCCGGCGGATGTACTGCTCGGAGAGGCTGCCGCGCATGCCCTGCGGCCGCTCCTGCGCGTCATGCGAGCCGACGTAGAACTCCCAGGCGCGGCGCAGCTCGTTCTGCTGGGTGTGACTGGGCAGCGGATTGTGGCGGATGGCCGCCCCGTCCTGGGCCGAGAGGTCGCGCCAGCCGGTGGTCGCGGTGCCGCCCTCGCGGGTGCGGATCTCGGCGCGGGCCTGGACGGCGATGTTCTGCTGGAGCGGGTTGGGGGCGAAGAGCTTCCAGACCCGTTCGAACTCCGGATAGATGTAGTCGTCGATCGCCGCGCCGTGCCGCTTGGTGAGGGTGTTGGGCGGTGAGACGGCCAGAAAGGCCGCCGAGAGATGGATCGCGGCGGCGACGGCGGCGACCGCGATGCCCACCGCGATGATCAGCTGGGCGGGCAGGGAGAGCGCGGTGAGCGGTTCCGCCACGTCGTCGTCCGGCCTCGGGTCCGTCGATTCCGGGTCCGTCGGTCCCGGCTCCGGCTCCGTCCCGGCCATACCCCGCCCCGCCATACCCGCCCCGCTCCCGATGGTCCAGGTCTTCGCGCACGCCGGTCGGCCGCGCGCCCCGTGGCCCCCACGCCCCCGGCACCGTACCCATGCGGAACCACTCGGCACAGCGTCCTCAGCGTTATCCACAGGGTTGACACCCTACGTTCCTCAGCACACCATTGAACCGAACGATCGGTCGGTCGGCTGGCCGGTCGGCGGAGACGGATGGGCGGAGGGGCTTCGCATGACGACGATGGCGGCGGACGCGGGGGCGTACGAGGCGGTGTTCGACGCCGCCCTGGCCGCGGACGAGCGCATCGAGCCGCGCGACTGGATGCCCGATGACTACCGGGCCACGCTGGTGCGGCAGATGGCGCAGCACGCCCACTCGGAGATCATCGGCATGCAGCCGGAGGCCAACTGGATCACCCGCGCCCCCTCGCTGCGGCGCAAGGCGATCCTGATGGCCAAGGTCCAGGACGAGGCGGGCCACGGCCTGTATCTCTACAGCGCGGCCGAAACCCTGGGCACCAGCCGGGAGGAGCTGCTCGACAAGCTCCACAGCGGCCGCCAGAAGTACTCCTCGATTTTCAACTACCCCACGCTGACCTGGGCCGATGTCGGAGCCATCGGCTGGCTGGTGGACGGCGCCGCGATCACCAACCAGGTACCGCTGTGCCGCTGCTCCTACGGGCCCTACGCACGGGCGATGGTCCGCATCTGCAAGGAGGAGTCCTTCCACCAGCGCCAGGGGTATGAGCTGCTGCTGGCCCTGAGCCAAGGCACCGAGGCCCAACACGCCATGGCGCAGGACGCGGTGGACCGCTGGTGGTGGCCGTCGCTGATGATGTTCGGCCCGCCGGACGACGCCTCGGCCCACTCCGCCCAGTCGATGGCCTGGAAGATCAAGCGCCACTCCAATGACGAGCTGCGCCAGCGCTTCGTCGACATCTGCGTCCCCCAGGCCGAATCCCTCGGCCTCACCCTCCCCGACCCCGAGCTGCGGTGGAGCGAGGAGCGGGGGCATTACGACTTCGGGCCGATCGACTGGGACGAGTTCCGCGAGGTCCTGCGGGGAAACGGCCCGTGCAACACCCAGCGCATCACCCAGCGGCGCCGGGCCCATGAGGAAGGCGCCTGGGTGCGCGAGGCGGCCGCGGCACACGCGGCCAAGCACGGGAAGGCACAGGCATGAGCGGCAGCCCGAGCACCGAGTGGCCGCTGTGGGAGGTGTTCGTCCGCAGCAGGCGCGGACTGTCGCACACCCACGCCGGCTCCCTCCACGCCCCGGACGCGGAGATGGCTTTGCGGAACGCACGGGATCTGTACACCCGGCGCTCGGAAGGCGTCTCGATATGGGTGGTGCCGTCCGCCGAGATCACCGCCTCCTCCCCGGACGAGCGGGATCCGTTCTTCGAGCCGTCCGCCGACAAGCCCTACCGCCACCCCACCTTTTACGCGATCCCGGAGGGGGTGCGGCATCTATGACCGCGGCCCTCGCCCTGGGCGACGACGCGCTGGTGCTCTCCCACCGGCTGGGGGAGTGGGCCGGGCGCGCCCCCGTGCTGGAAGAGGAGGTCGCGCTCGCCAATATCGCCCTCGACCTGCTCGGCCAGGCCCGGGTGCTGCTCTCGCTCGTCGGCGACGAGGACGAGCTGGCGTATCTGCGCGAGGAGCGGGCGTTCCGGAACGTCCAGCTGGTCGAGCAGCCAGGCGGTGACTTCGCCCAGACCATCGCCCGCCAGCTCTACTTCTCCACCTACCAGGAGCTGTTGTACGAGCGGCTGGCGCGCGGCACCGGCCCTTTCGCCCCGCTCGCCGCCAAGGCGGTCAAGGAGGTGGCCTACCACCGCGACCACGCCGAGCAGTGGACCCTGCGGCTCGGCGACGGCACGGAGGAGAGCCATGAGCGGATGCGGCGGGGGCTGGACGCGCTCTGGCGGTTCACCGGTGAGCTCTTCGAGCCGATCGAGGGGTGCGAGGTGGAGTGGCACACGCTGCACGACGCCTGGCTGACCCGGATCACCTCGGTCCTGGAGCGCGCCACCCTGGCGGTGCCCGAGGGGCCGCGGCGCGGCGGCTGGGCGGCCGGGGCGGGGCGCCAGGGCCTGCACACCGAGCCGTTCGGCCGGATGCTCGCCGAGATGCAGCATCTGCACCGCAGCCACCCGGGGGCGACATGGTGACGCCCACGCCCTCCCCGGCACCCACGCCTCCCGCGTCCGGCACCACCCCGCTCGAGGAAGAGCTGCTGCGGCTGGCCGGCTCCGTGCCGGACCCCGAGCTGCCGATGGTGTCCCTGGCAGAGCTGGGCGTGATGCGCGGGCTGCGGCTGCTGGGGCCGGGCCGGGTGGAGGTGGACCTGACGCCCACCTACACCGGCTGCCCGGCGCTGGAGTCGATGGCCACCGATATCGAGCGGGTGCTCCATGACCACGGCGTCCCCGAGGTCGCCGTGCACACGGTCCTCTCCCCGCCCTGGACGACGGACGCGATCAGCGCCGAGGGCCGCCGCAAGCTGGCGGAGTCCGGCATAGCGCCACCCGTGCCGAGCCGTGCGGCGGCGGACGGCCCGGTCCCGGTGGCCCTGGCGGTGCGCTGCCCGCAGTGCGGCTCGACCGAGACCGAGCTGCTGAGCCGCTTCTCCTCCACCGCCTGCAAGGCGCTGCGCCGCTGCACGGCCTGCGGTGAACCGTTCGACCACTTCAAGGAGTTGTGATGGCCGCGGAGGCGGTGCAGCGGGCCACGCCCCGCCACGGCGCGTTCCACCCGCTGCGGGTGGCGGCGGTCGACCGGCTCACCGATGACGCGGTGATGGTCACCCTCCTGGTGCCGCCCGCACTGCGAGAGACGTTCCGCTTCACCGCGGGGCAGCACATCGCGGTGCGCCGGTTCGCGGACGGCGCGGAGATCCGTCGGACGTACTCGCTGTGCACCCCGGCCCCGGGCGCGGAGGGCCCGGAGTTCCTGCGGATCGGGGTGCGGCTGGTCGAGGGCGGTGAGTTCTCGGCCTATGCCCTCAAGGAGCTGGCGGTCGGCGAGGTCATGGAGGTGATGGCCCCGGCCGGCCGTTTCGTCCTGGAGCCCCGGCCCGGCCATTTCGCGGCGGTCGTCGGCGGCAGCGGCATCACCCCCGTGCTGTCCATCGCGGCCACCCTGCTCAGTCGGCAGCCCGAGGCGCGGTTCTGCCTGATCCGCAGCGACCGCACCGCGGCCTCGACGATGTTCCTGGAGGAGGTCGCCGACCTCAAGGACCGCTGGCCCGACCGGTTCCAGCTGGTGTGCGCGCTCTCCCGGGAGGAGCAGCAGGCCGGGCTGGTGTCCGGGCGGCTCGACGAGGAGCGGCTGGCCGCGCTGCTGCCGGCGCTGCTGCCGGTCGCCTCGGTGGACGGCTGGTTCCTGTGCGGGCCCTACGGCCTGGTGCGCGCCGCCGAGCGGGCGCTGCGCGGCCTCGGGGTCTCCCGCGGCCGGGTCCATCAGGAGATCTTCCATGTGGAGGCGGCGCCCGCCGAGGACGTCTCCCCCGTGCCGGATCCGGCGCGGACCGCGTCGCAGAGCTCGGTCACGGCGACCCTGGACGGCCGGTCGGGCACCTGGCCGGTCCAGGCCGGGGAACCGCTGCTGGAGACCGTGCTGCGCAACCGGGCCGACGCGCCGTATGCGTGCAAGGGCGGGGTCTGCGGGACCTGCCGGGCCTTCCTGGTCTCCGGCGAAGTGCGGATGGACCGTAACTTCGCGCTGGAGCCGGACGAGGTGGAGGCGGGCTATGTGCTGGCCTGTCAGTCCCATCCGGTGGGCGAGCGGGTGGAGCTGGACTTCGATCGCTGACGCTCCGGGCGCGGCACCGGCGTTCCCTTCTTGTAGAACCTGTTCTATCTTGACGTGCCGTCAGGTAAAGCCGCGGCGCGGGAGGTACGGACAGTGGACTTCACCTTCACCGAGGAGCAGCAGGCGGCCGTCGAAGCGGCGAAGGCCGTCTTCTCCTCCGTCACACCGGACAGCGTGCCCAGTCCCGCGCTGACCGCCGGCGCCGTCGCCGAGGACTTCGACCGCGCGCTGTGGCGGAAGCTCGCCGAGAGCGATCTGCTCGGCCTGAGCCTCGACCCCCAGTACGGGGGCTCGGGCCTCGACCCGCTCGCCCTGTGCCTGGTGCTGCGGGAATGCGGCCGAGTGCTGGCCCGGGTGCCAGTGCTGGAGTCCAGCGCCGCGGCGCTGGCCGTGCAGCGCTACGGCGGGGTCGAGTTGCGCACCGCCGTGCTGCCCCGGGCCGCGAGCGGTGAGCTGGTCCTCACCGTGGCCTCCAGCGGCCGCACCGGCCATGGCCCGGCCGAACTCGCCGTCCAGGCGCGGCGTAACGGGGACGGCTGGGTGCTGGACGGCGTCCAGACCGCGGTCCCTTGGGCCCATGGCGCCGATCATGTGCTGCTCCCGGCCCACACCGGGGAGGGCCGGACGATCCTCGCCCTGGTCCCCCGCGACCATGAGGGCGTCGCCCTCGATGAGCAGATCTCCACCAGCGGTGAGCGCCAGGCCGAGATCCGGCTGGACGGAGTGCGGCTCGCCGACCGCGAGGTGCTGGCCGCGGACGGCGTCTGGGAATGGCTGCGCGATCTCCTCACCACCGGCACCTGTGCGCTCGCGCTGGGCCTCGGCTCGGCGGTGCTGGACCTCACCAGCTCCTATGTGAGCGAGCGCGAGCAGTTCGGCTTCCCGCTCGCCAGCTTCCAGGCGGTCGCCGTGCAGACCGCCGACCGCTATATCGATCTGCGGGCCATGGAGGCCACGCTGTGGCAGGCGGCCTGGCGGCTGTCCCTGGCCGAGGAGCGGCCGACGGCGAGCGGGGCGCTCCCCATCGCGGGGGATGTCGCCGTCGCCAAGATCTGGGCCGCCGAGGGCGTGCGCCGCGTCGTGCAGACCGCACAGCATCTGCACGGCGGCTTCGGCGCGGTCACCGACTACCCCCTGCACCGCTACCACGCCTGGGGCAAGCAGCTGGAGCTCTCGCTGGGGTCCGCCGCCGCCCATGAGGAGGCGCTGGGCGAACTCCTCGCCGCCCACCCCCTCGGCTGATCGGGGGCCCCGCCGATCGTAGGGAAACTCCTAGAGCACAAAGGCTCCTTCGGCGGAGTCGTCGGGGCCGCTCACCATCGGCCGGCCCGCCGCGTCCCAGGCGAGCATCCCGCCGTCCACGTTCACCGCGTCCAGGCCCTGCGCGACCAGGTACTGGGTCACCTGCGCGGAGCGGCCGCCGACCCGGCACATCACATGCACCCGCTGTCCCTCGCCGACCTTCGCGGTCAGCTCGTCGAACCGCGCCACGACCTGGCCCATCGGGATGTGCAGCGCGCCCTCGACATGCCCGGCCGCCCACTCGTCGTCCTCCCGGACATCCAGCAGAAGGCCATCGGCCGGTACCGCCGCCGCCTCCATCTGGGGAAGCTGGGCAAAATGCATCAGACACACCTCTCACATGACATCGGCAGCTGCGGCAAACCTACTACCGCATCAGCTCCGCGAGCCGGGTCTCCTTCTCCGCGGCCTGGGCCAGCAGCTGCTCGGCGATCTCGTCCAGCAGCCGGTCGGGGTCCTCCGGCGCCATCTTGATCATCGCGCCGATCGCGCTCGACTCCAGCTCCGCGGCGACCGCGGCCAGCATCTCCTTGCGCTCGGCCAGCCACTCCAGCCGGGCGTACAGCTCCTCGCTGCGGCTCGCCCGCCGCTCCGGCGGCGGCGGACCGGCCTCCCACTCCTCGGCCAGCGCCCGCAGCGCCTCCTCGTCCCCGGCCGCGTACGCCGCGTTGACCCGCACGATGAAGGCACCGCGCCGCTCCCGCTCGGCCTCCTCCTCAGCCAGATCCGGATGGGCCTTACGGGCCAGCTCCCGGTAGATCCGGCGGGCCTCCTCACTCGGCCGCACCCGCGGCGGCGGCTGCACGGGCCGCTCGGTGAGCATCGCGGCCGCCTCCGGCGAGAGCCCCTCCGAGTCGATCCAGCCGTGGAACAGCTCCTCCACGCCCGGCATCGGCTGCACCAGCCCCCGCGCCTCATGGGCCTTGCGGATGTCCTCCGGATCACCGGTCCGCGCCGCGACCGCCTCGGCGATCAGCGCGTCCAACTCGTCGAGGCGCGAGTACATCGGCCCGAGCCGCTGGTGGTGCAGCCGGGAGAAGTTCTCCACCTCCACCCGGAAGGTCTCCACCGCAATCTCGAACTCGATCAGCGCCTGCTCGGCCGCGCGCACCGCCCGCTCCAGACGCTCGGCGGCCTGAGCCTCCTCCTGGGCACGGGCATCCCCGGCGTCCGCGGCGTCCCCGGAACCGGCGTCCCCGGACGACCCCGCGTCCCCCGGTCCGGCATCTCCGGACCGGGAGTCCTCGGACCAGGGCCCCTGGGACCGCGTCTCCCCAGACCACGCCTCCCCGGACCTTGTCTCCCCGGATCGCGTCTCCCCGGACCGGTCGTGCGACTCCGCCTGGGGCTCCGCGTCCGACACCGACTGCCGTGCCTGCTGCTGCGCTTCCGGATTCGTCACCCGCTCAGACTACGTCCGGCGGTGATCGGCGACCGAGCTCGCACCCCCGCCCCGCGCCTCACACCCCCATCTCGGCCGCTATCCGACCGTTGCGCACCGCCACGACCAGCGCGGAGTGATCCGCTTCCGTGCGATCCGCGTACGCCACCGCGAAGGTGGCCACCGCCTCGTCCAGCTCCTCCCCCTTGCCGCAGTAACCGGCCAGCAGCCGAGGGTCCGCGCTGTGGGCATGCGCCCGCGCCAGCAGCGCCCCGGTCATCCGCCCGTAGTCGTCCATCTGATCCGCCGCAAGCGCCGCCGGGTCCACGCTTCCCTTGCGGTTGCGGAACTGCCGCACCTGGTAATGCCGGCCCCGCACCGTCGTCCACCCCAGCAGGATGTCGCTGACCACCTGCATCCGCTTCTGGCCGAGCACCACCCGCCGCCCCTCATGTGTGACGTCCGGCACCTCGAAACCGGCCTTGGCCACATGCGGCAGCAGCGCGGAGGGGCGAGCCTCCTTCACCTGGAGCACCATCGGCTCGCCGCGGTGGTCGAGCAGGAGCACCACATAGGAGCGGGTGCCCACGCTGCCCGTGCCGACCACCCGGAACGCCACATCGTGCACCTCGTACCGCGAGAGCAGCGGCAGCCGGTCCTCCGGCAGCGTGCCCAGATACTCGGCGAGCGAGGAGGCCACCGCCGCCGCCTCCTCGTCCGGCACCCTCCGCAGCACCGGCGGCGCGTCCACGAAGCGCCGGGCCTCCGGCCGGCCGGAGGAGCCCTCCTCGCCCGGCACGGGCTCGGTGGACCGGGCCGCGTACCGCGCGCTGGTGTTCCGCCGGGCCTTCTCGGAGATCCGCTCCAGCGTCCCGACCAGGTCCTTGGCGTCCGTGTGGGAGACCAGCTCCTCGTCCGCGATCGCGTTCCACGCGTCCGCCGCCGGCAACTTGGCCAGCAGCCGCACCGTGCGCCGATAGGCGCCCACGGCGTCCTGGGCCGCCGCCCGGCAGATGTCCTCGTCGGCTCCCGCCTCCCGGCCGGCCAGCACCAGCGAGACCGCGAGCCGCTTCACATCCCACTCCCACGGGCCGTGGACGGTCTCGTCGAAGTCGTTCAGATCGATGATCAGGCCACCGCGCGCATCTCCGTAGATCCCGAAGTTTGCGGCGTGGGCATCGCCACAGAGCTGTACCCCGATACCGGTCACCGGCGTGGCCGTGAGGTCATGTCCCATCAGCCCGGCGGCCCCGCGCAGAAAGGAGAAGGGGCCCGCGGCCATCCGCCCCACCCGGATCGGGGTGAGCTCCGGAAGCCGCCCGGCATTCGACCGCTCGACCGCCGCCACCGGATCCGGCCGCCCGTCGGCCCTCGGCGGCTCGGCATGCGCCGAGCGCGGCACTCGCTTGCGCAGCGCCTTGCCCATCCGCCGGGGAGACGGCCCGTCACCGCGCCAGACGGCGAAGCCCGGAACCGGCGGCAGCCGCCGGGCCGCCCCGCCCGCGGTGCCCTCGCCGCCCGGCCCCCGCCCGCCGCTCTCCGCGCTCCGGCCGCCCTCGCCGCTTCCGGCGCCCAGACCGCTCCGGACGTCCGTCATCGCGCCCCCGCTTTCCTCGCACACGACATCGACTGAGCAGACCGTACCCCCTGCCACCCCACCCCGTCAGAGCCTGTGGAAAACCTCGGCGATCATGGTGAAACCCCTGATCAGACGCGACTCATCCCGGCCCGGCCCAGCCCCAGCCGCAAAACTCAGCCCGAGCCCCCGGCCCAGGCCCAGCCACGGAACCAGCCCCGGCCCGAGCCCCAGGCCCAGGCCCAGGCCCAGCCACGGAACCAGCCCCGGCCCCAGCCTCAGCCCCGGAACTGCTCCGGGCAGTCCTCGCCACCCGAGGGCAGATGGCTCTCCGCCCACCGCGACAGCTCCTTCAGCGCGGGCTCCAGCGCCTTCCCCGCGTCGGTCAGCCGATAGGCCACCCGCAGCGGCGGCCCGGCGTCGACCTCCCGCACCACCAGACCCGCCGCGGAGAGCTCGGTGAGCCGGTCCGACAACATCCGCTCACTGATCCCCGGGATGGCCCGCCGCAGATCGGCGAAGTACGCCGCCTGCTCCGTCAGCACGGCCACGATGAGCCCCGTCCAGCGCTTGCCGAACAGCTCGAAGAACCGCGTCATCTCGCCGTCGACCTGCTTGCAGGCCTGCTCGTTGTGCTCCCCACGATCCTTCGCCATGGAATACAGACTACTGCGTTCCGGTTCGGGACTGCAGAAAAGTAAGCTACTGTGCCATCTGTAAGTACGTAGGTATTACGGGCTCCTTACCGAGCCCTCTTCACTGGAGGCATCCATGCCGACTCTTCTGCACATCGACACGTCCGTCTTCCCCGGTGAAGCCTCCGCTTCCCGCTCGGTCACGGCCACCTTCCGCAAGGAATGGGAAGCCCAGCACCCGAACGGCACGGTGATCTACCGCGACCTGGCCGCCGAGCCGCTGCCGCACCTGGACGGCCTCGCCGCCGCAGCCGGTTTCGCCGCTCCCGATCAGCGCTCGCCCGAGCAGCACGCCGCCTTCGCCCTGCGGGAGACCCTTGCCAGTGAGCTCGAGCAGGCGGACACGGTCCTGATCGCCGCCCCGATGTACAACTTCACGATCCCCTCCACCCTCAAGGCGTGGCTGGATCACGTGATCATCATGGGCCGCACCGCGGGCGCCGAGCAGACCACCACCTCGGGCACCCCGACCGTCGTCGTCGCCAGCCGTGGCGGCGGCTACGGCCCCGGCACTCCCCGGGAGAGCTTCGAGTTCGTCACGAACTACCTGGGGAAGGCGCTGGGCGACGGGCTCGGCCTCGATGTCACCTTCGTTGTGCCGGAACTCACGCTGGCCCGCAGCAATCCGGCAATGGCCGAGCTGGTCGAGGCCTCGGACGCCTCCAAGGCGAAGGCCCACGAGGAGGCCGCGGCCAAGGCCAAGGAGCTCGCCGCCCGCTTCGCCGCCTGATCAGTCCGACCATCTGATCAGTCCGACCGCCTGATCAATACGACCATCTGGTCAGGCTGACCGACCGATCAGCCTGACCGACCAACTCAGCCCGACCCGCCCGATCCCGTCCCACCCGGGCATCAGGCCACAGGGGCCTCCCCTCCTCGGGGAGGCCCCTAGCCATTTCCCTGGGAAGGCAAGGCCCCGGCAAAGCTCCGGCAAGGCCACTGCCACAACGCGAACACAACGCGAAGCGGGCCTCCCAGAAGCGACTTTCGTCACTTCTGGGAGGCCCGCTCCGACTGGTGCGCGAGGGGGGAGTTGAACCCCCACGCCCTTTCGGGCACTGGAACCTGAATCCAGCGCGTCTGCCTATTCCGCCACCCGCGCATGGGTGCTGCCGTCCGGTCACTCCTTCCGCTCCCCGGTTGATCGTCTCGATCCGTCCGGTTCGTGTGGAGCGCCTTTCGACATCCAGAACATTAGCACGCCCTCCGGGGTGCAATCACACCCGTTACCGGCGCCCCCGCCCCCACCCGTCCGTGGAGCGTCACGGTTGCGGGACACTGTCGTCAGGGCACCTCTACGATCCCTGTGAGAGGTGACACTGCTCCACAGGGCCAGGAAGGGGAACCACCCGATTTCCCGACGCGTGGATACGATCAGTAAGCAGTACCAGGACGGCATAGAGCACGAGTGACGGAAGGAGGTGCCCCGTGGGAGTACTGAAACGCTTCGAGCAGCGTCTCGAGGGCCTCGTGAACGGCACCTTCGCCAAGGTGTTCAAGTCCGAGGTCCAGCCTGTCGAGATCGCCGGCGCCCTCCAGCGGGAGTGCGACAACAACGCCACGATCTGGAACCGCGACCGGACGGTCGTCCCCAATGACTTCATCGTCGAGCTGAGCACGCCCGACTACGAGCGGCTCAGCCCGTATTCCGGACAGCTCGGCGACGAGCTGGCCGGCATGGTCCGCGACTACGCCAAGCAGCAGCGTTACACCTTCATGGGCGCCATCAAGGTGCATCTGCAGAAGGCCGACGATCTCGACACCGGCCTCTACCGGGTGCGCAGCCGGACGCTGGCGTCCAGCGAGTCCCAGGACTCGCAGCAGGCGCCGGGCCGCCCCGGCGCCGGAGCCCCGCAGCAGCGCCCCGGCGGTTACGGCTACCCCGCCCAGCCCGCCGGTGCCCCGCCGATGCCGTCCACGCCCCCCGGCGCCCGTCCGGTGCCCCGCACCAGCGGAGCCGGGGCCGGCGCCGGAGCCCAGCAGCAGGGCCAGACCCGCCGCTGGATCGAGATCAATGGCAGCCGCCACCAGATCTCCCGGCCCACGCTCGTGCTGGGCCGCTCCACCGATGCTGACGTGCGGATCGACGATCCCGGTGTCTCCCGCAGACACTGCGAGATCCGGGTCGGAACCCCACCGACCGTCCAGGATCTCGGGTCGACCAACGGCATCGTGGTGGACGGACAGCACACCACGCGCGCTACGCTCCGCGACGGCTCGCGGATCGTCGTGGGCAGCACCACCATCGTTTACCGGCAAGCCGAAGGGTGAAGCGGGGGCAATGTCAGAGCTGACCCTCACGGTCATGCGGTTGGGTTTCCTCGCCGTACTGTGGCTGTTCGTCATCGTGGCCGTCCAGGTCATCCGCAGCGACCTGTTCGGGACCCGCGTGACCCAGCGCGGTTCGGCGCGGCGCGGCGCCCCCGACCGGCCGCAGCAGCAGCAACAGCGGCAGAGCGCGCCGCCGCCGCAGCGCCAGCAGTCCGGTGGCCGCGGCCGCCGTGGTGCCCCCACCAAGCTGGTGGTCTCCGAGGGCACGCTCACCGGCACCACGGTCGCCCTCCAGGGGCAGACCATCACCCTCGGCCGTGCGCACGATTCAACAATCGTGCTGGACGACGACTACGCCTCCAGCCGGCATGCCAGGATCTACCCGGACCGTGACGGCCAGTGGATCGTCGAGGATCTCGGGTCCACCAACGGCACGTATCTCGACCGGACCCGACTCACCACACCGACACCGATCGCGCTGGGTGCACCGATTCGCATCGGCAAGACCGTCATCGAGCTGCGGAAGTAGTAGGACCATGACGACCGGAGGGTGGGCAGCGTGGTTGGCAAGGGGCTGTACCCGGAGCCGACAGGCGAGGTGCGCATGAGTCTGTCACTGCGTTTCGCGGCCGGATCACACAAAGGCATGATCCGCGAGGGCAACGAGGACTCCGGCTACGCCGGTCCCCGACTGCTCGCCATCGCCGACGGTATGGGTGGCCAGGCCGCCGGCGAGGTCGCCAGCTCCGAGGTGATCTCCACCCTCGTCCAGCTCGACGACGACGTCCCGGGCTCGGACATCCTGACGTCCCTCGGCAGCGCCGTGCAGCGGGCCAATGACCAGCTGCGCGTCATGGTCGAGGAGGACCCCCAGCTGGAGGGCATGGGCACCACGCTCACCGCCCTGCTGTGGACCGGCCAGCGGCTCGGCCTGGTGCACGTCGGCGACTCGCGCGCGTATCTGCTGCGCGACGGTGTGCTCACGCAGATCACCCAGGACCACACCTGGGTGCAGCGCCTGGTCGACGAGGGCCGGATCACCGAGGAGGAGGCGGGCACCCACCCGCAACGCTCCCTGCTGATGCGCGCGCTGGGCAGCGGCGACCATGTCGAGCCCGATCTGTCCATCCGCGAGGTCCGGGCCGGGGACCGCTATCTGATCTGCTCCGACGGCCTGTCCGGCGTCGTGAGCCACCAGACCCTCGAGGACACCCTCGGCAGCTACCAGGGCCCCCATGAGACCGTGCAGGAGCTGATCCAGCTCGCCCTGCGCGGCGGCGGCCCCGACAACATCACCTGCATCGTCGCCGACGTCCTCGACGTCGACGGCGGCGACACCCTGGCGGCCCAGCTCAACGACACTCCCGTGATCGTGGGCGCGGTCGCCGAGAACCAGGTCCCCCTCGGGGACGGCGGCGCCGCGCACACCCCCGCGGGCCGCGCGGCCGAACTCGGCCGGTCCGTACCGCAGCAGGGCGACCCGCACGGCGGCTTCGGCCCACCCGGCAGCGGCGACCCGGCCATGGGCGGTCTGCCGCAGGGCAGTTACGGCGACTACGCCGACGGCGACTTCACCAAGAAGAGCGGCGCCAAGGCCTGGGCCAAGCGGTCGCTCTTCATCGTGCTGGGCCTGGCCGTGATCGGCGGCGGCCTCTACGGCGGCTATCGCTGGACCCAGACGCAGTACTACGTGGGCTCCAACGGCGACCATGTCGCGATCTACCAGGGCATCAGCCAGGACCTCGCCTGGATCAAGCTCAACAAGGTCCATGAGGACCACCGCGAGATCGAACTCAAATACCTCCCGGCCGACCAGCGCGGCCGTGTGGAGGACACCATCACGGTCAGCGGGCTCGGCCAGGCCCAGGACAAGACCAAGGACCTCGCCACCCTCGCCGGCGCCTGTAAGAAGGCCGAGGCCCAGGAGAAGGCCGAGGACAGCCAGAAGGACCTCACCGGCGGCGACAAGGACAAGAACGGCGGCTCCGGGGGCAGCCCCTCCAACAGCGCCAGCCCGTCCCAGAGCGGCGCCCAGTCCGGGGACGACAAGACCGAGAACCAGCTCGGGGCGCGCGCCGCGAAGGCCACGACCAAGCCCACGCCGACGACGTCTCCCACTCCGAAGCCCGGCCCCACCCTCTCGGAGGAGGAGAAGAAGTTGGTCCCGCAGTGCAGCAGCACCCAGCAGTGAAGCCGTAAGGGGCCGTCCACCCATGAGCAGTAGTACGACCAACACGACGACGATCAGTACGGCCGGACCGCCGAGCAGGCGGAACACCGAGCTGGCCATGCTCGTCTTCGCGGTGATCATTCCGGTCTTCGCGTACGCCAACGCGGGTCTGGCGCTCAGCGACGAGATGCCCTCCGGCATGCTCAGCTACGGCATCGGGCTCGGTCTGCTGGCCGGCGTCGGCCATCTGGTGGTCCGGAAGTTCGCGCCCTACGCGGATCCGCTGATGCTGCCGATCGCCACGCTCCTCAACGGGCTGGGCCTGGTGCTCATCTGGCGTCTGGACCAGTCGAAGCGGCTGGCCCAGAAGGCGGAGAACGCCGGTCAGGTCTTCGCTGCCTCGGCCCCCAACCAGCTGATCTACTCGGCACTGGGCGTCGCCCTCTTCGTCGGCGTCCTGATCCTGCTCAAGGATCACCGCCTCCTCCAGCGCTACACCTACATCTCCATGGTGGTGGCGCTGATCCTGCTGATCCTGCCGGTGTTCTTCCCGCCCCGATTCGGCGCGCGTATCTGGATCACCCTCGGCAGCTTCTCCATCCAGCCCGGTGAGTTCGCCAAGATCATCATCGCCGTGTTCTTCTCCGGCTATCTGATGGTCAAGCGGGACGCGCTCGCGCTGGCCAGCCGCCGCTTCATGGGGCTGTACCTGCCGCGCGGCCGCGACCTCGGCCCGATCCTGGTGGTCTGGGGGATGAGCATCCTCATCCTCGTCTTCGAGACCGACCTGGGCACCTCGCTGCTGTTCTTCGGCCTCTTCGTGGTGATGCTGTACGTCGCCACCGAGCGCACCAGCTGGATCGTCTTCGGTCTGCTGATGTCCGCGGTCGGCGCGGTCGGCGTCGCCACCTTCGAACCGCACGTCCAGCAGCGGGTGGACGCCTGGCTCGACCCCTTCGCCGCGTTCAAGACCGGGGGCAGCGACCAGATCGCCCAGGCGATGATGGCCTTCGGCTCCGGTGGCGTCTTCGGCACCGGCCTCGGCCAGGGCAACTCCGACCTCATCGGCTTCGCCGCCAACTCCGACTTCATCCTGGCCACGGTCGGCGAGGAGCTCGGGCTCGCGGGCACCATGGCGATCCTGCTGCTCTACGGCCTGATCGTGGAGCGCGGTGTGCGCACCGCGCTGGCCGCCCGCGACCCGTTCGGCAAGCTGCTGGCCATCGGCCTCTCCGCGGCCTTCGCCATCCAGGTCTTCGTCGTCGCGGGCGGTGTGATGGGCCTCATCCCGCTGACCGGTATGACCATGCCGTTCATCGCGCAGGGCGGCTCGTCCGTCATCGCCAACTGGGCACTCGTCGCCATTCTGATCAAGGTCAGCGACACCGCGCGCCGTCCGGCGCCGACGCCCGCTCCCACCACAGACGCCGAGATGACCCAGGTGGTCCGACCGTGAACAAGCCGCTGCGCCGAATCGCGATCTTCTGCGGACTCCTCGTCTTCGCCCTGCTGCTGCGGGACAACTGGATCCAGTACGTCCAGGCCGACGAGCTCAAGAACCACGAGAAGAACCGCAGGGTCGACATCGCCCGTTACGGCCAGCCGCGCGGCAACATCATCGTCGATGGCCAGCCGATCACCGGATCCGTCGAGACCAACGGCACCGACTTCAAGTTCAAGCGCACCTACAAGAACGGTCCCATGTGGGCACCGGTCACGGGGTTCGCCTCGCAGGCCTTCGACGCCAACCAGATCGAGAAGCTCGAAGACGGCATCCTTACGGGCAACGACGACCGCCTCTTCTTCAACCGGACGATCGACATGATCACCGGCAAGAAGCAGAAGGGCGGCGACGTCATCACCACCCTGAACGGCAAGGCCCAGAAGGCCGCGTTCGAGGGCCTCGGTAACAAGAAGGGCGCCGTCGCCGCGGTCGACCCGCGCACCGGCAAGATCCTCGCCCTCGCCTCCACGCCGAGCTACGACCCCTCGAAGTTCGCGGGCGCCTCCAAGAAGGACTCTGACGCATACAACGCGCTCAAGCCGGACGTCGACAAGGACGACCCGATGCTCAACCGGGCGCTGCGGCAGACCTACCCGCCCGGCTCGACCTTCAAGGTCGTGACCGCGGCGGCAGCGCTGGAGAACGGCAAGTACACCGACATTGACGGGCCGACCGTCTCCCCGGACCCCTGGAAGCTCCCGCTGTCCACCCAGCCCCTGCCCAACGAGGGGAACATCCCCTGCAAGAACGCCTCGCTGCGGCAGGCGCTCCGCTACTCCTGCAACACGGTCTTCGGCAAGCTCGGTGACGACCTGGGCAAGGACAAGATGCGCGAGGAGGCCGAGAAGTTCGGCTTCAACAAGGAGTTCTTCACGCCGGTCCGCGCCGACGCCAGCGTCTACCCCGAGAAGATGGACCAGCCGGGCAACGCGATGTCGGCCATCGGCCAGTTCGACAACCGGGCCACCCCGCTGCAGATGGCGATGGTCGCCGCCGCGGTCGCCAACGACGGCAAGATGATGAAGCCGTACATGGTCGACTCGCTGCGCGCCCCCAACCTCAACACCATCGAGCAGACCGACCCGGAGCAGATGAGCCAGCCGCTCAGCTCCGAGAACGCCCAGAAGCTCCAGAGCATGATGGAGACCGTGGTCAAGGAGGGCACCGGCACCAGCGCCCAGATCCCGGGCGTCACGGTCGGCGGCAAGACCGGTACCGCGCAGCACGGCGTCGCCAACAGCAAGAACCCCTATGCGTGGTTCATCTCCTACGCCAAGGGGGATGACGGCTCGCCGGTCGCGGTCGCGGTGGTCATCGAAGGGTCCGACACCCTCCGCGGCGACATCGCCGGTGGCAAGCTGGCCGCTCCGATCGCCAAGAGCGTGATGCAGGCCGTACTGGAAACCGAGAGCGACAAGTGACCCCCGTCACGTCCGGATATCAATCCCGCACGTCGCCGTACCGGTCCGGTATCAGATAGCGACTGAGGCCGGGTCCCGTAAGACGTGCCGGGTACGGTATGCGCGAGCAGCACTTCGCCGGCCCCCACAGGTGCGGCCGGGAACCACGGAAGAGGGCTGGAGTAGCTATGGAAGAGCCGCGTCGCCTCGGCGGCCGGTATGAGCTGGGCTCAGTGCTCGGCCGCGGTGGCATGGCGGAGGTCTACCTCGCGCACGACACCCGCCTCGGCCGTACTGTCGCTGTGAAGACGCTCCGGGCGGACCTCGCCCGTGACCCGTCCTTCCAGGCCCGGTTCCGCCGAGAGGCCCAGTCGGCCGCCTCGCTCAACCATCCCGCGATCGTCGCGGTCTACGACACCGGCGAGGACTACGTCGACGGTGTCTCGATCCCCTACATCGTGATGGAGTACGTCGACGGTTCCACGCTGCGTGAGCTTCTCCACTCGGGCAGAAAGCTGCTCCCCGAGCGCTCGCTGGAGATGACCACCGGCATCCTCCAGGCCCTCGAGTACTCGCACCGCAACAACATCGTCCACCGGGACATCAAGCCGGCCAACGTCATGCTCACGCGGGACGGCCAGGTCAAGGTGATGGACTTCGGCATCGCCCGCGCCATGGGCGATGCCGGTATGACCATGACACAGACGGCCGCCGTCATCGGTACCGCCCAGTACCTCTCCCCCGAGCAGGCCAAGGGCGAGACCGTCGACGCGCGCAGCGACCTGTACTCCACCGGCTGTCTGCTCTACGAGCTGCTGACCGTAAGGCCGCCGTTCGTGGGCGACTCCCCGGTGGCCGTCGCGTATCAGCATGTGCGGGAGGACCCGCAGCCGCCGAGCACCTACGACCCCGAGATCACCCCCGAGATGGACGCCATCGTCCTGCGGGCGCTGGTCAAGGACCCCGACTACCGCTACCAGTCGGCCGACGAGATGCGTGCCGACATCGAGGCGGCCCTGGAGGGCCAGCCGGTGGCCGCGACCGCCGCGCTGGGTGCGGTCGGCTACGGCTCCGACGACCAGCCCACCGCGATGCTGCGGCCGCAGAACTCCGGTGCCGGGGCGCAGACCTCGATGCTTCCGCCGATGCGCGAGGACGACGGCGGCTTCGGCTACGACGAGCGGCCGGACCGCGGCCGGGGGCGCGGGGGCTCCGGTAAGAGAAGCAACCTCTCGACGATCCTGCTGATCGTCGCGGGGATACTGGTGCTGGTCGGCGCGATCTTCATCGGGAAGTCGCTGTTCGGCGGCGGTAAGAACGACGACATGGTCCCGGTCCCCAATCTCGTCGGCAAGACGATCGCCGACGCCAAGAGCCAAGGGGAGAACGGCGACTTCAAGATCAAGAACGTCGGCTCCAAGTTCTGCGAGAACGCGGACAAGGACACCGTCTGCGAGCAGAACCCCGAGGGCGGCGGCGAGATCAAGCGGTACGGCGTGGTCGAGCTGACCATGTCCAAGGGCCCCAAGCCCGCGGCGAGGGTCGAGGTGCCGGACGTCCTGAACGTGCAGTACGAGTCGGCCAAGGATCAGCTCGAGGCCAAGGGCTTCAAGGTCGAGCAGAAGACTCAGCAGTCGGACCAGACCGCCGGCAAGGTGATCGACCAGGACCCGAAGGGCGGCAAGAAGGTCGCGAAGGGCGCCACGATCACCCTGACTGTCGCCCAGGCACAGCAGAAGGTCACCGTCCCGGACGTGACCACGCAGAAGGTCGCGGACGCCACGGCCGCCCTCCAGGGGAAGGGCCTCAAGGTCCAGACGCAGGAGGTCGACAACGGCGACGTCGAGGCCGGCACGGTGACCGACCAGACGCCCAAGGGCGGCCAGGAGGTCCTGCCCGGTTCGACGGTCACGCTGACCGTCGCCAAGGCCGCCGCGGAGAACGTGCCGGTGCCCAACCTGGGTGGCCAGAAGCTCAAGGACGCCAAGAAGGCGCTTCAGGACCTGGGCCTGAACGTGGGCAACATCGCCGGTCCGCAGGACGACGAAGCCACCGTGGTGGCCAGCCAGCCCGGTGCGGGCACCCAGGTACCCAAGGGCCAGTCGGTGAACCTCATCACGGTCGCCGGGCAGGGCAACGGAGGGAACGGCAACGGAGGCGGGGACGGCGGAGGCATCTTCGGCGGCCAGAACGGCTTCTGAGCACACGTGACACGGGGAAGCCCCCGGCATCCTGAGAAGGGTGCCGGGGGCTCCTTCGTGCTCCGAGGCCGCCCCGAGGGGCTCAGCGCAGTTCTTCAGGGGGCGTGCGGTCCGCGTCGACCTTCTCGGTGCGCTCCAGTTCGCCCCACACGATGTAGCGGTGGCGGGAGGTGTAGACGGGGGTGCAGGTCGAGAGCGTGATGTAACGGCCCGGCTGCTTCCGGCCCGACTCCTTCGGGACCGCGTTCAGCACGTCCACGTTGTACTTCGAGGTCTCCGGCAGCGTCGCGTAGACCTTGTAGACGTACCAGGTGTCGCGGGTCTCGAAGACCACCGCGTCGCCGTCGTGGACCTTGTCGATGTTGTGGAACTTCGCGCCGTGCCCGTCCCGGTGCGCGGCCAGGCTGAAGTTGCCCTTCTTGTCCCACGGCATCGCGGACTTGACCGGCTGGGTGTAGTAGCCGGCCACACCGTCGTTGAGGGTCTCGGTGCTGGTGCCCTTCTTGACCAGCACCTCGCCGTTGTGCATGGACGGTACGTGCAGGAAGCCGATGCCGTTCTTGGTGTCCAGCCTGCCCGGCCCCTGCTGCGACCAGTGCTTGCGCACCCGGTCGCCCTGCTTCTTCGCCTCGCGGTCGGCCAGGACGTTGGTCCACCACAGCGAGTAGACGACGAACAGGGCGAGAATCAGCCCCGCGGTGATCAGCAGCTCGCCGAAGACCGCTATGGCCGCGGCTACCCGCCCACGGCCGGGACGACGGCTGGGCGTTGCGGGCGGGCCGGGGTGCCGGTCCTGCCGCTCGTCGTGGTCGGTCCGTGCCACCGCGTCGTACCCCTTTTTCTGGTTTCCCGGCTGTTCCCGCTCATTCGACCAGCGCGTCCGGCTTTCCCTTGCTACGCGGCCGCTCCTCGACCATCTTGCCCCAGAGGATCATCCGGTAGGTGCTGGTGAATTCAGGGGTGCAGGTGGTCAGCGTGATGTACCGGCCCGGCTCGGTGAAGCCGGAGCCGGGCGGCACCGGCTTGATGACGCCCGTGTTGGACGGCGGCGTCTGCGGCAGGATGCTGCTCATCGCATAGGTGTAGTACCGGCTCTGCGTCTCGACGACGATCTCGTCACCGGGCTTGAGGCGGTTGATGTAGCGGAACGGCTCACCGTGGGTGTTGCGATGCCCGGCGAGCGCGAAGTTGCCCTTCTTGTCCCACGGCATGGCGGTCTTCAGCGGGCTCTTGCCGTAGTGGCCGACCATCCCGCGGTCGAGGACCTTGTGCTTGTCGATGCCCTCCGCGATCGGGGCCTTCACATCCAGCTTGGGGATGTAGATGATCGCGAACCCCTGCCCGGGGGAGAAGGTGCCCGGGTTCCGGTCGTCGCCGCCGTTCTCGTCCCACTTCTTCTGCAGGTTGTTCGCGGCGCCGTTGGCCTGCTGATGGGCACGGATGTTCGTCCACCACAGCTGATAGGTGACGAAGAGCAGCATCACCACGCCGAGGGTGATGAACAGCTCGCCGACCAGCCGACTCGCCACCACCCCGGGGCTGTCCTTGCGGGCCCGTGCGGCCCGCTTGGCCTCCATACGGGTGCGGGGCTGGGCGTCCCCGGCGCCCTCCGTGGGCCGTGTGGCGCCCGCCTCGGCCATGCCGCGCCGGGCGCGGGAGCCATGCCGTCCGGCGCGCTTCCCGGCCTCCTGGGCGGCCTTACGGCGGGCGGCCCGGCCGCCGGGCGGGGGCTCGGCGCCGCTGTCCTGGTCCGGTTCGACCTTGCGCAGCGCCATGGTCTGGTCGGCGGACGCCGCCTCCACGGCGCGCAGGGCGACCGTCTCGGCGTCGCCCCGGGGTCTCACCGGGGGCAGGACGGCCGTCTCCGCGGCCTCCGGGACGCGTCCGGACGTCTCGGTGGGGCGTCGGGGCGTCCCCGGGGCGCGTACGGGCGTCTGAGCGGCGTGTGCGGACCCTGAGGGCCCCAGGGACCCTGAGGGCCCCAAGGGGGCCGCCCGGGCGCGTCGGCGCCCCGTGGGCGGCCCGGCGGCCTCAGCGGCCTCCTCCGGCCCGAAGGGGGCTGTGCGGGCGCGCCGTCGGCGGCCGGTGGGCGGCGGCACGGAGAGCGACGCGGTGCCCGTGGTCCGCCCCGTGGGCCCGGCCGTGGCGGAGTCCGGCAGCGGGTCGGCCAGAGGGTCCCGAAGACCCTCCGCGGCCGCCGCGAACGCGTCCGGGCCCGCATGCGCGCCATGGGCGTCGTGGGCGGCGTGCTGCTGGTGAGACCCGTACGGCGGGTACGGGGCGGGCTCCCGGGCGCCGTGGCCGGCGCCCTCGCGCTCAGGGCGCGGTCCGGTCACTCGCCGGCCTTACCGCCGACCGCCCCGACCACCGGGGCGAGCCCCGCGGACCGCCCCACGGCATCCGTGTCCCCGCACTCCACCAGCCAGTTGGCGAGCATCAGATGGCCCCATTCGGTGAGGACCGACTCGGGGTGGAACTGGACGCCCTCGACCCGCAGTTCACGGTGGCGCAGCCCCATGGCGATGCCGGTCTCGGTCCAGGCCGTGATCTCCAACTCCGGGGGCACCGTCCCCCGTTCCACGGCCAGCGAGTGGTAGCGGGTGGCGGTGAAGGGCGTGGGCAGTCCGCTGAAGACGCCGGCGCCCTCATGGGTCACCAGCGAGGTCTTGCCGTGCAGCAGCTCCGGGGCCCGCCCGACGACGCCGCCGTAGGCGACGGCCATGGACTGCATCCCCAGGCAGACGCCGAACACCGGTACGCCGGTGCTCGCGCAGTGCCGCACCATGTCGACGCAGACCCCCGCCTCCTCCGGGGTGCCGGGCCCGGGGGACAGCAGGACGCCGTCGAAGCCGTCCTGGGCGTGGGCGAGGGAGACCTCGTCGTTGCGCACCACCTCGCACTCGGCGCCGAGCTGGTAGAGGTACTGGACGAGGTTGAAGACGAAGCTGTCGTAGTTGTCGACGACCAGGATGCGCGCGCTCATCGCGGACCCGCCATTCCCTCGTCGACCGTCACGTCATTGAACGGCAGCAGGGGCTCCGCCCAGGGGAAGACGTACTGGAAGAGCACGAAGACGATCGCCAGCACCAGCACGAGCGAAATCAGCGCCCGCACCCATGCGTTACCCGGCAGATGCCGCCAGATCCAGCCGTACATGCCATCCCTACTCACCGATGACGAAGTCGATTGCAGCACCGGAGTGCAGCACCAGAGTAAGGGGCGCGGGGTGGGGCCGGAGGGTCAGCTGTACAAAGCCTTGGGCTTGCCTTGGGCAACCGATTGGGTCGCGTCGAGGTGCGCCCAGGTGATCAGGCGGTGGCTGTGGCCCCACTCCGGCTCACAGGTCGTCAGCGTGAGATAGCGCCCGGGGCGCCGGAAACCGGACGCGCGCGGCACCGGATCGATCACCCCGGTGTCGGTCGGCAGGGTGCGGTAGGGCCGCCGGTCGACGCGATAGGTGAACCAGGTGGTGCCGTCGGTCAGCACCACCGCGTCACCGGGACGCAGCGCGGGGAAGTCCTTGAAGGGGTCGCCGTAGGTGCGGCGGTGCCCGGCGACGGCGAAGTTGCCGAGGGCGCCGAGGCGGGCGGTGCGGGAGTAGTGACCGAGCCCCTTCTTCAGGGTGCCGGTGGCGGTGCCCTCGAGGACGGGTTTGGCCCAGCCGGCGCCGAAGCGCGGGATGTACATGATCGCGAAGGAGTCGCCGGACTCGTAGCGGCGGGGCTCGGACGAGGGCTCGGCGCCGGCGGTGACCGTACCGGTGGCCCATCGGTCCTGGAGGTGGTCGATCTCGCCGTCCATGGCGCGGTCGGCCCGCACCGAGGTCCAGTACAGGACGTAGACCACCAAAAGGATGATCAGGGCTCCGACGGTGACGCAGATCTCACTGAGCGTCCTGACGATCAGCCGCGTTCTCATCGGCCCCCACTGTCCGCCCCGCTGGCCCCGTGCCGCCGGCCCGTGCCGCGTACGGTGTCCGCCGGTGCTATCCGATGGGCTGTGCCTGGTGCAGATCCACTGTGCCGGAGTAACCGGGAAGAGTCACCGTGTCGTGCTGGTCGACTTTCCAGCCGAGGCCGTACGCGTCGACATAGCTGCGGTAGTTCTGGATCGCGGGCGAGGCGGTGAGGGCGGCGCTCAGCTTGCCCCGGTCACCCACAGCGGTGACCTTGTAGGGCGGGGAGTAGACCTGGCCCTGCAGGATCAGGGTGTTGCCGACGCAGCGCACCGCGCTGGTGGAGATCAGCCGCTGATCCATGACCTTGATCCCCTTGGCGCCGCCCTGCCACAGCGCGTTGACCACGGCCTGCAGGTCCTGCTGGTGGATGACGAGATCGTTGGGCTGGGGATCCGGGACGCCGGGGATCTGAGGGGTGGCGTTCGGCGGGGCATCGGTGAGGGTGACCGTAAGGCCGGCCCCGGAGAGCTTCCTGGTGCCGGCGGTCTCCTCCAGCTCGGCCAGCTTGCGGCGCTCGGCCAGGGTGCTGCCGTTGTCCCGCCGGGCGAGGGCGTCGACCTCGGAGCGTATTTTGCCGGTGCTGTCGTCCAGGGTGCCGTTCTTACGGCTGCGTTCCTGGATGAGATCGGAGAGCCGCAGCATCGATTCATCGCTGCGGATATTGGTGCCCTGCGCTGTGTTGAAACTGGTCCAGAAGATCACTCCGGCCAGCGCGAAGACGGCGCCGGTCAGCAGTCGCACGGGCCGGAACCGGGGGCGGCGGGACGCCGGGGTGGGGGAGTCAGCGGAATTGCTCAACGTACCCTTACTCCTTACGACGCCGCGGAAGGACTACGCTAACGGACGTGTGGGGGAGGGACGTGGTCCCCGTCGCTGTCCCGCCCCGGCGCCGTCCGTACACATCCCCGCGCGGTCACGCAGCGCATCGACAGGAGAGTTCCTCGTGCCGAAGTCACGGATCCGCAAGAAGGACGACTTCACACCGCCGCCGGCGAAGCAGGCAGCCAGCATCAACTTGAACAGCGGCCGCCGGTGGGTGGCACCGCTGATGCTGGCCATGTTCCTGATCGGCCTCGCGTGGATCGTCATCTTCTACGTGACCACGGGCGATATGCCGGTCGAGTCGCTCGGCAACTGGAACATCGTGGTCGGCTTCGGCTTCATCGCCGCGGGGTTCGTCGTCTCCACCCAGTGGAAGTGACCCGGCTGTCCCCACGCCGGTCCCCAGGTTGTCCACAGAGTTATCCACAGCCGGGGAAAACTCAGAAGATCTGTGGATAACCTCTGCCGTGTTGACGCCGGTGTGACCGGCGACGGGCGTCTGTTCGATCGTTCACACCCCCGCCTTCCTGCGAAAACGCAGGTCAGTCGGGGGTCGTGCGCAGGTTCTCCACAGGTTGCGTATGATCCACCACTTGCTGTGGACAACTGACCGAGCCCGGCTCGGCCCCACGCACCGGAGATCGCCGGGAACCGTCCACGGCCCTTCGGACGGCTCTGCGGGAGGACGTCCGCGGTGGCCTGCCGAGCGCCGGCCGACCGCCCCGCTCAGCCGGTGAGCTGGATCGTCCGGATCCACACCATGGCGACGATCGCGAGCAGCACCAGGGCGCACGTCCCGCGCTGCACCAGCGCCCGCTTCTCGCGGGGCGCATGCACCATCCCGTACGCCACCACCGTGCCCGCGACCAGGCCGCCGACATGGGCCTGCCAGGCGATTCCGGACCAGGTGAAGGTGAAGAGCAGATTCAGCGCCAGCAGCGCGATGACCGGCCGCATGTCGTAGTTCAGCCGGCGCATCAGCACGGCGGTGGCGCCGAGCAGGCCGAAGATCGCGCCGGAGGCGCCCAGCGACGGCTGGTTCTGCGCGGCAAGGAGATACGACAGCGCGCTGCCGCCCAGCCCCGACAGCATGTAGAGCACGATGAAGCGGACGCGGCCGAGCGCGGCCTCCAGCGGTCCGCCGATCCACCACAGCGAGAGCATGTTGAAGGCGATGTGGATCAGCTGCTGGTGAAGGAAGATCGAGGTGACCAGCCGCCACCACTGGCCCTCGGCGACTCCGACGATCTGCGCCGCGCCGGGGTCGTAGGCCCGCCCGACCAGGTCGAGATCGTTCACCAGCCGGTCGCCCGCGGACAGCGCCGCGAGCCATACCGCGATGTTGATGGCGACCAGGATCTTGGTGATCAGCCGGGGGTCCGAGGTGATCGTGCCGCCGGCCATGGTGCGCGGCTGGACGGCACGCGGCGGGGGACCGGCGGCCGAGGCCCCGGCCCCGGCGGGCACCCGTCCGCTCACGCACTCAGGGCAGTGGAACCCCACAGAGGCGCTGATCATGCACTCGGGGCAGATCGGGCGCTCACAGCGGGTGCAGCTGATGCCGGTCTCCCGCTGGGGGTGCCGATAGCAACAGACCGCCTGGTCCTCCATGATGTCCCCTCGCCCCTTGTCCACTTCTGATCGGGCGTTCCCCCGCCCCGCTTGTTCACACGGACACTTGTTCACACGGACAAGCGGGGCATGAAAGTTCCCCGTACGGGCTCAGCCCTCGCGGGTCTCCACGACGACCGACTCGATGACGACGTCCTGCAGCGGACGGTCGGTGCGCGGGTTGGTCGCGGTGCCCGCGATCGCGTCGACGACCTTCTTGCTGGCCTCGTCGGCGACCTCGCCGAAGATGGTGTGCTTACCGGTCAGCCATGCGGTCGGGGAGACCGTGACGAAGAACTGCGAGCCGTTGGTGCCCGGGCCGGCGTTGGCCATCGCGAGCAGGTACGGCTTGTTGAAGGCCAGGTCCGGGTGGAACTCGTCACCGAACTCGTAGCCCGGGCCGCCGGTCCCGTTGCCCAGCGGGTCCCCGCCCTGGATCATGAAGCCGCTGATCACCCGGTGGAAAACGGTGCCGTCGTAGAGCTTCTCCTTGGCCTTCTTGCCAGTGGCCGGGTGGGTCCACTCGCGAGTGCCTTCGGCCAGTTCAACAAAGTTCTTGACCGTCTTGGGGGCGTGGTTCGGCAGCAGCCGGACCACGATGTCGCCATTGTTCGTCTTCAGGGTGGCGTAAAGCTGCTCGGCCACGATCAACCTTCCATCGTTTTCACTTCCGTCTCCTGATCCTCGCACGGACGCAAGGTCGACGAGTAGCCGCGGAGGCGGCGCTGGGCGCGCCGATCCGCGTGATTTCTACGAGAATCCTCCCTATGACCCAGATGCCCGGTCACGCATGCCGCCTGTGCTGCGAACGGGCATGATCTCCACAAACAGGCATGATCTTTCTTGGGATGGAAACACGAAACTGGGCAAATAGAGCGCGCGACGAAAGCGCACGACTCTGAACCCGGGAGCTTGACCACGCCACCGAGGAGGAGGATCCCGTGACCCGCATTGACAGCGTGCGAGCCGCGACCGGCACAGCCAAGGGCAGCGTCCTGCACGCCGCGGAGGCGGTGGCACCCTACGCCGGCACGGCCAAGGACACCGCATCGCGCTACGCGCACGAGGCCCGCGTACGGCTGGCGCCGAAGGTGTCGACCGCGGCGCATCAGGCCCGGTGCACGGCCGGTGCCCAGTACCACGCCCATATCGAGCCCATGCTCAACCAGGCCCGTGGCACCCTGCCGCCGAAGGTGGACCAGGCCGCCACCCGGGCCGCCAAGCGCACCCGTAAGGCAGCCCGCCACGCCGCCGACTACACCGGTCCGCGGATGGAGCAGGCGATGGCCGGGGTGCGCGCCGCCGCCGGACCGGCGCGCGAGGAGGCCGCCGTCCGCACGGCCGCGGCCATCGCGGCGCTGCGCACCCATGTGACGGCCGCGGAGATCGAGAAGCTGGCCAGGAAGCACCGCCGCCGGGCCCGGGCCGCCCGCGTCGCCAAGCGTGCGGCCTTCATCGGACTGGTCGGCGCGGGCGTCTTCGCCGCGTGGAAGTGGTGGGACAAGCAGGCCAACCCCGACTGGCTGGTCGAGCCCCCGGCGGCAACCGAGGTGGGCGACCGCGAGCGGCTTTCGGCGGTGGACGGCAGCGACCAGAGCGCCCTCAACCCCGAGGTGCAGGCCAAGCAGGCCGAGGCCGAGGCCCGCAGGGACGACGAGCGCTGAACGACGCCACACACGGCGTCCGGCGCGCCTCTCCGCGAGGGGCGGGAGATCTGATGATCTCCCGCCCCTCGTCCCGTCTCCGGCCCCGGACCGGCCCGGCTCGGTCCGATCCGGCCCGGTCGGGGCTCCGGCTCAGTCCGCCGGGTCCTCCCCCTGGGAACGGCGCTGCCGGCGCTCCAGGAAGATCTCGGTGAAGACCGAGACCTTGGCCCGCAGCGCCCAGGGGTCGAACGGCTTGGCCATGTAATCCACCGCACCGGCCGCATAGCCCCTCGATGCGTTCTCGGGGTCGGCGCCCATCGCGGTGAGGAAGATGATCGGGATGTCGCGGTTACGAGAACGCCGCTTGATGTGGGCCGCTGTCTCATAGCCGTCCATCTCGGGCATCTGCACATCCAGCAGGATCACCGCGAAGTCGTCATGGTCGAGCAGCGCCTTGAGGGCCTCCTGCCCGGAGGTCGCGGTCACCAGCTCCTGGTCGAGCGTGGCCAGCACGGCCTCCATGGCCAGCAGATTGTTCTGCTGGTCGTCCACCACGAGGATCTTCGGCCGTGGCCCGGTGCCCCGCTTGGGCGCCGCGGGCCGGGCCGCGGGCTCGTCCTCCGGCTGCGGCACCGCGGCCGGGGGCTGCGACTCCACCATGGCCAGCTGCCGCTCCAGGACCAGACAGCGCTCCTCCGCCAGCCGGCCCCGCAGCCGCACGTCTTCCAGCTCCTCGGTGAGCCGCCCCACCTCCTGGCGGAGCAGATCCCGCTCCTTGATCAGCTCCTTCCGGTCCGGGAGCTCCCGCTCCAGCGCGTCCGCCCGGGCACGCTCCGTGGCCCATGCCGCCTCGGCCTGGTTCAGCCGCACCTCGAGATCGGCGATGCGGTGCTTGCGGTCCAGCAGCGCCTCGCCCAGCACGTCCTGGTGTGCCATGGACACCCGCGCGTCCCGGTCGGCGTCGGCCAGCTGGATCTGCAGGATCTCCATGGCATGCCCCGGGGAGCGGCTGGTGCGGACCGCTGCCCGGTGCAGCTCCCGCACCAGCTCGATGGCGGCGGGGGTGGGAGCGACGCCCCGCCGCGCCGCGAGATCGGTGAACAGATCGAAGACGAACTCCCACGGCGGGATGCGGGTGCCGCTCAGAAACCGCGAAATGGTGCTCGGATCCCGGTGTCTGCGCACGGCGTATCTGCGCACGGAGATCCCCAGCCCCAGGAACAGCTTCCTCAGCTCCACAGCGAATGCCCGGCACTCCTCGGGCAGGTTCTCGCCCAGCGGATGCAGCTCACCCATCGTGTCCCCCTGTACGGCGGCTCGCGCCGATCAGACGACTCCCGGGCGATCTGCCCGAGTTGTGAAAAACACCCTGGAGCATCCCGCGGGTGTTGCGCCGGTCAATGACAGGAGTGGCAACACAGATATCAGGGACGAAACAAACCAGCCAGGACACCGATCACGATGTCCTGGCTGGTGACGAAGGTGGAGCCTAGGAGAGTCGAACTCCTGACATCCGCCATGCAAAGACGGCGCTCTACCAACTGAGCTAAGGCCCCGTCGCCGATCAGGATACCCGCTACCGGCCACCATTCCCGACCGGGTATCGCTCGTGCGTAGCGCTCTCCGTAGGATGCCACGCAAGATTCGCGGCAGCGAAGCGAAGGGGAGAGCGAGATGGACGCAACACAGCAGGATGCCACCGCGCGCGCACGGGAGCTTCAGCGCAGCTGGTACGGGGAACCGCTGGGGGCGCTCTTTCGCCGTCTCATCGATGATCTCGGTCTGAACCAAGCCCGTCTCGCCGCCGTCCTCGGGCTGTCCGCGCCCATGCTCTCGCAGCTCATGAGCGGCCAGCGCGCCAAGATCGGCAACCCCGCCGTGGTCCAGCGGGTGCAGGCCCTGCAGGAACTGTCCAGCCAGGCGGCGGACGGCAGGGTCAGCGCCGCCGAGGCCGCCGAGCGTATGGAGGAGATCAAGAAGTCCGCGGGGGGCTCGGTCCTCAACTCCACCCAGTCCACGGCGACGAGCACGGGCGCCCCGACCGTTCGGCGAGTGGTGCGCGAGATCCAGTCGCTGCTGCGGTCCGTGGCGGCCGCGGGGGACATCATCGATGCCGCCGACTCCCTCGCCCCGACCCACCCCGAGCTGGCAGAGTTTCTCCGTGTGTACGGCGCCGGGCGGACCGCCGATGCGGTCGCCCACTACGAGGCGCACCAGAGCTGACGGGCTGAACTGCTGACGAGTCGATGACGGGGCGGGCACGGCGCGATGGGTGAGATCTTCGCGGGCCGGTACGAGCTGGTGGACCCGATCGGGCGTGGGGGCGTGGGCGCCGTATGGCGCGTCTGGGACCACCGCCGCAGACGGTACGTGGCAGCGAAGGTGCTCCAGCAACGTGACGCCCATACGCTGCTGCGCTTCGTCCGGGAACAGGCCCTGCGGATCGATCACCCCCATGTGCTGGCGCCGGCCAGCTGGGCGGCCGACGACGACAAAGTCCTGTTCACCATGGATCTGGTGGGCGGCGGCTCGTTCGCCCATCTCATCGGGGACTACGGCCCGCTGCCGCCCCGTTATGTGTGCACCCTGCTCGACCAGCTGCTCTCCGGACTGGCTGCGGTACACGCCGAGGGCGTGGTGCACCGGGACATCAAACCCGCGAACATCCTGCTGGAATCCACCGGGACCGGGCGGCCGCATGTCCGGCTGTCCGACTTCGGCATCGCGCTGACCAAGGGCGAGCCGCGCCTGACCGAGGCCAACTACGTGATGGGCACGCCCGGTTACTTCGCGCCCGAGCAGATGATGGGCGACGACCCGGACTTCCCGGCGGACCTCTTCGCCGTGGGACTGGTGACGCTCTATCTGCTCAACGGGCACAAGCCGGACGCGGAGGCGCTCGTCAAGCTCTTCGAGCAGGGAGTGCCGAACGCGCCCACGGGGGTGCCAGAGCCGCTGTGGCAGGTGATCGCGGGTCTGCTGCAGCCGGACCCAGAGGACCGCTTCCGCACCGCCACGGGAGCGCGGAAGGCGCTGGCGACGGCGGTCGACCTGCTGCCCGAGGCCGACCTGGACGACGATGCCATCGAGGTCTTCGACCAGCTCGGGCCGCTGCCCGCCGGGTTCGACTCCAACGGGCCGACCCGGCCGCGCCGCCGCCACGCGAAGACGGACCCGCCCCGAGACAACGGCGCGAACGGCGCGGCGCCCTCCCGGTCTCAGACCGCCGCTGACGCGGGCCCCGCAGCCGAGGCGTCCCCTCCCCAGCCGGCCGCCCCACAGCCGTCCATGTCCGACACCGGCAGCTTCACCCTCCCGCCGCCGCTCCCCCGGACCGACCAGCCAGGGACACCGCGCACCGAGCCCCCGTCCGGCCAGGCCCCGCACACCGGGTCTCCGGGGGCTCCGTCCTCCGGCGTCCCACACGCCGAACCCCCGCACCCCCAGACGCCCCTGAGCCGGACTCCACCGCCCCAGCCCATGGGCCCACCGACACCGACGCCCCCGCCGCCGACCGCCCGGCCCGCGACTCCGCCCCCGCCGGTCCAGCGGCCGTCGATGCCGCAGTCGATGCCCCACCCACTGACCCCGCCGACCCCCTCGACGGCGGCCCCGCTCCCACCGGCACAGCCACCCGTGCACCATCCGCACCACGCACAACAGCCCCCACACCCCGGACAGCCGGTGCACCATGCGCACCCGCATACGCCCACCCCCGCTTCCGCTCCGACCGCGGCTCCCTCGCCGACACCGACGCCAACGCCGACACCCACGCCGACTCCGACCCCGACACCAACGCCGCTCCCGCGTGACTTTCCTTCTACTCGTCCATACACCGCCGAACGGCCGCAGGTTCCCGCGGCGACGCGGCGGCGTCCCGGGCCGTCCCGGAAAGCGGCGCTCTCGATCCTGATCGTCGCGGCGATGTGCTTCGCCGTCGGCGCATGGGCGCTGGTGGCCGCGGGCTGAGCACGGACGGGCCGCGAGCTGACGTCGCCTATACGCCGACGGCGCCCCCCTGACGCACCCCCGGCGACAGCAGCGCCCCCAACTACCAGCCCGGCGGGGGCCCGTACCGCTGTGCCGCCGCCCGGCGCCGGGCGGCGAGCGTCCACACGCCGAGCCCGAGCACCAGGGCCGTCCCCGTGCCGATCCCCGCGTACCCCACCACCCGCAGCGCGGTCTTCTTCGAGTCGGCGGCGCTGGAGCCAGGACTCGCCATCCGGTCATCGTCCGCGGCGTCCGGATGGCGCTTGGCCGCCTTCCGGTCGGCCGCCGTGAGGCCGAACCCCGCCTCGACCGGATCCTTGTCGTAGCTGGGCCCGCCGCGCGCGGCGCCCACGACCCGTACCCGCAGGACGACCGGCACCGGGTCGTTCAGATGCGGTGGCACCTGCGGCGGGTTGAGGGTGACCGCCAGGAAGTACCCACCGCTGAAGCTCATCGCGCGGACCGTGGAGCCGGTGTTGGCATACCGGTTTCCGTAGGCCACCGGCGCGGTGGCCACCTGGGTGCGGGGCGATTCGCCGTCCTGCGCGGCGGGGATGCCCCGCTTGGCGAGCCCGCGCGCCGGGTTGTACGCGTGCATCGCCAGGGCACGGTCGAGCAGACGGGTGCTCTGGTCCTTGCCGTCGGCGGACAGTTCGGCGGCGGCGGTGAGGCGCTGCCCCCAGTCGACGGGCACCCGGTAGAAGTGCGTCTCCCCCGGCGTGATCTCGTCCTTCCACACCCCGCTCCCCACGGTCGGCGCGTCGGTGAAGCCGCGTCCGCCGCGCCGCGGCCAGGGAGTGCCGTCCGGCGGCTTGGGTGACGGAGTGCTCCAACTCCCCTCCGGAGCCGCTCCCGTGGCCCCGCCCTTCACCGGTGGCTCCACCATCACCCGGAGCTCCACAGGCCAGCGCTCCGGGTCCGGTGACCCGTCCTGGCGCTCCACCGTCACCACATAGCGCCCCGCTTCATGGCAGGAGGCCGGGCCGGAGTCGATCTGGCGGGAGGCGTAGTCGGCGAGGGGATAGGCGACGCCATTGGTTTCGATCTTCGGGGCGGCGGTGCCGCAGATGCCCCCGTCAGGGCTCTCCAGCGTCACCTTCACACCATCGCGGTACGAGGTCACGTCCGCACCCGGCCTGGGCGCGGCGACCGCTGAGACATAGGCGGCTGACTTCGTGTCGAGCGTCACGCCGTAGTACCGCTTCTCGCCCGGCCCGAGGCTGTCGACATAGGTGCGGCCGGCCGCCAGGGATGGGGCCCCCGAGTCGGCGTCGGCGCCGGATATCCGGGTGCCGCGGGTCTCGTACGCCCGGGCCCCGGCGGTGCCGTCGGCGAGGGACATCCCCGGCGCCGCGGCCACCGCGCACAGTGCCGCCACCGCGGCGAGACCGGCCCTGACCTTGCGGCGGTCCTTCATCGCGCGTCACTCCTCGTCGTACCGGCCGGTCGGCCCGTTCAACTTTGCCTGTGCAAGCTATTCGTTTGCGAGAGTGAAACACGAAGGCCCCCCGTCATCCCATCCCCCGGCGCCCCTGCCCCTTCCCCGCACGGCGCCAGTAAAGCCGACGGGGCCCCGACCGCTCCAGCGGTCGGGGCCCCGTACTGGGACTGTCTTAGGAGCTAGGAACTCACACACCCGAACCTGCGGGCACGGAGTCGGTCGCCTCCGTCCACAGATCCTGCTCGGCGCGATCCGCCTGGATCTGGCGGTACACGAGGAGCCCGCCGATGGCGGCCAGTGCGACCAGGAGCAGCTTCTTCACCGCGCTACCTCGTCTCTTTCTTGACGTAGGGGACCTCTGGCGCCCGATGATACACACCGACCGATACCGATCGGTGACCTATGACCGGCATTGACCGGTGAGAAACCGGGAAGGAACCGGGGATCAACTCCCGGCCCCCCATACGACATCAGCCTGGATGAAGAAGATCTCCATCCAGGCTGATCGCGACGGTGGGGCTAACAGGACTTGAACCTGTGGCCTCTTCCTTATCAGGGAAGCGCTCTAACCGTCTGAGCTATAGCCCCGCGCTGCACCGAAAGATTAGCGCACGACCTGCCCCGTCCCAAAATCGGTAACGGCGGGCCGCTACTCGTCCTCGGCCAAGGTCAGCTCGACGCCACCCACGAAGCCCGCCGACAGGTTGTAGATGAAGGCCCCGAGCGTGGCCAACGCGGTGGCCAACACCACGTTGATCACGGCGATGATCCCGGTGAACCCGAGGACACGCGGAAGCGACAGGAAGGACTCCAGGTCGAACCCGCTGCCCTCCTGCGACTCCGTCGCATCGCTGATGGTGCCGCCGACCGCGCTGAAGACGCCCATGGCGTCCATGACCATCCACAGCACCGCCACCGCGATCACGGTGCAGATGCCCAGCGCGATCGCGAGCAGGAAGCTGACCTTCATGACCGACCACGGATCGACCCTGGCGACCCTCAGCCGCGCCTTACGGGTCCGCGGAGCCGGACGGGCCCCCGCGGGCGTACGGGGGCGGCGGACGGCCGTGGCGGCCTGCTGGTGCCCCGAATGGGCGTCCTGGCCCGGCTGCCCGGGCACCGCGGAGCCGCCCTGTCCGGCCCCGCCGCCGGGCGGCGGGGCGTAGGCCTGCGGCGGGTGGTACGGCTGCGCGGGCTGGGCGGGTGCGGGACGCTCGTTGGGGAGCGGGCTGGAGTACTGGGGCTTCGGATGCGGATCGCGCTGCGGCCGCAGCTTCCGGGTCTCCGTCACCGAAGCGGGGGCGGAGTCCCCGGCCGGGCCACGGGCGCCTTCCCCAGCGGTGGTGCCGCCCGCCGAAGTCTGGGCTCCCGATCCCGGACGCCCTCCGGCGTCCGCACCGCCGCCCGCGGCACCCGTGGCTCCACTCACGACTTACTCCTCGGTCTCGTCGGCCGGGGGCGGTGTGCCCTCGACCGCCTCGGACGCGGCCTCCTCGGCTGGCGCGCTCCCGGTCGCGGAATCTTCCTCGACCTCTTCAGCCTCACGACCGGCCTCGGCGTTCCGGGCGATGCCGACGACGGCATCGCGCTTGCCCAGGTTGATCAGTTGGACGCCCATGGTGTCACGGCCCGTCTCCCTGACCTCATTGACCCGGGTACGGATCACGCCACCGCTGAGCGTGATGGCGAGGATCTCATCGGTCTCCTCGACCACCAGCGCCCCGACCAGGGAACCGCGGTCCTCGACGATCTTCGCTGCCTTGATCCCGAGGCCGCCGCGCCCCTGGACGCGGTACTCGTCGACGTTGGTCCGCTTCGCGTACCCGCCGTCGGTGGCGGTGAACACGAACGTACCGGGCCGGACGACATTCATCGACAGGAGTTCATCGTCCTCGCGGAAGCTCATGCCCTTCACACCGGAGGTCGCGCGCCCCATCGGCCGCAGCGACTCGTCCGTCGCCGTGAACCGGATCGACTGGGCCTTCCTGCTGATCAGCAGCAGATCGTCCGCGGAGGACACCAGCTCGGCACCGATCAGCTCATCCTCGCGGCCGTCCGCCATCTCCCGGAGGTTGATCGCGATCACGCCGCCCGAGCGGGGCGAGTCGTAGTCCTTCAGCGGGGTCTTCTTCACCAGGCCGGACTTGGTGGCGAGCACCAGATACGGCACCGCCTCGTAGTCCCGGATGGCCAGGATCCGCGCGATCTTCTCATCGGGCTGGAACGCCAGCAGATTCGCGACATGCTGGCCGCGCGCCTCCCGGCCGGCGTCCGGCAGCTCGTACGCTTTCGCCCGGTAGACCCGGCCCTTGTTGGTGAAGAACAGCAGCCAGTGGTGGGTGGTCGAGACGAAGAAGTGGGAGACGATGTCGTCCTGCTTCAGCTTCGTCCCGCGCACGCCCTTGCCACCGCGCTTCTGGGAGCGGTAGTCCTCGGTCTTGGTGCGCTTCACATAGCCGCCACGCGTGATCGTGACGACGATGTCCTCCTCGGCGATCAGGTCCTCGATGGACATGTCACCGTCGAAGGGCACCAGCTTGGTGCGCCGGTCGTCGCCGAACTTCTCGACGATCGCGGTCAGCTCCTCGCTGATGATCTGCCGCTGCCGCTCGGGCGAGGCCAGGATCGCGTTGTACTCGTCGATCTTGGCCTGCAGCTCGTCATGCTCCTGGATGATCTTCTGACGCTCCAGGGCGGCCAGCCGCCGCAGCTGCATCTCCAGGATCGCGTTCGCCTGGATCTCGTCGATCTCCAGCAGGCCCATCAGGCCGCCGCGCGCGGTGTCCACCGTGTCGCTGCGCCGGATCAGCGCGATGACCTCGTCGATCGCGTCCAGGGCCTTGAGCAGACCGCGCAGGATGTGCGCCCGCTCCTCGGCCTTGCGCAGCCGGAAGCGGGTCCGGCGGACGATGACCTCGATCTGGTGGGTCACCCAGTTGCGGATGAACGCGTCCAGCGACAGGGTGCGCGGCACACCGTCGACCAGCGCCAGCATGTTCGCGCCGAAGTTGGTCTGCAGATCGGTGTGCTTGTAGAGGTTGTTGAGGACGACCTTGGCGACCGCGTCCCGCTTGAGCACGATGACCAGGCGCTGGCCGGTGCGCGAGGAGGTCTCGTCGCGGACGTCGGCGATGCCTCCGACCTTGCCGTCCTTCACCAGGTCGGCGATCTTCTGCGCGAGGTTGTCCGGGTTCACCTGGTACGGCAGCTCGGTGACCACCAGGCACTGCCGACCCTGGATCTCCTCGACCTCCACGACCGCGCGCATCGTGATCGAGCCGCGCCCGGTGCGGTACGCCTCCTCGATGCCCTTACGGCCGACGACCAGCGCGCCGGTCGGGAAGTCCGGGCCCTTGATCCGGTCGATCAGGGCCTCGAGCAACTCCTCCTGAGTGGCCTGCGGATTGGCCAGGAACCACTGGGCGCCCTCGGCGACCTCGCGCAGATTGTGCGGCGGGATATTGGTGGCCATGCCGACCGCGATCCCCGCCGAGCCGTTGACCAGCAGGTTCGGGATGCGCGCCGGCAGGACCGTCGGCTCCTGGTTACGGCCGTCGTAGTTGTCCTGGAAATCGACGGTCTCCTCGTCGATGTCCCGGAGCATCTCCATGGCCAGCGGGTCCATCTTGCACTCGGTGTACCGCATGGCCGCCGCGGGGTCGTTACCCGGGGAGCCGAAGTTGCCGTTGGAGTCGACCAGCGGCATCCGCATGGACCACGGCTGAGCGAGCCGCACCAGGGCGTCGTAGATCGACGAGTCACCGTGCGGGTGGTAGGTACCCATGACGTCGCCGACGACGCGGGCGCACTTGTAGAAGCCCTTCTCGGGGCGGTACCCGCCGTCGTACATCGCGTACAGCACCCGGCGGTGCACCGGCTTGAGGCCGTCCCGGACGTCCGGCAGCGCACGGCTGACGATCACGCTCATCGCGTAATCGAGGTACGAGCGCTGCATCTCCGTCTCGAGGCCGACCGGCTCGACGCGGAGTGCGGCGCCTTCGGCGAGCTCGTCGGGGGTCAGTTCATCGGGCGTGTTCGGGGTGTTCTCGTCGGCCATTGCTGGTCAAAGTCCTTCTGTCGTCTGCGGCTGGGGGCCGACTCAGATGTCGAGGAAGCGGACATCCTTGGCGTTGCGCTGGATGAACGAGCGCCGTGCCTCGACGTCCTCACCCATCAGGACCGAGAACAGGTCGTCGGCCTGCGCCGCGTCGTCCAGAGTGACCTGGCCCAGGACGCGGTGGTCGGGGTCCATCGTGGTGACCCGCAGCTCTTCGGCGTTCATCTCGCCCAGACCCTTGAAGCGCTGGACCGAGTCGTCCCTGATGCGCTTGCCCTGTTCACGGCCGACCTGGATCAGCGCGTCCCGCTCCCGGTCCGAGTACGCGTACTCGAAGTCGTCCCGGCCCCACTTGATCTTGTAGAGCGGCGGACGGGACAGGAAGACATGCCCCGCCTCGACCAGCGGGCGCATGAAGCGGAAGAGGAAGGTCAGCAGCAGGGTGTTGATGTGCTGGCCGTCGACATCGGCGTCCGCCATCAGGATGATCTTGTGATAGCGAAGCTTGGCGATGTCGAAGTCCTCGTGCACCCCGGTGCCGAAGGCGGAGATCAGCGCCTGGACCTCGTTGTTCTGCAGGATCTTGTCGACCCGGGCCTTCTCGACGTTGAGGATCTTGCCGCGGATCGGGAGGATCGCCTGATACTGCGGGTTACGGCCGGACTTGGCCGAGCCGCCGGCGGAGTCACCCTCGACGATGAAGATCTCGCACTTCGACGGGTCATTGGACTGGCAGTCGCTCAGCTTGCCCGGCAGCGACGCGGTCTCCAGCAGCCCCTTACGGCGGGTCAGATCCCGCGCCTTACGGGCCGCGACCCGGGCCGTCGCCGCCTGGATCCCCTTGCGGACGATGTCCGCCGCCTCATTGGGGTTGCGGTCCAGCCAGTCGGCGAGATGCTCGTTGACGATCTTCTGGACGAAGGTCTTGGCCTCCGTGTTGCCCAGCTTGGTCTTGGTCTGGCCCTCGAACTGCGGCTCGCCCAGCTTGACCGAGATGATCGCGGTAAGACCCTCGCGAATGTCCTCACCGGTGAGGTTGTCGTCGCGCTCCCGGAGCAGCTTCTTGTCGCGCGCGTACTTGTTGATCAGGTACGTCAGCGCGGCGCGGAAGCCCTCCTCGTGGGTGCCGCCCTCATGGGTGTGGATGGTGTTCGCGAAGCTGTAGACACCCTCGGTGTACTGGGTGTTCCACTGCATCGCGATCTCGAGGGAGAGCATCCGCTCCTTGTCCTCGGCCTCGAACCCGATCACCGTGGGGTGGACAAGCTCGCCCTTACGGGAGTTGAGGTAGGTGACGAAGTCGACGATGCCGCCCTCGTAGTGGTACTTCACGGAGAGCGGCTTGCCCTCCTCGTCCACATGGGCCTCGCGCTCGTCCTTGAGCGAGATCGACAGGCCCTTGTTGAGGAACGCCATCTCCTGGAAGCGCCGGGCCAGCGTCTCGAAGGAGTACTCGGTGGTCTCGAAGACGTCCGGGTCCGCCCAGAAGGTGACCGTGGTGCCGGTCTCCTCCGTGGCCTCGTTCCGGGCCAGGGGCGCGGTCGGCGCTCCCGTCTTGTAGTCCTGGGTCCAGCGGTAGCCGTCCGTCTTGACCTCGACCGACACCTTCGAGGACAGGGCGTTGACGACGGAGACGCCGACGCCGTGCAGACCGCCGGAGACGGCGTAGCCGCCGCCGCCGAACTTGCCGCCCGCGTGCAGCACGGTCAGCACGACCTCCACGGCCGGCTTCCCCTCCGAGGGGACGATGCCCACCGGGATCCCGCGGCCGTTGTCCACGACGCGGACGCCGCCGTCGGCGAGGATCGTGACCTCGATGCTGTCCGCGTGACCGGCCATGGCCTCGTCGACGGAGTTGTCGACGACCTCCTGGACGAGGTGGTGCAGGCCGCGCTCACCGGTGGAACCGATGTACATACCGGGTCGCTTGCGGACCGCCTCCAGCCCCTCCAGGACGGTAATCGCACTGGCGTCGTACGACGGCGAAGCCAGGGCCTCGTCGTCGGGCGTGGACGGGATGTTTTCGATGGGGTTGCCGGAATCGGCCACGAAGCGCCCTTTCTGGCACAGCACAAGCCGTCTCCGGGCAGGCGGGAGCGGCTGCGTCGTTCAACATGTGTCCGCAAGCGCTCGGTGCGCCGGCGGCGACGGTGTACGGCCCCAGTCTACCGGTAGCGCCGACAAGAATGGGGGCTTGCTGCCGCCTGAGTCCGCATGTGCCGCCCTGAACCGGCTGCCAGCGACTCCCCATATGCGGGGACGGGCTCCAAGAGGCTCACACCGCCACTCAGCGCTTCGAGCTGTCAACCACCGGCAACCGTGACCGGGGTCTCAGCAGTCACCCTGTTACCCACGGTTAACACGGGGCGCACAAGCCCCCGGTCAGCCGTAGGTATCGCCCGGGCCGGTGGAGCCCGGGGAGCGCAGCGGGCCGTAGCGGCGGGCCGGGCCGCCGGGGCCCAGGACCTTGATCATCTTGACGGTGCCATGACCCAGATCGGCGTTCAGCCGGGCCACGAGCTGCGGGGCGAGCAGCCGCAGCTGGGTCGCCCACGCCGTGGAGTCACAGCGCACCGTGAGCACCCGGGCGTCCTCGTCGTACCGCTGGGGCTCGCAGTGCTGCGCCACCTCGGGCCCCACCATCTGGGGCCAGCGGCCCATCACCCCGCCGACCGCGGCCGGGGCCTCCCAGCCGCGCTCGGTGATCAGCCGGTTGATCGCCGCACCGAGCGGAAGCGGATCGCGGCCATCGGCGCGCGCGCCGGAGCGCAAGCCCCCTCTGCGCGCTTGCTTCTTCTGCTGGGCCGCCGCTCCCCGGGCGCGCGCCTGCTCCTTGGCGGCGCGCAGCGCCACCCGCGCAAGATCGACGCCTGAGGGCTCGGGCACCGGCGAGGGCCCCGCCGACTGGTCCATTCCGTCGGTCATACGCGCCGCACCTCGCCCTCGGACACCGCATAGCGCGTGCCGGACAGCACCTGCGGAACGTCATCTTCCACCGCCGCGGTCACCAGCACCTGCTCCCCGGGGGCGACCAGCTCGGCCAGCCGCTCCCGGCGCCGCTGGTCCAGCTCCGCGAAGACGTCGTCGAGCACCAACACCGGCTCGCCCGCCTCGGTGCGCAGCAGATCGTAGGAGGCCAGCCGCAGGGCGAGGGCGTACGACCACGACTCGCCATGGCTGGCGTAGCCCTTCGCCGGGAGCCGGCCCAGCTTGAGGACCAGGTCGTCGCGGTGCGGGCCGACCAGCGTGACCCCGCGCTCGATCTCCTGCTTACGGGCCTCGGTGAGGGCGGCCATGAGCAGCTCGTACAGCTCCTCGCGGCTGCCCGCGTCGGTCAGCCCCTCACCGGCCGAGCCGCGGTACTCCAGCAGCACGGGGCCGCCGCCCGGGGCGAGCTGCTCGTACGCCTTGTCGGCGAGCGGCTGGAGCACGGCGATCAGATCGAGCCGCTGGGCGAGCAACTCGGCACCGGCCCGGGCCAGATGCTGGTCCCAGACGTCGAGCGTGGACAGGGCCGCGTCGCCGCCGCCGCTGCGCGAACCATGCCGCCGGGCCAGGGCCGCGGTCTTCAGCAGGGTGTTGCGCTGCTTGAGCACCCGGTCGTAGTCGGAGCGGACCCCGGCCATCCGGGGCGCCCGCGCGGTGATCAGCTCGTCGAGGAAGCGTCGGCGCTCGCCCGGATCGCCCTTGACCAGGGCCAGATCCTCGGGCGCGAACAGCACCGACCGCAGGATCCCCAGCACATCACGCGGTCTGACCTGCGAGGACCGATTGATACGGGCGCGGTTGGCCTTGCCCGGGTTGAGCTCGAGCTCGATCAGCTGCTGCCGGTCACCCTGGACGACCGCGGCCCGGACCACGGCCCGCTCCGCGCCCATGCGCACCAGCGGGGCGTCGGAGGAGACCCGGTGGCTGCCGAGGGTGGCGAGATAGCCGACGGCCTCGACGAGATTGGTCTTGCCCTGGCCGTTGGGCCCGACGAAGGCCGTGACGCCCGGGTCGAGCGCCACCTCGGCCCGGGTGTACGAGCGGAAGTCGGCGAGCGAGAGATGCGTGACGTGCATAGTGGGCTGCGCCGACCTCCCCCGGCTGAACTGCTTGCTCCACCCCGTGGGGTGGTTACTTGTCGCTGCTCTCGACCGCGTGACCGCCGAACTGATTGCGCAGCGCGGCGATCATCTTGATCTGCGGCGAGTCCTCCTGACGGGAGGCGAACCGGGCGAAGAGCGAGGCGGTGATCGCGGGCAGCGGCACGGCGTTGTCGATCGCCGCCTCCACGGTCCAGCGGCCCTCACCGGAGTCCTCCGCGTAGCCGCGCAGCTTGGCCAGGTGCTCGTCCTCGTCCAGGGCGCGCACGGCCAGGTCCAGCAGCCAGGAGCGGATCACCGTGCCCTCCTGCCAGGAGCGGAAGACCTCGCGGACGTCGGTGACCGAGTCCACCTTCTCCAGCAGCTCCCAGCCCTCGGCATACGCCTGCATCATCGCGTACTCGATGCCGTTGTGGACCATCTTGGCGAAGTGGCCCGCGCCGACCTTGCCGGCGTGGACGGCGCCGCCCTCGCCCTCGGGCTTGAGCGCGTCGAAGATCGGCTGGACCTTGGCCACATGCTCGGCGGCACCGCCGTACATCAGCGCGTAGCCGTTCTCCAGACCCCAGACACCGCCGGAGACACCGCAGTCGACGAAGCCGATGCCCTTGGCGTTGAGCTGCTCGGCGTGCTTCTCGTCATCGGTCCAGCGGGAGTTCCCGCCGTCCACCACGATGTCGCCGGGCGACAGCAGCTCGGCCAGCTCGTCGATGGTGATCTGAGTGGGGACGCCCGCCGGGACCATGACCCACACCACGCGGGGGCCCTTGAGCTTGTTGACGAGCTCATCGATGCTGTGGACATCGGCGACGTCCGGGTTCCGGTCGTATCCGATGACGGTGTGGCCTGCGCGGCGAATGCGCTCGCGCATGTTGCCGCCCATCTTGCCGAGGCCGATGAGACCGAGCTCCATCAGTGATCCTTCATGCCGTAGTGCGTTGCGTTTCGCGGTGAGTCCGAGCCTACGCCCGCGGGTAGCCGCACAGATGTGGGCTACACCTGCTCATTCGCTCGCTCTCAGCCGCTCAGTCGCACCGGCATGATCAGGTACTTGTACGCCTCGTCCGCCTCGGCGTCCATGGCGGGCTTGCCACTGAGCAGCGCGGGCTTGGTCGAGGTGGTGAAGGACAGCTGGGCGACCGGCGAGTCGATCGCGCTGAGGCCGTCCAGCAGGAACGTCGGGTTGAAGGCGATCGAGATGTCGTCGCCGTCGAGCTGGGCGTCCACCCGCTCCACAGCCTGTGCATCGTCGCTGGATCCGGCCTCCAGGATCAGCACGCCCTGCTCGAAGGTGAGCCGCACCGGGGTGTTCCGCTCGGCGACCAGGGCCACACGCTTGACGGCCTCGACGAACGGAGGGGTCTCGATCACCGCGACCGAGTTGAACTCGGTGGGGAAGAGCGTGCGGTACTTCGGCAGGTCGCCCTCGAGCAGCCGGGTGGTCGTGCGGCGCCCGGCGCCCTCGAAGCCGATCAGGCCCTCGCCCGCACCCGAGCCGGAGAGCGCGAGCGCGACCGTGTCACCGCTCGTCAGCGACTTGGCGGTGTCGAGGAGGGTCTTGGCGGGCACCAGCGCGACGGCGGAGATGTCGGGGGTCTCGGGCTTCCACAGGAACTCGCGGACCGCGAAGCGGTAGCGGTCGGTGGAGGCCAGCGTGACGGTGTCGCCCTCGATCTCGATCCGCACACCCGTGAGCACCGGCAGGGTGTCGTCACGGCCGGCGGCGATGGCGACCTGGGCAGCGGCGGCGGCGAAGACCTCACCGGGGACGGTGCCGGTCGCGGTCGGCATCTGCGGCAGCGCCGGGTACTCCTCCACAGGCAGGGTGTGGAGTGTGAAGCGCGAGGAGCCGCAGACGACGGTCACCCGCACCCCGTCGCTGGAGATCTCCACAGGGCGGTTGGGGAGGGCTCGGCAGATGTCGGCGAGGAGCCGGCCGGAGACGAGGACCGTGCCGTCGTCCTCGATGTCGGCCTCCACGGAGACGCGGGCCGAGACCTCGTAGTCGAAGCCGGAGAGGCTGAGCGCGCCTTCCTCCGCCTTCATGAGGATGCCCGCGAGGACGGGCACCGGAGGTCGGGCCGGGAGGCTGCGGGCCGTCCAGGCCACCGCCTCCGCGAGTACATCGCGCTCCACCCGGATCTTCACCGTAAGCCGCCTCCTGCTGTTGCTGGCTCGCCCTGCTGGCCTTCGTCGTCGGCTGAGTAGCCGGAGACCAGTCTGACGCACGCCGCCGACAGTCGGTGCGGCTCGGGGTCAAGTCGGTGCGCGGGGTGTCGGGCGGCTCGACCCGAGGTTGTGCACAGGCCCCACTTCGAAGCGATTTCCTCGCTATAACTCTGTGGTCGTAGTAGTAGGGCCTGTGGAAACCGTGGAAAACTGACTTTTCCCTGGTCAGCGGCGGTTTTTTGTCCACCGGGCCTGTGGGTGACGGCGGTGGACAACCAGGGTTGTCTGTGGATGCCGAAGAGTTCTGCACATGCGATGCACAGACATCGCCCGGTTCTCCCCAGCGCCGTCCCCAGTTTTACCCACCTTCCCCACAGCCCAACCCGCCTCCTTGGTGTGACGCCTTTCACTCGCGCCGGTGACCGTGGCCATTTCGTTGCCGAACAGTGGACAGCGGTGTGGAGAAGCTGTGGGCAACGGGCCTTCGGCTGTGGGTTGCCGGTGGACAAGCTGACACGCGGCCTGTGGGTATCTCGATCATCCACAGTCTGTGGACTCCCGATAGCCACAATTCCACAACCACCTGACCTCGGCGGATGCTCTCCCCACCGGACACCCTGTGGACGCGATCGGGACAACTCCCACGTCCCCAGGGTGTGGACGGTGGATGGGTCGCGTATCTGTGGAGAACCGGGCCGGCCGGGCAGCGAATCGAACAGCTCGTAGGGATGAACGACGAAGGGCGCTCCGGGAGTTGTCCCTCCCGGAGCGCCCTTCAGCGGTTCGCGGTGGCCCTGCGGGCCCTCTCAGCCGTTCTTGATGCGGTTGGTCAGCTCGGTCACCTGGTTGTAGATGGAGCGCCGCTCGGCCATCAGCGCCCTGATCTTGCGGTCGGCGTGCATGACCGTCGTATGGTCGCGGCCGCCGAACTGCGCGCCGATCTTGGGCAGCGACAGATCGGTCAGCTCCCGGCAGAGATACATCGCGATCTGCCGCGCGGTGACCAGCACCCTGCTGCGGGAGGCGCCGCACAGATCGTCGACCGTATGCCCGAAGTAGTCGGCGGTCGCGGCCATGATCGCGGTGGCGGTGATCTCCGGGGACGCGTCCTCGCCGCCGGGGATCAGATCCTTCAGCACGATCTCGGTGAGTCCGAGATCCACCGGCTGCCGGTTCAGGCTCGCGAAGGCGGTGACGCGGATGAGCGCGCCCTCCAGCTCACGGATATTGCGGGAGATCCGCGAGGCGATGAACTCCAGCACCTCCGGCGGCGCGTTCAGCTGCTCCTGGACCGCCTTCTTACGGAGGATCGCGATACGCGTCTCCAGCTCCGGCGGCTGCACATCGGTGATCAGGCCCCACTCGAAGCGGTTGCGGAGCCGGTCCTCCAGGGTGACCAGCTGCTTGGGCGGCCGGTCGGAGGAGAGCACGATCTGCTTGTTGGCGTTGTGGAGCGTATTGAAGGTGTGGAAGAACTCCTCCTGCGTCGACTCCTTGCTCGCCAGGAACTGGATGTCGTCGACCAGCAGGATGTCCATGTCGCGGTAGCGCTTGCGGAACGCGTCCGCCTTGCCGTCGCGGATGGAGTTGATGAACTCGTTGGTGAACTCCTCCGAGCTCACATAGCGCACCCGGGTGCCGGGATACAGACTGCGCGCGTAGTGACCGATGGCGTGCAGCAAGTGGGTCTTGCCGAGCCCGGACTCCCCGTAGATGAACAGCGGGTTGTACGCCTTGGCCGGTGCCTCGGCCACGGCGACCGCCGCGGCGTGCGCGAAGCGGTTGGACGCGCCGATGACGAAGGTGTCGAAGAGGTACTTGGGGTTCAGCCGCGCGGTCGGCTCACCGGGGCCGGACGCGGGGGCGGGCTGAGCGGCGAGCGGGCCGGGGGCGCCGGTCTGCGAGGGCAGGACGGGCGGTCCACCGCGGGCGCGCTCCAGCGGGTCGGGCAGGTCGTGGCGCTGCTCGTACGGCGGGCGCTCGGGGCCGGGCCCGGGGCCGCCGCCGGGACCGCCCGGCCCGGGGCGCTCGGCGCCGGGCCCGCGGTAGTCGCCGCGCCGCTGCTGGTCGTACGGCTGCTGGTCATAGCCGGACGAGGAGTGCTGGGAGGCGTAAGGATCGCTCTCGGGGAAGCCGCCGAGCCGGGGCTGCTGCCAGCCGTAGTCGTCACGGGGCCGCGGCCAGGCGCCCGGTTCGGGGCGCGGCTGCTGATAGCCGGGGTACGCGGGGCGGGCCGACGGCAGATCGTCCGGTGCCTGGCGGCCATAGCCGTCCCGGCCGTCGTAGCTCTCGTAGGACTCGCGCTGCTCGCGGCTCTCGTAGGACTCGCGTTGCTCGCGCTGGACCTGCGGCGGGACGACCGGTTCGCCGGCGGACTCGTCGACGGTGATCGCGATGCGGATCGGGCGGCCGCACTCCCGGCTCAGCGTTTCGCTGACGACGGGGGCCAGCCGGCCCTCCAGCACGCCCTTGGCGAATTCATTGGGGACGGCGAGCAGAGCGGTGTCGGCGACGAGCGCGAGGGGCTGGCACCGCTTGATCCAGTGCTCGTCCTTGGCCTCGACGCCTTGTCCGCCCTGTCCCGAGCCCTCTCCCAGCAGCCGCTCGAGCACGCGTGGCCACACTGCGGCAAGATCGGCAGGTACGTCAGCCACAGGGCACGCTCTCTCAGCTCGCTGGGTGGGGGACGCCGACAGGTCCCACGAATGCGTGGTTCTCGGGACGGGCGTGAAGGAATCGGAGCCCAGCCACGGTAGTCAGGCCGGGGTACGCGGTTCAAGTCGTTGTCCACAGGGTGTGTACAAATGTGCCATGCGATGTCGCCGGGCGTTCCCTTGCCCCTACGCTGGGACCGGAACCGCGCTGCCTTGGTGTCGGCCACCGGTTTGACCGGATGGCGTAACCGCGCGTACCGTAACCAGGTCGAGTTGTCGATGGCTGCTGCCGCCTGCCTCCGATGGGCAAGGATCACGGGCGAGATGACCTGTGATCGTGAAGCGGTGCACTCGGGCGTATTGCGAGCTACTCGTGGGCGCACGGTGACAGCCAAGCGATAGACCGCCACCATCCGATTCATTTCTGGAGCCCCCGAGTGAGCAAGCGCACTTTCCAGCCGAACAACCGTCGCCGCGCGAAGACCCACGGCTTCCGGCTGCGTATGCGCACCCGTGCCGGCCGCGCGATCCTCGCGTCCCGCCGTAGCAAGGGTCGCGGACGCCTGTCGGCCTGAGCAGCCTGATCCAAGGTCCATGACGTGCTGCCTACCGAGCATCGGCTGAGGCGGCGCGAGGACTTCGCGGCCGCGGTACGCCGAGGACGCAGGGCCGGTCGCCCGCTCCTTGTCGTGCATCTTCGCACCGGCCTCACCAGCGGTGATACGGACCCGCACGCATCCGGGGAGAGTGCTCCTCCGGCGCGTGCGGGTTTCGTCGTAAGCAAGGCGGTCGGCGGCGCCGTCGTCCGCAATCTGGTGAAGCGGCGACTGCGTCATCTGATGCGGGACCGCATCGATCGTTTTGGCGCAGGTAGCCTTGTGGTCGTACGGGCGCTGCCCGGTGCGGGTGAGGCGGGTCACGACCAGCTGGCCCGCGATCTCGACACGGCAGTGCAGCGGCTACTGGGAGGGGTGCCGCGATGAAGTACCCGCTGCTGTGGTTGATCAAGCTGTACCAGTGGACCATCAGCCCGATGCTGGGACCGGTCTGCAAGTACTACCCGTCGTGCTCGCACTATGGCTACACGGCCATTGACCGGCACGGCGCGGTAAAAGGAACGGCGCTGACGGCCTGGCGCATCTTGCGCTGCAACCCATGGTCGCTCGGTGGCGTCGACCACGTTCCGCCCCGGAAGCGTCCGGTGTGGCACCAGCGGCTGCGGAACCGCCTCGGCGGGCATCCGACTGTGGAGCCTGCCGCACAGCCCGAGACCCAGCCCAACGCCCAAGGAGCCTGATTCGTGGACACGATCCTCGGTCCTCTTTATGACGTAGTTTCCTGGATCATCGTCCAGTTCCACTCGTTCTACAGCCTCATTTTCGATCGGGACAGTGGCTGGGCGTGGGGTCTGTCCATCGTTTCGCTGGTGGTGCTGATCCGTATCTGCCTGATCCCGCTCTTTGTGAAGCAGATCAAGGCGACGCGGAACATGCAGGCGCTCCAGCCGAAGATGAAGGCGATCCAGGAGCGCTACAAGAGCGACCGGCAGCGTCAGTCCGAAGAGATGATGAAGCTCTACAAGGAGACGGGCACCAACCCGCTCTCGAGCTGTCTGCCGATCCTTGCCCAGTCGCCGTTCTTCATCGCGCTGTACCAGGTGCTCAACCACATCGCGAACAACAAGACGGTCGGCGTCATCGACCAGACGCTGCTGGACAGCGCCCGTAACGCCCATATCTTCGGTGCGCCGCTGTCGGTGAAGTTCATGGACTCGGCCTCGAAGGTCGAGTCACTCGGTGCCTCGCTGACCGATGTCCGCATCGTGACGATCACCATGATCGTCCTGATGTCGGCGTCGCAGTTCTTCACCCAGCGCCAGCTGATGACCAAGAACGTCGACCTCACGGTGAAGACGCCGTTCATGCAGCAGCAGAAGATGCTGATGTACGTCTTCCCGATCATGTTCGCCGTCTTCGGCATCAACTTCCCCGTCGGTGTCCTCGTGTACTGGCTGACCACCAACGTCTGGACTCTGGGCCAGCAGATGTTCGTCATCCGCCGTAACCCGACCCCGGGCAGCCTCGCCTTCAAGGCCCGCCAGGAGCGGCTGCGGGCGCAGGGCAAGCTGAAGGAGGAGCCGGCCGAGGTCGTCGCGAAGCAGGCGGCCGAGACGGCGCGTGCCAACCGTCAGCAGCCCAAGCGCCAGACCAAGGCGCAGCGCTCCACCACCGGCCACAGCCGGGCCGGCGCGCAGTCGGATTCCTCGGCGTCCACGGAGAAGTCCGCTGAGGCCAAGCCCGACGAGAAGCAGGGCGCGGGGCAGAAGAAGGGCGCGCAGGGCGGCAAGCCGGCCGGTAGCTCGGCTTCCGGCTCCTCCCGTGGCGCGAAGTCCGGCCAGCGCAAGGGCCAGCAGCGCCCCAAGCACCCGTCCAAGAAGTAACGAAGGAGTCCATCCGTGACGGAAGGCACCACCCCGGCCGCCGAGGGTGTCGATACCCTGTCCCGCCTTGAGCAGGAAGGGGAGATCGCGGCCGACTACCTCGAGGGGCTGCTGGACATCGCGGACCTCGACGGCGACATCGACATGGACGTCGAGGCCGATCGCGCAGCGGTGTCGATCATCAGCGACTCGACCAGCCGCGATCTGCAGAAGCTGGTCGGCCGCGACGGCGAGGTGCTGGAGGCCCTTCAGGAGCTGACCCGTCTCGCGGTGCACCGGGAGACCGGCGACCGCAGCCGGTTGATGCTCGACATCGCCGGATACCGGGCCCGTAAGCGTGCCGAGCTGACCGAGCTGGGCACCAAGGCCGCGGAGGAGGCGAAGGGCACCGCTCAGCCGGTGAAGCTCAAGGCGATGACGCCCTTCGAGCGGAAGGTGGTGCACGACGCTGTGGCCGCCGCCGGTCTGCGCAGCGAGTCCGAGGGCGAGGAGCCCCAGCGCTGCGTGGTCGTGCTTCCGGTCTGAAGCGGTTCCGCATCGTGATCCACACGGCCCCGTCTGCACGCAGACGGGGCCGAATCTTGTCAGCCTTACATCATCGTTCAGCACAGTGTTCGGTACGGAAGGACGGTCCCCGTGACGGAAGCAGCGGAGCTCCCCCCGGCGCCCCCCGAGGCAAGGGACGTATTCGGTGACCGCTTCCCGGAGGCCGTGCGCTACGGCGAGCTGCTGGCCGATGTGGGGGTGACGCGCGGGCTGATCGGCCCGCGCGAGGTGCCGCGGCTGTGGGAGCGGCATCTGCTGAACTGCGCGGTGCTCTCCGAAGTGGTGCCCGAGGAGGTCACCGTCTGCGATGTGGGGTCGGGGGCCGGGCTCCCCGGTATCCCGCTTGCCCTGACCCGGCCTGATCTCCAGATCACGCTTCTGGAGCCCTTGCTGCGCCGGACGAACTTTCTGCGGGAAGTGGTCGAGCTGCTGGGGCTGGAGCATGTGACGGTGGTGCGCGGACGGGCCGAGGAGGTCCTCGGGAAGCTGACCCCGATGCATGTGGTGACAGCTCGGGCGGTGGCCCCGCTGGACCGGCTGGCCGGCTGGGGGGTTCCACTGCTGCGCCCGTACGGCGAGATGCTGCTCCTGAAGGGCGACACCGCCGAGGAGGAGCTGAAACAGGCCCGGGCCGCGTTGGGCAAGCTGGGTGTGGTCGAGACCTCGGTGCTGCATGTCGGTGAGGGAGTGGTGGACCCGCCCTCGACGGTGGTGCGAGTCGAGGTCGGGGAGAGCCCCGGGGGTGTGCGCTTCGCCGCGAAGCGGGCCAAGGCCGCTCGTCGAACGCCCCGCCGCCGGCCCTGAACCGAGGGCATTGCTCCATACAAGCTGGCAAAAGTACACATACCGGAGTGTCGCGACCAATCGGCGGGGCCTCCCGTGCATCGTGTTTCACGTGAAACGTCGCTCCCTGCTGCATGGAATCATCAGTCGCGGTCGTGCGGCGGCCTCGCCCCGCGACCGCCGACCCCGTTTGAACGTGGATTCATCCACAGGAGAAGGGGCCTCGCTGGTTCACGACCCCAAAAGCATGGCAGGCTCTGCTTATTGCGAGCCTGATGTCGAGGAGAGTGAATCCTTGCGGTCCGACGCCAACATCGCGGGGCCGATGACCGATCCGGTCCCCGGCCCCCGTACCGAATCGCCGGGGGAGGATGTTTCACGTGAAACGCCACCCCCGATGGACGACACCCCTATTGGCCGTGCCGCTCAACTGGCGGTAGAAGCTCTGGGCCGTGCCGGTGAGGGGTTGCCCAGGCCGGAGCAGACCCGGGTGATGGTGGTTGCCAACCAGAAGGGCGGGGTCGGAAAGACCACGACCACGGTCAACCTGGCCGCCTCGCTCGCCCTGCATGGTGGTCGAGTGCTGGTGATCGACCTCGACCCACAGGGCAATGCTTCGACGGCGCTGGGGATCGACCACCACGCCGAGGTCCCATCGATCTATGACGTGCTGGTCGACAGCAAGCCGCTGTCCGATGTGGTGCAGCCGGTCCCGGATGTGGAGGGGCTCTTCTGTGCCCCGGCCACGATCGATCTCGCCGGAGCCGAGATCGAGTTGGTCTCTCTGGTGGCGAGGGAAAGCCGGCTGGAGCGGGCCATCCAGGCATATGAGCAGCCGCTGGACTACATCCTGATCGACTGCCCGCCCTCGCTGGGGCTGCTGACGGTCAATGCGCTGGTGGCCGGCGCGGAAGTGCTGATCCCGATCCAGTGTGAGTACTACGCGCTGGAGGGACTGGGGCAGCTGCTGCGGAACGTGGATCTGGTGCGGGGCCATCTCAACCCCAAGCTCCATGTCTCGACGATCCTTCTCACGATGTACGACGGTCGCACCCGGCTGGCCTCCCAGGTCGCGGACGAGGTGCGCAGCCACTTCGGCGGTGAGGTGCTCCGGACGAGCATTCCCCGATCGGTGCGCATCTCCGAGGCCCCCAGCTATGGGCAGACCGTCCTCACCTATGACCCGGGGTCGAGTGGGGCGCTCTCCTATCTCGAGGCGGCCCGCGAGATCGCCCTCAGAGGCGTCGGCGTGCACTACGAGGCCCAGCACGTTCATGCCTTGCCCGAGCTCAGCCAGCACGACCAGCACAGTATGCAGGAGGGGATTCAGTGAGTGAGCGACGCAGAGGACTGGGCCGTGGGCTCGGTGCCCTGATTCCTCCCGCGCCGAAGGGGGCGGACAACGCCGCGTCCTCGGCGGGGGCGGGAACGGTCACGACGACCGGGGCCACCACCTCACCGACCGCGGTCCCGGTGCTCACCCAGGAGCGCGGGGTGGCGGCGGCCAAGGTGGCCGCACTGTCGACGCACACCGTTCCACAGGAGCCCGAGCTCGCACCGCCGGAGGCGGAGCCCGAGGCCGCACCGGCGGTGATGCCGGAGGAGGTGGCCGGGGCACACTTCGCCGAGCTGCCGCTGGACTTCATCACGCCCAATCCGCGGCAGCCCCGTGAGGTCTTCGACGAGGACGCGCTCGCCGAACTGGTCACCTCGATCCAGGAGGTCGGTCTCCTCCAGCCCGTCGTCGTACGGCAGTTGGCGCCGGAGCGCTATGAGCTCATCATGGGCGAGCGCCGCTGGCGGGCCTGTCGTGAGGCCGGGCTGGAGAAGATCCCCGCGATCGTCCGGGCCACCGACGACGAGAAGCTTCTGCTCGACGCGCTGCTGGAGAACCTGCACCGGGCCCAGCTGAACCCGCTGGAAGAGGCGGCGGCATATGACCAGTTGCTCAAGGACTTCAACTGCACGCATGACGAACTGGCCGACCGCATCGGGCGCTCACGTCCGCAGGTCTCCAATACGCTGCGGCTGCTGAGGCTCTCTCCGTCCGTTCAGCGCAGGGTGGCGGCGGGGGTTCTCTCGGCGGGCCATGCGCGGGCGCTGCTCTCCGTGGACGACGCGGAGGAGCAGGACCGGCTGGCTCATCGCATTGTCGCCGAGGGCCTCTCGGTGCGTGCGGTGGAGGAGATCGTCACCCTGATGGGATCGCGATCGGGCGGTACGACGAAGACCAAGAGCCCGCGGGCGGGTGCGAGGGTGTCCCCCGCGCTCACGGATCTGGCGTCACGTCTCTCCGATCGGTTCGAGACGCGGGTGAAGGTCGACCTCGGTCAGAAGAAGGGAAAGATCGTCGTCGAGTTCGCCTCGATAGAGGATCTCGAGCGGATCCTCGGCTCGCTGGCTCCCGGTGAGGGGCCGGTGCTGGAGCAGCCGCTCTCCTCCGAGGGCGGAGCGGAGGACGAGGACGAGTGAGGCGCTGTCCGTGCGGCCATGCCGTACGGAAGGGCAGTGCGGGGCGGGTCGCGGTCCGACATGGTCGGAACGCGACCCGCTGTTTGCCCAAGGGCGGTATCGGTGCAATCTCGGCACGGATACGATGCGATCAGGCAGGGCGGATCCAGGTGGAGGCGCCGCATGTGGAGGGCAGGGCCATGCGATCGGTGAGCCGCACCGGACTGGTGGCCACAGGATTGGGCCTGGGAGCTGTCGGCGGCTTCGTCGGCAGTCTGCTCAGGGAGCGTAGTGCGCTGTCAGCCGCCCGTGGCGCGGCTGGCCACGGAAGTGAAGGACTGGCTTCATGGGGCGTCGGCTCGTACCGCTCACGTTGGACAACCTCCCGGACATCCCCAAGCGCTGTCGCGCCTGTGTCTTCTGGGAGCTCGATCCGGTCAGCGGCGAGGCAGCCGTAAGGGCCGGCCGGCCGGAGCTGGAGAAGGAGGCATGGATTTCGGCCGTGCTGCTGGAGTGGGGATCCTGCGGCCGGGTGGTCTATGTCGATGACGTTCCGGTGGGCTTTGTGCTGTACGCGCCTCCGGCGTATGTGCCGCGCTCCACGGCCTTCCCGACCAGTCCGGTGGCGGCGGATGCCGTCCAGCTGATGACGGCGTGGCTGATGCCGGGATACCAGGGGCAGGGGCTGGGCCGGGTGATGGTGCAGACCGTCGCCAAGGATGTGATCCGCCGGGGCTTCAAGGCGGTGGAGGCGTTCGGAGACGCCTCCTGGAAGGAACCGGCGTGTGTGCTGCCCGCCGATCATCTGCTGGCTGTGGGCTTCAAGACCGTACGGCCGCATCCGCGCTATCCCCGGCTGAGGCTTGAGCTGCGGACGACGATCTCCTGGAAGGAGGATGTCGAGCTGGCGCTGGACCGACTGCTCGGCGCCGTCCAGAAGGAGCCCGCGCTTCGGCCGCTGTAGAGCGTTCCACGTGAAACACGAAGGGGCTGCCCTCATGGGCAGCCCCTTCGTGCATCAGCGCGACGCGTGATGCGTTCAGCCGATGAAGTCGGCCAGGTCGCGCTCGATGGCGGCCTTGGGCTTGGCGCCGACGATGGTCTTGGCGACCTCGCCGCCCTGGTAGACATTGAGCGTCGGGATCGACATCACGCCGTACTTGGCGGCTGTCGCCGGGTTCTCGTCAATGTTGAGCTTGGCGATGACGATCTTGTCGGGGTGCTCTGCCGCGATGGCCTCCAGCGAGGGGGCGATCTGGCGGCACGGACCGCACCACGCGGCCCAGAAGTCGACGAGTACCGGCTTGTCGCTCTTGAGGACCTTCTCCTCGAAGTCGGCGTCCGTCACGGTGACCGTGGCACCGGCCATGGCAATCTCCTTAGTGAGTTGGTGCAGGGGTGGGAAGCGAAGTCAGACGGTGGCGTCGCCCTGGCCCAGCGAGGCGAGGTACCGCTCGGCGTCCAGCGCCGCCGAGCAACCGGTGCCGGCCGCGGTGATCGCCTGGCGGTAGGTGTGGTCCACGACATCGCCCGCGGCGAAGACACCGGGCAGGTTCGTCCGGGTGGTGGGCGCATCCACCTTGAGGTAGCCCTCGTCGTCCAGGGCCAGCTGGCCCTTGAACAGCTCGGTGCGCGGGTCGTGGCCGATCGCGATGAACAGTCCGGTGACCGGCAGTTCCGAGGTCTCGTCCTTCTTGACATCGCGGAGGGTGAGACCGGAGAGCTTGCCGTCGCCGTGGATCTCCTCGACCGCGCTGTCCCAGACGAACGAGATCTTCGGGTCGCCGAAGGCCCGCTCCTGCATCGCCTTGCTGGCGCGCAGGGTGTCCCGGCGGTGGACCACGGTGACCGACTTGGCGAACCGCGACAGGAAGGTCGCCTCCTCCATGGCCGTGTCGCCACCGCCGATGACGGCGATGTCCTGGTCCTTGAAGAAGAACCCGTCACAGGTGGCACACCAGGAGACACCGCGGCCGGAGAGCTCGTCCTCGCGGGCCAGCCCCAGCTTGCGGTGCTGGGAGCCGGTGGTCACGATGACGGTCTTGGCGCGGTGGACCGTACCGGCGGAGTCGGTGACGGTCTTGATCTGCTCGGTGAGGTCGACCGCGACCACATCGTCCGGGATGAGCTCGGCGCCGAAGCGCTCGGCCTGAGCCCGCATGTTGTCCATCAGGTCGGGGCCCATGATCCCGTCCCGGAAGCCGGGGAAGTTCTCCACATCGGTGGTGTTCATCAGGGCACCACCCGCGGTCACGGAGCCTTCGAAGACCAGCGGCTTCAAGGAAGCGCGGGCGGTGTAGAGCGCGGCCGTATAGCCCGCGGGCCCGGAACCGATGATGATCACGTTGCGGACGTCGCTCACGGATGTCTTCCTTGTCTCTGCCGACTGCCGGACTGCTGACTGGGCGGGCGGCTCCGGGTCCCCCCGGAATTCCGCTGCCACCCCACCCAACGGATCCTACGGGTCAGGCATTCCCGAGCGCTGTCAGACAGGGCCCCGGGGTGCGCGGTGTGCCTCAGGGGCGCGGATAGGTCCGGGTCACCAGAAGCTCCCCGGGAGACGACGGAGACGCCGAGACGCAGGACGCGTCGATTACAAAGGCATCGACGAGAGAGCTGTCGGAGGGGTGCGGGAGGACGACGATATAGGCGGTCTGGCCGTCGTAGGTGTCCTGCTGCGCCGCGAGTGCCGGCTCCTTGCGGCCGGTGCCGCTCTGCACACAGGACGGCACGTTCGGGTCGTCGTCGGCCCGCAGCGGGACATCGGGTGAGTTGCCCTGCCCGGTGACGCCATTCGACGCCGTGGACTTCCGGTCGACGAGCAGCTCGTGCACGCGGTCCTTGAGCGTGCCCGAGGAGAGGGTGGACTTCCCGGAGCTCTGGCTGGCATGGGCCTGGGTGCCGGGGTCGCTGTGATCACCCGAGGAGCCGCCCTGGATGAAGAAGGAACCGATGCCGATCACTGCCGCGGCACATGCGCCGCCCAGGACGACCTTGGGCCAGCGGCGGGCGCGGCCCGGGCGGGCGCCGGGTCCAGTGGACCCGCGTCCCGGCCCCGTGGCCCCACGCGTGCGCCCAGCGGGCCGGTCCGCCGCGGTGGAGGACTTGGACGGAGGCGTCACGGCGTCGGAGGCGGGGGTGGCGTCGGCGGTTTCACGTGAAACCGACGTGGGTGCCGGATCCGGCTCCGGAGTTTCACGTGAAACATCGGCCACCGGCTCGGGAGCGGTCGCGTCGAGAAGCGCTTCGGCGGCCAGCGCCGCGTCGATACGGCCCGCGATATCGGCGGGCATCCGCACCGGTCCCGGCAGGGTCCCGAGTAGGGAGCGGATCTCTTCCAGGGACGTCGATACGTCCGCGCACAGCACGCAACTCGCGAGGTGAGTGCGCACATCGACGGCGCGGGACGGAGAGAGCAGACCCTCGGTGAGTGCGGAGATCTCCGCGACTTCAGGGTGCTCGTCCGTGTCCGTCGAGGATGTCACGCTCGCCCACCTCCGCCCTTCACGGCATCTGTGTCGTTCGGTCCTGCCGTCGGTGGGACGGACGTCCCCTGCGTCCGGTTCCTTCCCACGCCCGAGGGTGAGCTACCCCTCCCGCTGGGGTGGAGATGTGAGAGCAGCGGCAGCAGTCGTGCGCGGCCCCGGGCACAGCGGCTCTTCACGGTGCCGGTCGGAACGTCCAGGACCTTCGCCGCCTCCGCGACGGGATAGCCCTGCATGTCGACCAGCACCAAGGCCGCGCGCTGCTCGGGAGGGAGGGTGCGCAGCGCCCGGAGCAGTTCGCGGTGGAGATCACCGCGCTCGGCGGGAGCGGCGGCTGATTCATGGGGTTCCAGAAGTTGCTCGAGCCGCTCGGTGTCGTCCACGGGGGAGGTGCGACGGGAGGCGGCCTTGCGGGCCCGGTCCAGACAGGCGTTGACCGTGATCCGGTGCAGCCAGGTCGTCACGGCGGACTGGCCCCGGAAGGTGTGCGCGGCGCGGTAGGCGGAGACGAGCGCGTCCTGGACCGCGTCGGCCGCTTCCTCACGGTCGCCGAGGGTGCGCAGCGCCACCGCCCAGAGTCTGTCGCGGTGGCGCCGCACTATTTCGCTGAAGGCGTCCGGGTCGCCGTCGACGTGCCGGGCAAGGAGCTCGCCGTCGCTCGCCCCGCCGATGGTGGCGTCGTCCAACGTTGAGCCCCTCCCCTCTCGGCCGACCGTAGAGGGTCAGCCCTTGACCTTGATCTCCGAGATGCCGCCACGGTAGCGATCAGCGGTGCTGGCCGGAAGCTCGGTGATGTGAACCAGGACGAAACGCGTCCGTACTGGCTTGTCGAGAACGGTGGTCAGCTTCTTCCCGGCGCTCTTCAGGTCGGTGAGGTGTTTGGAGAAGGCGCTGAGCGAGGTGGGGTTGGATGCGGAGGGGTCCGCGGCGAGAACTTCCACCTTCTGGCCGGCGCGGTAGAAGTCGATGTCGATACTCGAGACGCTTTTGGCGCTGCCGAGGTCGACGACGATGCCGCTGCCCTGCTTTCGTCTGGGCAGGTTACCGAAGTTCGGGTAGTTCCAGAACTCCTTGGTCACCCAGGCGGTGCCCGCGTCGCCGTCCACGGCTCCATCGACCTTGTCCGGGGCGAAGGGCACGTCCAACGGGGAGAACTCCGTGGCGCTCGCGATGTCGAGCGGCTTGCCCACGAGCTGCTCGCCCTTGCCGTCGTCCTTCTCGCTGGTGGACTTGCCCGGGTCGGTCTTGTTCTCCTCCTTGAGGAGGGTGTCGGCGAGCTGCCAGCTGCCGAGGCCGAGGGCGGCGATCAGAAGGGCGGAGACGGTCCACTTGAGGGCCTTGCCCGTGCGGCTCTGCAGCGGCGGCGGAGGGGGCACTGGAGCGGCCGGGCGGGCCGTGTGCGCGGCGCCGCCACGGTTCGGCGGCTGGCCGTACACGCCCTGTTGGTACGTCGTGCGCGAATACGCCGGCGAAGGGGTGTAGGCGGGCTCGGGCGGCCGGATGCGAGGCATGGCCGCGACGGCCTTGGCCAGCTCCTCGGGGGTGGTGCAGGGCTGGTCCTGACGGGAGGCGGTGGCCCCGTCGTTGACCAGTGCGCGCATCGCGAGCTCGGACAGACCGCGGTGCACTCCCGCGCGCACCTGGTCGGGGGCGATCAGGCCCACGCCCTTGGGCAGCCCGGAGAGGCCGTAGGCGTCGGTGTCGTACGGCCAGCGCTGAGTGAGCGCCGCGTACAGCAGCGCGCCAATCGCCTCGGTGTCCGTGCGCTGGGGGTGGTCGACGCTGATACCGCGCAGGGCGGCCATGACGGCGAGTCCCCGGATGCGGTACTGGCCGGACTCGGTGCGCAGCACGGAGCCGGGGTTCAGCCGCAGATGGGCCAGGCCCTCACGGTGAGCGGCGGCCATGGCCTGGGAGACCTGGCTGACCAATTGGTACGCGTCGTGCGGCTCGAGCGGCCCGGCGGCCAGCACGGCGGTGAGTTCGGTGGCGTCGGGAAGCCACTCATGGACGACATAGACGAGATCGTTCTCCTCGACGGCGTCGAGGACCTGGACGAAGCGAGGGTCGCCCAGCAAGGCCGCCGAACGGGCCGCGGCGAGCACCGGCCTGGCGCGCGGATGGTCGGCGGGCAGGACATGCACACCGACGGCACGCCGCAGTTTTTCGTCCACGGCACGCCAACTGCTGAATCCGTCCAGACGGGTGACGCACTCCTCCAGACGGTAGCGTCTGGCCAACTTGTGACCGCTGTGCAGCTCGAGGGGGCTCGCTTCGGCCGCGGCGTCCACCTCTTCGGTGACCGCGGCCTCTGTCCCCTTACCGACCTTCTCTTTCGTCCCCGCCCCGTCGGCCGTGGCCTTGCCCGCCTCGGCGGTCAGCGGCTCCGCTCCACCGCTGTCGGCCACGTCGACGGCAGCCGTGCTCCGTTCCGCCACCGTCGTTCCTGCCTCCCCATCCGTTGCGCCTACTCCGAGCCAAGACAATTGTGCCCACAGTCCGCCGCTATGCACGACACACGGTGGCGGACGATGGTTGTGCTCAATGATCAGCGTCCGAGTCGTCCGCGCACCATACCGACCATGGCCGTCAGCTCCTCAACGCGCATCCGTTTGGCAGCAATGTAGAAGACCGCGATAAGAACGAGACCGCCGCCCAGCAAACCCGCTACAGAGCCGGCGATGCCCATTCCGAGGGTCTGCATGATGGTGTACGCCGAGCCGCCGCCCAGGATGGCTGCGGGGATGCTGGCGCCCGCGAGGCGGGTGTAGGTGCGGACGACGCGGGGGCCGTCCAGATCGCCGCCCAGCCGGTCGCGCAGCCGCTTCCAGGCCACCCCCACGCCGGTGGCGTAGGCCAGGCCGTAGGCGGCCGCCATACCGGCGACGGCCCAGCGGGCGGGGAGCACGACGTAGGCGAGCGCGGAGCCGGCGGCGTTGACGGCGGCGACGATCACCGTGTTGTAGAAGGGGGTGCGGGTGTCCTCGTAGGCGTAGAAGCCGCGGAGGACGACGTACTGCACGGAGAAGGGGATGAGTCCGAGGCCGAACGCCATGAGGATGTAGCCCATGGCCTGGGCCGTCTCGGTGCCCGAGGTCCCGAACAGCAAGGTGCAGAGGGGGATACCGAGCGCGATGAAGCCGAAGGCGAGGGGGACGATGGCGACGGCGGAGGTGCGCAGGCCCTGCGAGATGTCGTCGCGGACCGCTCCGGGGTCGCCGTCGTGGGCCGCCCGGGAAAGCCTGGGGAGCAGAGCTGCCATGACCGACACGGTGATGATGGCCTGCGGCATGTTCCAGATGAGCTGAGCACTCGTGTAGCCGACGTAGCTCGCTCCTGGGTGGCCCCCGTTGTCGGCCTCCGTACCGGCCGCGGTGGCGAGCTGGGTGACCACGATGTTGCCGGCCTGGTTGGCTAGCACGAACAGCACGGTCCACTTGGCCAGTTTGGCGGCCTTGCCGAGTCCGTGGCCACGCCAGTCGAAGCGTGGCCGGAAGCGGAAACCGGCTGCCCGGAGATAGGGGAACATCGCCAGGGCCTGGACGGTGAGGCCGAGGAGTGTGCCGATGCCCAGCAGCCGGATGCCCTCCGGCGTGATGGTCGTGACACCCATGTTGGAGTTGCTGGAGGTGCCGAACACCCAGATGAAGAGGCCGAAGGTGGCGATGACGACAATGTTGTTGAGGACCGGGGTCCACATCATCGCGCCGAACTTGCCCCGGGCGTTGAGGATCTGACCGACCACGACGTGCACGCCCATGAAGAAGATGGTGGGCAGGCAGTAGCGGGCGAAGGTGACCGCAACCTCGTTGGAGGGGGGATCGCTGGCGATGTCCGCAGAGAGCATCCGGATCAGCGCCGGAGCCGCGAACAGTGAAACCGCGACGAGGCTGCCGAGCGCGACCATCGTCAACGTGAGCAGACGGTTGGCGTAGGCGACTCCGCCGTCGTCGTCCTCCTTCATCGCGCGCACGAGCTGTGGGACGAAGACGGAGTTCAGGCCGCCGCCGACGGTGAGGAAGTAGATCATCGCGGGCAGCTGATAGGCGACTTGGTAAGCCTGGCCGAGGCTGGCAGCGCCGAGGCCCGCGACGATCACCATCTGTCGGACGAACCCGGTCAGGCGGGAGACCAGGGTGCCCGCGGCCATCAGGGCGCTCGACTGCAGCAGACTCGCCGCCCGGCCCCCTGAGGGCTTCTTCGGCTCCGGCTCGGCCGCAGGGGCGGTCACCACCGGAGCGGCCACCGTGGGAGCGGCGGCCGTGGCGTGAGTGGACTCGGATCTCGACGGTCCGGGAACCGGTGCCTGCCCCTGCGTGCGCGCCTGTCCGTGCGGGTAGTTCTGCGAGCCCTGCGGATAGCCCTGGCCCTGGGCGGCCCGGGGGTCATAGGGCTGCTGATCGCGGTAGAGATGCGCGAACGCGTCCCGCTGCGGCTGTTGCGTCGCGCCGTAGCCGTCGCCGGCCTCCGGATAGCCGGGGCCCGGCTGACCACCGGTGTACGGCTGCTGTGCCGCGCCCTGCTGGCCGGGGGCGGCCTCGGAGTGCCAAGCACGCGGGTCGGGGCCCTGCGGCGTGGGGGGCTGCTGGTAGTGCTGCTGCTGGTAGCCCCCCTGCTGCGGTGCGTGGGGGGCGTGCCGGTCGTACAGCGGATCCGTCAGCGGGTCGTGGGCGTAGCGATCCTGCGTCGGATACGGGTAGGGCGTGAAGCTGCCCGTCGCGTACGTATCGTCCAGATACGGATCCGGCGCGTAGTACTGCTGGCCGTACGACTGGCGCGGGTCGGCCTGGGGGGCCTGGTGGGCGTCGCCCAGATACGGATCGCGCTGGTGCGGTTCCTGTCCGTAAGGGTCGTGGGAGCCGTGAGGCGAAGGCTGCGGCGGTGGTGGCACTCGGCCATCACCGTCATACGGCGCGTTCATCGCTACCCCACCTCATCGTCCGCTGCGGCCGACCGGCCCCGGCTTTGCTCAACGCTCCACTTTCTCACCCGAGCCGGACGGGCCAGCGCTTTGCGATCCGGTGTCCGCCGCCGGGTCACTCGGCTGCTCGGGCACGAGGGCATGCGCGGGGTCACGCCGGTCGGTCTCCGGGACCTCGCTGTCGTCCTCATCCTGCCCGTGCGCCGTCTCGGCGTCTTCCCCGTCTCCGCCGTCCTCACCGCTCTTTGCGGCCGCGCGCTTGCGCTGGACGTAGATCCGGACACCGGCGAGGACCAGCAGCAGCACACCGCCGGCGATCACGAGAATCACGGTCGACGTGATTTCGGTGACATTCACCTCGAACAGCATCTCGCGGCCGTAAGGCTGTCCGTCCGGGGTGTAGAGCTGGGCCGAGACCCACACCGGGCCGTTCGCGTTGGCCGTGGTCCCGAACTTCACGGACTGGCTGTGGCCGCCCTCCACATTGACCAGCTGAGGGTCGCTGATCGCCAACCGGTTGCCCTGCTGGGAGCGGAGGACGAGCCGCAGCTCGACACCCTGCACCAAGTTGTTCTGCAGGGTCACCGGGACGGTGGCGCTCCGCCCGGAGAGGGTCATGTCCGTCTTGGGGACCAGGCGCACCTTTTTGGTGAGCCCGGACAGGTACGTCTGCACGTCGTGCCGGAAGCCGGCCGCGTTCTGCGCCTCGTTGCGCCATGAGGTCGACATCTCGCGCCTGATCGCGTTCCCGAAGGGCGTGACCACCCGGTACTTGGCGGTGAGAATCGGCTCGAAATTGTCCAGGGTCTTCTGGGTCTCCTGGATCCTGTCGAACGCCTCGGCGGGCAGTTCCCGCGCGCGCAGCGACCGGGGGTACGAGCGGGAGCTCGGCACCCGCTGGGTGGCGCTCGGGTCGGGCTTCGCCTTCGCGGCCTGTCCCAGGCTCAGCGGCTGCGTCCACTGCCCGGAGAGGCCCTCCAGGGCCGCCGCCATCGCCTGCGCCTGGCTGGTGGTGGGCGTCCGCTGGGGGGCGACCACGATGCTGCGCTGCTTGTCCGGCGCCTGCAGGTTGACCATCTGGCTCTGTGCCAGGAACGTCTGGATGGCGAGGGTGGAGTTCTCCGCCTTGGACATGTCGCCGGTGAAGGCCGTCGACAGCCGTGCGTCGGCGACCACCGCCGTATTGCCGCCGCCGATCTGGCGGGCCGCGGTGGGGGTGTAGGAGAGCCCGCCGGTCTCGCGCAGGCTGTCGCTGCGGGCGATGACGTTGTGCGCGCCCGCGGAGGTGGCGACGTCCACGATCGAGGAGTCGATCGCGCCGTCCACGGGCCAGGCGAAGTCCGTGCGAGGCCGCACCCCGAGGATGGTCTCCACGGTGGTCGAGGCGAGTTCGGTGGCGCCCTGGAGGTGGCTGAGGGTGCCGGTGATGTTCTTACCGCGGTGGGCGAGCGAGGCGAGGTCGGGGTCGGCGAACGGCAGCGCGACCACCTGCTTGCCGTCCACGGCCTTCTGCAGGGCGTCGAGCCACTGCTTGGCGGCAGTCTGGCCGCGGCCCGCCGTAGTGCCCTTGCCCGAGGGGTTCTGGACCTCGTACTTCTTGGTCATCGCGTCGACCGTGGCGAGCAGGTCGGGGTCGACCACCCAGGTGATGGGGAGGTTCTTCCCCAGGGCGACCATCTGCTGCAGCCGGCCGCCGGGGGCCAGCTCCTTGGTGAGGCGGTCGTCCCGGAAGATCGGGGTGCGGTCCTCGTCGTTGTCCGTGCGCGCGGTCACATGGGTGGCGGAGATCAGTGGCCACAGATAGGTGAGCTGGGACTTCTTCGTGGCCGTGCCCGACTGCCAGGGCAGGAAGGTCCGCTCGATGCCCAGCACCTGCGGCCAGGGCTGACTGGAGGTGCCACCGGTGAGCGAGACGCCGAGCTGATAGACGCCGTTCTCCCCCAGGTGCAACTGGTCCACCGGTATGGAGAGGGAGAAGTCACGGCTGGTGCCGGCCGACAGCTTGCCGATCTTCTTGGCGTATTTGTCGTCCACCTCGGTGCCGTCGAGGCCCTCCGTATAGCCGGTGCGGTGGGCGGCGGTGTCGATCGCGTTGCGGCCGTTCATGGTCGGACCGACACGGAGGCCCACCCGGGCTCCCGAGACCGTGCTCTTGGTGTCGTTGGTGACGGTGCCGCTGACGGTGAGGGTGTCGCTCTTCTTCGGCGCGGTCGGGGTCAGCGAGGTGATGGAGACGTCCACCGACCGTGAGCCGGTGGCCTTGCTCTCTGCGTGGGCGGCGGGCGCCGCCGGAATCTGCGTCAGGCCCGCGAGCATCGGCGCCGCGGCGAGCAGGGCCGCTGTGCGCCGCAACCATCGTCGGGCGCGAGCGGAAGTTGTCCCCCGGAGGTCTGCCGCATCGGCCACGCGCTCGCCCGTCCCTTGTCGTCAGTAGGTCGTCAGTGGTCGTCGCAATGTGCGTCCACGAAATGGTAACGATGCCCGCTGTGGCGAAGTGCTGTGGATGGCTCCACAAGATCGTTACGCAGTGGTGGTCCGCATCGGGTGTGGAGTCCGCGGGGCGCACGGCCACGTACCCTGTTCTGTTGTGCCGAACGCCAACAATGACAGCCGACCCCCGCAGCCGACCAATGAGCTCAGCCAGGTGCAGCGCCGCGCCGTGGGCGAGCTCCTGCGGGTCTCTCCCGTTGCCGACGATCTTGCCCGTCGCTTCCAGCAGGCTGGTTTCCGCCTGGCTCTGGTCGGCGGCTCGGTACGGGACGCGCTGCTCGGCCGGCTCGGTAACGATCTGGACTTCACGACGGACGCACGGCCGGACGAGGTACTGAAGATCGTACGGCCGTGGGCAGACGCGGTGTGGGATGTCGGCATCGCCTTCGGCACCGTTGGCTGCCGTAAGGACATGGCCGCAGGAAGCGGGGCGGATCAGAGCTTCCAGATTGAAATCACGACTTATCGGTCAGAAGCCTATGACCGGACATCCCGGAAGCCCGAGGTGTCGTACGGCGATTCCATCGAGGAGGACCTGGTCCGTCGGGACTTCACGGTCAACGCGATGGCGGTGGCGCTTCCGCAGAAGGAGTTCATCGACCCGCACCACGGTCTGGAGGATCTCGCCGCCCGGGTGCTGCGCACCCCCGGGACGCCCGAGGAGTCCTTCTCCGACGATCCGCTGCGGATGATGCGCGCCGCGCGCTTCGCCGCGCAGCTGGACTTCGAGGTGGCCCCCGAGGTGGTCGCCGCGATGACGTCGATGGCCGACCGTATCGACATCGTCTCGGCCGAGCGGGTACGTGATGAGCTCAACAAGCTCGTCCTGGCCGACCACCCCCGCAAGGGGCTGCGGCTGCTGGTGGAGACCGGGCTGGCCGACCGCGTCCTGCCGGAGCTCCCGGCGCTGCGTCTGGAGCGTGATGAGCACCACCGCCACAAGGATGTGTATGAGCATTCGCTGACGGTGCTAGACCAGGCCATCGACCTGGAGACCGAGGGGCCCGATCTGGTGCTGCGGCTGGCCGCGCTGCTGCATGACATCGGTAAGCCCAAGACGCGCCGCTTCGAGAAGGACGGTCGGGTCTCCTTCCACCACCACGAGGTGGTGGGAGCCAAGATGACCAAATTCCGGATGACGAAGCTCAAGTACTCCAATGAGCTGATCAAGGACGTCTCACGCCTTGTCGAGCTGCATCTGCGCTTCCACGGCTATGGCACGGGGGAATGGACCGACTCCGCCGTCCGTCGCTATGTCCGTGACGCCGGGCCGCTGCTGGACCGGCTGCACAAGCTGACCCGCTCGGACTGCACCACCCGCAACAAGAGGAAGGCGACGGCGCTCTCGCGTGCGTACGACGGCCTCGAGGAGCGCATCGCCCGGCTGCAGGAGCAGGAGGAGCTGGACTCGATCCGCCCGGATCTGGACGGCAACGAGATCATGAAGATCCTCGGTATCCCCCCGGGGCCGCAGGTGGGCAAGGCGTACAAGCATCTGCTGGAGATGCGGTTGGAGCACGGTCCGATGGAGCGGGAGACCGCGATCGCCACGCTCCAGGAGTGGTGGGACGCTCAGTCGGAGGGCTGAGTCCCTCCGGTTTCACGTGAAACATCGACCCGCTGGGCGTGGTCCCGGTCATGTTTCACGTGAAACCTGACCAGCAGAGCGGTGGCTGCGTAGAGCAGCGCCACACAGAACAGCAGCGGGGCCGATCTGCCGTCCGGCGGCAGTATCACCGCGGCGACCGCCGCGGCTCCCACGAAGGCGACGTTGAACAGCACGTCGTAGAGGGAGAAGATCCGGCCGCGGAAGTCATCGGCGATGGCGGACTGCACCACGGTGTCGGTGGCGATCTTCGCGCCCTGGGTGACGAGCCCGAGGACGAACGCGGCGATCAGCATGGGGGCGGGCTCGAAGGGCAGTCCGAGACCGGGCTCCAGAAGGGCCGCGCTTCCCGCGCACACCATTACCCAGGAGAGTCGGCCGTCCGGCCGGGAGGACGCAGGCGTCCTGAGTCGGGCCACCGCCCATGGGGTGATCACCGCCGCTGCGAAGAAGCCCGCGCCCGAGACCCCGACGGCCAGCCCCAGAAGCGCGAGCCCCTCGGACTCGGTATCGGCCCATGCATAGCGGCAGAGCATCAGCACCGTCACCGTGAGCGCCCCGTAGCAGAAGCGCATCAGCGTCATCGCGGCCAGCGCCACGGTCGGGTCCCTGCGTTCCAGGAGATGGCGTACACCCGCGACCAGACCCCGCGCGGTGCTCATCAGGGCCGCGGGGAGACGGGGCTGAAGGGCCGCGGGATCCGGCCCCAGCAGGCCCGGTGCCATCGACACGGCGGTGAGCCCGGCGATGAGATAGAGCGCGGCGCCCACCAGGACGACCAGCGCGTCCGACGAGGTGCCTCCCGGGCCCGACAGCCGGACGATGAAGGCGAGGCTGCCCCCGGCCGTGGCGGCGAGTGTTCCGGCGGTGGGCGAGAGGGAGTTGGCCATGACCAGACGTTCCTGGCTGTCGACGACCCGCGGCAGGGCCGCCGAAAGACCGGCCAGTACAAAGCGGTTGACGGCCGTCACCGACAGGGCCGAGACGTAGAAGAGCCACTCCGGCACTTGGCCGAGGACCAGTACGGCGGTTCCGGTGGCCAGTCCCGAGCGCAGCAGATTGCCGTAGAGCAGCACTTGCCGCCGGCGCCAACGGTCCAGCAGCACACCGGCGAGGGGGCCGAGCAGGGAGTAAGGGAGCAGCAGGACGGCCATGGCGGAGGCGATGGCCGCGGCGGAGGTCTGCTTCTCCGGGGAGAAGACCACATACGTGGCGAGTGCTACCTGGTAGACGCCGTCGGCCGCCTGGGACAGCAGGCGGATGGCCAGGAGGCGCCGGAAGTCACGCAGTTGCAGCAGTACGCGGAGATCACGCACAACAGGCATGACGCCAGCCTCACACACCACACGGGCCTCCGGGTGTATTACCCGAAGGCCCGTGATCACGCGGCGGGAATCAGCACATGGCGCGTCAGCGCTCGACCTCGCCCTTGATGAACTTCTCCACGTTCTCCTGCGCCTCGTTGTCGAAGTACTGCACCGGCGGCGACTTCATGAAGTACGAGGAGGCGGAGAGGATCGGGCCGCCGATGCCACGGTCCTTGGCGATCTTCGCGGCGCGCAGCGCGTCGATGATGACACCCGCGGAGTTCGGGGAGTCCCACACCTCGAGCTTGTACTCCAGGTTCAGCGGGACATCGCCGAACGCGCGACCCTCCAGGCGGACATAGGCCCACTTGCGGTCGTCCAGCCAGGCGACGAAGTCCGAGGGGCCGATGTGGACGTTGTCGGCGCCCAGGTCGCGGTCGGGGATCTGGGAGGTGACGGCCTGGGTCTTGGAGATCTTCTTGGACTCCAGGCGCTCCCGCTCGAGCATGTTCTTGAAGTCCATGTTGCCGCCGACGTTCAGCTGCATGGTGCGGTCCAGGATGACGCCCCGGTCCTCGAACAGCTTGGCCATTACGCGGTGCGTGATGGTCGCGCCGACCTGCGACTTGATGTCGTCACCGACGATCGGCACCCCGGCCTCGGTGAACTTGTCCGCCCACTCCTTGGTGCCGGCGATGAAGACCGGAAGGGCGTTGACGAAGGCGACCTTGGCGTCGATGGCGCACTGGGCGTAGTACTTGGCGGCGTCCTCGGAGCCGACCGGGAGGTAGCAGACCAGAACGTCGACCTGCTTGTCCTTGAGGACCTGGACGACGTCGACCGGGGCCTCGTCGGACTCGTCGATGGTCTGGCGGTAGTACTTGCCGAGTCCGTCGAGCGTGTGGCCGCGCTGGACCGTGACACCGGCCGTCGGCACATCGCAGATCTTGATGGTGTTGTTCTCGCTGGCGCCGATGGCGTCCGCGAGGTCCAGGCCGACCTTCTTCGCGTCCACGTCGAAGGCGGCCACGAACTCCACGTCGTTCACGTGGTAGTCGCCGAACTGCACGTGCATCAGACCCGGCACGCGGGTGTCCGGGTCGGCGTCCTTGTAGTACTCGACGCCCTGTACCAGCGAGGCGGCGCAGTTGCCCACGCCGACGATGGCTACACGAACCGAACCCATTCCGGTTGCTCCCTGTGTGTACTGGACGAGGCCCCGCGGATGCCGGGCCTCACTTGGCGGTGTCATCGGACGGATCCGGCCGGGAACCACCCCGGTGCCGGGGCGGGCCGTCCGTATCTCCTGACTGGTCCTGCTCCTGGTGTGGCGGCCGGTCCTCAGCCCGCTCGATCGCCCGGTCCTGCCCGGCGGTGCCGTCGCGCTGGTCGCGCCCGGCCCGCTCGCTCTCGATCAGCTCGTTCAGCCAGCGGACCTCGCGCTCCACCGACTCCATCCCGTGCCGCTGCAGCTCGAGGGTGTAGTCGTCCAGCCGCTCGCGGGTGCGGGCCATGGCGGCGCGCATCTTGTCCAGGCGCTCCTCCAGGCGGCTGCGCCGCCCTTCGAGCACCCGCATCCGAACGTCTCGTGACGTCTGGCCGAAGAAGGCGAAGCGGACGCCGAAGTGCTCGTCCTCCCAGGCGTCCGGCCCGGTGTGGGAGAGCAGCTCTTCGAACCGGTCCTTCCCCGCCGCCGTGAGCCTGTAGACGATCTTCGCCCGGCGGCCGGAGAGGGGCGTCGCGGGAGCGTCCTGGGAGACGCTGCCGGACTCCTCGATCAACCAGCCGTTGCCGACCAGCGTCTTGAGGCAGGGATAGAGGCTGCCGTAGCTGAACGCCCGGAACACCCCGAGTGACGTGTTGAGCCGCTTCCGCAGCTCGTATCCGTGCATCGGGGACTCGCGCAGCAGGCCGAGGACGGCGAACTCCAGGACGCCGGAGCGTCTGCTCATTCCCCGCCTCCCCTCTGGTCCGAGCCCACTATGTCGAGCTGATGTATCGAGTCGATACATCAAGACGATAGAACCGTGCCCCCGGCGGGACAAGAGGGCCCACGGTGAACGCCGTCACATCATCAATTCGTGGCATTCAATCTGACGGTTATGGAGTGAAGGTGGCGGCTGGGCGGGTTTTGACCGTGCGTACTCTGTTCGCCATGCAGACCTATGGGAACCAAGTGACGCCGCGATGCGTCCTCGTCCCGGATGCAGTGCGTCCGGTTGCCTGGTGCGACCGGACCGCACATTGGGGGGACCGGAAGCCATCTGCCGCTTTCAGGCGATAGCGCCTGCCCGAGGAGAAGTCGTTCCATGAGCGAGCACCGTCGCAAACCGCCGCAGCCCCAAGGCGGCGGACGAGCAGCGGCCCGGCGAGCCGGACAGCAGTCGTCCGGCCGCCGCGCAGCACCGACGCACAACGCCGCAGCCGGGTCGGACGCCACCCCCAAGGGGGAAGAGCGTCCTTACGGCGGTCGCGCGGCGGCCCGCCGCGCCGCACAACGCGGCGGCGGCCGTAGACGAGGAGCCGATCCGGGTGCGGGCGGCGCCGGCCACGGCGGTCGCGGTGGCGGCCGGCGGGGGGCCGGCGGCCGCGGACATGGCTCGGGGGGCGATGGGCACCCCGGCAAGAAGCGCTTTATTGACTATCCGCGTGGGGGAAGGTCGGGTTTCCGGCGCTGGGTTCCGTCCTGGAAGCTGGTGACGGGAACCTTCCTCTTCTTCTTCGCGGTGCTGCTCGGCGCCGTCGGCATAGGGCTGTGGCTGGTGCAGGTGCCGACCGCCCAGGCCGCGTCCCAGACCCAGAAGAACGTTTACTACTGGGCGGACGGCAAGCAGATGGTGGTCTCCGGCGGTGGTGACCTCAACCGTCAGATCGTCCCCCTCAGCAAGATCCCCAAGTCCATGCAGAACGCGGTGATCTCCGCGGAGAACGCCAGCTTCTATGACGACAGCGGCGTCGACCCGATGGGTATCGCCCGCGCGGTCGTCAACATGGCGAAGGGTGGAGCGACCCAGAGTGGTTCGACCATCACCCAGCAGTTCGTGAAGAACACCTACCTGGACCAGTCGCAGACGCTCACGCGCAAGGTCAAGGAGCTGTTCATCTCCATAAAGGTGGGCGCGACCAAGGACAAGGACTACATCCTCGGGAGCTACCTGAACACCGCCTACTACGGACGTGGTGCTTACGGCTGCCAGGCGGCGGCCCGCGCGTACTACGACCGTGACTGCTCGGCCCTGACGCCCAGCCAGAGCGCCTTCCTGGCCTCGACGCTGAACGGCCCCAACCTCTATGACCCCAACGGCGGCTACGGCGCCGCGGCCACCAAGGAGGCCAACACCAAGCGGGCCAAGCAGCGCTGGGAGTGGATCCTGCGGCGTGAGGTCGCCGTGCACAGGTTGAGCAGGACCGAGGCCCAGGAGTGGATCGGCAAGGGTTTCCCGATGCCGCAGGACCCGAAGGTGGCCACGAACAAGCAGGGCCAGATCGGCTACCTCACCGACCTCGCCGACAACTACATCGTCGCCAACACCGGCATCAGCAAGTCGAAGCTGGACAAAGGCGGCTATCAGATCCACACCACCTTCGACCGGAAAAAGATCAGTGAGCTGACCCGGGCGGTCGAGAAGGTCTCCAAGGAGAACATCAAGCCGAAACAGCGCGAGGTGGACAAGTACGTCCAGTTCGGCGGCGCCTCGGTGGAGCCCAAGACCGGCAAGATCCTGGCCATCTACGGCGGCAAGAACGCGCTGGAGCACTACCGCAACAACGCCGACTACACCGGTGTCCAGGTGGGCTCGACCTTCAAGCCCTTCGTGATGGCCGCCGCGATGACCAATGGTGCCCGCGATCCGAAGGGCACACGGGAGCAACCCGATTCCCAGCGCACCCTGGTCTCGCCGAGCAGTGTCTACAACGGCGACAACAAGGTGACCCTGCGGGACTACGACGGCACCGTCTGGCACGACAAGGACGGCAAGGAGTGGCACCAGCGGAACGACGGTGACGAGGACAAGGGCCCGATCAGCCTGCGCACCGCGATGCAGTACTCGGTGAACACCCCGTTCATCCAGCTGGGCATGGACGTCGGCACCGACAAGGTGCGGGACGCGGCCCTGGCCGCGGGCCTCAGCAAGGAGCAGCTGGCCTCGATCACCCCGACGTTCTCGCTCGGCACCTCCGCACCCAGCGCCATCCGGCTCGCCGGGGCGTACGCCACCTTCGCGGCCAGCGGCGAGCAGGCCGACCCGTACTCGGTGGAGCGGGTCGAGGACAAGAACGGCCCCGTCTACGACCACAAGCAGGACGCCCAGCTCAAGCGGGCGTTCGACTCGAACGTGGCGAACAACGTCACCGACGTCCTGGAGAACGTGGTCGAGCACGGCACCGGTACCTCGGCGAAGATCGGCCGACCGGTCGCGGGCAAGACCGGAACCACCGACGAGAACAAGTCGGCCTGGTTCTCCGGCTACACCCCGCAGCTGTCGACCGCGATCGGCATGTGGCGGGTGAACGACCAGGCAAAGAGCCAGAAGTTCCTGTCCATGCGCGGTGTGGGCGGTCAGAAGACGATCCACGGCGCGTCGTTCCCGGCGGAGATCTGGGCCGATTACATGCGCGGTGCCCTGCAGGGCAAGCCGGTCAAGGACTTCCCCGCGGCCACCCCGATCGGCGAGAAGGTCTTCGGTGAGGACGCGAGTCCGAGCCCGACCCAGACGACGGATAAGCCTTCCGAGTCCCCGTCGGAGTCTCCTTCGGAATCTCCGTCGGAGTCGCCCTCGGAGTCGCCGTCCGGCAGCCCGACCCCGACGGACACCTGTGACCCGCTGGACTTCGACTGCAACCAGAACGGCGGGAACCAGAACGGCGGCAACCAGAACGGAGGCCAGAACGGCGGTCCGGGCGGCCCGACCACATCGCCGACCTCGGATCCGCCGGGCGGGCCCGGAGGCATCTTCGGCGGCCCGTCCGGGGCCCGACGGGAGGACTAGCCCGTAGCCCCGTACGACCCGTTCACCACTCGCCGGGCGCGCCGGCGCGGCCCCCCCCCCCCCCCCCCCCCCGCCCGGCCGGCCCCCCCCCCCCCCCCCGGCCCCCCCCCCCCCCCCCAACCCCCCGCGGGACGGGCCAGGCGGGCCCGGGGCGCGCCCCGGGGGGCCCTACCCCCCCCCCCCCCCCCCCCCCCACCACCCCCCGGGCGCGCCGCCCCCCCCCCCCCCCCCCGCGGGGCCGCCCGGCGCCGTTCCGGGCCCTGGACGGCCCTCTGCGCCTCTCGCAGCCCGCTTCCCGCCCGGGGACCTGCCGAGGCGTCCGCGGCGCGCTCAGCGGCCGCTGGGGCGGTCCTGACCCCTGCCGCCAGGCCCGTACGGCAGGATGGAGGCCATGAGCGTGCGCGAGGACCCACAGGCCGAGCCCGTCAGGCCGACCGCCGAGGACCCGCTGGCCGCGGCCGGCAGCGAGCTGATCGGTGGGCCGGCCGGGCGCCGGGCTCTGCTCGGCACGAGCTGGTGGACCCCGGTGCGGATCGTGGCGCTCGCCGCCATCGGCATGTTCGCCCTGGGCATGGTGCAGAAACTGCCGTGCTACGACGGCGGCTGGTTCTACGGCGCCACCGCCCAGTACACCCACGCCTGCTACTCCGACATACCGCACCTCTACAACGGCCGCGGCTTCGCCATCGACCTCGTCCCGTACTTCGACCGCATACCGGACAGCGTCTCGGGCGGGATGCAGTACCTGGAGTACCCGGTCCTCACCGGCCTCTTCATGGAGGTCGCCTCCTGGCTGACCCCGCACGGCGGATCCATCCAGGACCGTGAGCAGATCTACTGGCTGGTCAACGCGGGCATGCTGATGGTCTGCACCGCGGTCATCGCGGTCTGTGTGGCCCGTACGCACCGCCGCCGCCCCTGGGACGCGCTGCTGGTCGCCCTGGCCCCCGCGTTCGCGCTCACGGCCACCATCAACTGGGACCTGCTCGCCGTCGCCCTTACGGCCGCCGCCCTGCTGATGTGGTCCCGCAGCCGCCCGCTGGCCGCCGGTGTGCTGTTGGGGCTCGCGACGGCCGCGAAGCTCTACCCCGGGCTGCTGCTCGGCGCGGTGCTGGTGCTCTGCCTGCGGGCGGGGCGGCTACGGGCCTTCTGGACGGCGACGGGCGGAGCCGCGGCCGCCTGGCTCGTGGTGAACCTCCCCGTGATGATCACCACGCAAGGCGGTGGCCTGCACATCCGCGAGGGCTGGAAGACGTTCTACACCTTCAGCCAGGAGCGCCCCGTCGACTTCGGCTCCCTGTGGCTGATCATCTCGCAGCGCACCGGGAACCCCCTGGAGGACGTCAACACCTACGGGACCCTCCTGATGGTCCTGGCCTGCATCGGGGTGGCGGCGCTCGCCCTGTGCGCCCCGCGCCGTCCGCGGCTGGCCCAGCTGTCCTTCCTGATCGTCGCGGCGTTCGTGCTCACCAACAAGGTCTATTCACCGCAGTACGTGCTGTGGCTGATCCCGCTGGCGGCACTGGCACGACCGCGCTGGCGGGACTTCCTGGTCTGGCAGGCGTGCGAGGTCATGTACTTCCTGGGGATCTGGATGTACCTCGCGTACACGGGCAGCGGCGACCAGCACCGGGGGCTGCCCGCGGAGGGCTATCAGCTGGCGATCGCCGTGCATCTGCTGGGGACGCTCTATCTGTGCGCCCTGATCGTCCGGGACGCGCTGGTGCCGGAGCGGGACCCGGTGCGCAAGGACGGGGCGGACGACCCCGGAGGAGGCGTGCTGGACCGGGCCCCGGACGTGTTTGTGCTGGGACGGGCGAGGCGCGCTTCCCGCTACGAGGGCGCGGCGCTGGTGGACTGGGGCGTCCACCGGGAGTGAGCCCCGGAGGGGGGCCTCTCCCGGTGGCGCGGATTCAGCGGTCGAAGAGCCGGTCGAACTGCGTCGTGGTGTGCCGCAGATGCGCCACCAGCTCGTCCCCCACCTGGGGTGCCTGGACATCGCTGGGTACGAACAGGATGGACACCTGCATATGCGGCGGCTCGGCGAACCACCGCTGCTTGCCCGCCCACACGAACGGCGAGAGATTGCGGTTGACGGTCGCCAGACCGGCGCGGGCGACCCCCTTGGCGCGGGGCATCACCCCGTGCAGCGCCTTGGGCGCCTCCAGACCGACGCCGTGGGAGGTGCCGCCCGCGACGACGACCAGATGGCCGTCGGAGGCGGACTTCTGCTGGCGGTAGCCGAAGCGGTCGCCCTTCGCGACCGGGGTGACGTCGAGCACCGAGCCCCGGTACTCCGTCGAATCGTGGTCGCCCAGCCACAGCCGGGTGCCGATGCGCGCCCGGAAGCGGGTCTGCGGGAACTGCTGCTGCAGTCGGGCCAGTTCCTCGGCCTTGAGGTGGCTGACGAACATGGTGTGCAGCGGCAGGCGTGCCGCCCGCAGCCGGTCCATCCAGGCGATGACCTCCTCGACCGCGTCCAGGCCGTCGGTGCGGTCGAGCGGGAGGTGGATGGCGAACCCCTCCAGCCGGACGTTCTCTATCGCGGCGTGCAGCTTGGGCAGGTCCTGCTCGGTGATGCCGTGCCGCTTCATGCTGCTCATGACCTCGATGACCACGCGTGCGTTCACCAGGCCGTAGACGCCGTCGACCGAGGAGACCGAGCGGATCACCCGGTCCGGCAGCGGCACCGGCTCCTCACCGCGGCGGAAGGGGGTGAGTACGAGCAGGTCACCGCTGAAGAAGTCCTTCATCCGGGCGGCCTCGTACGTGGTCCCGACCGCGAGGATGTCGCTGCCCATGCGGGCTGCCTCCTCCGCCAGGCGCTCATGGCCGAAGCCGTAGCCGTTGCCTTTGCAGACCGGGACTATCCCTGGGAACTGCTGGATCACCGTCTGCTGGTGCGCCCGCCAGCGCGCGGTGTCGACGTAGAGGGTGAGCGCCATTGGCCGGTCCCGGAACCTTTCTCGTTGCCGCGGTGTATTGGAAGTATGGGAAACAGCGAATCGTGGTCAGCGGCGCGACATGTAGATGTCGAGTGCCTTGTGCAGGAGCTTGTTGAGCGGGAAGTCCCACTCGCCGAGGTACTCGGCAGCCTGCCCACCGGTGCCCACCTTGAACTGGATCAGACCGAAGAGATGATCTGTCTCATCGAGGGAGTCGCTGATGCCGCGCAGGTCGTAGACGGTCGCGCCCAGCGCGTATGCGTCACGGAGCATCCGCCACTGCATCGCGTTCGAGGGCCGGACCTCGCGCTTGTGGTTGGCGGAGGCGCCGTAGGAGTACCAGACATGGCCTCCGACGATCAGCATCGTGGCGGCGGCCACAACCTCGTTCTCGTGCATCGCGAAGTACAGCCGCATCCGGTTGGGGTCCTCGGTGTTGAGGGCCGTCCACATGCGCTGGAAGTAGCTGAGCGGGCGGGGCCGGAAGTGGTCGCGCTCCGCGGTGATCTCGTAGAGCCGCTGCCACTCGGGCAGATGCTCGTAGCCGCCCTGGACGACCTCGACACCGGCCTTCTCGGCCTTCTTGATGTTGCGGCGCCACAGCTGGTTGAAGCTCTTGTGGACATCCTCCAGGGAGCGGTTCTCCAGCGGCACCTGGAAGACGTACCGCGGCTGGACGTCACCGAAGCCGGCCCCGCCGTCCTCGCCCTGCTGCCAGCCCATGCGCCGCAGCCGCTCGGCGACCTCGAAGGCGCGCGGCTCGATGAAGGTGGCCTCGACATCGCGCAGCCGCTTGACGTCGGGGTTCTGGATGCCCGACTTGATCGCGTTGGCATCCCAGCGGCGGATGATGACCGGCGGGCCCATCTTCACGGAGAACGCACCCTGCTGCTTCAGATGCGCGAGCATCGGGCGCAGCCAGTCCTCGAGGTTGGGCGCGTACCAGTTGATGACCGGGCCCTCGGGGAGATAGGCGAGGTAGCGCTTGATCTTGGGCAGCTGCCGGTAGAGGACGAGGCCGGCGCCGACGAGCTGGCCCGTGGCGTCGAACCAGCCGAGGTTCTCCGAGCGCCACTCCGACTTGACGTCAGCCCATGCCGGGACCTGCATGTGGCTGGCCGCGGGCAGGCTCTGGATATACGCCAGATGCTGCTCTCGGCTGATCGTCCTCAGGGTCAGGCTCATGCGGGGCGCTCCTCGGCAGGTGTGTCCCCAGGGTCGGGGCTCCGGCTCTCGCGCCGAAGCCTACTGCGACCGGGACGCGCCCCGTTCGGGCCTGGGGCAACCAGACTCCGGGCGGGCTCAGCCCAGCACGCCGCCGAAGAGCCCTCCGTGTGCCATGCCGAGGTAGAAGCCGACCCCCGCGGCACCGAGTCCGATGATCAGCACGAACCGCTCACCGGTGGTCGCGGAGATCAGCTGGCCCCAGGCGCCAGTGATCATTCCGACCAGCCCGGTCCATGAACTGACCAGGTGGAGCTGGGTGAAATGAGCCGTGACGAAGGCGATCGCCCCGATCACCAGCGTGGTCACGGCGAAAGCGTTCTCAACGGGATGCGACTTGCCATCGGTGTCCAGGAAGGAGAGCAAGCCGTGATGGGGTCGTGCTGCCTGTGCCATGGGGCACCTCCAGGTAGGCACATAGAGCAAAGCGGCGAACTGTAATGCCGCTCACACCCGATGTGTACAGATTGCGGGCTAAGACGCCCGGATTTCAAGCGGGAGGCCGTAGCCGGGTACTGTGTACCGTCCGCGGTGGTGTCTGCACAGACACCGAAGCGGATACGCATCACGACCCTCCTGCCACGGAACGACCGTGGCCGCTGAGTCCAAAGGAGGTGGGTTCCACATGCGTCACTACGAGGTGATGGTCATCCTCGACCCCGATCTCGAGGAGCGCGCTGTCTCCCCGCTGATCGAGAACTTCCTTTCCGTCGTCCGTGAGGGCGAAGGCAAGGTCGAGAAGGTCGACACCTGGGGCCGTCGTCGTCTCTCGTACGAGATCAAGAAGAAGCCCGAGGGCATCTACTCGGTCATCGACCTGCAGGCAGAGCCCGCGGTCGTCAAGGAGCTCGACCGCCAGCTGAACCTGAACGAGTCGGTCCTCCGGACCAAGGTCCTCCGTCCCGAGACCCACTGACGCATAAGCGTTCAGCGGTCATCGGGGCCGTATCGCAACGAGTAGCAAGCAGCCCAGCAGTACCCGCCGAGAGGTTCCCCCAATGGCAGGCGAGACCGTCATCACGGTCGTCGGCAATCTCGTCGACGACCCCGAGCTGCGTTTCACCCCGTCCGGTGCGGCGGTCGCGAAGTTCCGCGTCGCGTCCACTCCCCGTACCTTCGACCGGCAGACCAACGAGTGGAAGGACGGCGAGAGCCTCTTCCTCACGTGCTCGGTGTGGCGGCAGGCCGCGGAGAACGTGGCCGAGTCCCTTCAGCGCGGCATGCGCGTCATCGTGCAGGGTCGTCTGAAGCAGCGGTCCTACGAGGACCGTGAGGGGATCAAGCGCACGGTCTATGAGCTGGATGTCGACGAGGTCGGCGCCAGTCTGCGCAACGCCACAGCCAAGGTCACCAAGACCACCGGTCGCGGTGGTCAGGGTGGTTACGGCGGTGGCGGTGGCGGTGGCGGCGGCCAGGGCGGCGGAGGCGGTTGGGGCGGCGGCCCCGGCAACTCCGGCGGCGGCCAGCAGGGCGGCGGCGCTCCGGCCGACGACCCGTGGGCGACCGGCGCACCGGCCGGCGGCCAGGGCGGCGGCGGTGGTGGCTGGGGCGGTGGCTCCGGCAACTCCGGCGGCGGCTACTCGGACGAGCCGCCCTTCTAGGCCCGGGGCGCTGTTTCACGTGAAACCACGTGAAACAACAGCGCTCGGTCTGGTCAGGGCGACCAGCACATACTTCTTGATCACACTGGAGAGAGACAATGGCGAAGCCGCCTGCTCGCAAGCCTAAGAAGAAGGTTTGCGTGTTCTGCAAGGAGAAGATCTCCTACGTCGACTACAAGGACACGAACCTGCTGCGGAAGTTCATTTCCGACCGCGGCAAGATCCGTGCCCGCCGGGTCACCGGCAACTGCACCCAGCACCAGCGTGACGTCGCCACGGCTGTGAAGAACAGCCGTGAGATGGCGCTGCTGCCCTACACCTCCACCGCGCGATAAGGGAAGGGTGACCCAGTCATGAAGATCATCCTCACCCACGAGGTCTCCGGCCTCGGCACCGCCGGTGACGTCGTGGACGTCAAGGACGGTTACGCCCGTAACTACCTCGTTCCGCGTGGTCTGGCGATCCGCTGGACCAAGGGCGGCGAGAAGGACGTCGAGCAGATCCGCCGCGGTCGTCGCATCCGCGAGATCGCCACGATCGAGCAGGCCAATGAGGTCAAGGCCCGGCTCGAGGGCGTCAAGGTGCGGCTGAAGACCCGTGCCGGCGACGCCGGCCGGCTGTTCGGCTCCGTCACCCCGGCCGACATCGCTTCGGCGATCAAGGACGCGGGTGGTCCGGAGGTGGACAAGCGCCGCATCGAGGTGCAGTCGCCGATCAAGACCCTGGGCGCGCACCAGGTCTCGGTCCGTCTGCACGCCGAGGTTGCCGCCAAGGTCGGCGTCGAGGTCGTCGCCGCCTGACGACCGTGACGGTCGCCTTTGGCACCGTGCACCGGAGGGCCGCACCCCGTGGGGTGCGGCCCTCCGCCGTGCCGGGGGACCGGTGGCTCTGGTTTTGTCCGGGGACGCGCGTGGTGTGGTTCGGCGGGGCTCAGCCTCGTACCGCGCCGGTGACGATCCAGCGGCCGGAGCGGGTGCGCAGCCATAGGGTCGCCAACCGGACCGACATCATCAGCGCCATCGTGCACCACAGCGCGGTCAGCCCGCCGCCGAACGAGGGGACCAGCAGTGCTACCGGGGCGAAGGCGGCGAGGGTGACGATCATCGCCCAGGCCAGATATGGCCCGTCGCCCGCGCCCATCAGCACGCCGTCGAGGACGAAGACCACACCCGAGACCGGCTGGATGAGGGCCGTCACCAGCAGGGCGGGCAGCAGGGCGTCCCGTACGCCGGGATCGGTGGTGAACAGGGGGATGAACAGTGGCCGGGAGGCGACCACCAGCAGACCCAGTGTCACTCCCGAGGCGATGCCCCAGTGCACCATGCGGCGGCAGGCGGCCCGGGCCCCCTCCTCGTCGCCCGCCCCCAGATAGCGTCCGATGATCGCCTGGCCCGCGATGGCGATGGCGTCCAGGGCGAAGGCCAGCAGACTCCACAGGGTGAGCACGATCTGATGGGCGGCGATGTCGGTGTCGCCGAGGCGGGCCGCCACGGCCGTCGCGATCAGCATCACGGCGCGCAGCGAGAGCGTCCGGATCAGCAGCGGTGTCCCGGCGTGGGCGCAGGCCCTGATCCCCGCGGCATCGGGCTTCAGCGAGGTGCCATGGCGCCGCGCGCCCCGGATGACCACGGCGAGGTAGACGGCGGCCATGGCGTTCTGGGCGATCACCGTGCCCCATGCCGAGCCCGCGATGCCGAGCCCGGCCGCGTAGACCAGGGTGACGTTGAGCGCGGCGTTGGCCCCGAAGCCGCCGATGGCGACATACAGCGGGGTGCGGGTGTCCTGGAGGCCACGGAGGACACCGGTGGCGGCGAGCACCACCAGCATCGCGGGGATGCCGAGGGTGCTGATCCGCAGATAGGTGATGGCGTAGGGCGCTGCGGTGTCCGAGGCGCCGAAGAGGTCGATGAGGGCGGGGGCGGTCGGAAGGGCCACGGCGATGACGGCGGCGCCGAGCAGCAGGGCCAGCCAGATGCCGTCCATGCCCTGCCGGATCGCCCCGGCGAGGTCGCCCGCGCCGACGCGGCGGGCGACCGCCCCGGTGGTGGCGTAGGCGAGGAAGACGAAGATGTTGACGGCGGTGGCGAGCAGGGCCGCGGCGACGCCCAGACCGGCCAGCTGGGTGGTGCCCAGATGGCCGACGACGGCGCTGTCGGCCATGACGAAGAGGGGTTCCGCCACGAGCGCGCCGAAGGCGGGAAGCGCGAGTGCGACGATCTCGCGGTCGTGGTGGCGCAGGGTGCTCCGCGCGCTCGTGGGGGCCTGTGTCATGAGGGCAATGTAATCGTCCACAGGTAAGAGACACAAGTGATCCTCGGTCCTTACAAGAGGGCGTGCGGGGCGATCTTCTCTGCGCCCTTTGTCGTGATCTTGCACCGGGGGCGGAAGTTTTTCTTCTACACAGCCCCTGGATAGAGAAACCGCAGGTCAGGGTTGGGGTCTCGGGGTGATTGTGTGTTTGTCCACAGCGCTGTCCCCCGACCCGTGCACAGGTTCGCGCGACTTACCCACAGGATGGATCCCATCATCCACATGCCCTGTGGATAACCAAGTTGGCTGGCGGTCCCGACGGGCCTAACGTGGTCCGGCGCCCGCCACCCGATTCGGCCCTGGAATCCCCAGCCTCCGATGCGCCGTGTCCGGAAAGCCGGCCGCTCAGTTGTGTCATAGCCGTGCCGTAAGAAGGACGGGCACGGCGAGGTTCGCTTCGCGGACGGGAGGAGGTGACGGGGTGAGCGTTCCCGAGCCCATGGACGACCCCTGGGCCGACTCCGGGCCGTCCGACCGGTTCCCGTCCCCCCGCTTCCGCCGCGGTGAGGGCGGCGGCCGGGGCCGCGACGGTCAGCAGGACCGCGACGGAGGGGGCGGCTCCGCCTGGGAGGGCGCCGGCTTCGAGCGCGTTCCGCCCCAGGACCTCGACGCCGAGCAGTCCGTGCTCGGCGGCATGCTGCTCTCCAAGGACGCCATCGCCGATGTGGTGGAGGTCCTCAAGGGCAATGACTTCTACCGGCCCGCCCATGAGACCGTCTACCAGGCCATCCTGGATCTCTACGCCAAGGGCGAGCCGGCCGACCCGATCACGGTCGCCGCGGAGCTGACCAAGCGCGGTGAGATCGCCCGGGTCGGCGGCGCCTCGTATCTCCACACCCTCGTCCAGTCGGTCCCCACCGCCGCCAACGCCGAGTACTACGCGGAGATCGTCCACGAGCGCGCCGTGCTGCGCCGCCTCGTCGAGGCGGGCACCCGCATCACCCAGATGGGATACGCGGCGGACGGAGACGTCGACGAGATCGTCAACAACGCCCAGGCGGAGATCTACGCCGTCACCGAGCAGCGCACCAGCGAGGACTATCTGCCGCTCGGCGACATCATGGAGGGCGCGCTCGACGAGATCGAGGCGATCGGCTCACGCAGCGGGCAGATGTCCGGGGTGCCCACCGGCTTCACCGATCTGGACTCCCTGACGAACGGTCTGCACCCGGGCCAGATGGTCGTCATCGCCGCCCGGCCCGCGATGGGTAAGTCCACCCTGGCCCTGGACTTCGCGCGCGCCTGCTCGATCAAGCACAACATGCCGAGCGTGATCTTCTCGCTGGAGATGGGCCGCAACGAGATCGCGATGCGTCTGCTCTCCGCGGAGGCCCGGGTGGCGCTGCACCATATGCGTTCCGGCAGCATGACCGACGAGGACTGGACGCGGCTGGCCCGGCGGATGCCGGATGTCTCCCAGGCCCCGCTCTTCATCGACGACTCCCCGAACCTGTCGATGATGGAGATCCGCGCCAAGTGCCGCCGGCTCAAGCAGCGCAGCGATCTGCAGCTGGTCGTCATCGACTACCTCCAGCTGATGCAGTCCGGCGGCGCCCGGCGCCCCGAAAGCCGTCAGCAGGAGGTCTCGGACATGTCGCGAAACCTGAAGCTGCTGGCCAAGGAGCTGGAAGTACCGGTCATCGCGCTCTCCCAGCTCAACCGAGGCCCCGAGCAGCGCACGGACAAGAAGCCGATGGTCTCCGACCTCCGAGAGAGTGGATCCATCGAGCAGGACGCGGACATGGTCATCCTGCTCCACCGCGAGGACGCCTATGAGAAGGAGTCACCGCGCGCGGGTGAGGCGGATCTGATCGTGGCCAAGCACCGTAACGGCCCGACGGCCACGATCACGGTCGCCTTCCAGGGCCACTACTCGCGCTTCGTGGACATGGCGCAGACCTGATACGAGGCGATGCAGGGTCGTCATGATCGCGCTGGCTGGACGACCCGTTTCCTGGTCGTATTCGGCTGCCTTCAGCCAGGTTGGAAGAATGCGAGCATTTTCTGGGCGGCATCCGGCGATGTCAGCAATTCCTGCATGTCCGCGGACATCCGGGCGGCAGCGCTGGTGCGTTCGAACATCTCCCGTTCGTATTCCTTGACGGCGGCGGGAAGGTCGTCCGGGTGCGCGGCCAGCGCGAGACCGAGCAGGGCGCCGTCGAGCAGCGCCATGTTGGCGCCCTCTCCCACCGGCGGCATCAGGTGCGCGGCATCGCCGAGCAGCGTGACGCCTGGCGTCGACGGCCAGGTCAGGCCGACCGGGAGCGTGGTGATCGACCGCGGCACGACCGTGTCGTCGCAGGCCGCGATCAGGGCGGTGAACCGTGAGTCCCAGCCGGGGAGCAGGTCGATCAGCCGCGCCCGGGCGGCGGCCGGGTCGTCGAACGGGATCCCGCTGGTGGCGAACCAGTCCTCGGCGGTGTTGTAGAAGCTGAGGCCGATGCGAACGCGGCCGTCGCCGTTGCGCTGCGCCGCCAGGGACAGGCCGTTGCCGAGCACCCAGTAGGTGCCGCGCCCGACCATCGCCGCGAGGTCGGGGTGCGTGCGGTCGATGTCGGGAATGCCGACCTCGACGACGTTCTGGCCGATATGCGCGGGGCGGGCGTCGGTGAGCAGCGCGCGGACCCGGGACTGCGCGCCGTCCGCGCCGACCAGCAGGTCATACGGCGCACTGCTGCCGTCGGCGAAGTGCAGCAGGCCGTTGTCGGCGGATATGAACGCGTGCCCCCAGCGCACCACGTCTTCGGGGAGGGAATCCAGCAGCAGGTTGCGCAGATCGGCGCGGTCGACCTCGGGTCGCTCGAGCGGGGCGTCGTCGGGCGTGTCCTCCTGGAGCAGCAGGGTGCCATCCGGCTCGAGGAGACGCATGTCCTGGCCTTCACCACGGGCAATCGCGTGGAACTGGTCGATCAGACCGGCCTCGCGCAGCGCCCGCTGGCCGGAGTGGATGTCGAGCATGCCGCCCTGCCCGCGCGCATCGCGTGACGATTCACGTTCATACACGACGGCGTCGATGCCGTTCACGTGCAGCACCCGGGCAAGGGCCAAGCCACCCAAGCCGGCTCCGACGATGGCGATGGTCATGGTTGCTCTCCTTCGATACGTCGTACTGGTCGATACAGTGTATTGCCGGATGCTATGTATTGTGAGCGGCATGTTGGTGTGGGAGAGGCCGGAGCCACCGAATCGACCCGTGCCGGCCCCGTTGAGCCGGGAACGGATCGTGCGAGCGGCGATCCAACTGGCCGACGCGGACGGCCTGGATGCGGTGTCGCTGCGCAAGGTCGCCACCGCGCTGGACGTCCGTCCGATGCGGCTGTACGGCTACATCGCCGGCAAGGAGGAGTTGCTCGACCTGATGGTCGACGCCGCCTACGCCGAGATCCGGCCGGTCGGAGACGGCTGGCGGGAGGTGCTCCGGTCTCTCGCCGAAGCCACTCGGCACGCCGCTCACGAGCATGAATGGCTCGCCGATCTCCTGGGTGGCCGACCCCAGCTCGGGCCGCACGCGCTGGCCAGTGGGGAGGCCGTGGTGGCCGCACTGGGCGACGTCGACGTGGACGCCGTCATGCCGGTGGTCGGCGCAGTCAACGCGTACGTGATCGGCGCGGTGCGTCGGGAGATCGCCGAGCGGCGTGCCGAGCGGGCCACCGGGATGGACGAGAAGCGTTGGCAGGCCTCACTCGGGCCCTATCTGGAGCGGACGTTCGCCACTGGCCGATTCCCCGCGCTGGCCACGGTGGTGCGCGATGCCGCCCACCTGGACGCCGACCACACCTTCCGGATCGGCCTCGACTGCATGCTCGACGGCATCGAGGCCCGCATCGCGAGGTGACGCGCGGACATTGATGGAGTCGGCGGGGGTGAAGGTCGACGATGGGTCGGGCCTGACAACTGCCCGCGCTTTGTGGTTTCGGCAAAAAACTTTGTCGGTTCGCCGCGGGCGGGGGCAGGTTGGTGGTGGACGCGACCCCACCACGTAAGGCATGGCCATGGACACACAGTTCTGGGATGACTTGTATCGCAGCCGCGACCAGCTCTTCAGCGGCGCGCCCAATGGAGTGCTCGTCACCGAGGTCACCGACCTGCCGCCGGGACAGGCGCTCGACGTGGGATGCGGTGAAGGCGCCGACGCCATCTGGCTGGCCCGGCACGGCTGGCAGGTCACGGCGGTCGACATCTCCCGGGCCGCCCTGGAACGCGCCGTCGCGGCCGCCACGGACGTCGAGGGCCGCGTGGCGTGGACCCGCGCCGACCTGACCGGCACTCCGCCCCCGGCCGCCACGTTCGACCTGGTGTCCGTCCACTACTTCCCGCTCGCACACCAGCCCGACCACACCGCGCTGCGCGGCCTGCTGGACGCCGTCGCACCCGGCGGCACCCTGCTCTTCGCCACCCACGCTCTCGCCGATCTGTCCCCGGACCCCGAGCAGGGCTTCGATCCCGGCGACTACTACCAGCCCGACGAGATCGCCAGGCTCCTCGACGACGACTGGACGGTCCTGATCAACGAAACCCGCCCACGTACCGCGCCGGCCCCCGCCGGCACCCATCACACCCAGGACACCGTCCTGCGAGCGCGACGCCTGCGGTAACGCGGTTTCGCGGTTACGCGGTAACGCGGTAACGCGGTAACGCGGTAACGCGGTTTCGCGGTTACGCGGTAGCGCGGTAGCGCGGTAACGGCGACTACGGCGGTCATGGCGGTGACGCAAGGCCGATCCCGGCCGCCATCCGCCCGGGGGCGGGCCGGGTCAGGGCTGCAGCTGGTGGCCCAGGGCCGCCGCCTTCTCCACGCGCCGGGCGAGGACCCGCTCATGGAGGTCCGTCATCTGCCGCAGCGCGTCCTTGCGGTCGCGCTTGGAGAGCCGGTCGATGTAGAGATGCCCCGAGAGATGGTCGGCCTCATGCTGCAGACAGCGGGCGAAGTAGCCGGTGCCCTCGATCACCAGGGGGTTGCCGTCCTTGTCGACGCCGCGGACCACGGTGCGGTCGGTGCGCGGTACGTCCATCCGCGCGCCCGGTACGGACAGACAGCCCTCGGCGTCCTCGATGAGCAGCCGCTCGGCCGGATCGGGCTGGTCCAGGACGGGGTTGATGATGTGGCCGACATGCCGTACGCCGTTGTCGTCCGGGCAGTCGTAGACGAACAGCCGCAGATCGACGTCGACCTGATTGGCGGCCAGCCCGGCGCCGTCGGCGATGTACATGGTGAGGAACATGTCGTCGATGAGGGCGCTCAGCTCGGGCGTGCCGAACTCGGTCACCTCCCGGCAGGAGCGGCGCAGAATCTCCTCACCCACCTCGGTGATCCGGCGCGGTGAACCGCGCTCGGCCTCGGGAGGCAGCGCCGGATAGGAGCCGACGGGTTTCCCCTGCACCAGGACGCGCACCGCTGACCTCACCTTTTCCGCCCCCACTGATGGCCGCCCCCACTGATGGTCATGTCCGGCCAACGTAGCAGGGGCGGTTCGGCCGCGGCTCCGGCTCAGTCAGATCGCCTCGGCGAGCTCCTCCAGCAGCCGCCGCTTGCTGCGGGCCCCGACCAGCGACCGCACCGGCTCGCCCGCCCGGAAGAGCATCAGCGTCGGCATCGACAGCACCCCGTACGCGTTGGTGGTGGACGGGTTCTCGTCCACGTCCAGCTGCACCACCTTCAGGCGGTGGCCCTCCTCCTGTGCGATCTCCGCCAGCACCGGCGCGATCATCCGGCACGGCGGGCACCACGAGGCGGTGAACTTCACCAGCACCGGCAGCTCGGCCGTCAGCACCTCTTCGCCGAAGGTGGCGTCCGTGACCGTGGTCACTCCCCCGGTGTGTGTCAGCGACATCTCATCTCTCCTTCGGAGTTGTTTCGGAGTCTTTCGGAGTCGTTGTGGTGACGGTGGGACGGTCGGACGGCGGGGCTCACGGGCCGGGCGGCGTCAGCTCACAGCGCGGCTCCGGGGCCCCTTCGGGCGCCGTCGCCGCGGCCTCCAGCTCCGCGCGGGCCAGCTCCGCCTGGGCGAGCTGTGTCCCGACCCGCTCCCGGATGGCGCTCAGCCGGCCGATGCACTCGTCCAGCTCGGCCAGCTTGCGCCGGTACACCTCCAGCGAAGCGGGGCAGGAGTCACCGGCCGGATGGCCGGAGCGCAGGCATTCGACGAACGGACGCGTCTCCTCCAGCTCGAAGCCGAAGTCCTGCAGCACGCGGATCTGCTGGAGCAGCCGCAGATCGTCCTCGTCGTACGACCGGTAGCCATTGCCGGTGCGGCGCGCGGGCAGCAGCCCCAGCGACTCGTAATAGCGCAGGGTGCGGGTGGTGGTACCCGCCCGTTCGGCCAGCTCTCCGATCCGCATGTGCCGACGGTAGACCTTGACCCCGACGTCAAGGCCAGACCGCGTCGCGGTCCCGGGCGGTGCCCCGGCTGTTGACGATCGGCCGGCCGATGGCTGCCCGCTGTCGGACCCCCGCCGTACAGTGCCGACATGACCACACGCGACGCGGATGAGTTCACGGAGCCGCTGCCCGCCACCCGCCGTGCCCTGCTGCGGCGCGTCGCCCTCGGCCAGGCCGAGGGCCGTGCCCCGTCCCTGGTGGGGGCCGTGGTGCGGGAGGGGCGGCTGGTGTGGACGGGCTCGCGCGGCCGCGTGGACGGATCCGCACCGGACGCCGACACCCAGTACCGCATCGGCTCCTTGACCAAGACCTTTGTGGCGGTGCTGGTGATGCGGCTGCGTGACGAGGGGCTGCTGGACCTCGGCGATCCGCTGGCCAAGCATCTGGACGTGCCGCAGGCCGAGGGTGCGACCGTGGCCCAGCTCCTCTCCCACACCTCGGGGCTCGCCGCCGAGGCCCGTGGCCCGTGGTGGGAGCGCACGCCCGGGGCGCTGCGGCCCGAGACGGCCGATATCTTCGGCGAGCGCCCGCTGGTCCACCCCGCGGGCCGCCGTCACCACTACTCCAACCCCGGTTTCGCGTTGCTCGGTGCGCTGGTCGAGCGGCTGCGCGGGGCGCCCTGGGGCGAGGTGCTGGCCCATGAGGTGCTGGAGCCGCTGGGGATGGGGCGTACGTCGCTGGAGCCGCAGGCCCCACACGCCGCTGGATGGGCCGTTCACCCCTGGGCGGACGTGCTGCTGCCCGAGCCGGCCGAGGACACCGGACGGATGGGCCCGGCCGGGCAGCTCTGGTCGACCGCCGGGGATCTGGCCCGCTTCGCCGCCTTCCTGCTGGACGGGGACGCGCGGGTGCTCGGCGCGGAGTCGCTCGCCGAGATGCGGGCGCCCGCCGTCGCCCCCGAGGAGAGGGACTGGGACGGCGGCTATGGCCTGGGCACACAGCTCGTCCGTCACGGCGGGCGGTTCCTCCATGGCCACACCGGCTCCATGCCCGGTTTCCTGGCCTCGCTGTGGGTGAGCGCCGAGGATCGGCTGGCCGGGATCGCGCTGGCCAACACCACCTCGGGGCCCGCGATCGGCGCCATCGCCGCCGACCTCATGGGGATCGTGGCGGAGCACGAGCCCCGTATCCCCAAGCCCTGGCGGCCGCTCACCGAGGCCGATCCGGCGCTGCTGGCGCTGACCGGCCCCTGGTACTGGGGCCCTCGCGCCTACCATCTGCGGCTGCGCGCGGACCGCGGTCTGGAGCTCTCCCCGGCCACCCAGGGAGGCCGGGCCTCCCGTTTCAAGGCCGAGCCGGACGGCACCTGGACGGGGCTCGACGGCTATTACGCGGGGGAGACGCTGCGGGTGGTCGAGGGGGAGGGCGACGCCCCCGCCCATCTGGACCTGGGCACCTTCGTGTTCACCCGGGAGCCCTACGCCCCGGACGGCGTGGTGCCCGGCGGGGTCGACCCGGGGGGCTGGCGGGCGCTCTGAGGGGGCGGGGGCGGGGTGCGGTGATCCGGGGGGCGCGGGTTCCGGTGGTATCGGGTTCCGGTGGTTCGCGGGCTTCGGCGCTCACAGCCTGACCCCGCCAGTGGTACGCACGGCCGGGGGCTGGGTCGGCGGTGCGGTGGGCGGCAGGTTGGTCCCCGGTACTTCGGTACGCCGGTACTCGGTACGCGGGTACTCCCGCGCTTCGGTACGCCGGTACTCAGGTGCTCTCGTACTGCCGTACGTCGGTACGGCAGCACTCGGGTGCTCCGTGCCCCGTAGCGGAGCGGCCTGGTCCGCCCTTCCCCCGCCCTCCCTCAGGAGCCCCGCCATGCGCTCGTCCACGCTTCGCCTCAGTACCTCCCTGCTCGCCCTCACCACCGTCATGGCCGCCTCCGGGACGGCCGCCGCCCGGCCCGGAGGCCCGGCGGCCGGCCGCGACCGGCCGGGGACGGTCTGGTCGGCCGGGTGGGCCGCCCCCGTCCAGCGCCCCAGCGCGGGCTTCGAGAAGAACTGGGCCGAGAGCGGCTTCGCCGAGCGCACCGCCCAGACCGTGCGTCAGGTCGTCCGGGTCACCGGTGGCGGCACGGCCGCCCGGATCCGGCTGTCGAACCGCTATGGCTCCGCGCCGCTGCGGATCGCGGGCGCGACCATCGCCCGTACCGCGCACGGCGCCTCCGTCCAGGGCGCGAGCGTGCGCGCGCTGACCTTCGGGCACCGGCGGCCGGTGGAGATCCCGGCGGGCGGTGAGACGGTGAGCGACGCGGCCCCGCTGCGCGTGGCGCCCCGTCAGCCGGTCACGGTCACGCTGTACTTCGACCGTCCCACCGGCGCCGCCACCTTCCACGCCCAGGCATACGCCCGCAGCTACCGCGCGGCCGGCGACCATCGCGCCGACCGCACCGGGACGGCCTTCACCGAGACCACCCACTCCTGGTACTACCTCTCCGATGTCGAGGTCACCGGCGGCCCCGGCCACCCGGGCACGGTGGTGGCCTTCGGTGACTCGATCACCGACGGCTTCGGCTCGACCGACGACGCCGACCACCGCTGGCCGGATCTGCTGGCCGAGCGTCTCGCGGCCGCGGGCACCCCGCGCCCCGTCCTCAACTCCGGGATCGGCGGCAATCTGCTGCTGCACGACTCGGCCTGGTACGGGGACCGGGCGGGCGCCCGATTCCGGCGCGATGTTCTGGACAAGCCGGGCGTACGGTCGGTGATCCTGCTCGAGGGGCTCAACGACATCGGCTTCAGTGAGGTGGATCTGCCCACCTACAAGCCCAATCCGCAGGTGTCGGCGGAAGACGTGATCGCGGGTTATCGGGAGCTGATCGACCTGGCCCATGCCCGCGGTATCAAGGTCATCGGCGGAACGATCCTCCCGTTCAAGGGCGCTGAGTACCACACCCCGCGCTCGGAGGCGAAGCGTGCCGCGATCAACGAGTGGATCCGTACCTCGGGTGCCTTCGACGCGGTCGTCGACTTCGCGAAGGTCATGGCCTCGCCGTCCGATCCGCTGCGGCTGGACCCGGCGTACGACTCGGGCGACTTCAAGCACCCGAACGACGCGGGCTACCGGCGGATGGCCGAAGCCATCGACCTCACGACGCTGTGAGGCCGCCCGGTGGTGAGGTCAGGTCATGTCAGCTCGGGCAGGACGGGCCGGGAGGGACGGGTCAGGCCAGCGGCAGCTTGAAGCCGACGTGGCTGGCCTCGAAGCCGAGCCGCTCGTAGAAGCGGTGGGCGTCGATACGGGTCGCGTCCGAGGTGAGCTGCACCAGGGCGCACCCCTCGCGGCGCGACTCCTCGACGGCCCATTCGATCAGTTGGGTGCCGAGGCCGCCGCCGCGCTCCTCGGAGTGGATCCGGACCCCCTCGATGATCGAGCGGGTGGCGCCGCGCCGCGACAGCCCGGGGATCACGGTCAGCTGGAGGGTGCCGACGGTGCGGCCGTCCCGTACCGCGACGACCAGCCGCTGCTGGGGATCCTGGTCCAGCCGCTCGAAGGCGGCGCGGTACGGGGCCGGGTCGTCCAGGGTCTCCCGGTGGGCGCCGAGCGGGTCGTCCGCGAGCAGGGCCACGATCGCCGGGATGTCGTCGGCGGTCGCGCGCCGTATCTCGAAGTCGCTCATGCGGTGAGCCTATGTCGGGGCCCGCGAGCCCCGGACGGGCGGCGGGCCAGGGGCAAGCAGCTCACGGCCGGTGGTGATCAGTACGTGGCCGTCAGCCTCTCGACGGCGACGACCAGCGGTGCCAGTTCCGGCCGCCGGGCGGCGTCGGCCAGGGCCTCGCGCAACGCCGCGTCGTGCGTCGGCCGAGCGTCCTCCAGGAGCTTGAGCCCGTCGTCGCTGACGTTGGTGTAGATGCCGCGGCGGTCGCTGGGGCAGATGTAGCGGGAGAGCAGCCCGCGGTGCTCCAGCCGGGTGACCAGCCGGGTCGTGGCGCTCTGGCTGAGCACGACGGAGTCGGCGAGCTGCTTCATCTGCAGATGTCCGCCATCGCCGTCGTGCTGTCCGCTGAGGACGTTGAGCACGGAGAATTCGCGGACGCTCAGATCGTGCCCGGCCTGCAGCGCACGCTCGATATGCGTCTCTATCCGGCCGTGCAGGGAGGACAGGGCGCACCAGCCCTGGGCGAGGGCCTGCCCTGCGGGCGGGGCGATGGCGCTGTGCGCCTTCTCCGGCATGGAACCCCTCCTTGGTGGGTGAGCAGATTCCAGGATAGTCCAGCGATGAAAAAGACCGCGTATGCAATTATTGGTGCTTTGTCGCCCGCAGTCGCCGCCCCCGGGCGGTCAGCCCCCAGGGCTTGGTCACCGAGATCGCGGTGAGGAAGGTATAGACGCCCAGGCTGACCGACGGCGCCACGATCAGATCCGTGGTTGCCCCGACCGCCCGGCCCGCCACCACATCGGCCATCGCGGCGTCGATACGCGCGCGCAGTGCGAACGCCGTGGCGCCGGTGGTGACCAGCGTCAGCCAGAACTTCACGTACACCCACCGGTGGCGGGCCAGCCCCCAGGGCGTCCCCAGCGACAGCACGATCCCGCTGGCCAGCGACAGCAGGCTGATCGGAATCAGCAGCCAGTCGCCCAGCACATTCATGGACCGGTACATCGCCCCGGCCTCTTCGGCCGAGTCGGCCACGGCCCCGGTGATCCCCAGAGCCAGCATCCCGAGGGACAGCCCGAGCCATCCGACGGAGACGACGACATGCACGACGAGGAGGCCCCGGCGGACGGGGCGGGTGAGCTGCTGCATGCTCCCACCGTGGCGGCGCGGCAACCCCCGCGGCGTCTGACGGCAGGAGTATCCACGCGTACTCCCGGCGGCGGGCGCGGGCCGGGACGGCGGCGCCGGGCACAGCAGACCACGCCGAGCAGGACCGGGGCGGCGGGGCCCGGGCGGTTGCCTCTACGCTCGGCTGATATGACCAGACTGCATCTGTTCGATCTGGACGGCACACTCATCCACGGCTCCGCCGCCGCGATCGAGATCTCCCGGCAGCTCGGTCTGGAGCGGGAGATCGCCGCGTTGGAGCGGGCGTTCGCAGGCGGGGAGCTGACGACGGCCCAGTTCGCCGAGCGGGCCTGCGCGCTGTGGGAGGAGCTGACGGAGGCCCATGTGGCGGCGGCGTTCGAGGGGGCGCCGTGGCTGGCGGGGATCCGTGAGGTGTGGGCGGACATCCGGGCGCGGGGCGAGCGCTGTGCGGTGATTTCGCTCTCGCCGGGCTTCTTCGTGTCGCGGCTGCTGGACTGGGGCGCGGACGCCACCTACGGATCAACCTGGCCCGCCGTGCCGTTCCGGGAGCCGGTGGATCCGGCGGGGATCCTGACCCCGGCCGCGAAGGTCCGGATCGCCGATGAACTCTGTGCGAAGTTCGGGTTGACCAGGGAACACTGCGTGGCCTACGGGGATTCCCTCTCGGACGCGGAGCTGTTCACGGTGGTGCCGGTCTCGGTCGCCGTGAACGCCGACCACCATGTGAGCGAAATCGCATCCCATGCCTATGCCGGTCGTGATCTCCGAGAGGCTTACGAATTGATGGGTAACCGCACGTAACTATCGGTAATTACGCGAGTTGGTAGGTGTAACGAATGTGGTGCACTTGGGGCTTGTGAATTCATCCGGGGCCGGTAGGGTCGGGTCCGGTTCCGTGCGGCGTGCTGTAACGGGGTCAGAACGGGCATCCCGGGCCAACCAGCATAACGGGAACGCGGCCCCCGTTCCCCGGACTTCGGGCTATGTGCCCGGGGTGGGGAACGAGCGTGGCATGCTTCCCGAAGAGAGTCACGGAGAGGGTCGGCACGACCATTCTCGCTTGAACCAGGGCACCAGGACGGGGAATTGCGGGCACATTCCGGCAGCGGAAGTGCGAAGACCGACAGAAAGATGTTCGAGGCGAGGCAACCATGGACGCTCCGACCACCACATCGTCGGCCGGCAGTGACGGCTCCGGCGGAAACAGTGGCGACTGGGGCTGGTTCACCCCGAGCAGGCGACCGGCCGAGGAGCAGGGGCCCCCGGACCGGCAGAGCGATGAGCGTGCGCCCAGCCGCCCGGTGAATCCGATACGGCCGGTCGGCACCGGAGCCGACCGCCGTACGCCCGTGGAGCCGCCCCCCGCGCCCGGTCCGGGGCCGTCCGGCCCGCGGGCGGGCGACCGCCGAGTGGACGAGCGTCGGGTGGATGACCGCAGGGCGGACGAGCGTCGGGCCCCCGGGCCTGCGGCCCCCGGCCCCATGCCCCCCAGGCGCGAGGAGCATCAGCGTCCCGATGAGGCCCCGGCCCCGCAGGACGTGCGGCCCGGCCCCGACTCGCCGTTCGCCGTCCCGGAGACCGCCTCGCCCGACGCGATCCTCCTGCGCCGCACGATGGCCGAAGTCGAGCCCATCAGCGACAAGGTCACCTCGTACTTCTACGCGCTGCTCTTCGTCCAGCACCCCGAGCTGCGGCCGCTCTTCCCCGCCGCCATGGACGCCCAGCGCGACCGGCTGTTCAAGGCGATACTGACCGCCGCCCGGCTCATCGACGACCCCGACATCCTCACCGACTTCCTCACCCGGCTCGGCCGCGGCCACCGTAAGTACGGCACCCAGCCCGAGCACTACCCCGCCGTCGGCGAATGCCTGATCGGCGCGCTCACCCGCTACGCGGTCACCACCTGGACCGACGAGGCCGAGGCCGCCTGGGTGCGTGCCTACACCGCGATCTCCCAGATCATGATCGACGCGGCGGCCGAGGACGAGCTGCGCGCCCCCGCGTGGTGGCAGGCCGAGGTGGTCGGGCATGAGCCGCGCACCCACGACATCGCCGTGATCACCGTCCGCCCGGACCAGCCGTACCCCTTTCTGGCGGGCCAGTACACCTCAGTGGAGACGCCCTGGTGGCCGCGGGTGTGGCGGCACTACTCGTTCGCCTCGGCGCCGCGCTCCGACGGGCTGCTCTCCTTCCATGTGAAGGCCGTCCCGGCCGGATGGGTGTCCTCCGCGCTGGTGCACCGGGCCCGCCCCGGCGATGTGATCCGCCTCGGACCCCCCGCCGGGTCCATGACGGTCGACCACTCCAGCGACAACGGGCTGCTCTGCCTGGGCGGCGGCACCGGTATCGCGCCGATCAAGGCACTGGTCGAGGACGTCGCCGACTACGGCCGCCACCGTCCGGTCGAGGTCTTCTACGGCGCCCGCAATGATCACGACCTGTACGACATCGACACCATGCTGCGGCTGGCGCAGAAGCATCCGTGGCTCGCGGTCCGCCCCGTCGTCTCCGACGGCCCGACCAACGGCCTCAGCGGCCGGCTGCCGGACGCCGTGCGGCAGTACGGCCCCTGGAACGCGTTCGACGCGTATCTCTCCGGGCCGCCCGGGATGATCCGCAGCGGTGTCGATGCCCTGGTGGGCATCGGCATTCCGTCCCACCGCATCCGGCACGACTCCATCGAGGAGCTCGCCGCGGCCGCGGAATAGGGGCGCGGACGGCAGACGGCGAAACACGGACATGAGGCAAACATTCCGGCGATTCCGGACGGCGAATCAGTAGGACGGGGACGAGAACCGTGGACAGTGCGGAGCACCTCGACGACCGCGCGTGGCGTCCGGGGAGCGACGGCGAACACCTTCTGCAGCGGCGGCTGGACACGGTCGACCGCGCCGACCGCTTCTACGACGAACAGGTGCTGGACCACCTCAACGCCCGGATGCGGGAGTTCATCGACCGTCAGGAAATGTTCTTCCTGGCCACCTCCGACGGGCACGGGGAGTGTGACAACACCTTCCGTGCCGGTCCGCCCGGCTTTCTGCGGGTACTCGACGCGCGCACCCTGGCCTATCCCGAATACCGGGGGAACGGGGTCCTGGCCAGTCTCGGCAATATTCAGGAGAACCCCCACGTCGGCATTCTCATGGTCGACTTCTTCCGGGACCGGATCGGGCTGCACGTGAACGGCCGGGCCCGGGTGGTGGAGGACGCCGAGATGCGTGAGGCGCACCCCGGCCTGCCGGTGGACCCGGTGCCGGGGCGGCGCGCGGTGGTGTGGGTCGAGGTGACCATCGAGGAGGCGTACATCCACTGCGCCAAGCACATCCCGCACCTCCAGAAGGTCCCAGCGCAGCGACGCACCGGCGGAGGCGGGAACCGGCACCGCGGACCCTCCGGTGACCAGCCCCTCGAGCACGACCGGGAGCGGGACTGGGGGACGGACGACGTCAAGCGGAAGGGCGGCGACTTCTTCGGTGCGGCCGCCGAGGCGCGCGACGGCCGCCGGACCCCGCCCACCCCGCCCATCACCCCGCCGGCCCCGCCGACCCCGCAACCGGCGGACCTGCCCGGTCGGCCTGCCCCGGTGGCCCCTGCGGTCCGGGTGCTTCTGGCCCCACCTGTCCCGTACGCCCCGGTGGTCCCGGGGACGCAGGCTCTGGCCATGGCAGCCGTCTCGGGCCCTCAGACCCCGGTCACCCCGGCGGCCCCGGCCGTCCCGGGCCTTCAGGCCCCGCCTGTCCCGTACGCCCCGGTGGTCCCGGGCTCTCGGACCCTGGTCACGCCACGCGTCTCGGGCTCTCAGGACTCGGTCACCACAGCAGCCCCGGTGGCCCCAGGTCCTCAGGCCCTGGCCACCTCGGCGGTATCGGGCCCTCAGATCTCAACCGCCCCTGCCGCCCCGGATCTTCAGTCCCCCACCGCCGCCCCGGCAGTCTCGGCTGCCCTGGGTCCCCAGACCCCGGCCGCCCCATCGGTCTCGGACCCTCAGACCCCGTCGGTCCCGGCGGTCGCGGGCCTTCGGGCCCAGGCGGCTCCGGCAGATTCGGGCCCTCAGGCCCAGGCGGCCCCGGCCGCTCCACCAGCCCTGCGGCCGGTGGACCTTCCTGGCCAGACCGTGCCGGCCGCCCCAGGCCCGCAGACCCCACCAGCCGCGCAGGCCGAACCGGCTGACTCGGCTGGGCAAGCGCCGCAGCCCTCCGTGGCGCGCGCCGATCTCAGCCCGGCCATCCGGCCGGAGGTACGCCCGGACGCGGGCCCCGAGACCTGGCGTGAGGAGGCCGAACGGGTGCTGGCCGAGGCGCGTCAGCGGGCGGCCCGGAAGACCCAGCAGCCGTTCGGCGGCTGGTTCCGCTAGGCCCTGCCCCGCGAAGCACCGCCGGACGGCCCTAGCCGAGGTCGTCCGCGAGCAGGGCCAGTACACCCTCGATGTTGGCGTCGAGGTAGGCCCGCAGCGAGGGCGGCACCACCCCGACCGAGGCGATCCCCTCGCGGGTGAACGGGACGCTCACCACGTCGTACTCCCCGCACGGCTCGTCCACCTCCGGGCCGTGCCGCCGGGTGAGGTCCATCGAGGCGAGTCTGCAGACGAAGAAGTGCTGCACCTTCACCCCGCCAGAGCCGCCAGAGCCGCCAGAGCCGCCAGAGCCGCCAGAGCCGCCAGAGCCCTCGGCGCCTCCGGCGCCGTCCGCGCCCTCATCGGGATGCGGGACGGTGTCCACGAACGCGGGCACCACATCGGTCACCTTCGCCCCGAGCTCCTCGTCCACCTCGCGGTGCAGGGCCTCGACGACGGTCGCGTCCTCGGGCTCCATCCCGCCGCCCGGAGTGATCCAGTACGGCGCCTGGCCGGGCTTGGTGCGCTTGATCAGGATCATCCTTGGGGCGGCCTCGCCCTCGAGGAGAATGGCGCGAGCGGTGCGCTTGACCACAGGTCGTTCGGTCATGCAGGACATCTGCCGCACCCTTCGCCCCGCGAAACCACTTACTCACCAGTCGACAGCCACGCGCAACAGCCATTCGTGCGCCCGCGCGATATGCGGCAGCGCGAGCGCCCCCGTCCGCACCACCAGGAAATAGGTGCGCAGTGGCGGCACCGGCGGGTTGAGCAGCGCCACCACCTCCCCCGCGTCCAGCGCGTCCATGCACAGATAGCGCGGCAGAACGCCGAGCCCGGCGCCCTCCGCGACGCAGGCGAGCACCGCGCGCAGATCGGGCGCGATGATCGTGCCGGCGGTGACCGGCCGGGTGTCGAAGACGGCCGACCAGTAGCGGGTGACCAGCGGCAGGCTCTCGTGCACCTCGACGACGGGCAGCGCCTCCAGCGCGCGTACCCCCTTGACCTGGAGCACCGCGGGACCGCCGAGCCGGGCCGCCCAGCGCGGGGCCGCGACCAGCACATGCTCCTCGTCGCACAGCGGGGTGGCGGCCAGCAGCCGGCCCCGCGGCCGGGCGGTGGTGATGACCAGGTCGTGATGGCCGGCGCCCAGCCCCTCGAACAGCTCCTCGGTGCTGCCGAAGGCGCAGCGCACCGCCAGGCCCTGGGTGACGAGGGTGGTCAGCGCGGGCAGGGCGCGCAGCGCGGTGAACTCCGGAGGGCCCGCGAGATGCAGGGTGCGCAGTGCCGAGCGGTCGTCGTCGAGACCCGCCTCGGTGATCTCCACGAGGGCGTCGAGATGTGGCGCGGCCTTGTGGGCGAGTTCGTCCCCGACGGTGGTGGGGACGACGCCGCGCGCCGTACGGAGGAACAGGGGGCGGCCCAGCTGCCGCTCCAGGGTGCGTATCTGGCCGGTGACGGCGGGCTGGGAGAGGCCGAGCAGCCCGGCGGCGCGGGTGAAGGACCCGGCGCGGTGAACCGCGACAAAGGTGCGTAAGAGGGCCAGATCCATGCGGTTCCCCTCGCCTCGTCGCGCCCCGCACGCACGACAACTATAAATATGCCGATAGGTCCATGTCGCTACTGTGATTGGACACTGACGCTGAGTCAACTAGCCTTGTTCGAGCGGTTCTCCACGAGAAGAACCGGGGCGTCTCAAGCCACGAGGGGGGAGGCTTGAGACGCCCGCACAGGCGTACCCGCCCGCTTTCAGCCACCCGCCGCGGCGGATGCCGCATCGAGCGCCCGCAGCACATCGGCGATCAGATCGTCCGGGTCCTCCGCGCCCACCGAGAACCGGATGAATCCCTCGGGCACCGCGTCGCCGCCCCACCGTCCGCGCCGCTCCGCCGTGGAGCGCACCCCGCCGAAGCTGGTGGCGTCGTCCACCAGCCGCAGCGCGTCCAGGAAGCGCTCCGCGCACTCCTTGTCCGGCAGGGTGAAGGAGACCACGCAGCCGAAGCGCCCGCCGCGCATCTGCCCGGCCGCGACCCGGTGGGCGGGATCGGTCGGCAGACCGGGGTGGCGCAGCCCGGTGATCTCTGGGCGGTCGCGCAGCGCCTCGGCAAGGGCCAGGGCGGTCGCCGCCTGGCGGTCGACGCGCAGTTGGAGAGTGGCCAGGGAGCGGTGGGCGAGCCAGGCCTCCATGGGGCCGGGGATCGCGCCCACTGTCTTGCGCCAGGCCCGCACCTGGGCGGCGAGCCGCGGATCGCGGCAGGTCACATAGCCGAGCAGCACATCGCCGTGGCCGGTGAGTGCCTTGGTGCCGCTCGCCACGGCGAAGTCCGCGCCGAGCTCCAGCGGCCGCTGGCCGAGCGGGGTGGCGAGGGTGTTGTCGACGGCGACCAGCGTGCCGCCGGCGTGCGCGGCCTCGGCGAGCCGGCGGATGTCGCAGACGTCCAGTCCGGGATTGGACGGAGTTTCCAGCCAGAGCAGCTTCGTCCCGTCGTCCAGGGCGTCCAGCTGGGCGTCCTCGCCGGTCGGGGCGGTGCGCACGGTGACCCCGTAGCCCTCCAGCCGCTCGGCCAGCGCCGGGAGCAGCTGATAGCCGTCCGCCGGCAGCACGGCCGCGTCGCCCTGACCCAGCTGGGACAGCAGTACGGCGGAGATCGCGCCCATACCGGAGGAGAAGACGACCGTCTCGGCGTCGGTGCCCGGTGACTCCAGCTCGCTGATCGCCCGCTCCAGCAGGGACCAGGTGGGGTTGGCATCCCGGCCGTAGGTGTAGGGGCCGGCGGCCTCGCCGGGGAGGTGGTAGTGGGCGGCGAAGACCGGGCCAGGCAGCGTCGGCTCGTACGCCTCGGCCTCGGGCAGCCCGGCCCGCACGGCGCGGGTGCCGTCGCCGGTCATGCGGACTCCTTCCCCGCGTCCGGCCCATCGGCGGCCGACGCGCTCTTCCCGCTCTCGGCGCTCTCGGCGGCGCTCTCCGCGGCGTCGATGGCCTCGGTGACCGCGTCCAGCAGCCCGCCGCTGGCGGCCTCGATCATGTCCAGGCACTCCTCGAAGTCGTCCGTCCCGCCGAAGTAGGGGTCGGGCACATCGAGGCCGCCCAGCGCGTTCTGGTCCGCGTCCGGGTCGTAACTGCGCAGCAGCCGTACCTTCGCGGCGTCGTGCGGGGTCGGCGCGAGTGCGCGCAGCTCATGCAGATGGCCGCTGTCCAGGGCGATCACCAGATTCAGGTGATCGAACCAGTCGGCCCGGAACTGCCGCGCGATGTGATCCTGCTCATAGCCGTGGGCGGTGAGCACGTCGATGGCGCGGCGGTCGGCCCCGTCGCCCTCGTGCCAGGGCCCGGTGCCCGCGCTGTCCACCTCGACACGGCCGTCCAGCCCGGCCTCCGCGGCGTGGGCGCGAAAGACGGATTCGGCCATCGGCGAGCGGCATATGTTGCCGGTGCAGACAAAGCAGACACGGTAGGGCGACGGGTCTCTCATGCCTCTCATCATCCCCGGCCGGGATCAGTCCTTGTCATCGGGCAGCACGACGTGCAGGGCCCACGCGACTATGGAGACGATCAGGCCACCGAGCACCGCGGTGCCGAAGCCGTCGACGTCGAAGCTCAGATCCAGCTTTCCGGCCAGCCAGGAGGTCAACAGCAGCATCAGGGCGTTGATCACCAGCGTGATCAGTCCGAGGGTCAGGATGAACAACGGAAAAGCCAGGAGCTTGACGATCGGCTTGACCACCACGTTCACCACGCCGAAGACCAGCGCGACGAGAATGAGGGTGAGCGCTTGGCGGCCGGTGTTGTCACCGGTGAGCGTGATGTCCTTGAGTAGCCAGATGGCGACGCCGAGGGCACCGGCGTTCGCGATCGTCTTGACGAGAAAATTCTTCATGGTTGAGATCGTCGCAGACAGGCCCCGCGGCAGGCAGGGGCCCCGTAGACAGGGGTGGAGAGGCGAATGAAGGCGTTCCGGCTGGATGAGCTGGAGGCGGAGCGGGCCGCGAACAACGGCGCGTATCTGCAGTTCCTGCGGGAGCGGAACATGTCCGTGGGGCTGTACGCGCTGGACGCGGGCCAGCCCGATCCGCAGTCGCCGCACAACCAGGACGAGGTCTACGTGGTGGTGAGCGGCCGGGCGTCGGTCACGGTGGGAATGGAGACGACGCAAGTGGCGCGGGGCAGCGTGGTGTACGTACCGGCGGGCGTGGCGCACAAGTTCCACCAGATCACCGAGGACCTGCGGGTGCTGGTGGTGTTCTCGCCGCCGGAGGGCTGACACCCCCCGAGGGCTGATGCCGTCCGCGGGCTTGTCCACCGCGGAGCCGATGGGTGGCCGGACGGTCCCGTAGGGGTCCGGTCAGGGGAGGACGGGGGCCGCGGGACACCCGCGCGCTTCCGTCCCGTCCTAGCATCGACGGCAGGGAAGACCGGCCGTCGGCGTCCGGACCCACGGCTCGGAGAGAAAGCAGGGAGTTACGTGACCACGAAGGGGATATTCCGGGGCTTGCCATGGTGGGTGACCTGGATCGCGATACCGGTCCTCATCCTCGCCGTGTTCGGCGGTCTGATCATGAGCGTGATCGGGTTCCTGGTGAGCTTTGTCTTCAAGGCGCTGCTGCTGGTGGCGCTGATCGCCGGGCTGATCTACGTCGTACGGAAGTTCACCGCCTGACCCGCCCCGCGGCGCTCGCCGCGTCCCCCAGGGCCTGACGCATCCCCGCAGGCCCTGCGGACCCCCACCGCGCGCTGATACGCCGCGCGGGGGATACCGCCGGGGCGGGAGCGCGGCCCGGCGCCACCCCTGCCGTTAGAGTGCGAGATCTCGGCGTTCTTCCTCTCGGCGTCTGCCTCGCAACAACACCCCGGGGGTGCCTGTTGACGACAGCGATCTTCGATACGGCCGGTGCGCCGGCCCCGATCTCCCGCCCACCGGGCCCACGTCGTCCGGCCCCGCGGGTCTCCCCATGGCAACACTGGCCATTTTCGTTCCCTCACACGAGGCAAACCGACTCCGCACAGCAATCGAGTCGCTACGCTCCAGAGTCGGCCATGCGCAAACAACCCGGGGCGGCGAACGATGCGTGACATGCGTGACACAGTTCAGGCGGAAGTGACGATGACCTTCCTGGTCTCGCAGGATCTCTCCTTCCGGATCCCGGTCGAGCTGTCCTACGACAGCAGCGACCCCTATGCCGTCGAGATCACCTTCCACCTGCCCGGCGACGCGCCGGTGAGCTGGGCCTTCGCGCGGGAATTGCTGCTGGACGGGCTGAGCAGACCCACCGGTGAGGGGGATGTGCGCATCGCTCCCGCCTCCCCCGAGGGGCTCTCGGACGTCTTCATCAGACTCCAAGTCGGCTGTGAACGGGCCCTGTTCCGGGCCGGGGCCGCCCCCCTGGTGGCCTTCCTCGATCGGACGGACCGGGTGGTGCCTTTCGGCCAGGAGCCGGCGGCCTGCGATCCGGCCGGCGATCTCGACGCCGAACTCCACCGCATCCTGGCCGAGGACCGGTACGCGGGCTGAGGGCCGGATACGCGGCGGCGGGCCGAGGACCGGTGTGCCGCGGCCGAACCGTCCGCCATCACCGAACCGGCCGGATGACCGAGCCGGCCGGGCGGCGTGCCCGGGGGGCTGAGGTTCTCGTCGCACAACGGCTCGTCGTGCCTCCACCCGGCGGCTCGGCGCGCTGTCGCCCGGCCGCTCAGCGCGTCTTGGGTCGGCGCCGCCGCCCGCGTCCGCCCCGGCCGGTCCGGGCTTCCTGGGTGCCGCCCGCGTCGGCCCCTCGCTCCGGGCCGCCGTCCACCGCCTGGGTGCGGTCCGCGGAGACCACGAGCACGGCCAGCGCCGTGGTCACCGGCACCGAGGCGACGAGCCCGATGCTGCCCACCAGCGTCCGTACGATCTCCTCCGCGACGATCTCGCTCGTGGCGACCGTGCCCACACCGCTGTCCGCGATGGAGAACAGCAGCAGCAGCGGAAGCGACGCGCCCGCGTACGCCAGCACCAGCGTGTTCACGACGGAGGCGATGTGGTCCCGCCCGATCCGCATCGCCGCCCCGTAGAGCCTGCGCCGGGACGTGGTCGGGTCCGCGGCCCTCAGCTCCCACACCGCCGAGGTCTGGGTGACCGTCACATCGTCCAGCACGCCCAGCGAGCCGATGATCACGCCCGCGAGCAGCAGCCCGCGTATCTCGATGTTCGGATAGAGGCCGTGCACCAGCCCGGTCTGGTCGTCCGTGTTCCCGGTCAGGCTCGCCCAGGCGATGAACAGCGAGCCCAGCACCCCGATCAGCAGCAGTGACACCAGTGTGCCGAGCACGGCGACCGATGTACGGGCCGTCAGCCCATGGCACATATAGAGCGCGAGAAGCATGATCGCGCTGCCCCCGACGACCGCGACCACCAGCGGATTGGAACCCTGGAGTATCGCCGGGAGGATGAACAGCGTCAGCACCCCGAAGCTGATCGCCAGCGCTACCAGGGCGAACACCCCGCGCAGCCGCCCCACCACCACGACGGCGAGCGCGAACAGCCCCGCCAGCAGCGCCATCGGCATCGACCGGTCGACGTCGGACACGGAGTACTGCAGGTCCTTGGGCGCCTTGGGGGCGTACGCCAGCTTCAGTTCCTGCCCGGCGCTGAACTGACGTGAGGCGTTGGGCTGGACGATTTCGGGGAAGGTGCGGCCTTTGTCCTTGCCCGAGGTGACCTCGATGGTGGCCTTCTCGCAGACGCTCTTCTTCCCGCCCTGCCCGGGGGTGCCGTTCTGGGCGGCGCTGTCCTGGCCGGGCTCGGTGGGCGCCTGCGGCTGGGCGTTGACGTCGGCGCAGCTCACCTCCTCGACCTTCACCACCCGTCCGGCGACCGTCTGCTGGTCGAAGCCGAGACCGCTGCGGCCGCTCGCCTTGTGGTCGGGCGTGCCGCCCGGCCAGAGCACGATCAGACCGGCGACGACGGCGACGGCGAAGGGGATGAGCACCGCCGCGATGATCTTGCGGAGGCGGGCGGAGACGGGAGCGGCGGGGCCATGACCGTGGGAGTGGCCGTGGGAATGGCCATGGCCCTGGTCGTGCGCCTGATCGGAGGGGCGGGGCTGCTCGGGCGGGTGGTCCTGCTGGATGGCGGTCACGGTCGCATCATCGCAAGAGGAGTGGGCCCCCTGTTCAGCACTGTGGATAAACCGTTAGCGTGGGCACGAACCTTTGCAATCGCGGGAGCTCGGAGCACCGGGCTGAGAGGGCGCTGACGCTGACAGCTGCGCCGACCGCTGAACCTGTTACCGGGTAATGCCGGCGTAGGGAGTGGGTCTCATGACTCAGCAGGATGCACCATCGCGCGCCGAGAACGCCGAATTCGGCTGGCATAAGGGATATGTCGCGGGTTCGCGCCCGGACCTTCACGTCCCGGTCCGCCGAGTGCACCTCACCAACGGCCAGGACGTGACGCTGTACGACACCTCCGGCCCGTACACCGACCCCACCATCGAGACGGATGTCCGCCGTGGCCTTGCGCCGCTGCGGCAGAACTGGATCGTCGCCCGCGGCGACACGGAGGAGTACGCGGGCCGTCCCGTCCGCCCCGAGGACGACGGGATCAAGCACACCTCGCCCCGCGGGGGGCTGCGCAACCTCGACGCGGTCTTCCCCGGCCGCCCACGCCAGCCGCGGCGCGGCCGCGCGGGCGTCCCCGTGACCCAACTCGCGTATGCGCGGCGGGGCGAGATCACGGCGGAGATGGAGTACGTGGCGATCCGCGAGAACGTCTCCCCCGAGGTGGTCCGGGAGGAGATCGCGGCGGGCCGCGCCGTCCTCCCGGCCAATGTCAACCACCCGGAGATCGAGCCGATGATCATCGGCAAGCGGTTCCTGGTGAAGGTCAACGCCAATATCGGCAACTCCGCCGTCACCTCCTCGATCGAGGAGGAGGTCGAGAAGATGACCTGGGCGACCCGCTGGGGCGCCGACACGGTCATGGACCTCTCGACCGGCCGCAACATCCACACCACCCGCGAGTGGGTGCTGCGCAACTCCCCGGTCCCCATCGGCACCGTGCCGCTCTATCAGGCGCTGGAGAAGGTCGACGGCAGGGCCGAGGAGCTGACCTGGGAGATCTACAAGGACACGGTCATCGAACAGGCCGAGCAGGGCGTCGACTACATGACCGTCCACGCCGGCGTCCGGCTGCCGTACGTCCCGCTGACCGCCCGCCGCAAGACCGGCATCGTCTCCCGCGGCGGCTCCATCATGGCGGCATGGTGCCTCGCCCACCACCAGGAGTCCTTCCTCTACACGCACTTCGAGGAGCTGTGCGAGATCCTCGCGGCGTATGACGTCACGTACTCACTGGGCGACGGACTGCGCCCGGGGTCGATCGCCGACGCCAACGACGAGGCGCAGTTCGCGGAGTTGCGCACGCTCGGCGAGCTCAACCGTATCGCCAAGGAACACGGCGTCCAGACGATGATCGAGGGCCCGGGCCATGTCCCGATGCACAAGATCAAGGAGAACGTCGACCTCCAGCAGGAGATCTGCGAGGAGGCCCCCTTCTACACCCTGGGCCCCCTCACCACCGATATCGCCCCCGCCTACGACCACATCACCTCGGGCATCGGCGCCGCGATGATCGCCTGGTGGGGCACGGCGATGCTCTGCTACGTCACGCCCAAGGAGCACCTGGGCCTGCCGGACCGCGATGACGTCAAGACCGGCGTGATCACCTACAAGATCGCCGCCCACGCGGCCGACCTGGCCAAGGGCCATCCGGACGCCCAGGCATGGGACGACGCGCTCTCCGACGCGCGCTTCGAATTCCGCTGGGAGGACCAGTTCAACCTGGCCCTGGACCCGGACACGGCCCGCTCCTTCCACGACGAAACCCTCCCGGCGGAACCGGCCAAGACGGCGCACTTCTGCTCGATGTGCGGGCCCAGGTTCTGCTCGATGAAAATTAGCAGAAGCATCACAGAGCAGTTCGGCGGCGACGCCGACGCGACGCCCGAGGAGATCGAGGCGGGGATGCTCCAGAAGTCCAAGGAGTTCGCGGCAGCGGGCAACCGCGTGTACTTGCCGCTCGCGGACTGATCCCCTGCCCGTGCCAGTGAGCGGTGGAGGCTTCCTACGGCTTCCATCGCTCGCTGTGCCCCACCACGAGATCGCACAACACGGTCCGGGCCCCGCTCCATGAGGATGCGGGGCCCGGACCATGTGTATCGGGTTCAGAAGGGAAGCTCGGGTCTGGCGGTGCCGCGTTTGATGGTCATGATCTGTTCGTGGAAGTCTCGTGCCGCGGCTTCGCGTGGGTACCTGGCGCGTAGTTCCCTGTCCAGCTCGTCGGCGACTAAAAGCAGGGACGGGAGGGACTTGCGGTCGGCTTCCAGGGCCGTGGTGCCCATGCCGATGGCTTCTTCGATCTCGCCCGTGCGGGCGGCGGCGACTCCGAGCGTGAGGCGGGCTTCTGCGGCGCGCATGGGTGAGATCTCGGTGCCGTCGGGGCCGGTGCTGATGCGGATCACTGAGCGGGCGTGGGTGGCGGCGCGCTCGTCGTCTCCGAGGAGACGGTAGGCGTCCATCTCGTAGAAGTCCCACTTGTCCGGGTCGATGATGAAGTGATGTTCGGGGTGGTCCGGCCTGGGAAGTCGGTCCAGCCTGGCGCGTCCGGCGTCGAGGGACTGGCGGACGAGTCGGGCGTCTCCCATGCGGGCAGCGGCGCGTGCCTTGTGGGCGTAGAGCTGGACGCCGACAGAGTGCGTCTGGTCCGCCACATGCCCGGCCTCGACGGCGTTGAGCATGTCCTGCCAACGGCTCTGGGTGAGGGCGAACCACGCTTCGATCTCCCACGCCCAAGCCTTGATCTCGCTGTGCCCTGCCTCCTCGCCAATCCGGAGCGCGGCGGCCTTGCTGAGATTGGCGGCCTCGCGCTGGCCCCGGTCGTACTGGACGCACGCGTTCAGTAGGAACAGCCATCCGGTGTCCACGAGGAGTTCCCGGTGCTGGCGGAGGGTCATCCGGCCTTCGAGCTGCTTGGTGACGTACTGCAAGCCGTTCCGGGTGCGGTCGTGCAGGTAGTCGGCGTCGGCGTAGGGGTATGCACGGGCCAGTTGGTCAATGCCTTCCTCGATCGATTCCAGGGCCGCGCTGTTGATGCTGGACATCTCCGTGCGCCGCAGCATCTCCGCGATGTCCCAGATACCAGCGCCACCCTGTGAGATCAGGGTGCTTGGATCTTCCAGGTGAGTGGTCCTGGCGGGTCGCTCCAGCTCCCAGGGGCGCGGGGCGACTCCCGCGAGGTGACCGGGGATGCGTAGACCATCCACCACTTCGAGGATCTTGTGGAACTGAGTGATCCGTGGGCGAACACCCCTGCCGTCGGTCTCGGGTCGGGCCATCTTGCCGATGTGCTCGCGCTTGTAGCCGACGGCCTCGGCGATCTTGGCGTAGCTGATGTTTCCGTGGAGCTTGGCCAGTCTGAAGACTTCGCCGAAGTCGTGGTTGGCGATCGCCGACCGCACGTCCGCGCGCTCTAGTACATGAGGCGGGAGAGCTGCCGGTGTCGGTGCAGCTTCGGTCATCTCACTTCCCCATCGTGATTGACCTACGTCTCTTCTGGTCCGATCTTCGTTCTGATCTGTGTGCCCTCTCGTCTCGCGAGTGTACCCACGAGGGGGGTCCCCAAGAGGGGGGAGCGACGGCCGGGACCTGGGGTGCAATCTCGGGTCACCCTGCCGGGAGGGTCTCGGCAGGTGTGATCAGAGATGGCGGTCCGTGTCGTGAACGCGAGGGAAACCCGGCAACGTGACCACGCGATGAATAAGCGGCCTCGTTTACTGCCGTGGCCGAACACGGCAGGGCGGCCTTGTTACCTGGTGACGGATGACAGCGACAGTCCGCTGTCGCAACTGGCTGACGAGATGGAGGCAGTACAACTCCACACTGCATCCGAACTTCTGGGCCGCGCGGGCATGTTGCTTGCTGATCCCCAAGCGGGCGAGGTTGAGATGCGGTTCTTGGTCAAGCGCCTGTGTGAAGGGCTGCGGGACACGCTGAGGGTCGCCGAAAGCCGGGGCGGGCGGCTGCCTGCCTTATCTGACGGTGAGCCGCACGATCGCTCCTATGGCCCTTCTGCGCATGAGGGCGGGAGGCCGAATGAGTAGGGCTCTGTCCGGGACCTCGAAGGAGTGGCACGTCTATCCCGTGCCGGGGCGGGGCCTGCGCCGTGAAAAGGACGGCAATCTTGTGCTGCCTCTGGCGGTGGCCCGCTGCGGAAAACACCTCACGCTTGCGCCGCTTGTGCTGACGGTGGCGGAGGCGGAGCAGTTGCATGCCGCCTTGTGTTACGCGCTCGGCGGCGAGCCCGCGCCCGAGGACGCGCCGGAGTGCCGAAAGCCGGTGCGCTACCCGGGTGGCCGACAGAGGTACTGAGGTCGGTTCGGACGGAATCACGCGCAACAACTGAAGAAGCATCACCGGACCACCCCTCCGCCTGGACAGCTCGGGGTGGTCCGGCTGGGGATCGATGAACCCCGGTGCCGATGGTACCGGGGTCGTCGTCGTGCTCCCGCTCGACGTGGCCCGGTCGTTGACTGTCAGTTGGCTTGCAGAGAAGGGGACTTGACCAATGTGCGGCCTTGGGGACGACAGGTTCGAGGGTGAGGCGGCGGACCTGGAGGCGGGGATATGGGTGCGCGGAGTGGACTACCTGAGCGGCTGGCGGGACGCGCGGGAGGCTGCGGCCGAGCTGGGCGATGCGCTGAGCCTCGTCGGCGTGGAGTCGGCGGGGGTGCGGCTGCGTGCCGGTTCGGGCCCGGACGGGGGCGGGGTGGTGCGGCTTGAGTTGTCTCCGGGGTCGGCGCGTGAGGTGGCGTTGCTGGCGCGGGTGGCGGTGGCCCGGTTGGGCAGGGCGGGGTGACTGGGGTGGCCGGTGGCGGGCGTGCGGTGCCTGAGTGGCGCGCTGTGGGCACGCCGCCGGCCGTAGCGGCTTTTGGGCGGGAGCTGCCACGGGGCGAGAGAACAGGGGGCCTTACGCTGGCCCGGCGAATCGGGCGGGTCTGTGATCCTGCCCGCGTTTGCGACCGATCGGCCCCCTGTTCTTAGAGGCTCGCCCCGTGGTGGCTGCCTAAAAGCCGCGTAGGCCGTCGGCCCCAGCCACAACGCCCCCGCCCCGAACGGCGGTCGGCTCCCCGGCGAGCGATCACGGGTGCGCTGGCCAGCGTGGGCGGTGGGCGCCCGACGGGACCGGCCGACAGGCCGCAGCCCGGCGGGGCGGCCGGACCGCCCGGCGCGCCGCAGGCGCGCCCTTGAGTAAGTGAAGACAGGTTTCGACACCTCGCCGTTCGGAGGCTCAGACGGCGTGGAGTTGGCGGGGGCTGTCGGCGGTGATGCGGTAGGCGACTTGGGCGCGGTCGGCGCTGGCGCGGAGCTCTTCGAGGATCAGCGGGCGCTGCTCGGCGCCGTGGGTGACGCGGACGGTGTAGAGGATCGGGGTCGCGTCGGGGATGTCCAGCGTGCTGCGCTCGTCGGGTAGCGGCATGCGGGCGCTCACGGTCTCGTGCCAGGTGAGCTTGTGTCCGGCAGCGGTGAGGAGAGCGTAGATCTGTTCCGGCTCGGCATCCGGCGCCTCTGCCAGCTGCTCGACCTCGTCGGCGGTGGCGAACGGGATCAGCACGCTGTGCAGGGCGCGGGTTCCGGTGTCGGGGTCGGCCAGCAGCCGGTCAACGCCGAACAGCGCTTCCCCCTCGTCGAGTCCGAGCAGTGGGCCCGTGATAGCGGTCGTCGCGGTGCGGTAGATGGCCGGAGGCTCGGCCTGCTCCCATGCGTGGTGGCCGGTGCGGAAGGTTGTGCCGCTGCGGGTGATGGTGCGCTCGATGGTGACCGCCGGGGCGGGCAGGGCACGCACATAGCTGCCCTTGCCGTGGATGACTTCGATGAGCCCTTCCGCGCGGAGTGCCGCGATGGCTTTGCGGACGGTGGGGCGGCTGACCTTGTAGCGCTCGATGAGCTGGGCCTCTGAGGGGAGCGGGCTCCCGGGCTTGTACTCGCCTGCTGCGATACCGCTGCGGATCTCGGCCGCGACCTGCTGATACAGCGCTCCGGGCCGTTGGATCTCTCCCATGCCGGGCTCTCCTCGTCACCTGTCGTCTGCGGTTCTGACGTGAACTGATGTCACTCGTAAGCATAAGTACTTGCCTCCTGTCGTCAAGGCAGGCATAGTTGGGGACTCGTAAGCACGAGTGACGTCACGTAACGTGTGGCGTCTGGCTGGCCAAGGAGGCCCACAACCCATGCAGTCCATACCTGTGGACACCACCCGACTCGGCGTACTGCGGTGCGCCGTCGGGCCCGAACCGAAGATCGCGGACTTTGAGAGCAAGGAGGTCAAGAAGGACCGGGACGGCAACACGGTCTACACCGTCGCCGTGACCGTGCGGCAGGACGGGCGGCGCGTCTCGGTGATCGAAATCGCCGTCCCCGGAGAACCCAAAGGCGTTGTAGAGGGCTCGGAGGTGCGGGTGACGGGCCTGGAGGCGTTCGCCTGGGCCATGGGCGACCGTCACGGCATCAGCTTCCGCGCCGCTGCCATCACCCCCGTACCGGCCTCATCGACAACGGCCCCGGCGGGCAAGGGTGGTGGTGCCTGATGAGTCAGCTTCTCCTCCCTGCCGTGCTGGTGGCGCTGGCCTGGACGCTCGTCTTCGCCACCCGTCTGCCGGAGCGGTGGCCTCACTGGCGCTGGTACGTGACCGGGTACCCGCGTACCGCGCTGCGGGTGCTGGTCACCTGGCGCAAGGTCGCTCACCTCAATGACCTCACCGTCTCCCACAAGCCCAACCGGCGCCTGCTGGGCGACCTGGCGGTCAAGGGGGACCCCCTGCGTACCCATGCCCCGCGCTGCTCCATCCCCCGGCCGATGCCGAACGGGCTGTCGGTGCGGGTGCGGCTGCATCCGGGGCAGACTCCGGCGCCGTTCCTGGCGGCGGCTGAGGCGTTAGCGCACGCCTGGCGGGTGCACGCGGTGCGGGTCGTCTCGCCCGAACGCGGCATCGTCCAGATCACCGCGACGGCGGCTGATCCGCTGGAACACCCCGAGCAGCCCACGGGGGAGGTGCCTGGGTCGTTGCTGTCGGCGGTGGTCGGCGCGCTGGAGACCGGTGGCGCGTGGGTGATCGACTTCCGCCGGGTGCCGCACTGGCTGATCGTCGGCGCAACCCGGACGGGCAAGTCCACCCTGATCGCCCGGCTGATCACCGAACTCGCACCGCAACCCGTCGCCATCGTCGGCATCGACTGCAAAGGCGGCATGGAACTGGGTCTGTTCGGACAGCGGCTCTCGGCCCTGGCCACCTGCCGCAGTGAAGCGGTCGCCGTGCTCGGGGCACTGGTGGTCGATGTCCAGGACCGGATGCGCACGTGCCGTGCGGCCCAGGCGCGCTCCATATGGGAGCTGCCGGAGAAGGAACGCCCGGTGCCCGTGGTCGTCGTCGTGGACGAGATCGCCGAGCTCTACCTCACCAACGGAGCCAGAGAGCAGCGGGCGGAGGCTGAGCAGTGCTCGACGTACCTGCTCCGCCTGGCGCAACTCGGGGCGGCGCTCGGGGTGCATCTGATCGTGGCCGGGCAACGGGTCGGCTCCGATCTCGGACCGGGGGTGACGGCGCTGCGGGCTCAGCTGAGCGGCCGTGTCTGCCATCGCGTCAACGATCCGGGAACGGCTGAGATGGCCCTGGGTGATCTGAACAAGGATGCCGTGGCGGTGGCGCAGTCCATCGGTGAGGCCGAACCGGGCGTCGCCGTGACCACCGGCGATACGGGCGGCTGGATGCGCGGGCGGTCCCACCTGACCACCCCCGCCGCCGCCCAAGTCACGGCGGCCGAATACGCGGGCCTGGCCTTCCGCCTGCCCGGGGTCACCCGCGCGCTGGAAGACCTGGACAGGGGTGAGGGCGCATGAGCGAGGCTGCCGCTCTTCCTCTGGCGCTGCTGTTCGGGCTCGCCACCGTGCTCCTGGTCCGCTCCCGTGAGGTGCGGTGGTGGGAAGCGCTGTTGATCGGCCTGTTCGGCATGTACCTGGGCCAGACCCCCGTCATCTTCACCGCAGATGGCCTCGTGAACTGGCTCCTGTCCGGCTTCACCCACAACGGCTAGACCACCCCGGGAGGCCCCACCAGATGACCATGCGTCGTGTCCGCTGCCCCGTCTGTAAGGGGGAGCGCTACCGCAGGACCCGCACCGGACACCGGCGGCGCTGCCGCTGCTGCCGGGGCACCGGCACTATCCGCTAACCCACACCCCGAGCCGCTCACGAACGGAAGGTGATCGCCATGGACGACACCCACCCAACCGCATCCATCCGTGCCGCTGCGGCGGCCCACCCTGGGAGGTCCCCACCATCACCGCCGAGACCACCTCGGCTGACAGGCGCGCCGTGCTCGACCGTGCGGCGCGCCTGCGTCAGCTCTCCGAAGTTGACCAAGACCTGATCCGCCTCGTCCAAGACCCCCGCTTCGGCCGCTGGGTAGAGCAGATCACCGCTACCGGCGGCTGCGCCCACCCGATCCACCTCACCGGCTCCACCACCACCCGCGACACGGCAACGGGTGAGGTACTGCACCACTACGACACCCGCAACGAGCCTGGCGAACGGCTCCTGATCCGCTGCCGCAACCGCCGCGCGACCGTCTGCGCCCCCTGCTCCCGCCTCCACGCAGGCGACACCTTCCACCTCGTGCGGGCCGGACTCGTCGGCGGCAAGACCGTACCGGCGGACGTCCGCGAGCGACCCCGCCTGTTCCTCACCCTCACGGCCCCGAGCTTCGGCCCCGTCCACCGTCTCACTACTGACGGCCGGCGCTGCCGACCGCGCCGCGACGGCGGAGAGTGTGAACACGGCCGTCCCCTCGGTTGCCCGGCCGTCCACGACGCAGACGCCCCGCTCACCGGCCAGCCGCTGTGCCCCGACTGCTACGACTACCCGACTCACGTGCTCTGGCACGCGTACGCGGGGCGGCTGTGGAAGGCGTTCACGGACAATCTCTACAACCACCTCGCTGCCCGCGTCGGCCGCACACGCACCGGCCTGCGGCGCAGCCTGCGCATCTCCTACGCCAAAGTCGCCGAGTACCAACGGCGCGCGGCCGTGCACGTCCACGCTGTGGTGCGGCTTGACGGCGCACGCGGGCCGGATGATCCGCCCCCGGCCTGGGCAACGGCCGACGTGCTCACGCCCGTGGTCCGGACCGCCGCTGCGGCCGTACGCCTCGCCACGCCCTACAGCGCGGCCCTGGGGGAACACGAACTGCGCTGGGGCGCCGAACTCGACGCCCGGCCGCTCCGCGCCTTCGGCGACGGTGAGGGCCTGGCCGACGACGCGGTAGCCGCCTACGTCGCCAAGTACGTCACCAAGGGCGCCACCGACACCGGGGCCGGACTCGACCACCAGATCACCAGTCCAGACGACATCGCGGCGGCCCCCGTGTCGGCACACGTGCGCACCCTCATGCATGCCTGCTGGCGCCTCGGCAGCCTCCCCGAACTGGAACCCCTCCGCCTACGCGCCTGGGCTCACACGCTCGGCTACCGGGGCCACATCCTCACCAAGTCCCACGCCTACTCCACGACGTACGCGGCACTCCGCGCTGAACGCGCCAACCACATGGGTCACGCCGACATCCCCGCGGCGGTCACCGAACGGAACTGGCGCTACGTCGGCTCCGGCCACACATCCGGTGCTGCACTCGTCGCTGCCGGAATCGCCGAGGACATCGCCCAGAACCGCGCTGCCGCTCTCGAATTCCTTCGGTCTGGGGGTGATGCTGTCTGAGCACTCCTCCGAGGAAGCCGAGCAGGGCGGATAGGGAACAGGCGGCAGTACGCGCGTGGATCGACCGACAGCTTCGCGAGTCTCCCCCACTCTCCGACGATCAGCTACGGAGCGTGGGGGAGATCCTCGGACTTCAGCTCATTCGGAGGTCCGCCACACAGGCTTGAGCAGATCCGGATCGAAGGTCTTGTTGCCCTTCCCGCCCGGTACGGCGATCACGGCACTCAAGACCTTCTTGATCGCGTCACGCTTCTGCGTGAGTGTCTTCGACTTCCACGACTTCCTGACGTCGTCCGTGGCCTCTTCGGCCTCCGCTTTCATAGCCTCGTGCGCCTTCTCGTCGGCGCGCAGCTCCTTGATCCGCCGTTCGAGGACAGGGAGGTTCCGGAAGAACGCCTCATCATCGATGTCCGTGTCCTCGTCATCGTGCCAGCGACGTTCAAGCTCCTTGCGACTCTTTAGCGCGCGTTCCAGCGCATCGACCTTGTCCCAGTCCGGTACTTCCTGGGCCTTGGTCGCGGCGTCCCGTTCCAGCTTGGCGATCACCAGCTTCTCGATCACGTCGTCTGTCTTGTCACCACGCTTGTAGGTCTTGTTGCAGCCACCGTCCACGGTCTTCTTGCACATGTAGGCGTGCTCGTACTTGAGCCAGTCGTTCGCCTTGAGTCCGATCATCTTGTTGTTGCAGACCGTGCCGTCTTCCAACACGCTGCCGCAGCGCAGGATGCCGGTCAGCAGGTACTTGTGGACCAAGCCACCGCGTGGCATGCCAGTTCCGCCACCGCGCTCCCTGATCTTGGCCGTGACGGCAAACCACTGCTTCGGCGTGATGATCGCGTCCCACTCGCCCACGATCGGCTGTTCATCGCCGTCGCGCACAAGCTCACTCTTGATCTCGCGGTATCCACAGAGCCGTGCGTTCATCAAGACCTGCTTGACGGTCTGGTACTGGAAGGGATTGCCCCGGCTCGTGATGAACCCGGCTTCCTTCCACTGGCGCGTGATCTCCGAGACTGAGGCACCCGCGATTACGTCGTGCACAGCCTTCCGGATCGCGTCGGCTTCCTCCTGGCGTAAGGTGACCTTGTCGTCCTCCCACCCGAAGGGACGCCACGCCGCAACGGCCTGTCCACGGATCGCCCGGCTTCGGTGGCTGTTCCGGCTTCGGCGCTGTTTCTTCCTCGTCTCGCTGAGGGACATGGCGACTCCGACAAGTCCCTTGATCTCGAACCCTTCGGCGTACAGGTCCTGGATGCCGTTGGAGTCGTGGTAGACGCGGCCCTCGTGTGAGGTGAACGCCTTCAGGTACCGTTCCCAGTCGCTCGGGCGCCGGTACAAGCGATCGTCGTTCACGGCCATGACGCCGTGGATCGGGTGCCCCTCTGGCGTCGCTCCTGCCGCAAGGTCGGCGAGCAACTGTTCGAAGTCGTCGCGAACGACGCTCTCCTTGCTGGCGCTCTTGTCGTTGTCCGTGTAGCGGTAGACGATCAGCCACCCGAACCTGCGGGCGCTCTCGGCCATGTCCCGGTGCTGGTCCTCGATGCCGTGGGCGTCCTTCACTCGGCCGTCGAACGAGATCCGCGCGTAGCAGACCACGCACTTTAACTCGGGGTCGGCGGCCAGCATGGCGCGTACTTCCTCGACGGACGGCGCCCCTTCGGGTACACCCCGCAGCTTGCTGACGACCTCTTCCCGCTTGCTCACCGTGTTCCCCCTCGGTCCGTTGAACGGGCTGCTGGAACGACGGTAGCGCATGTGGAGGTTCTAACAATGCTCTACTCGATGAAGATCTCCCAGGACATCCGCCGCGAACACGGCGGCGCGATGGACGCGGCGGAGGCGGAGGCCGGTATGGCCCAGAAGTCCAAGGAGTTCGCCGAGGCGGGCAACCGCGTCTATCTGCCGATCGCGGACTGAGGCGCGGACGCGTAGGCCGAGATCGCCGGTGAAGCCCGGCAGAGCGGCCTGCGGAGTGAAACAGGCGATACGCTGCGGGACGGGTCCGAAGCCGCAACTTCGATTTGCGACTTCGGACCCTCAGCGTGCCGCTACGCGGGCGGAAGCTCAGCCACGTAGATCGGATGTCCGCTGTCCGTCAGCCCGTTCTGACGGATGCAGCGGTGCTTCTGGAAGGAACCCCAGACAGGCGTGCACCCGCTGCCGAGTGAGCCCCGTCTTGGCCGAGAGCGTCTCCAGCGAGTGGCCGATCTGTCCGGATTCGGCCAGCGTGGGGAGGACGTAGACGGCCACCGCCCATACGTCCTCGGTGATGCTCAGCCGGTCCTTCCACTGTGCGAACAGGTCCTCCGTCCTGAGCCTCAGCTCCCGCTTGTCCGCCTCCGCTCATCAATTCCCCCGAGTAGGCGGAAGTTCCCTCGATCGGTGGGTAATTGATCGATCCGAGGGCCCACCGCTCGCCAGTGCTCATCCGGCTGGTGCTCGGGGCCCCTGGCCCCCGGGCCTGGGATCCGGGGTCCGGCCTCGCCTGGCGCGGACCACGGATATGGGCCGCACGTCGCTGCCGTACAGCTGGCGCGGGCGCTTTCCTCTTCTTCCCGTTGGCCCGTTTCACGTGAAACATCCCTTCGAGCGTCGGTCCGTGCTCCGTGCCGCCCTTTGGGTCGGCCGGAGCACGGGCCTCGGGGTGGTTCACGCGGTGAGTACGGCGACGACGCGGTTGGTCATCTCCTCCTCGGTGGTCAGCGGCGTCGGGGCGTACGAGAGGATGAGGCGGAGGCCCTGGTCGCGGGTGGCGAACATGCGAGTGCGGTAGCCGTATGTCTCGCCGGTCTTCCCCCAGAACGTCACGCCGTTGACCGTGGCTTTCTGCAGGCCGAGGCTGTAGCGGGCCGGGGTGCCGTCCAGCATGCGCACGGAATCCGGGGGCAGGGTGAAGAGCTTGTCCAGCGCGGGGGGTGGCAGCAAGGCGCCGGAGAACAGGGCTCGCTGAAAGCGGGACAGGTCGTCGAGGGTCGAGACCAGCTCGCCTTCGCCCCAGGCGCTGGACTGGTTGTACACGGTGATATCGCGCAGCGAGCCGTCGGTCATCCGCAGATAGCCGTGGACATGAGGACCGTGGAGGCGGGGGTCCTGGCCCGGCAGCAGGGTCCGGGTCAGGCCCAGCGGGCGTAGGACGCGGGACTCGACCGCCTGGCCGTAGGGGCGGCCGGTCAGCTTTTCGATGATCAGGGCGAGCAGGACGTAGTTGATGCCCCGGTACTCCTGTGTGGTCCCCGGATCGAACTTGAGCGGGTCATGGGTCACCGTCTCGACCCACTCCCGCGGTGTCCACCGGTCCCACCGATGCCGCACGACGCCCTCCGGAGTGCTGTCGTCCGGCAGCCCTCGATGGTCGGGCAGTCCGCTGGTGTGGTTGAGGAGCTGGGCCACGGTGATGCGGCGGGAGAAGGCGGAGGGCAGCAGATCCGGGAGGTACCGCCCGATGGGGGCGCTGAGCTCGACCCGGCGCTCGGCCCACAGTTGAAGGACCACGGTGGCCACGAACGCCTTGGTGACGCTGCCCGCGCGGAAGCGGTCGTCCGGGCGTACGGCCCGCCCGCTCCCGAGGTCCGCCGCCCCCGCCGTGCCGTACCAGTGGTCGCCCCGGCGGTCGACGCGCAGTTGCGCGGAGGTGGCGGGCGGATGGGAGAGATCGTTGATGGCGGCCTGAAGGGCGGCGTCGTCGGATGCGGCGGCCGATGCGGTGGTCAGCGCGCGGGTTTGCGCGGTGGTCGATCCGGTGGTCCCTGTCGCCGCGCGGGCGCCGGTGCTCCCGGCCACGGCCAGCAGCGTCCCGGCCGCCCAACCGCCCATGAAGGAACGTCGAGTCAAGGAAGTCATGGTCAGCCATGCTGCCGAGGCGCCCGCTCCCCGCCATCCGGGATGACCCCACGTGCACCCCCACGCGCGCCCGGAGCGGACCCGGACCGCACCCCGGGGCGGCCCCGGACTCGGGCTAGTCCGGCTGGTGCTCCGGGCCGCCGTAGTCGGGGCTGGTGAAGTCCGGGCTGCTGTAGCGAGGGCGGGCCTTGGGTCCTTCGCCGTCGGTGCTGAAGCCGGGGCGGCTGTAGCCGAGGTGCGGGGTGCGGCTGACCGTTTCGGGGTTGGTCGGGACGTAGGCGGAGGGGGACGGGGCGGAGGGGTTGGCCAGGGCCTCGCGGAGGAACGGCAGGATGCCGCGCTCCAGCAGGGCCTGACGCCAGACCTCTCGGGCGCGGTCCACCTCCTCGAGCTGCTCGCTGCGCGCCTCGCCCCGGATCGCGCTGGAGCCGTTGCGCAGCGCGGTCAGGAGCAGCCCGACGGCGGCGATGAGGATGCCCGCGGCGGTCAGCGCGGCGAAGAACCAGCCCGCGGTGACCATCGGCTGGGCGATGGAGGGGGCCGGGTCGAGGACGTTGAGGACGTAACCGACGATGAGGAAAATGATCGCGGCGGTTCCTGCGAGCACCGGCGCCAGCACCGCGAGCATGGCGACGAGCCCGGCTCCCGCGGCGTCCTGCATCGCGCCGGCGAGCCCCACCGTGCCGTCCGGGTGCTCGCGCTCGCTCACGTCCCCGGCGAGCGGGAAGAGCGGTGCGGGCTCGCGCAGTTTGGCGCGAGTTTCGCGGTAGTCCTGATATTCGGCGGCCGCGCATGCCGCTATCGCGGCCGAGGCGCCGAGCGCCATCGTGCGCAACTGCTCGGCAGTCAGCCGCTGCCCGGCACCCGTGAGGTCCGGGCGACGGTCGGCGGTGCGCAGTGCCTCGTCGAGAACCCGCTCGAACTCCGGGCGGTCCTCGGTCAGCAGGTGCGGAGCGCTTTTCATGGTGCATCCCCCGATGCTCCGTAGGGCCGTGACGCCGGCTTGTGCCGGGCAGTCGGGCGGAAACGGAGGAGAGCCTGCGACGGATAAGCCGATGGTAGAGCCGATCCGGCGCGGGGTGACAGCAAGTTTCGCGAATTGCTCCCCCGCCGGTGAAGCTCTCTATCTGCCCCGGGCAGCGTCCGCTGAATCCTCAGTAAGTCAGGGGAAGTTGGACGACCAGCAGTTTTCCGGCCATGGTGACGCCGCCGTCCATGGCCACGGCGAGATTGTCCGCGTAGACATGCGGGCCCTCGACCGCGGGTGTGCCGCCGTCCTCGCCGTCCTCGGAGCCGACCTCGCCGAGCAGATACGGGATGGGGCTGTGGCCGTGGACGATGCGCTCCCCGCCGTAGGTGTCGAGCAATTCGCGGGCCGCCATGGGCCCGGCGTCCTCGTCCCGGAAGGCGAACCGCTTGGTGAGTTTGCGGAACAGGTCCCAGCACTCGTCGGCGTCGCTGCGCTGCAGCGTCTCGGTGACGGTGTCGTTGACGGCCTCGATCGAGTCGCCGTAGTCCAGATAGGCGGTGGTGTCGGAGTGGACCAGCAGGTGCCCGTCCTCCTCCGCCATCGCGTCCAGCCGGGACATCCACTGGAGGTGGTGGTCCTCGAGCCGCTCCATGTCGCTGCGCTGGCCGCCGTTGAGCAGCCAGGCGGCCTGGAAGGAGGCGGTTCCGGCACCGGAGTTGACGGGCGTGTCGCCGAACCGCTTGGCGCCGATCAGCAGCAGCTCGTGATTGCCCATCAGCGCCTTGCAGTAGCCGCCCGCGGCCGCGGCCTCGGCGGAGAGCTGCATGACCAGGTCGATGACGCCGATGCCGTCCGGGCCGCGGTCGGTGAAGTCGCCGAGGAACCACAACCGGGCGTTGCCCGCGGCCCAGTTGCCCTTGGGGTCGATCAGGCCCTCGGCGGCGAGCGCCTCGCGCAGCTCGTCGTGGTAGCCGTGGACATCGCCCACGACGTACAGCGGGCCGGGCCCCTCGTCCTCGGCGAGCGGACCGTGCTCGGGCTCGGGCACCGAGGTGAGCGCGACGGTGGGGCGGTCCTGCGCCGGGACGAGCGGTGTGTCCGGGATGGTGTGCCCGGGGCCCAGGACCGGGAGTCGCTCGGTCGGGGTGTACTCGGCGGGCGGCGGCGGGGCGGGCGCGGGCGCCTCGGGAGCCGGCGCCCCCGGCGCGGGCACCCCTGGAGCCGGCGCCCCAGGTGCGGGCGCGGGCGGCGGCACGGGCGCGGCGGGGCCCGGCGCCGCGGGCCCGGGCGGTACGGCTCCCGGCGCGACCATGCTGGGCGGGGTGAACGCCCCGTACGCGGGCATGGGCGAGGCGGGCGCCCCATACGTGGTGGACGGGGCGGGCGCCCCGTACGCGGGCACGGGTGGGATCGCAGCCGTAGTCCCTGCCGTGGCTTCCAGACCGGCCCCCTGAGTCATCGACCCCTCCACCATCACGCCGCCGTCCCACCTTGTGGACCTTGCCTGGTCGACGGCGGTCCGCGGTGTCGTCCGCCCATCATAGGAATGACCGTGAGGGCTTGTGACGCACCAGGGTGCCGTCAATCGGTGCTCACTCCTGCTTGGTCGGACTTTTATCCCGGATTGGCCCGGTAGGGGAAGCCCATTGGTCTCAGGTCCTCCTCCGGTCATCCTTGAGTCGCCCTCAGATCAGCCTCCGGCACGGCTGCGCGGGGCGCTGACCGTCGTACGCGGCGGACGGCGCTGTGACGACGTCCGCACGATCAATTCGGTGGGTATGACCTGCTCGACGGGGTGGTCGGTATCAAGGCCCTCGATGGCGTCGATGAGCAACTGTACGACCGCCGTGCCGATCCGGCGGGGTTTGAGTGAGAGGGTCGTGATGGGCGGCTCGGTGGTGCGATAGACGGTCGATTCGCTGCAGCACACCAGCAGCAGATCGTCCGGGACACGCAAGCCGTAGCGGCGGGCGGCGGCGAGCAGATCGGTGCCGTTGGGGTCGAAGAGGCCGTAGACCGCGTCGGGGCGGTCGGGGCGGGCGAGCAGCCGGTCGGCGGCGACGGCACCGGCACAAGGGTCGTGGGCCGGGTACGCCTCATAGACCGGATCCTGTCCCACGCGTTCGCACCACCGCAGATACGCCGTGGTGGACAGTCGGGTGTAGGTGTCGGTGGACGTCCCGGTGAGCAGTCCGATCCGGCGGGCGCCGGCCTCGGCGAGATGGTCGAGCAGTCCGAGCACCGCCGCCTCGTGGTCGTTGTCGACCCAGGCGGTGACGGGAAGGGCGCCGGCCGGGCGGCCGTCGCTGACGACGGGGATGCCCTGGCGTAAGAGCTCGGTGACGACCGGATCGTGGTCGGAGGGGTCGATCACCACGGTGCCGTCGAGGGCGACGTTGGACCACACGTCGTGGCGGGAGGTGGCGGGGAGGATGACGAGGGCGTAGCCGCGGGCCAGCGCGGCGGAGGTGGCGGCTCGCGCCATCTCGGCGAAGTAGGCGAACTCGGTGAAGGTGAAAGGTTCATCCCCGTACGTGGTCACGGTCAGGCCGATGAGGCCGGACTTGCCGGTACGGAGGGTGCGGGCCGCTGCGGACGGGCGGTAGCCCAGCCGCTCGGCGACCTCGCGGACATGGCGGCGGGTGGCCTCCGGGAGCCGGCCCTTGCCGTTGAGCGCGTCGGAGACGGTCGTGATCGAGACCCCGGCGGCGGCGGCCACGTCCCGGATGCCCGCCCGCCCTAACCGGCGGCCGGCCGACCGGCTCACCTGGTGCTTCCCTGCTGCTGTCATGGCCAGCCGATAGTAGGGCTCGGGTGGGAGGGTTGCGCGATTCCGCCATCGGTATTCGGAAGGCACGTTTCTGCATGAACGCCCCCCTCAATTCCCTTGGAAGTGAAGCCAGTTGGGGGATCCACCGGGCCTCTGATCGCCCCTGGCATATCCACGCCTGCTGATTGATACATGTCTCGAAGAGGTCTCAACTCACCTGCACGGGTGATGCGCGCCACGGCGCTCGCCACCGGCGCGCGCGGAAAAGCGGGGCGCTCCCCCCGGTGGGTACGCGGGCGCCGGGGGCGGGTACGCGGCGGCGCCCGGCGGGTACGCGAGACGGGGGAATCCTCATAAGGTGTGCAGTATTGCCGTGTGCGAACGCTGTGCACGGTCCGGGACAGGATGGGTCGAGGAGGACTGTCGGTGACCGAGAAGAGCCCCAAGCTGCGTGCCGCGCTGGACGGCATTCCGACGTACAAGCCCGGCAAGCCGGCCGCCACGGGGGGTCCCCGGGCCTTCAAGCTGTCCTCCAACGAGAACCCCTATCCGCCGCTGGCCGGGGTGCTGGAGACCGTGGCGGACGCCGCCGCGTCCTTGAACCGCTACCCGGACCTCGCCTGCACCGCGCTGATCGCGGAGCTCGCGGAGCGCTTCGATGTGCCGCTGGAGCATCTGGCCACCGGGACCGGTTCGGTCGGCATGGCCCAGCAGCTGGTCCAGTCCACGGCGGGGCCGGGCGATGAGGTGATCTACGCCTGGCGGTCCTTCGAGGCATATCCGATCATCACTCAGATCGCGGGCGCGACCTCGGTGCAGGTTCCGCTGACCGATGCCGAGGTCCACGATCTGGACGCGATGGCCGATGCGATCACCGACCGCACCCGGCTGATTTTCGTCTGTAACCCCAACAATCCGACCAGCACCGTCGTGCGCCGGGCCGAGCTGGAGCGGTTCCTGGACCGGGTGCCGTCCGATGTGCTGGTGGTGCTGGACGAGGCGTACGTCGAGTTCATCCGGGACGAGCGGGTCCCCAACGGCGTCGACCTCTACCGCGACCGGCCGAACGTCTGTGTGCTGCGCACCTTCTCCAAGGCGTACGGCCTGGCCGGGCTGCGGGTCGGCTTCGCGATCGCCCATGAGCCGGTGGCGGCGGCGCTGCGCAAGACGGCGGTGCCGTTCGGCGTCAGCCAGCTCGCCCAGGACGCGGCGGTGGCCTCGCTGCGCAGCGAGGACGCGCTGCGGGAGCGGGTGGACGCGCTGGTCACCGAGCGGGCCCGGGTGTGGGAGGCGCTGACCGCCCAGGGGTGGACGGTCCCGGACTGCCGGGCGAACTTCGTCTGGCTGCGGCTGGGGGAGCGGACGCTCGACTTCGCGGCGGCGTGCGAGGCGGCGGGCGTGGTGGTCCGTCCGTTCGCGGGTGAGGGGGTGCGGGTGACGATCGGCGAGCGCGAGGCGAACGAGATCTTCCTGCGGACCGCGGAGGAGTTCCGCAAGGAGCTCTGAGCCCGGCCTGAGCCCCTTGGGCGCGCAAGGGGCCCATCGGCCCCTCCGTAAGGTGCGCAGCATACCCAGACGTGCCCCATTCGCCCCCTCCCACCCCCTGTGGGAGGGGGCGAAGCCATGTGCGTATCATTGCTTGTGAATGTGAATACGTTCACAAGCTCGTTCGCGGGCAGGCACGACCGTAAGGAGAGATTCAGGTGAATCTGGCTCTGGCGCCGGAGACGCTGGCCCGATGGCAGTTCGGCATCACAACCGTCTACCACTTCCTCTTCGTGCCACTGACGATCTCCCTCGCCGCGATCACGGCGGGTCTGGAGACCGCCTGGGTCCGCACGGGCAAGGAGAAGTACTTCCACGCCACCAAGTTCTGGGGCAAGCTCTTCTTGATCAATATCGCGATGGGTGTGGTCACCGGCATCGTGCAGGAGTTCCAGTTCGGCATGAACTGGTCGGACTACTCCCGCTTCGTCGGTGATGTCTTCGGTGCCCCGCTCGCGATGGAGGCCCTGCTGGCCTTCTTCTTCGAGTCCACCTTCATAGGTCTGTGGATCTTCGGCTGGGACAAGCTGCCCAAGAAGATCCACTGCGCCTGCATCTGGATCGTCTCGATCGGCACGATCCTCTCGTCGTACTTCATCCTGGCCGCCAACTCCTGGATGCAGCACCCGACCGGCTACACCATCGACAAGGCCACCGGAAAGGCCCAGCTCACCGACATCTGGGCGGTGCTGACGCAGAACACCACCCTCGTCGTGGTCTTCCACACCCTGACCGCGGCCTTCCTCACCGGTGCCGCCTTCATCATCGGCATCTCCTCCTTCCATCTGCTGCGGGCCAAGCGTCGCCGGGAGCGCGGCGAGGAGCTGGGCGAGCAGCGCAAGAAGCAGATCGGGGCGATGCGGGCCTCGCTGCGGGTGGGCCTGGTCGTCGCGGTCATTGCGGGGATCGGCACGGCGCTCAGCGGTGACCAGCTCGGCAAGGTGATGTTCGAGCAGCAGCCGATGAAGATGGCGGCGGCCGAGGCGCTGTGGGAGACCCAGGCGCCCGCCCCCTTCTCGATCTTCGCCGTCGGCGATGTCAGCAAGGGCCACAACAGCGTCGAGCTGGAGGTCCCCGCCGCGCTCTCCTTCCTGGCGCACAGCAACTTCACCGACGCCGTCCCCGGGATCAATGACATCGCCCAGCGGGAGGCCGACGCCTACGGCGGTCAGCCCGATGACTACATCCCCAGCATCTTCATGACCTTCTGGGGCTTCCGGCTGATGATCGGCTTCGGTATGACCTCGTTCGTCGCCGGGCTGATCGGGCTGTGGACGACCCGGCGCAAGCGGTGGCTGGCACCCGCCTTCCGTACCGGCGAGGACGAGGTGCCCCGGCTCATGCTCACCAAGAAGCGCGAGATGAGCCCGCTGCTGTCCACCTGGTCCTGGCGGATCGGCATCCTCACCATGGGCTTCCCGCTGATCGCCAACTCCTTCGGCTGGATCTTCACCGAGATGGGCCGGCAGCCCTGGGTGGTCTACGGGCTGATGAAGACCGCCGACGCGGTCTCCCCCGGGGTCAGCCAGACCGAGGTGCTGATCTCCCTCGGCGTCTTCACGCTGCTGTACGGGGTGCTCGCGGTGATCGAGGTGCGGCTGCTGACCAAGTACGCCAAGGCCGGACCGGACACCGACGAGAAGCCGCCCGCCAAGGACCCGAAGCTGCGGCTGCCCTCGGGCGGTCCGGGCGGTCCGGGCAGTCCGGACGGCGGGGCAGCCGCCGAGGACGAGGACGCCGACAAGCCGCTGACCTTCGCGTACTGACGGCCGGAGAGGATCATGAACCTTCACGACTTCTGGTTTCTGCTGATCGCCTTCCTGTGGACGGGCTACTTCTTCCTGGAGGGCTTCGACTTCGGCATCGGCGTGCTGACCAAGCTGCTCGCCCGCGACCGCACCGAGCGCCGGGTCCTGATCAACACGATCGGGCCGGTGTGGGACGGCAATGAGGTCTGGTTGATCACGGCGGCCGGGGCGACCTTCGCCGCCTTCCCCGACTGGTACGCGACGCTCTTCAGCGGCTTCTATCTGCCGCTGCTGGCCATCCTGGTCTGCCTGATCGTGCGCGGTGTCGCCTTCGAGTACCGGCACAAGCGCCCCGAGGACCGCTGGCAGCGCAACTGGGAGCATGCGATCTTCTGGTGCTCGCTGCTGCCCGCGTTCCTCTGGGGCGCGATCTTCGCCAATCTGGTGCACGGGGTGCCGATCGGCCGGGACGGGAACTATGCGGGCGGTCTGACGGACCTGATCACGCCGTACGCCCTGCTGGGCGGGGCGGTCACGCTGGCGCTGTTCACCTTCCACGGCGCCGTCTTCGCCGCGCTCAAGACCTCCGGGGACATCCGGACGAGGGCACGGCGGTATGCGACCGGGCTCGGACTGGCCACCGTCGTGGTCGCGGTGCCGTTCCTGGTCTGGACGCAGAGCGACAGTGGGAACGCCCGCAGTCTGGTGGCGGTCGTCATCGCCGTGCCGGCGCTGGCCGTGGCGCTGGTCATGAACCGACGGGGGCGTGAGGGGTGGGCGTTCGGGCTGTCCGGGGTGGCCATCGCGGCGGCCGTAGCGATGCTCTTCCTCGCCCTCTTCCCCGACGTCATGCCCTCCTCGCTGGACCCGAAGTGGAGCCTGACAGCGGCGAACGCCGCCTCCAGCCCCTATACGCTCAAGATCATGACGTGGGTCGGGGCGATCATGATGCCGCTGATCATGGCCTACCAGGCGTGGACGTACTGGGTCTTCCGTAAGCGCATCGGTACCCGGCACATCCCCGCCGCCCACTGACGCTTCGGGTGGTGTGTTTCACGTGAAACCAATCGATCCCCGGCTACTGCGGTACGCACGGGCCACCCGGTTCTTCCTCGTCGCCTCCGTGGCGCTGGGCCTGGCCGGAGCGGGCCTGGTCATCGCGCAGGCGATGCTGATCGCCGAGATTGTGGTGGGCGCCTTCCAGCGGGGCGAGGACGTGGGGGCGCTGACGCTCCCGCTGGGGCTGCTGGCGCTGGTCGCCGCCGGCCGGGCGGTCGTCTCCTGGCTGACCGAGCTGGCCGCCCATCGGGCCGGTGCGGCGGTCAAGTCCGAGCTGCGGCTGCGGCTGGTGGAGCGCGCCGTGCGGCTGGGACCGAGCTGGCTGGACTCCCAGCGGACCGGTGAGCTCACCACCCTCGCCACCCGGGGCATCGACGCGCTGGACGACTACTTCGCGCGCTATCTGCCGCAGTTGGGGCTGGCCGTGGTGGTGCCGGTGGCGGTGCTCGCCCGGATCGTCACCGCGGACTGGATCTCCGCGTTGATCATCGTCGCCACGCTGCCGCTGATCCCGCTGTTCATGATGCTCATCGGCTGGGCCACCCAGTCCCGGATGGACCGCCAGTGGCGGCTGCTGTCCCGGCTGTCCGGGCACTTCCTCGATGTCGTCGCCGGCCTGCCGACCCTCAAGGTCTTCGGCCGGGCGAAGGCCCAGGCCGCCTCGATCCGCGCGATCACGGCCGACTACCGGCGGGCCACGCTCAAGACGCTGCGGCTGGCCTTTCTGTCCTCCCTGGCCCTGGAACTGCTTTCCACCGTGTCGGTCGCCCTGGTCGCGGTCGACATCGGAATGCGGCTGGTGCACGGCGAGATGGACCTCTTCACCGGGCTGGTGGTGCTGGTGCTCGCCCCCGAGGCGTATCTGCCGCTGCGGCAGGTGGGCGCGCAGTACCACGCGGCGGCGGAGGGGCTGGCGGCGGCGGACGAGGTCTTCGCGGTGCTGGAGCGCGAGCCCTCGAACACCGGCGGTTCACCGGCCCCCGATGCCCGGAGCGCCGCGCTCACGCTGGACGGGCTGGTGGTCCGCCACCCCGGGCGCAGCGAACCGTCCCTCGCCCGGACCTCGTTCGAGATCCGCCCGGGGGAGACGGTCGCCGTCGTGGGCCCCAGCGGTGCCGGGAAGTCGACGCTGCTGAACGCCGTGCTGGGCTTCGCGGCGCCGGACGAGGGCCGGGTACTGATCGGAGGACGCGACCTGGCCACGCTGGACCCGGAGAGCTGGCGGCGCCAGATCGCCTGGGTGCCCCAGCGCCCCTGTCTCTTCGCCGGGACGATCGCGGAGAACGTCCGGCTGGCCCGGCCGGACGCCGATGACGCGGCGGTACGGGCCGCCCTGCGGGACGCGGACGCGCTGCGGTTCGTCTCCGCGCTGCCGGACGGGATCGAATCCCGGCTCGGCGAGATGGGCGCCGGGCTCTCCGCGGGCCAACGGCAGCGGATCGCCCTGGCACGCGCCTTCCTGGCCGACCGGCCGGTGCTGCTGCTGGACGAGCCGACGGCGAATCTGGACGGTGAGACGGAGGCGTCGGTCGTCGAGGCGGTGCGGCGGCTGGCCGAGGGCCGCACGGTGCTGCTGGTGGTCCACCGCCCGGCGCTGCTTCCACTGGCTGACCGCGTGCTGCGGCTGCCGGGGCCCGACGCTTCTGGTGGACCGGTCCTGCTGCCCGACGCTTCTGGTGGACCGGTTGTGCTGCCCGACGCTTCTGGTGGACCGGTTGTGCTGCCGGTCGCTGGGCGCGAGTCGGCCGTGGGCGGCGTGCGCCCGGGGCCGATCGTCTCTCTCCGGCCCGCCTCCGAGGGCGACGGCGCCCACCTGTCCGTCGCGTGTGCCGCCGGGCGCCCGCGTGCCGAGGCGCGCGGATCGGTGGCGCGCGGATCCGCGGCGGGCGGATCCGCGGCGGGCGGATCCGCGGCGGGCGCGGTCACGGAGGCGGGGTCGGCGCCGTGTCCGTCGTCCTCACCGGCCACGGATGAGCGTGTCGACGTGGCGCGGGCGGCGGGGCGTGGGGGCTCGCCAGCGGGTGGGCCCGCCATCGGTCCCGACGGCGGGCTCCTCCGCTCGGGGCCCGGCGCGGACTTTCCGCCCACCTGCTCCGCGCCGGACGCTGACGCGGGCTCGGAGCGCTCACCGGTCGTCGTGTCCGGTGGCGCGCAGGGACCGGCGGCGGACGCCGAATCCGGTGGGCTGCTGGGCGAGGCGCGCACGGGGGCGGACGCCGGGGGCTTGGTCGCGCGGGATGGGGTTGCCGCGTCGCATGGTCCGACCGCGGGGGATGGCTTGAGCGCCCCGGGCGGCTTGATCGCGCGGGATGGCTTGAGTGCCCGGGATGGCTTGAGCGCCCCGGGCGGCTTGATCGCGCGGGATGGCTTGAGTGCCCGGGACGGCTTGAGTGCTCCGGTCGGACTGACCGCGCCGTGCGGCCCGGTCGCGTCGCGGAACTCGGCGGCGTCGCGTAGCTCGGCCGCGCGTCCGCGCCGGGGCGCGCCGGCACGGGTGCGGGCGGCCGCGCGCGGAGGCCGCGGACGGTTCGGGCTGGCGCTGCTGCTCGGGAGCCTCGCCCTGCTGAGCACGGTCGGGCTGATGGCCGTCTCCGGGTGGCTGATCTCCCGGGCCGCGCAGCACCCGCCCGTGCTCTATCTGATGGTGGCGGTCACCGCGACCCGGGCGTTCGGGATCGGCCGGGCCGTCTTCCGCTACGCCGAACGCCTGGTCTCCCATGACGCCGTACTGCGGGTGCTGGCCGAACTGCGGGTCGCCGTCTATCGACGGCTGGAGCGGCTGGCGCCCGCGGGGCTCGGCCGGACGCGCCGCGGCGATCTGCTCTCCCGGCTGGTAGCCGATGTGGACACCGTCCAGGACTACTTCCTGCGCTGGCTGCTGCCCGTCGGCACGGCGCTGACCGTCGGCGTGGCCTCGGTGGGCTTCCTCACCTGGGTGCTGCCCGAGGCCGGGGCGGTGCTGGCGGCGGGGCTGCTGGTCGCGGGGGTCGCGGTGCCCATCGTGTCCGGAGCGCTTGCGCGGCGGGCGGAGCGCCGGCTGGCTCCGGCGCGCGGTGCCCTGTCGGCGCAGGTCGTCGATCTGCTCGCGGGGGCCGCCGAGTTGACCGTCGCGGGCGCGTTGCCGCGCCGGCTGGACGCGGTGGGCCGGGCCGACGGGGTGCTCACCCGGATCGCCCGGCGGGCGGCGGCCGCCGCAGGCACCGGTGCCGGGCTGTCCGCACTGGTCTGCGGGCTGACCGTGGCGGCCGCGGCGTGGGTGGGGGTGCCGGCCGTGGCGGACGGCCGGATCCACGGGGTGTGGCTGGCGGTCGTGGTGCTGACCCCGCTCGCCGCCTTCGAGGCCGTCGCGGGGCTGCCGCTCGCGGTGCAGCACCGGCAGCGGGTGCGGCGGGCCGCGGAGCGGGTGTACGAGGTGCTGGACGAGCCGCTTCCGGTGCGTGAGCCCGACGAGGCGCGGCGCGAGGAGGCGCCGAGTGCGCCGTATCCGCTGGTGCTGCGCGGGATCACCGCCCGCCACCCCGGGCAGTCTGCTCCCGCCTTGGACGGGTTCGGTCTGGAGCTGCGGCCGGGCCGCCGGGTCGCGGTCGTCGGCCCGTCGGGAGCGGGCAAGAGCACGCTCGCCCAGGTGCTGCTCCGCTTCCTGGACATCGAGGGCGGCACCTACACCCTGGCGGGCCGGAACGCCGCCGCCCTGGACGGGGACGCGGTGCGGCGGCTCGTCGGCCTCTGCGCCCAGGACGCCCACGTCTTCGACAGCTCGCTGCGCGAGAACCTGCGGCTGGCCCGCCCCGGCGCGAGCGATGACGAGCTTCGCGCGGCGCTGTCCGCCGCCCGGCTGCTGGACTGGGTGGACGGGCTGCCGGACGGCCTGGACACGCTTGTCGGCGAGCAGGGCGCACGGCTCTCCGGCGGCCAGCGGCAGCGGCTGGCGCTGGCCCGCGCGCTGCTGGCGGACTTCCCGGTGCTGGTTCTGGACGAACCGGCCGAGCATCTGGACCTGCCCACGGCCGACGCGCTGACGGCCGACCTGCTGTCGGCGACCCGGGGGCGCACCACCGTCCTGATCACGCACCGGCTGGCGGGCCTAGAGGCGGTGGACGAGGTGATCGTGCTCGACGGGGGCCGGGCCGTCCAGCGCGGGACGTACGGGGAACTGGCCGCGGCCGACGGGCCGTTCCGCCGGATGCTGGAGCGCGAGGCTGTGGAGGGCGGAGTCCTGGTGGGCACCGGGCACATGGACGCCGCGCACCCGAGCGCTGGCTAGGCGGCTCTATCCGGCGGATCTTCGCGCGCCCGCGCGCCCTGGCACGGCGGCCCGGCTACGGGTGAGGCGCCTCCCTCGGCACCGCTTGGGGGCGCCCTCCGGCACCGATGGGAGGCGCCCCGGCGACAGACGACGTGGGCCACGGCGCCAGCCCGCAGCGGGCCACGGCACGAGCTGTCGCGGGCTACGGCGCCTGCTGTCGCGGGTACGGCGCCAGACGGGCGCGGGGTCCGGCACCAGACGTCGCGGGCCTCGGCAACGGCCGCAGCGGGCTACGGCGCCAGACGGGCGCGGGGCCGGGCACCGGACGGCGTGGGCCGCGGCGCTAGCCCGCAGCCGGGGCACGGTACGAGCTGCCGTGGGCCACGGCGCCTGCTGTCGCGGGGCCCGGCGCCAGGCAGCGCGGGCTCGGCAACGTCGCAGCGGGCCACGGCCCGAGCTGCCGCAGGCCACCGCCGGATGTCGCGGGCAACGGCGCCAGACGGCGCGGGCCCCGGCAACGGTCGCACCGGGCCGCGGCACCAGCCCGCAGCGGGCCACGGCGCCCGCTGCCGCAGGCCACGGCGCCGGGGCCTCAGCGGGCCTCGCGGTGCCGGCCGACTGATGTCAAAGGCGCCAGTCGACCTATGCGCAGGCGACGAAGAGCCACCGGACAGGGCCCAGCGCGAGCAGCGGCGTTCATCTGCGCCATTCATTAGGCTCGACGGCATGGCGGCCGCTGCGCCCTCCCCCGACCCCCTGGACCTGGCCGCGGAGGCGACCCGGGGTCTGCGTGGGCTGTCCACCGAGCTCACGGCGCGGCTGCCGCGGCTGCTGGAGGCGATGCGTTCGCTCGGCGACGGGCCGGACGCGCACACCGTCCTCGACCGGATCGTGCGCACCGCGGCCGAGCTGGTGGGCGCCCGCTGCGCCGCGATCGGGGTGTACCACGCCGACGGCGATGCCGCCGGAGGGCAGGGCCTGGCCGATGTGGTCACCTACGGCGAGACCGACACCGAAACCGAGACCGACGCCGACCGGGAGCGGTGCGCGGAGCTGCTGGCCGACGCACGGCGCACCGGAACGCCGTCGGCCTCCCAGCCGCCGGGCTCGTATCTCAGCGTTCCGCTGCGGGTCGGGGAGGAGGTCTTCGGCACCCTCTGCCTCGCCGGGAAGCGGGACGGCGGTCCGTTCACCGAGTCCGACCGGCATCTGGTCGAGGTGCTGGCGACCGAGGCGGGGATCGCCATCGGCCACACCCGCGTCCAGGGGGCCACTCGGCAGCGTGAGCGCTGGATCGAGGGATCGGTGGCGGTCACCCAGACGCTGCTGTCCGGCGGCGCCGGGGAGGGGCCGGCCGTGGTCGCCGAGAAGGTCCGGGAACTCGCGGAGGCGGTGGTGGGGATCGTGTTGTTGCCGGAGGAGGGCGAGGGCGGGCTGAAGGTCGCGGCGGTGGCCGCCGATGAGCGGTCCGGGCTGCTCGGCGCCGTACTTCCGGCTCGCTCTCCGGCCGTGCCGAGGCTGCTGGCCGGGCAGCCGGTCGTCATCGAGGACCCGGCCGCCGACCCGCTGCTCGGCTCCGGCGTCCCCGGCCGATACGGGCCGAGCCTGATGGTCCCGCTGAGCAGCGGGGACCGGGTGGTCGGTGTGCTGGCCACCGCCCGCGAGCGCGGCGCCCGCCCGTTCACCGCCACCGAGCGCACCCTGGCCGCCCAGTTCGCGGCGCAGGCGGCGGTCGCGCTGGTGCTCGCCGAGGCGCAGCACGACCGGGAGCGGCTCGCGGTCCTCGAGGAGCGCGACCGGATAGCCCGCGATCTCCATGACCTCGTCGTCCAGCGGCTCTTCGCGACCGGGATGCTGCTGGAGAGCGCGGAGCGTCAGTCGGACGCGCCGGAGGTGCGGGAGCGGATCGAGCGGGCCGTCGAGGAACTGGGCGCCACCATCCAGGAGGTGCGGACGGCGATCTACGCGCTGCAGCAGACCCCGCCCGAGACGCCGCCCGGGCTGCGCGGCCGGGTGCTGCGGGAGGTCAGGGCGGCCGCCGTGCCGCTGGGCTTCCAGCCGTCCCTGACCTTCGTGGGCCCGGTGGACTCCCGGGTCGGCACGGCGACCGGCGCCCATCTCGTCGCGGCGCTGCGCGAGGCGCTGTCCAACGCCTTCCGGCACGCGCGGGCGGAGCGGGTCGAGGTGGTCGTGGACGCCACCGGGTGGCTTGCGGACGGGCGACCGTCGGTGCGGCTGACCGTCGCGGACGACGGGGTGGGCGTGCCCGCGGGCGGGCGGCGCAGCGGTCTGAAGAACCTGGTACGGCGGGCCGAGGCGTTGGGCGGGGCGAGCGGCGTCGGGCCCGGGCTCGGGGACGGCGGGCGCGGTACGGCGGTGGTGTGGGAAGCGCCGCTGCCGAGCGAGGGAGCCTGACGCCGCCGTATGCCTGACGGCTGTGCGGCCGCGTCTGCCGTACGCCGGACGGCGCTGTGCGCCTGCGTCTGCCGTGCGCTGCGTCTGTCGTGCGCCTGACGGCGGCTATGCGCCTGTATCTGCCGCACGCCTGACGCCGCTGTATGCCTGACGCCGCCGTATGCCTGACAGCTGTGCGGCCGCGTCTGCCGTGCGCCTGACGTGTCGCTGCCGGGCAAGGGTGATGCCCGCCGGGCCGCTGTGTGCCCGACACGCCGCTGTGGGGCGCTGGTTGTCGCCCGCCCGGCCCAACGCCTCACCTACGCGGGCCAACTAGCGCGCCGTCGGAGTGCGGTGCGTGGTGGCCGACGGTGGGATGAGCCTCGCGGGCCGTTCGGACCTTCGTATCCCATCGCACTCCGCGACAGATGTTGGCCCGACCGCGGGGAAGGAAGTCATGACGTGAACAGCCAGAGTCCCACTCCCAAGCGATCCCGGACGCGCCGCCGGGTCCTCTTCGCCACCCTTGCTGCGGCGAGCCTCACCGGCCAGGTGCTGACCATGTCCCCCGCCGCTCAGGCGGATGACACCCTGGGCGGCGGCCGTCCCAAGCCGCCCCGGCCGCCGTCCATCATCCACGGGGTCCAGGAGTTCACCACGGACGGCACCTTCACGCCTCCCGCGGGCGTCACCTCGGTGCACATCCAGGCGTGGGGAGCGGGCGGCGGTGGCGGCGGCGGTGGTGGCGGCGCCAGCGCCACGGCCACGGGTGCCGGCGGCACCGGTGGCGGCGGCGGATCCGGTGGCTTCACCTGGTGCGTCATCCCGGTGACGCCGTTCGCCACCTACACGGTGGACCTGGGCACCGGTGGTGGCGCCGGGACCGCCGGTCCCGGCGGCACCGGCACCGCTGGTGCCGGAGGTGCCGGAGGCAACGGTGGCAACGGTGGCGCGACGTCCCTGGTCTCCACCAGCGGGACCCAGCTCATCGCCGGCGGCGGCACGGGCGGCACGGGCGGTGGCGGCGGTACGGCCGCTCCGGGCATTCCGGGCACCGGCGGCACTGGTGGCACCGGCGCCTGCAACAGCTTCTCCGCGGTGAACCGCACCGGTGAGAACGGTGCGGGCGGCGCCCAGGGCGGTGAGGGCGGCGACGCGGTCGACGGCATCGTCGAGCTGCCCCCGACGAACACCAGCGCGGGCGGCGACGGCGGCGTCGGCGGCCCCGGTGGCAACACCCCGGGCAGCGCGGGCGGCCCCGGTACCGCCGGCGGCAACGGCTACCTGGTCTTCTTCTGGTAAACGCGGTCGTGCGAACCGCCGCCCCCCGGCCCCACGGCCGGGGGGCGGTCGCGTGCGCTTCAGTCCGCCACGATCCGCTCGATGACGGCGGCGACGCCGTCCTCGGTGTTGGCGCCCGTGCGGTGGGTGGTCGCGGCGAGCACATCCGGATGGGCGTTGGCCATCGCGTAGGAGGTGCCCGCCCAGATCAGCATCTCCAGGTCATTGGGCATGTCGCCGAACGCCACGACCTCCGCGGCGGAGATCCCGCGCTCGGCACAGCACCGGGCCAGCGTGCTGGCCTTGCTGACCCCGAGCCCGCTGACCTCCAGCAGGGCGGACGGGCTGGAGCGGGTGAAGTCGCCGTAGGCCCCGGCCACCGAGCGGGCCAGCTGGAGGAAGGCGTCGGGCGCCAGCTCGGGGTGGTGGGCGAGCAGCTTGAGGACCGGCATGTCGGCATGCGCGAATCCGTCGTGCAGCAGCTTCTCGGCGGGGGCGACGATCGCGCCCGGGTCGAGGTGGAACGGCGGGTACTCCGGTTCGTAGAAGATCCCGCCGCTGCGCTCGACCGCGAAGGACGTGCCGGGGGCCTCCACGCGCAGCGCCTCGACGACGGCGAGGGCCTGGTCGGTGGCGAGCGGGCGGACCTCGATCGGCAGCCCGCCCTGGTGCAGATCGACCACGGCGGCGCCGTTGGCGCAGATCGCCAGGCCGTGGCCGTGCACATGGGCGCTGACGACGTCCATCCAGCGGGCCGGGCGGCCGGTGACGAAGAACACCTCGATGCCCGCCAGCTCGGCCGCCGCGAGCGCCGCCACGGTGCGGTCGGAGACCGTCTTGTCATCCTGCAGCAGGGTGCCGTCGAGGTCGGTGGCGATCAGCCGGGGCCGGGCCGGGGCGGGGCGGGAAGGCTCTGGGGCCGGGGTGTTCGGCCGCTCGGTCGCAGGGGTCACGGCAACCATCCTCCCGCATATGCCGCTCAGCGGTGCCGGGGCTGTGCTCGTGTGGGCCCTTTGGGCGCCGTCACGGGGCGTCCCGAGGCGCCGTCCCGGTGTCCGAGGCGCCGTCCCGGGTGTCCTGGGCATCCCGCCGGTGCGGCGCTGAGATCGGTACGGCGCTGAGATCGGTGCGGCGCTGATATCGGTGCGGCGCTGAGATCGGTGCGGCGCTGAGATCGGTACGGCGCTGAGATCGGTACGGCGCTGAGATCGGTACGGCGCTGACATCGGTACGGCGTTGTCACACCCACCGCTTAGGCTCGCCCTATGCGAGTGAGCACCGTGATCCTGCCCGTCTACCGCTGGTCCGAGCGCGGCCGGGAGATATGGCAGCGCGCCGAGGAGCTGGGTTTCCACGCGGCGTACACCTATGACCACCTGTCCTGGCGCAGCTTTCGCGACGGGCCCTGGTTCGGGGCGGTCCCCACGCTGACGGCGGCCGCGGCGGCGACCTCCCGGCTGCGGCTGGGCACCCTGGTCACCTCCCCGAACTTCCGGCATCCGGTGACGCTGGCCAAGGAGCTGATCACGCTGGACGACATGTCCGGCGGGCGGATCACGCTCGGCATCGGCGCGGGCGGTTCCGGCTTCGACGCGACGGCGCTACTGCGGGGCGCGGAGGAGCCGTGGTCGCCGCGGGAGCGGGCGGATCGCTTCGGTGAGTTCGTCGAGCTGCTCGACCGGCTGCTGACGCACGATGTGGTGACGCACGAGGGCACCCACTACAGCGCCCACGAGGTGCGCGACATCCCCGGCTGTGTGCAGCGGCCGAGGCTGCCGTTCGCGGTGGCCGCCACCGGTCCGCGCGGGCTGCGGCTCGCGGCGCGATATGGCCAGGCGTGGGTGACCACGGGCGACCCGAAGATCTCCGAGACCGGCACCCCGGCCGATTCGGTTGCCGCCATCGGCGGTCAGATCGAGCGGCTGGGCCGGGCGTGCGCGGAGGCCGGACGGGACACCGCCGACCTCGACAAGATCATGCTCACCGGTTTCACCCCGGAGGCCACAGGGCCGCTGAGCTCGGTGGAGGCCTTCGTGGACTTCGCCGGGCGCCATGCCGAGCTGGGCATCGACGAGATCGTGCTGCACTGGCCGATCCCCGATTCGATCTTCGCGGCCGACCTCGGGACCTTCGAGAAGATCGCCACGGAGGGCGCGGCGCAGGTCGCCGGATAGCGGGCGGCACAGGTCGCCGGATAGCGGGCGCGGCGCGGATTGCCGGATCGCCGGATAAAGGGCAGGGCGCAGATCGCCCTATAAGCGGCAGAATCGGGTATAGAGCCTTTGGCGTCGCGTCACTGGGGAGGCATCCCATGCCGCATACCCGCTATCCCCCGGACCGGGGGCTGACCACCCGCATGGTCACGACGATGTTCTTCATCGGGCTGCTCTATGTGGTCTTCATCGGTGTGCTGCTCGCCCTGTTCAAGGGTGCCTGGCCGCTGATCGTGATCATCGCGGGAGGGCTGTTCGTGGCGCAGTTCTGGTTCAGCGACCGGATCGCGGCGTTCAGCATGGGCGCCCGGGAGGTCACCCCGCAGCAGGCCCCCGAGCTGCACGGTGCGGTGGACCGGCTGTGCGCGCTCGCGGACATGCCCAAGCCGCGGGTGGCCATCGCCGACACCGATGTGCCGAACGCCTTCGCCACCGGCCGCAATCAGCGCAACGCGCTGGTGTGCGCCACCACGGGGCTGCTGCGGCGGCTGGAGCCGGAGGAGCTGGAGGGCGTCCTCGCCCATGAGCTGTCGCATGTGGCGCACCGCGATGTGGCGGTCATGACCATCGCCTCCTTCCTCGGCGTGCTGGCGGGCATCATGACCCGCGCGGCGCTGTGGGGCGGGCTCAGCCGGGGCAGCCGCAACAACAACGTGGGCATCGCGGTGCTGCTCATCCCCCTGATCAGCGCCGTGGTCTATGCGATCAGCTTTCTGCTGACCCGGCTGCTGTCCCGCTATCGCGAGCTGTCCGCCGACCGCGCCGGCGCGCTGCTCACCGGGCGGCCCTCGGCGCTCGCCGCCGCGCTGACCAAGGTGACGGGGCAGATGGCCCGGATCCCGACCCGGGATCTGCGCAAGGTCGAGCCGTTCAACGCCTTCTTCTTCGCGCCCGCGCTCTCCCGGGAGAGCGTCAGCCGGCTCTTCTCCTCGCATCCGACGCTGGAGCAGCGGCTCGACCAGCTCGCCCGCATCTCCACTCAGCTCGGCCAGGCGGGAAGGGGCTCAGCGTGAGGATCTTGGACGCTATCCTGGGCCGCAGCAAGCCGGTGCGCCCCGACCTCGACCGGCTCTTCGGGCTCCCGGGGGCAGCGGTCAGCCTGGAGGCAGGGGCGGGGTTCACCCCGACCGGGCGGGGCTCGGTCTGTTTCGCGAGCGTGGAGGGCGGCGCCTTCTCCCAGCTCCAGCGGGATGTGCGGGAGCTGCTGGACGCGGACACGGACCGGGGCGGGGTGCCCGTGGAGTTCAGCCAGGACGCGTACGGCTACACCTGGCTGCTGGCCCGGCAGCCGTCGGACGATGTGCCCGCCCTGGTGAACGATCTGCACGCGGTCAATTCGCTGCTCCAGGACGGCGGGTTCGGCCCTCAGCTGCTGTGTTCGCTGATCGGCTTCCAGGACCCGGCGGGGCGTTCGCTCGCGCTGGTGTATCTCTACAAGCGCGGCACCTTCTACCCCTTCGCGCCCCTGCCGGGCGCCGCGGAGAAGCGGGACAACGCGCTGGAGCTCCAGATGCGGGCGCTGCTCGGGGACGATCTGCGGATCGAGGAGGACCTGAGCCGCTGGTTCCCGGTCTGGGGCGCGCCGGGTCTCTAGCGGTCCGGCTCCCCGGCTGACGGACGGTCTGACTCCGCTCAGCCGAACGGTCTGACTCCGCTCAGCCGGATGGTCCGGATCCGCTCAGCCGGATGGTCCGGATCCGCTCAGCCGGATGGTCCGGCTCCGCTCAGCCGGATGGTCCGGCTCCGCTCAGCCGAACGGTCCGGCTCCGCCCGGATAAACCGGCCCAACTCCCCCCGGGCGAAGGGGAATCCACGGACCGGACAGGCCCTCAGGCATAGGAATGGGCTCGCGGGGCACCTTCTACCTTCGACATCACATGACGGAAGGTGACCTGACGCCCGGGGGAGGGCCGAATGAACTACTTGCGCGGCTTCATCCCATGGATCGCCCTCGCGGTCGTGTCGACACTCGGCTGGCAGTGGGGAGCCCTGGCCGGTCTGGTGCTGGGTGGCGCGATGCTGGTGCGGGCCCGTAAGGCGGGCATGGCGGCCGACGCCCTCATCCTGGAGTGCAGCACGGTGGCCTTCTTCACCGCGCTGACGATCTGGGCCTTCGCCCGGCCGGACAGCGGACTCAAGGACTACATCGGGGCGCTGGCGCTGAGCTGGCTGGCCGTCACGGCCTGGACGACGCTCGCCGTGGGACGGCCCTTCACCACCGGTGTCGCCCGCCGCCAGGCACCGCCTGAGGTGTGGGACACCTATGTGTTCAAGCGGATCAATGTGGTGATCACTCGCGCCTGGTCCACCGCCTTCACCCTCTCCGCCGCGGCCATGGTCGTGGTGATCTCCGCCGGTCTGGGCATGGTGGCGGCGCTGGCGGTCCAGTTCGCGGGGTTCGTCCTTCCGGCCCTGTTCACCGCGTGGTACCCGGGATGGGCACGGTCGCGTCTCACACCGGCCGCACACCGGGCATAAGCCCCCGGAATACCTGTGGATACCCGAGGTAACCCCCGCCCGTCGGGGTCCGTCCCCTACGGGCGCGTCAGACCCGAGGACGAGGGGAATCCCACCGTCAGGAGTGACGCCGCCTGTGGCTCACACCACTACGGTCGAACACGTGACTGTGATCGCCACCGAAAGTCTGAGCAAGCGGTTCCCCCGCGTCACCGCGCTCGACCGGCTCTCCGTCGACATCGCACCAGGCGTGACTGGCCTGGTGGGTGCGAACGGCGCCGGTAAGTCCACGCTGATCAAGATCCTGCTCGGGTTGTCCCCCGCCAGCGAGGGCCGCGCTTCCGTGCTCGGTCTCGATGTGGCCAAGGACGGCAGCGCCATCCGCGAAAGCGTCGGCTATATGCCTGAGCACGACTGTCTGCCGCCCGATGTCTCGGCGACCGAGTTCGTCGTCCACATGGCGCGCATGTCCGGGCTGCCGCCCTCCGCCGCCCGTGAGCGCACGGCCGACACGCTGCGCCATGTCGGTCTGTACGAGGAGCGATATCGTCCCATGGGCGGCTACTCCACGGGCATGAAGCAGCGGGTCAAACTGGCCCAGGCGCTGGTGCACGACCCCCGCCTGGTCCTGCTGGACGAGCCGACCAACGGCCTGGACCCGGTCGGCCGCGATGAGATGCTCGGCCTGATCCGCCGCGTCCACACCGACTTCGGCATCTCGGTCCTGGTCACCTCGCATCTGCTCGGCGAGCTGGAGCGCACCTGCGACCACGTCGTGGTCATCGACGGCGGCAAGCTGCTCCGCTCCAGTTCCACCAGTGACTTCACCCAGGCGACGGCCTCGCTCGCGGTCGAGGTGACCGACACCACCGACCACCCGGACGGCACCAAGGCGCTGCGTACCGCCCTCGACCGGGCCGGGCTCACCGTCCAGCCCGCCGGCCGCGACGCCGACGGGACGCCCGGCTCCGACCATGTGCTGCTGGTCGACGTCGCGAGCGAGGAGACGTACGACACGGTCCGCGACACCATCGCCGACCTCGGCCTGGGTCTGGTCCGCATGGAGCAGCGCCGCCACCGCATCGCGGAGATCTTCCGGTCCGACGACGATGCGGACGCCCCGGACGCACCGGACGGCACGACGAAGCCCGCAGGACCGGCCGGCGCAACCGCACACGGGAACGGAGGTGCCGTCGATGCCGCCTGAGACCGTGACCCAGCAGCGTGCCGACGTCATTCACAACATCGGCTACCGCCACTACGACGGCCCGCGCCTCGGCCGCGCCTACGCCCGCCGCTCGCTCTTCTCCCAGAGCCTGCGCGGCGCCTACGGCCTCGGCCGCTCGGCGAAGTCCAAGGTCGCGCCGATGCTGCTGTTCGCCGTGATGTGCATGCCCGCCGCGATCATCGTCGCGGTGGCCATCGCCACCAAGGTGGACGAGCTCCCCGTCGAGTACACCCGCTACGCGATCATGCTGCAGGCCGTGATCGGCCTGTACACCGCCTCCCAAGCGCCGCAGTCCGTCTCCCGGGACCTCCGCTTCAAGACGGTCCCGCTCTACTTCTCGCGGCCCATCGAAACGATGGACTATGTGGTGGCCAAGTTCGCCGCCATGGCCTCGTCGCTGTTCATCCTCACCGGCGCGCCCCTGCTGATCCTCTATGTCGGGGCGCTGCTCGCCAAGCTGGACTTCGCCGATCAGACGAAGGGCTTCGCACAAGGACTGATCTCCGTGGCTCTGCTCTCGCTTCTCTTCGCCGGCATCAGCCTGGTCGTCGCCGCGCTCACCCCGCGCCGCGGCTTCGGCGTCGCCGCCGTCATCGCCCTGCTGACCATCTCCTACGGCGCGGTGTCCGCCGTCCAGGCCATCGCATGGGACCAGGGCAGCTCCGGCCCGGTGAGCTGGATCGGGCTGTTCTCGCCGATCACCATCATCGACGGAGTGCAGACGGCCTTCCTCGGTGCCACCTCCTCCTTCCCCGGCGGGGTCGGCCCCGGCACCGGAACCGGGTTCGTCTACATCCTCGTTCTCCTCGGCCTGATCGCCGGCTCGTACGGGCTGCTGATGCGCCGCTACCGAAAGGTCGGCCTGTGACCACGATCGCCATCGACAACGTCTCCCGCTGGTTCGGGAACGTCGTGGCCGTCAACGACGTGACCATGAACATCGGCCCCGGTGTCACCGGGCTCCTCGGCCCCAACGGCGCAGGCAAGTCCACCCTCATCAACATGATGGGCGGCTTCCTGGCCCCCTCCACCGGGTCCGTGACCCTGGACGGCGCCCAGATCTGGCGCAATGAGCAGGCTTACCGCCACATCGGCATCGTCCCCGAGCGCGAGGCGATGTACGACTTCCTCACCGGCCGCGAGTTCGTGATCGCCAACGCCGAGCTGCACGGGCTGCCCGATCCGCGTGGTGCCGCCCGTAAGGCGCTCGACACGGTCGAGATGGACTACGCGGGCTCCCGGAAGATCGCCACGTACAGCAAGGGCATGCGCCAGCGCGTGAAGATGGCCTCCGCGCTGGTGCACGAGCCGTCGGTGCTCCTCCTGGACGAGCCGTTCAACGGCATGGACCCCCGGCAGCGGATGCAGCTCATGGATCTGCTGCGGCGAATGGGCGCGGAGGGCCGCACGGTGCTGTTCTCCTCGCACATCCTCGAGGAGGTCGAGCAGCTGGCGGCGCATATCGAGGTGATCGTCGCGGGCCGGCACGCCGCCTCCGGCGACTTCCGCAAGATCCGCCGGCTGATGACGGACCGTCCGCACCGCTATCTCGTACGGTCCAGCGACGACCGCGCGCTAGCGGCCGCCCTGATCGCCGACCCGTCGACCACCGGTATCCAGGTCGACGCGAGCACCGGCGCCGACGGCGGACTGCACATCCAGGCGGTCGACTTCGCCCGCTTCACCGAACTGCTGCCCCGGGTCGCCCGTGACCAGCACATCCGGCTCCTCACGGTCTCGCCCTCCGACGAGTCCCTGGAAAGCGTCTTCTCCTACCTCGTCGCGGCCTGAAAGGAGCCCACAGCGATGTCCTCGCTCTACCACCCCACCGTCGCACGGCTCACCTACCGGGCCCTGCTCGGCCGCCGCCGGGCGCTGATCCTCTTCTCACTCCCCGGTCTGCTGCTGTTGATCTCGCTCGCCGTACGGCTGCTGACCGGAGCGGACGACGAGACGGCCGACGCGATCCTCGGCGGCTTCGCGATGGCCACCATGGTCCCGCTGATCGGCGTGATCGCCGGCACGGGCGCGATCGGCCCGGAGATCGACGACGGCTCGGTCATCTATCTGCTGGCCAAGCCGGTGAAGCGGCCGACGATCATCTTCACCAAGCTGATCGTGGCGATCGGCGTCACGGTCGCCTTCTCCGCCATCCCCACCCTGCTCGCGGGCTTCCTGCTGAACGGCAACGCCAATCAGCTGGCCGTCGGCTACGCCGTCGCCGCCGCCGTGGCCTCGGTCGCCTACAGCGCCGTCTTCCTGCTGCTGGGCACCGTGACCCGGCATGCGGTGATCGCGGGGCTGGTCTACGCCCTGGTGTGGGAGACGTTCTTCGGCAGCCTGGTGGCCGGGGCCCGCAAGCTCAGCGTTCAGCAGTGGGCGCTGGCGCTCGGGCAGAAGGTCGCGGACGGCGATGTGATCTCGTCGGATGTCGGCCTGGCGACCGGCGTCATCCTGCTGCTGGCCGTGACCGTGGGCGCGACCTGGTTCGCGGGCCGCAAGCTGCGCACGCTGACCCTCGCGGGGGAGGAGTGACTGCCCGCGCGACCGGCGTGACCCGCGCGAGGTGACGCCCGGCGCCCGGGGGTTCGTGCATGCCTTACGGGCGCCAGGGGCTCGTGCGCGCCTTATGGCAGCCCAGGAGTCCGTGCCCGCCTTACGGCCGCCATCGCGCAGGGGCGGCGGAGCGGCCGCCGGTTGTCTCCGCGGTGGCGGCGGTCGTCGTGACGGCCGCCGCCGCGGCGTGTCCGGGGGCCGCGTTGGCCTGGCCCAGGGCGGAGGCCACGGCCGCGGAAGAACCGAGCAGGACGGTCGCCGCCACACAGGCCACGGTCCAGGGGACTCGCAGCAGCAGCCGCCGCCGTGGCCGCCGGGCGCCGCGCCTCCCGCTGTGGCCCGCGGGCCGTGGGGGGTCTTCGCCTCGGCCGTGCCGCTCATGCCGCTCATGCCGTCCTCCGGTCCTCGTCGATGCCGATGACACCGAGAGTGGCGGCGGGAGTTGTCGGCCGGCCCTCCGCGGCCTGAGGGCCGGCTGTGGAGGCGAGGTCGCTCAGGCTCAGGCCGTTCGATCCTCCGGGCCGCTCAGGACCGGATCTTGCGGTCGCGTCCCGCGCCCAGGCCCAGCACCGCCAGCACCCCGCACACCGCCAGCATCAGCGTGAGCGGCAGCCCCCAGCCGCCGATGGTCTGGTGCACCACGCCGAGTGCCAGAGGGCCCACCGCGGCCAGCAGATAGCCCCAGGTCTGCGCCATTCCGGACAGCCGCGCCGAGGTGTGGGCGTCCCCGGTCCGCAGCACCATCATGGTCAGCGCGAGCCCCACGGCCCCGCCCTGTCCGACGCCGATCAGCGTCGCCCAGACCCACGCCCCGGCGACGGGGGCCAGGAGCAGGCCCGCGATACCGGCGCCCATCAGCGCCGCGACCGCCACGGCCAGCATCCGCTGGGAGCGCATCCGCCCGGCGAGGGTGGGCACCACGAACGAACCGACCATCTGCAGCATGGTGCTGAACGCGAACACCAGTCCGGCCGTGTTCTTGCTCATGCCGTGGTCGGTGAAGATCGTCGGAAGCCATGCGATGCAGACGTACGCGATCGACGACTGCAACCCCATGAACAGCGTGACCTGCCAGGCCAGCGGGGAGCGGCTCAGCCTCGGCCCCGCGTCCGGCGTCGTCCTTACAGGCGTCGCCGCGGGCTCACCGTGGTGCGTACCGCGCCGTGCGAGCACCGTCTGGGGTATCCAGACCAGCGCCGCGAACGCCGCCAGCAGCGACCAGGAGGCGAGCGACCCCTGCCAGCCGCCGAGCGCGTTCTCCAGGGGCACGGCGGAGGCGGCGGAGACCGTCGCCCCGCCGATCATCGAGGTGGTGTAGAGCGCGGTCATCCCGGCGGCCCGGTGCGGGAAGTCACGCTTGACCAGGCCCGGCATCAGCACATTGAGGAACGCGATCCCGCTGCCGACGAGGGCGCCCCCGGCGAAGAGCGCCATCACGGGCGGTGCCACGCGCAGCAGGATGCCGCCGATCAGCAGCGCCAGCGCGCTCAGCAGCACCGCCTCGGTGCCCCAGCGCCGGGCGAGCCGGGGCGCGAAGGGCGAGGCCAGGCCCATGAAGATCAGCGGAATGGTCGTGACCAGGCTGCTCATGGTCGCGGACAGCCCGAAGTGCCCGCTGATCTCCCCGAGCAGCGGGGAGACCCCGGCGAGCGCGGCCCGCATGTTGAGCGACGCCAGCACGATGCCGATCAGGAGGAGGGCCGGGTGGGCCCGCAGGGTGCGCCGCGCGGCGGCCACCTCGGGGGTCGGCCGCAGATCCGTCTCGGCGTCCACGAGCAGGGGTTCGGCCTCGGGGCCGGGGGTGTGCGGGCGTGGCAAGAAGAGCTCCGTTCCGGTCGTGGTGGGGGTGGGGGTGGTCCGGGTCGCGGTGAGGCCCGCCGAGGGGGGCTCAGCCGATGGCGAGCAGGGCTTCGATGGCGCGTTTCGGCGCCTCCAGCAGCGCCCGCGCCGCCGCCTCGGCGGCCGCCGGGTCGCCGGAGGCGATGGCGTCGACCAGGGCGCGGTGGTCAGCGGGGACGATGCTCGGCACCTCGCGGTCGCCGAGCGAGGCCACCAGCGAGTCGCGCACCGAGCTGCTGAACCAGCCGTAGGTCGCGCTCAGCGCGGCGTTGTGCGCGGCCTCCACCACGGCGGTGTGGAACTCGAGGTCATGGGCGGCGTGCAGATCATGGCGGCTATCCGCAGGCGGCTCCCCGGCGTGCCCGAACGCCTCCAGCGACTCCAGCGCCGCCCGCATCCGCCGCATATCGGCGGGGCTGTGCCGGAGCGCGGCCAGCCGCGCGCCCTCCGCCTCCAGCGCGATCCGCAGCTCCAGCACATCCCGGATCCCGGCGCGCCGCACACCCCGCATGACCTCGGCGGGGTCGGTCGTGGAGACCACGAAGGTGCCCTCGCCCTGCCGGGACTGCAGCATCCCCGCGTGCACGAGGACGCGGACCGCCTCGCGGACCGTGTTCCGGCCGACCTGGAGCTGCTCGGCGAGGGCATGCTCGGTGGGCACGCGGTCGCCGACCTTCCACTCCCCCTCGGCGAGCTGCGCCCGCAGCTGTTCCACCACGGTGTCGACCAACGACTGCCGTCCAGCCGCCCGCAACGCCATCCCGCTCGGCTCCCTCATCTCGATTCACCCGGTTGCCCAGTCATCCTACAACTGCTACGCGGGAAGGCTCGGCGGGCAGGGCGTCACCCCGCCCACCGAGCTCCTCCGATTCGCTACCCGCGCAGCCGCTTGGCGCGCCGCGCCCGCCGCTGGACCGACTCGGCCTTGAGTGTGGAGACGTCCCTGCGGACCTCGGTCATGTCCTCACCGAGATCGCAGAGCCGCTCGCTCATGGCACAGATGACCCGCCCGTGCGCGTCGAGCCGCCGGTCCATGCCGTCCAGCCGAGCGGAGACCCTGGCCATCCACGGCGCCAGCTCGCGCAGCGTGGAACCGACATCCGCCAGACACGCCTCGACGGCGTCGAGGCGGCCGCCGATCGGCCCGGCCAGCATCCGCTCGGTGAGGATCCGTTCGAGCGGGAGCTGCTCCGTCCCGGCTTCCGGTCCGCTCCTAGCCGACTCCTCGGCATCGAGGAGATAGGTGCGTACCCGCCTGGCGGTATCGCTGTCCCGCAGCAACATCGCGACGTTGAGCACCGCCCGGCGAGGGTAGAGGGTGAGGTGGGCGCGGCCCTGTGGATAACTCGAATTTGAAAGGTCCAAGTTGGACCTTTCAAAGACTTGCAGGTCAGCGCCTCGAAGGATGTGCATCCCGTTGTTGTGGAACTCCTCCCGGTGCCGTTTGGCCAGACTCTTGACGGCTTCTTCCCCAACCTCGAAGTACTCCGCCACCATGCGTGTGGTGATATGCAGCCCATCCGGCAGCATGGTCAGGATCTTGACCTTGTCGAGGACATCCGTCCGTTCGATGACGCTGTCGCGCAGCGCGCGCGACTCCAGTAGTGCGATCTCAGGTGGCATAGGTGTGCCTTCCGGTCTGAAGTTCGGGTGATGGTCGCGCCCCACCAGCCAGGGGCTAGGCCGCCCGTATCCAGGGACCAGGAGCGGAGGCTGCCAACCTCTTCCGGACCCAACCGCCGTGACATCGCTGCCCGTCGATCCGTCGCCCGGCCGAGGCTCCAACTCGCGTTGCCTCCGCGCATAACGCGTAGATGGAAGAACGATCCGATCGCGTAAGGGTTACTCGCACCGCGTGCGTTGACGGACGTCGGCCTCACACAGCGAAGGGGCGTGCGCCATCGGGCGCCCGCCCCCTGTGACTCGCCGTCCTCCACCGCTCAGGCGTGGACCGGCTCCGCCGGGGATTGCTCGGGGGCCGGCTTCGGGGGTGCTCCGCCGGGGCCGCCGCGGACGACGGCGAGGACCAGCAGGCCCGCCGCCAGGGCCGCGATGCCGGAGATCAGGCAGATGCGGTCGAGTCCGGCCGCGAACGACTCGTGGACGAGTGTGCGCGCCGCGTCCGCGTGGGCCGGGGGCGCGGTGGCGATGACGGCGTCGGCGTGGCCGCCGCTGATGGCCTCGGCGGCCTGTCCGGCCGCCCGGGCCGGGACGGTGCCACTGTCGTCGACCATGTCCCGCACCCGCGTCGCGAACACCGTGCCCAGGACGGCGATCCCCAGGGCGTAGCCCAGCTGCCGGAAGGTGTTCACCGCGCCGCTGGCCATGCCCGCCCGCTCCGGCGGGGCCGAGCCGAGGGCCGCCGAGACCAGCACCGGCATGGCCAGGCCGATCCCCAGACCGGCCAGCGCCAGGCCCGGGACGAAGGCCGTCCAGTCCGCGTCCGGGGTCACCATCGCGGCGTTGACCAGCGCGCCCGCGCCCACCAGCAGCAGTCCGCCGCCGAGCGACCGCCCGGGGGCGACCCGGTCCAGCAGCCGTCCGCCCGCCGCGCCGACGACCAGCGAGACGCCCGCCATCGGCGTCACCGCGAGCCCCGCCTGCACCGGGCTCATCCCCAGTACCGTCTGCAGCCACAGCCCGGCGTAGGTGAGGTACGGGAAGGCCCCCGCCTGTAGCAGCAGGGCCGCGGCCATCAGCACCGCGAACGTCGGGCGGCGCAACAGCCCCAGGTCCAGCAGCGGCTGCCGCTTTCCGCGCTCCACCACGGCGAAGGCGAGCAGTGCGATCGCGGCCGTCACCAGCGCGGCGACCGTGCCGGTGTCGGCCCAGCCTTCCTCACCGCCGCGCATCAGCCCATACGTCAGCGCCCCGGCGCACACCGTGAACGAGGCGGCGCCCGGCCAGTCGATCCGCACGCCCGGCGCGCCGCGCGACTCATCGATGGAACGGACCGTGATCCACACCGCGATCGCCGTCAGTGGCAGATTGACCAGGAAGATCGCCCGCCAGTCGACGTACTCGGTGAGCACCCCGCCCAGCACGGGGCCGATCGCCGCGGCCGCCCCGCTCGTACCGCCCCATACCCCGAAGGCGATACCGCGGTCGCGTCCGGAGTATGTCGCCATCAGCAGCGGGGTGTTGGTGGCGAACATGGCCGCCGCTCCCGCGCCCTGGACGGCGCGGGCCGCGATCAGCACCCCGGCGTCCGGTGCCAGACCGCAGACCAGGGAGGAGACCGCGAACACCGCGAGGCCGACGAGATACAGCCGCCGCCGTCCGAAGAGGTCCGCCGCCGAACCGGCCACCATCAGCAGCGCGGCCAGCGCCAGCGCGTAGATGTCCATCACCCACTGGAGGGAGGTGAAGGAAGCGTCCAGTCCCCGCGCCACCTGGGGCAGCGCGGTGTTCACAATCGTGACGTCTATCAACAGCATGAAATTGCCGAGCGTGATGGCGGCGAGCGGCCACCATGATCTGCGCATGACTGACTCCGGGATTCGGAACGTGCCGACAAGGGGACGCGAGGGCCGATCCCGATGACGGTCCGGCGGTCCCCGCGGCTCTTACGGTCGTCCTGACCGGTCCGCTCCTCCAGCCGGCACCGCTCCGGTGGCGATATCCGACGTCCGCTAGCTTTGTGCGGTGGAATCCGACGCGTACGACGACCTGGACCGGGCGCTGGTGCATGCCCTTCAGCTCGACGGCCGGGCCCCCTTCAGCCGGCTCGCCGAGGTGCTGGGCGTCTCCGACCAGACCGTGGCCCGACGCTACACCCGGCTGCGGACGACGGGAGCGATCCGGGTGCTGGGGCTCACCGACCCGGCGGCGGTCGGCGATGTGGTCTGGCTGGTGCGGGTACGGTGCCTGCCGGACGCCGCGCTGCCGGTGGCCGAGGCGATGGCCCGGCGCACCGACACCTCCTGGGTGCATGTGCTCTCCGACGGCACCGAGGTCGCCGCGTCGACACGGGCGGCGTCCGGCCTGGACAGTGACGCCCTGCTGCTGCGCAAACTCCCGCAGACGCCCCGGGTGGTGGGGGTGAGTGCGCACTGCGTGCTGCATGAGTTCTACGGCGGCGAGCAGGGCCTGGTCAACAAGACCGATGCGCTGACGGCCGAGCAGATCGGGCGGCTGCGCCCGCCCGCCGCGGACCGGTCGAAGCGGCCGCGCGGGCCGGTGGGCGCCGAGGACCGCAAGCTGCTGGACGTCCTCGCGCGGGACGGCCGGGCACCGCTGGCCGAACTGGCCGCCGCCACCGGCTGGTCACAGTCGACGGTACGCCGCCGGCTGGCCGATCTGCGCGCCGACGGCACCCTGTACTTCGATGTCGACTACACCCACCGGATGTTCCATCAGGGCGTCACCACCACGATGTGGCTGTCGGTAAGGCCGTCGGATCTGGCCGCCACCGGGCAGACACTCGCGGACCACCCCGAGGTGGCGTTCGCATGTGCAACCACCGGGACGAAGAATCTGATGGCGACCGTGGTCTGCGCCGATGTCCCGGCCCTCTACACCTATCTGACGACCCGCATCGCCGAACTGCCCTCCGTGCTGGACATGGAGACCTCTCCGATCCTCCGACGGGTCAAGGGTCCGGGGCCGCTGCTCACCCCTCCCTCCCGGGTGCCCCGGCGCGCCTCCTGAACGACCCGCGCAGCGGCGGCAGTTGGAGGAAAGTCCGAAACTCTGCCGGTCGAACTCTGTTCATCTCTACGTCGGTGTAGATCTTGACGGTTGTCAGGGACCTGCCCAACTCTTGGCGTGCGCTGAATCACACCGCGCCGCCCCCTGCGCCACAAGCCTTTGAGGGGGCGTCAGGAGTAAAAAAACGGGAGGAACCCGAATGCGTCGCCTCGTCACGAGTCTCGCGGCCACCGCGGTCACCGCGGCCACCGCCATCGCCCTGGCCGCACCCGCCCAGGCGGCCCCCGCGGACAAGCCGCAGGTCCTCGCCAGCTGGACCCAGACCAGCGCCAGCAGCTACAACGCCTGGGTCGCGGCGCGGAACAACCAGGGTGCCTGGGCCGCCTACGGGTTCGACTGGTCCACCGACTACTGCAGCAGCTCCCCCGACAACCCCTTCGGCTTCCCCTTCCAGACCGCCTGCGCGCGGCATGACTTCGGCTACCGCAACCACAAGGCGATGGGCATCTTCGACGCCAACAAGGCGCGCATCGACAGCGCCTTCTACGAGGACCTCAAGCGGGTGTGCAGCGCCTACAGCGGTGCCACCAAGACGTCGTGCGACGGTACGGCGTGGACCTACTACCAGGCGGTCAAGGTCTTCGGCTGACCCGTCCTGGACCGGGCTCCCTCTGCGGCGGCCGAGGGGGCCCGATCACCGCTGCCGGGCCCGGATGCCGGGCGGTCCGCCGAGGCGGCCGCGCCGGCATCCGGCCGGTTCACCGGCGCGCTGCCGTCACTGGCGCGCTGCCGTCACTGGCGCGCTGCCGTCACTGGCGCGCTGCCGTCACTGGCGCGCTGCAGGAAAGAGCCGCTCCAGCACCACGGCGATGCCGTCCTCCGTGTTGGAGGCGGTGATCTCGTCGGCGATGGCCTTGAGATCCCGGTGCGCGTTCGCCATCGCGACCCCGTGCTTCGCCCAGCCGAACATCGGGATGTCATTGGGCATATCGCCGAACGCGATCGCGTCGCCGGCGGTCATCCCCAGCCGGCGCGCGGCCATCGAGAGGCCCGTGGCCTTCGTCAGCCCCAGCGGCAGCAGCTCCACCAGCCCGGTACCGGCCATCGTGACCCCGACCAGGCCCCCGGCGGCCGTCCGGGCGGCGTCCGCGAGCGCGTCGTCGCCCAGCTCGGGGTGCTGGACGTAGAGCTTGCTGATGGGCTGCGACCACAGCTCGGCCGGGTCCGTGAACGGCACCAGGGGCATCCCCTCGTGGTCCATCCGGTAGCCCTCGCCGAACAGCACCGCACCGTCCAGCCCGTCGCGGGCCGCGGCCAGCGACAGCGGGCCGATCTCCGCCTCGATCTTCTCCAGCGCCAGCAGGGCCACCTGGCGGTCCAGCGTGACGGAGGTCAGCAGCCGGTGCTCACCCGCGTGGTAGAGCTGGGCGCCCTGACCGCACACCGCGAGCCCCTGGTAGCCGAGGTCGTCGAGTATGTGCCGAGCCACCGGGACGGTCCGCCCGGTGACCACGATGTGCGCGGCGCCCGCCGTGGTGGCCGCGGCGAGCGCGTCACGGGTCCGCGCCGAGACGGTGTGGTCGGGGCGCAGCAGTGTGCCGTCGAGATCGGTCGCGACCAGTCGATAGGGGAGTTCGTCCGTCGGTCCGGCGAGCTCGTCCGTCGGTCCGGCGTTCGTCACCGTGCGACCGGTTCCAGCACCTCGCGTCCGCCCAGGAACGGCCGCAGCGCCTCGGGCACCCGCACCGAGCCGTCGGCCTGCTGGTGGTTCTCGAGGATCGCGACGATGGTCCGGGTGACCGCGCACAGCGTGCCGTTGAGCGTGGCCAGCGGACGGACCTTCTTGCCCTCGCGCATCCGGATCGACAGCCGCCGCGACTGGAACTCGGTGGTGTTGGAGGTCGAGGTCAGCTCGCGGTACTTGCCCTGCGTCGGGATCCATGCCTCGCAGTCGAACTTCCGCGTCGCCGACGAGCCGAGGTCACCCGAGGCCAGGTCGACCACCCGGAACGGCAGCTCAAGGGAGGTCAGCCACTGCTTCTCCCAGTCCAGCAGTCGCTGGTGCTCGGCCTCGGCGTCCTCCGGGGTCGTGTAGACGTACATCTCGACCTTGTCGAACTGGTGCACCCGGAAGATCCCCCGGGTGTCCTTGCCGTACGACCCGGCCTCACGGCGGAAGCAGGAGGAGAACCCGGCGTAGCGCCGCGGGAGTGCGTCCGCCTCCAGGATCTCGTCCATGTGGTACGCGGCCAGCGGGACCTCGGAGGTGCCGACCAGGTAGAGGTCGTCCTTGTCGAGGTGGTAGACGTCCTCGGCGGCCTGGCCGAGGAAGCCGGTGCCCTCCATGGCCTTCGGCTTGACCAGCGCCGGGGTGAGCACCGGGGTGAAGCCCGCCGCGGTGGCCTGTGCCATCGCCGCGTTCACCAGTGCGAACTCCAGGAGAGCGCCGATGCCCGTCAGGTAGTAGAAGCGGGAGCCGGAGACTTTGGCGCCGCGCTCGGTGTCGATCGCGCCGAGCAGCTCGCCGAGCTCCAGATGGTCCTTGGGCGCGAAGCCCTCGGCGTCGAAGTCGCGCGGGGTGCCGATCGTCTCCAGGACGGTGAAGTCGTCCTCGCCGCCGACCGGGACCGCGGGGTGGACGAGATTGCCCAGCTGGAGCAGGAGCTGCTGGGTCTCCTCCGCGGCCGCGTCCTGCTCGGCGTCGGCCGCCTTGACGGCGGCGGACAGCTCGCCCGCCTTCTTCAGCAGCTCGGCCTTCTCGTCACCGGAAGCCTTGGGGATGAGCTTGCCGAGCGCCTTCTGCTCGGCGCGCAGCTCGTCGAAGCGGACACTGGAGGACCTGCGCCGCTCGTCGGCGGTCAGGAGGGCGTCGACGAGGCCGACGTCCTCTCCACGGGCGCGCTGGGAGGCGCGCACACGATCGGGGTCCTCACGGAGCAGGCGAAGGTCAATCACCCCACCAGGTTACCGGTGTGACCTCGGGTACTCGACGCGATATTCCTTTGCGCCCCGTTTTGCCCCCTTTTGGGGCTGTGGGTAAACCGGGGAATTCCTGTGACGGCCGCCGTCAAGGAATGCCTGCTCATTCCCCGAAAAGGGGCAAAGGGGCGGCGTCGAGTCGACCTTCTTCCCTTGTGCACAGGGTGAGTTGGGGACCGGTTGTCCACAGGGGTGGGGGGAATCCCGAAGTTATCCACAGGCTGTGTGTGAGATCTGTGGATGTCGCGGTGATCGCTTAGGCCCCCTATGTGCTCGGCGATGGATTCCCCTGTCGAACCGCGTTCACACACTCCACAAGAGAGGAATCCCTCACTCCAAAGAGTTGGTCGAGGGAATTGGGGTGACAAGTGAGCAATATTCGGTGATGGGGGCGTATGCGGTGAATGTCGCGATCTGGCCGTCTCGCCGGATTGGTGATGTCGACTTATCCCCAGCGTGCCGCATCAGCCTGTGGATAACTTTTCCGCAGCGATTCCGTCGATCCCCAGCACCGGGGGTGCCCCGGCGCACGCTCGCTACGGTCGGCCGCTACGCGCGGGCGCGGCTCAGGCCCGGCCGTCCTGGCAGCGGGCCAGCCACTCCGCCGCCTCCGTGAACGCCTCGTCCGAGGTCCCGTGCCGCAGCTCCGCCAGGTCCTCCGCCGTCACACCCGCCCGGGGATACGAGCCCAGGAACCGCACCTTCGGGCAGATCCGCTTCAGTCCCATCAGGGCCGAGCCCACCCGCCGGTCGGTGATGTGCCCCTCACAGTCCACCGAGAAGCAGTAGCGGCCGATGCCCTCGCCGGTCGGGCGCGATTCGATCCGCATCAGGTTGACCCCGCGGGCGGAGAACTCCTGCAGCAGCTCCAGCAGCGCGCCCGGGTGGTCGTCCCCGAGCCAGATCACCACGGACGTCTTGTCCGCGCCCGTCCGGGCGGCGGGCCGGGCGGGGCGGCCGGCCAGGACGAAGCGGGTCATCGCGTTCTGTGCGTCGTGGATGTCGGTGACCAGCGGCTCAAGACCGTACCTGGACGCCGCGAACTCGCCCGCGAACGCCGCGTCGTACCGCCCCTCCTCCACCAGCCGCGCGCCGTCCGCGTTCGAGGCGGCCGACTCCCACAGGGCGTCCGGGAGGTTCGCCGCCAGCCAGTTGCGGACCTGGGGCTGGGCGACCGGATGCCCGGTCACCGTCTTGATGTCCGCGAGCGCGGTGCCCGGCCGTACCAGCAGCGCGAAGCTGATCGACAGCAGCACCTCGCGGTAGATCATCAGCGGTTCGCCGGTCGCCAGCTCGTCGAGGGTCGCGGTCACCCCGCCCTCGACCGAGTTCTCGATGGGGACCAGCGCGGCCGCCGCGGCACCGGAGCGCACCGCGTCGAGCGCCACCGGCACCGAGACCATCGGCACCAGCTCCCGGGTGGCGGCCTCCGGCATGGACCGCAGGGCGGCCTCCGTGAAGGTGCCCTCGGGGCCGAGGTAGGCATAGTGGCTGGCCGACATCACGGTCGCTCCCTGTGATCAGACGAGACCGCCACGATACTCGCGTCCCCGAAGTCGGCGGATTCGCCGGTCACCTCTTGGACACGGGTGACCGGAGGCTCGTCCCCGTCTCCTATCCCTCCAAGAGTGCCTGACCCACGTACTCTCCCGGGGCGCAGCCCGGGGGCACCGCGAACAGCGCGCTGGCCTCGTGCCGCAGGAACCGCGACAGATCGTCGCCCAGGTCGAGCTTCCGCTGCACCGGGACGAAACCCTTCATCGGATCCGCCTGCCAGGCGATGAAGAGCAGCCCGGCGTCCGGCGCCCCGTCGTCGCGGAAGCCGTCGTGGTACGAGAAGGGCCTGCGCAGCATGGCGGCGCCCTGGTTGGACGCGGGCGCCGCGACCCGCACATGGGCGGCGCCCGCGATGGCCAGCGCACCGTCCGGGTTGACCTTGTCGAGCCGGACCGGGGTGGTCTCCGTGCCGCCGGACAGCGGGGCGCCGTCGGACTTGCGGCGGCCGACCACCTTCTCCTGCCGCTCCAGGGAGAGGTGGTCCCAGGTGTCCAGCAGCATCCGGATGCGCCGGACGACCGCGTAGGAACCGCCCGCCATCCACGCGGGCTCACCCTTCTCCGGTACGAAGATCCGCCGTTCGAAGTCGTCGTCGGCCGGCTTGGGGTTGTTGGTGCCGTCGATCTGTCCCATGAGGTTGCGGGTGGTCATGGGGCGGTCGGTGGCGCCGGGGGTGCGGTTGAAGCCGCTCATCTGCCAGCGCAGCCGGGCCGTGCCCGCCGCCTCGCGCTGCAGCGCGCGCAGCGCGTGGAAGCCGACCAGCGCGTCATCGGCGCCGATCTGGATCCACAGATCGCCGTTGCTGCGCTTGGGGTCGAGCTCGTCCGAGACGAAGTCGGGGAGCGGAGCGAGCGCCTCCGGCAGCTGGTCGTCGAGTCCCGCCTTGCCGAAGAAGGTCCGCCCGAAGCCGAAGGTGACCGTGAGGGACGAGGGACCGGCGTCGAGCGCGATCCCCGTGTCGTCCGGTGGCGCCTCGCCCGCCATCAGCTCCTGGGCCGTTCGCGACCAGCGGCGCAGCAGTGCGGCGGCCGCCTTACGGTTCGCACCGGGCGCCAGGTCGAAGGCGAGGAGATGGCCATGGGCCTGAAGGGGGGTGGTGATGCCCGCCTGGCGCCTGCCGTGGAAGGGCACGGCGGTGGCGCCCAGGGAGCTGAGGGGTTCGGGTGCCTCCCGCGTCGCCTCGGACGCGTAGGCTCCGGCGGCTCCGCCGGCGACCAGTCCGGCCGCGCCGGCGGCGCCCGCCGAGCCCAGCAGACGCCGCCGGGAGATGCCGGACGAGGGTGCTTGCTCTGTCGTCATTGAGCGACTTTCACGTTCCTGGTCTCCGTCACCTGGTCGATGTCGGAGGTTCGTACGGTCAGGGAGAGCTGCCAGGTGCCGGCCATGGGAAGCTGGACGGTCTTGGCGCTCCAGTGCCCGGTCGAGAGGCGCTCCAGCGGGATGCGCAGCGGCCCGATCCCCTTCGACTTGAGCGTCAGCGACAGCTTGACCTCGGGGACGTCCACGGGACGGTCCGCCAGGTCGGTGGTGAAGACATGCAGCGCGTTGTCACCCGGCAGAGCGGGTTCGATCATGACAACGGCCTTGCCGCGGCCGCTCTTGGGACCCGTGTTATAGGGGACCAGCACGCTCACCGGGTCGACGTTCAGCTGGCCGCCGGGCTTCGTGGCCGGGGCGCTCGCCTGCTCGGTTTCGGCGCGGCCGGGCTGGGTGCCGCTCAGCACGGTGGCCACCGCCAGCAGCACGACGGCCACGATGGTCTCGGCGATCACCGACCGGCGCAGACCGCTGCGCTCGCGGTCGGCGTCGCGCTCCCGCAGCGTGGCGGTCTTGTCCTTGGCGGCCCGCTGACGGGCGAGCTGGGCGGCGCGTTCGGGATCGTCGTCGGCGGCGGTATCGGTGCCGTCACCGGGCCCGTCACCGGACTCGGTCTCGGCGTCGGCAGGGGCATCGACCGCCGCGTCGGCCGCGCCGGTACGGACCGGCCGCGCGGCCTTCACCGCGGCCTTGGCCTCGGACTTGATCCCGGCCTCCGCCGTGACATCCACGTCCGAGGCCGCCGGAGCCGCCTCCGACGCGCTCTCCGCCTCCGCGTCCGTCTCCTCCGCCGTGGCATCCGTAAGGCGGCCGGTCCAGCGTCGCGAGATGGCCGCGATGCCCAGGAGCACCGCCACCAGGCCCACCTTGACCAGCAGCCATCGCCCGTACTCGGTGTCGGTCAGCGCGCCCCAGGAGCCCACCTGCCGCCACGACTGGTACAGCCCGGTGACCACCAGGGCGACGACCGAGCCGAAGGCCAGCCGCGAGAAGCGGCGCACGGCCGCCCGGCCGATCGGCTCACCCGCCCGGAGCGTCACCGCGAGCGAGGCCAGGCCGCCCAGCCACACCCCGACCGCGATCAGATGGATTATGTCCACCGGCATGGCCAGCTGCCGCTGGAGGCCGACCGAGGCGTGCTCGGCCATCGCCCAGGTCGCGGAGAGGCCCACCGCCATCACCGTGCCGCCGAAGCCCAGCCCGAAGGCGAGGTCCTGGCGGCGCCGCGCGTCCGCCTCGCGCTCCCCGGTGCGACGGGTGTACGAGCCGAAGAGGACGGCCAGGAAGACCGCCGCCGCGCCGAGCAGCAGCAGCCGGGACAGCAGCGCCGCGCCCGGCTTGGTGGACAGCACATCGCCCAGCCTGCCGAGGTCGAGGATCCCGCCGATCCCCTCGCCGTCGGTGTACGGCCCGCGCAGCAGCAACAGCAGCAGACTGGCCGTGAAGACCGTCACCCAGCCGCCCACGGCGATCTTCCGCACCGGGCGGGAGGACCGGCAGAACCCGGCGAACACACAGCCGCCCACCAGGGCCGCGAAACCGCCGTAGGCGGCGTACCGGCCGATTCCGTAGAGCGTGCTGACGGTGCTGTCGGACGCTTCGCCCGTGGGTACCTTCGCCGTGGTCTTGGACGGGGCGCCGATGGAGAAGGTGAACGCGCCGCTCACCGGGTGGCTGTCCTCCGAGACCGCCTTCCACGCCACCGTGTAGGTGCCGTCTGGAAGCCCGGAGTGCAGCCCGGCGGCGGCGGTCGACGACTTGCCGCCGGCATGGGCGGTCTTCCCGGTGTCCACGCGCTTGCCCTTGGGGTCGAGCACGCGCACCGAGTCGCCGGAGAGCAGCACGCCCTCCGAGAAGTTCAGCGTGACCTCCCTGGGCGCGGTCTTCACCACCGAGCCGTCGGCGGGGTCGGTCGAGGTGAGCGCGGCATGCGCGGACGCGGAGCTCGCGCCGACGCTCAGCGCGCACAGCAGCGCGGCGAGCAGGGTGCCGCAGATCGCCATCAGCCGCCGGGCGGTCGCGGTGGTCCGGGAGGGGGCCGCGGTGGGCCCGGCGGGGGCCAGGGAGGTCAGCGAGGGCATCGGGTGTCAGTCCTTGGGGCGGTACGTCGTCGGCTCGACCGGGACTTTGATCTCGATGGGGGCGGATGTGGCGAAGTGAAGGGTGAAGCTGACCTTCTCACCGACCTTCGGCCGGTGGGAGAGGTTTGTCAGCATCAGATGATCTCCGCCGCTGGACAGCTCGACCCGGTCGTTCGCCGGGACATCGAGCGAGCTCACCTGCTTCATCCGGGTGCCCTTGGTGGTGTGCAGGGTGACCTCGGAGGCGAGTGGGGTGGTGACGGACGTCAGCTCGTCGGCGCCGCCACCGGCGTTCCGTACGGTCAGATAGCCCGCCGCCATGTCGGTCATGGGCGGCTGGGAGACGTAGGCGCCGCTCACGGACAGCTCGGGGTCGCCCCCGTCCTTCCCGCCGCCGCCGTCGCCGCCCGAGCAGGCGGCGAGCGTGGCGGACAGACCGAGGGCGAGGACGGCGGCGGCCGCCTTACGGAGGCCAGGAATGCCGGGAGCTGCCGCCGTCACGGGTTCCGTCCCTCGATGATCTTCGGCAGGTCCTTGGCGTAACGATCCGCCGTGGCCTCCGTGGTGTAGATCCAGTGGCCCTTGTCGTCCTTGGGCGAGAAGCCGATCACCTCGGCGCCGTGGCTGACGGTGATGCTGCCGTCCTTCTCCTTCTTCGGCTTCTCGATGAAGATGCCCAGCGGCCGCGCGGCGGCCTCGATGGTGTTGAAGTCGCCGGTCAGGCCGACGAAGTCGGTGCCGCCCTGGGCGTCCAGCCAGGAACGCATCCGCTTGGGGGTGTCCCGGGCCGGGTCGGTGCTGACGAAGACGACGCGCAGCTTCTCCCGCTCGGCCTTGGGGAGCTTCTTCACGGCGAGGCCGACGTTGCTCATGGTCAGCGGGCAGACGTCCGGGCAGTGGGTGTAGCCGAAGAAGAGCAGGGTGGGTCGGCCCTTGGTCTCCTTGAGCAGGTCGTACTTCTTGCCGTCGGTGTCGGTGAGGGCGAGGTCCGGCTTGGCCTTCGCCTGGTCGAGGACGATGGCCTGCCCCGACCTCTGGCCGCCCTTGACCTCGGCGGCGGCCGCGTTGTCGCCCTTGCCGCCGCTGTCCGAGCCGCCGCAGGCGCTGAGGGTGAGCGCGGCGGTGGCGACGATGGCGGTGGCCAGGATTTTGGTGCGCATGGAGCTGTTCTCCAAAGAGAGAAGTGGTTCGGTGGCGCGCGGGGGCGGCGGACACGAGGGTCCGCCGCCTCCGCCGGGATCACGCGGTCGGTTCAGGACCGGAGGTCACCGGCGGTACCCGCGTACGGTCGGGTGGTCGGCGGTCAGGCGGAGCGGCGGCGGCTGGCGACCACGCCGTAGGCGACACCGGCGGCGCCGATGACGATGCCCACGATGCCCAGCACCCGGGCCGTGGTGTCGCTGCTGTCCTTGTCGTCGGAGGTGTCGGCCGAGGCGGAGTTCTCGGCGCCGGCCTTCTCGGAGCCGCTGTCCTTGCCCTGTCCGGAGGCCGCGGCGGCGTCATGGCCGTCCGAGCCCTCGGCCGGGGCGACCAGCTTGAGCACCGGCGCCGGGTTCTCCGGTTCGGCGGCGCCCTCCTTGGGCTCCTCGATCCAGCGCACGACCTCCTTGTTGTCGTACGTCTGGAGCGCTTTGAAGGCGAGCTGGTCGGCGTCGTCGGGCAGCTGGCCGACCGACAGCGGGAACTGCTGGAACATCCCCGGCTCGATCTTGCCGCCGGACCAGGTGACCTTGGTGACCGCCTCGTTGATCTTCTCGCCGTGCATCTCCATGGGCTTGGGGAGCTTGGACTTGGTGACCTTGACGTCCCAGCCGGGCACCGGCTGGGGCATCACCGAGGCGAGCGGATGGTCGGCGGGCAGGGTCACCTCGAGCTTGACGGTGGAGGCGTCGTCGCGCTCGTTCGGCACCTTGAAGTCGATGGTGCTGTAGCCGCCCTTCTCGGCCTGGCCGGGCTGCACGCTGACGTGCGCGAAGGCGGGGCCCGCGGTGAGCAGCACCAGGCCGCCCGCGGTGAGGGCTCCGATGACCGGCAGACGGCGCAGACGCATGGCGTTCATGTCAACACTCCAGGGACAGGAATGATCAGATGGGTGGGCGCGCGTGCGGCGACGTCGCGGCCACCCTCCGGTCCCGCTGGAGGAGCGTCGCGTCGGTCAGGCCGCGAGGTCGCAGGCCGGCGGTCCCCGCCTGATCACGCTGTGCTGGAGGGCGAGGGCCGTCGTCCCGCCCTCGTCCCGATCGGCCGTGCGCGGACGGCACGGCCCGCCGTAAGGCGCCCCGGACGGGGCCAGGAGCACCCGTACCAACTTCAGGGCGGCGCGCAGCGCCCGTACGAGCGCGGCCTCCGCGACCCCGCGCGCCCCGTCCACCGACAGCCGCACCGCCCGCCATACGGCCATCTCGCCCCGGCGCAGCAGCCAGCCGATGGCGAGCGCGGCGAGCAGATGGCCCAGGGCCATGGGCAGCGACGGCAGCAGGCCCGCTATCCCGGCCGCCTGCTCCGCCGGGGCGGCGGACGACGGCATGGCGTGCGGGCTGTGCGCGGCGGACGGGTCGATGCCCGCGTGCGCGACGATCCGATGGGCCGTGGCGGCGTCGAGCCGTCCGGGGCCCGACGCGCACAGCAGCCTGGCGGCCAGGCCGATGACATGACCCTGGGCGGCGTCGGCCCGCTGGGCGGCCTCCTCGGCCGCCGTCGCCCGGTGCTGCCCGAGCGCGAAGAGCGCGTGCAGCGCGAGCTGCCCGGTGGCCAGCAGGGCCGCTATTCCGGGCAGCGACCGCTCCCGCCCGGCCAGCGACAGCGCCACCGTGAACATCGCCGCGCAGCCCACGCCCACCGTCCACAGCGGCACGGTCGCGCACGAGGCCAGGACGTGCCCCGCCGCGGACAGCACGACACAGACCGCGGTGAACACCGCGGCCCGCAGCATTCGCAGATCGGCGCCGGCACGGGCGACAGGGGAAGCCATGGCGGCGCCATCATCCCACTGGGTGGGCGCATTCCCTACGGCGGGTGGGGCGTACCGGCGCACACCGGGACAGGCCCATACACCGGTTCGCGCATCGAGCGCGTCCGCCGAATGAGCGGAGTCACGTTGATAAGACGCTTACGGACCATGGACCCAGGCAATACGTAACGGTATGTCGAGCCGCGGCCGGGAGGCTGGAGCATGAGCATCTGGTGGTCACTCCATTTGCCCCGCGAGGCGGCGAGCGTTCCGCTCGCACGACGACTGCTCCTCGGCACCATGGAGACGGCCGGAGTCGATCCGGAGATCTCCTACGATCTGTCGGTCGCCCTCTCCGAGGCGTGTGCGAACGCGGTGGAGCACGGGGGTCGCGACGGCACGGGCGGGGATTACCGAGTCACGGCCTATATCGACGGCGACACCTGCCGTATCGAGGTCACCGACTCCGGCCCCGGCTTCGCCGGACGCGGCGCCGTCCGCCGCGAGGGCCGCACTCGCAACGAGCGGCGTCCGGCGGGCGCGCCGAGACCGCAGCAGCCGCGCAGTCCGGCTCCGCCACAGGCGGAGCACGGGCGGGGGCTTTTTCTCATCGAGGCTCTCACCGACCATGTCCGCTACCGGGACCGTCCGGGGCGCGGCGGGGTGGTGGTGAGCTTCGACAAGATCCTCAAGTGGCGTGAAGGGGCGCTGCTGAGGGCGTCGTAGCCGTGTCGTAGCCCTTCAATGACCTCACGGACCTCAGGAACCTCGAAGGGACGTCAGAAGGTCCAGGAAAGCTCAGGACGTCAGGTGGCCGTCTGATCGGTCTGGTCGGGCTGTTCGGCCTCCTCGGGCGGCAGGGCACGGCACAGCGCGTCCAGCGCTCCCGCGAAGGAGTGCTCGGGCGGGGTCGCGTAGCCCACCACGAGCCCGTCGGGGTGGGGTGTGGCGGCGTCCGGGTGGCGGTAGCCGCCGAGGCCGTCGAGCGCCAGCCCTTGCCAGGCGGCGGCGCGCAGGGCGGACCGCTCGGTGCCGGGCGGTAGCTCCAGCACCGCGTGCAGGCCGGCCGCGATGCCCGAAACGCGGACATGGGGCGCGCGTTCGGCGAGGGTGGCGACGAGCTGATCGCGCCGGCGGCGGTAGCGATGGCGCATACGGCGCACATGGCCGTCGTATCCGCCCGATTCGATGAAGTCCGCGAGGGTCAGCTGGTCGACGACGCCGGTCCAGCCCTCGCGCTCCCCCTTGGCGGCCAGCACGCGGTCGACCAGTTGGTCCGGCAGCACCATCCAGCCCAGCCGCAGGGCCGGGGAGAGGCTTTTGCTGACCGAGCCGAGGTAGAGCACCCGGTCGGGGTCGAGGCCCTGGACGGCGCCCACCGGGCGGCGGTCGTAGCGGAACTCCCCGTCGTAGTCGTCCTCCAGGACCAGACCGCCGCTCTCCCGCGCCCAGGCGACGGCCGCGGCCCGCCGCTCGGGGTGCAGCGGACCGCCGGTGGGGAACTGGTGGGCGGGGGTGAGCAGGGCCGCCCGTAGGCCGTCGAGGGCGGTCAGTCCATCTGTAAGGGCGCCATCGGCGTCCAGCGGAAGCGGGATCGTGCGGATCCCGGCGGAGCTCAGAAGCGAGCGGTGGAAGGCCAGGCCGTAGGACTCGACGGCCATCCGGGGCCGCAGCAGCCGGGTGCCGCTCAGCAGCCGCAGGGCGTGCGCGAAGCCCGAGCAGACGACGATCCGGCCGGGGTCGGCACGGACGCCGCGGGCGCGGGCGAGGTAGTCGGCCAGGGCGCGGCGCAGCTCCGGGCGGCCGCGCGGATCACCGGGGCCGAACGCCTCATGCGGTGCGGCGGTCAGCGCGCGGCGGGCCGAGGCGAGCCAGGCGGTGCGGGGGAAGGCGGCGGCGTCCGGCTGGCCCTGCAGCAGGTTGTGCACCGGTCGCGGGGCGGGCCGGGGCGCGCGAGGGCCACCGCTGGCCCCGGCCGACCGCCCGCCGAGCCCCCGCCCGGGCGTGCGCCGCCGGGGCGGGGGCGGTGCGGGGCGGGGCGCCACCCGGGTCCCGGAGCCCTGGCGGGCGGTGAGCCAGCCCTCGGCGACCAGCTCGGCGTAGGCGTCGGCGACCGTGTTCCGGGCGATGCCCAGGTCGGCGGCGAGGGAGCGGTAAGGCGGCAGCCGGGTGTCCGGGGCGAGTCGGCCGTCGCGGATGGCCTCGCGCAGCGCGGCCATCAGGGCGGTCCTGCGGCTGCCCGCGCGGGTCAGCTCCAGATGGAGGTCACTGCCGAGGATCTCCGCCGAATTGACCCATGAATCCGCCATGGAAATGCACCCTACAGAGGGTCGCTTAGCGGCCTAATTTCATTCCCATGACGACTACGACAGCGACGACGGCACAGACGACGACCACAACGGCGACGGCGCGGCAGACCGGACGGGTCGACTTCGCGAAGGCCGCCCCCAAGGCGTTCAAGGCGCTGATCAGCCTGGACGCGGCCGCCCGCGAGGGCCTGGACCCGGCCCTGGTGGAGCTGGTGCAGATCCGCTCCTCCCAGCTCAACAAGTGCGCCTACTGCCTCCATATGCACACCACCGACGCCCATAAGGCGGGCGAGAGCGACGAGCGCATCGCCCTGGTGGGGGTCTGGGAGGAGGCCGGTAAGGGCGGCTTCTACACCCAGAAGGAGCAGGCCGCCCTGGCGCTCACCGAGGCGGTCACACTGCTGCCGGGCGGCGTCCCGGACGAGGTCTACGAGCGGGCCGCCCGGCACTTCGAGGAGCCGGAGCTGGCCCAGCTCATCGCCCTCATCTTCACGATCAACTCCTGGAACCGGATCGCGGTGACCACCCGCAAGGTGCCGGGACAAGGCTGAGAACGGACCGTGGGGAGCGGCGCCGCCGCTCCCCACAGGACCGCGTGATCACACGATGAGCCGCCGCCTCACGCGGTGAGGCGGGCCATCCACGCCTCGACGTCGTCGGCGGTCCGCGGCAGCGCGGCCGACAGCACGCGGTTGCCGTCCTCCGTCACCAGGATGTCGTCCTCGATCCGCACGCCGATGCCCCGGTACTCCTCGGGCACGGTCAGATCGTCGGGCTGGAAGTACAGCCCCGGCTCGACCGTCAGGCACATCCCGGGCTCCAGGGTGCCGTCCACATAGGTCTCGGTGCGGGCCACGGCGCAGTCGTGGACGTCCATGCCGAGCATGTGGCCGGTGCCGTGCAGCGTCCAGCGGCGCTGCAGTCCCAGCTCCAGCACCCGCTCCACCGGGCCCTCGACGAGGCCCCACTCGACGAGCTTGGTGGCCAGGACGTGCTGGGCGGCGTCGTGGAAGTCGCGGTACTTCGCACCCGGCCGGACCGCGGCGATGCCCGCCTCCTGTGCCTCGTACACGGCCTCGTAGATCTTGCGCTGCAGCGGGCTGTAGGTGCCGTTCACCGGCAGCGTGCGGGTCACGTCGGCGGTGTAGAGGGTGGTGGTCTCCACGCCCGCGTCCAGGAGGAGCAGATCGCCGGAGCGGACCGGGCCGTCGTTGCGCACCCAGTGCAGCGTGGTGGCGTGCGGGCCCGCGGCGCAGATGCTGCCGTAGCCGACGTCGTTGCCCTCGACCCGGGCCCGAAGGAAGAACGTTCCTTCGATATAGCGCTCGGAGGTCGCCTGCGCCTTGTCCAGCACCTTGACGACGTCCTCGAAGCCGCGGGCCGTCGAGTCGACGGCCGCCTGCAGCTGGGCGATCTCGAACTCGTCCTTGACCAGGCGCTGCTCGCTGAGGAAGACCCGCAGCTCTTCGTCGCGCTCACCGGTGACCTTGTCGGTCAGGGCGGCCTCCAGAGCGGCGTCGTGACCACGCACGATACGGACCGGGCCGGCCGCGGCCCTGAGCTCCTCGGCCAGCTCGCGGACGTCCTTGGCGGCCAGGCCCAGCCGCTTCTCGGCCTCCGTAAGGCTGAGCCGGCGGCCGACCCACAGCTCGCCCTGGCCGTCCAGCCAGAACTCGCCGTTCTCCCGGTTGGAGCGCGGCAGCAGGTACAGCGTCGCGGTGTGGCCGCCGCCCGCCTCGGGCTCCAGCACCAGCACACCGTCCTCGGTCTGGTCGCCGGTGAGGTACGCGTACTCGGTCGAGGCGCGGAAGCCGTAGTCCGTGTCGTTGGAGCGGGTGCGGAGATTGCCCGCGGGGATGACCAGGCGGTCGCCGGGGAAGCGCGCGGAGAGCGCGGCGCGGCGCCGGGCGGTGTGCGGAGCCTGCTCGACGGGCTCCAGGTCGTGCAGCTCGGTGTCCGCCCAACCGGACTGCATGTTCGCCGCAAGCTCGTCGGAAACGCCTGGGTACAGGCCGTTCTTCCGCTGCTTGATGGGCTCCTCGCCTTCCGGGTTCTCCGGGGCTTCGGGAGTGGGCTCCTCGGTCACGTCTTCCTCCTCGAACTGGACCCCACCCATCGTATGTGTGGGGGCGCGACGGCAGGGAGGGCCCGAAGCGCGGGGCGACCACGGCTCCAGCGGGTGCCGTGGCACCCCTCGAGCGTCAGTCGAACTCGCGCCTCAGTCGAAGTGGGCCACGAGCAGGACGAGGTCCTCGGTGCCGTCCTCCGAGGACCGCCCCACGGGGGCCGCCGGGCCGTCGGGGAGAACCGTACGGAGCACATGGTCGGCGAAGGCATCCGGATCGCCCCGGACGCCCTTGGGAGCGCTCGCCGCGGCCGTGTGCAGCCGGGTGAAGGCCCGGTCCATCGGCTCACCGGTGCGGTGGAGCAGCCCGTCGCTGTAGAAGAGGAGCGTCTCTCCGGACGACGGTGCGATCTCGACGCTGGGCGCCTCCCAGCACGAGAGCATCCCCAGCGGCGCGGACAGGGTGGTCTCCACGAACTCGGTGCGCCGCTCCCCGGTGAGCAGTGGCGGGCAGTGCCCGGCCCCGGCCAGCACCACCTTGCGCGTCCCGGGCTCGCAGTAGGCGAAGAGGGCGGTCGCGGAGCGGGCGGGCTCGGTGAGCCGCAGCAGCAGCTCCAGATCGGACAGGACGGCGACCGGGTCCTCGCCCTCCATCACCGCGTACGCCCGCAGCGAGGCCCGCAGACGCCCCATCGCGACCACGGCGCTCGGCCCGGAACCGGTGACTCCGCCCACCGAGAGCCCGAGCGCCCCGTCCGGCAGCGGCAGCGCGTCGTACCAGTCCCCGCCGCCGTGCGGACCGGGGTGGTGGCGAACGGCCAGACGCACCCCGGGGACCCGGGGCAGCCGGGTGGGCAGCAGCTCCTCCTGGACGGTCGCGACGGCGGCGCGGGCGCGGGAGAGCTCGAGCAGCCGGGCGATGTGCGCGGCGGCGTACTGGCAGTAAAGGCCCACGAGATGGCGCTGGCGCTCTCCGGGCTCGGCGGGCTCGTCGTACAGCCAGGCGGCTCCGCCGAGCCGCCCGGAGGGCCCGCCGGCGCCCATGGCGGCGGCGATACCGGGCGGGGCCGCGGCAGCCGGTACGGCATCGCGGCCGTGGCCGGTGCCGGGGGTGCTCGCCGTGCCGGGCGCGCCGGGGGCCGGGCGGTCGCCCGCACTCGCCGGGGAGCCGGTGCCGGAACCGTCCGCGTCGGGGGCGGGCGCGGGGATGGCGGTGAGGCCGGGCGCGGTACAGGGGGTGGTCCGGAACGGGTCCAGCGGCACCGCGTAGCTCGCGGCGAACCCGAGCCGTGCGGCCACCTCGCGGTGGCGCGGGTCGAGGTCGGCCTCGCCGGCGATATCGGGGTGGGTCACATCGGCACGCCGCTCACCACTCGGCTCGGGCAGCCCGTCGAGGAGATGACCGGCGGAGGCGGAGCCGCGCGGGATGGTCTCGATCTGGCCGAGATCGGCGTGGCCGAGGCCGAGCCCCACGGTGGTCACCGGGCCGAGTCCGTCGGCCGGTTCGAGCGCCACCAGCCCGCGCCGGGCGCCGACCAGGGCCGCGCCCGCGCGCAGCAGTTCACGCAGCGCCTCGTCGAGCGTCCCGGTCCTGACCAGCCGCTCGGTGAGCTCATGAAGGGTGGTGAGATCCGAGACCCAACTCGCGAGCCGGTCCTGGACACCGGAGTTGGCATCGGTCAGGGGCGGGGGAACGGGGTCCGGGACAGGGTCCGCAGTTTGCGTGGGCGAGGGGAGGGAAGGATCGATTCCAGCCACTTTCGGCGCGTGGGGCGAGTTCATGGCCCGCTGCCTTCACCCGCCGGGTCCGGCTCGCTCAATAGCATCGCAAACCCCCTGTCGTGCTGCGCCGCTACTGTGCCGCTACTGTCTCCAGATGTACACGGAGCGGAGATGCGATGTCCAGCATCGTCCCGGTGGTCTTGTTGGTGTCTGGGGGGAATTGAACTTGGCTGAAAAAAAGTCGTTAGGCTGTCCCTTCGAGGTCGACTGACGTCAGTTCGACAGCGCGTCGTCTCCACCGCGGCGGGTACACATTCGGAGAAGGGGCAGGGGCAGTTCGGATCGCCCCGGAACCCCGCGGCCGGTCCAGGCGTCATAGACCACAACGGCCGCGCCCATCCCCGAGTGGCGAGGAACGCACCAACCGGACGGCAAGCGCCATGCGCGCGCCACCCCTCGCCACGTTCCACGCTCGGCCCGCGGCATGATGCGCTGCCTTGTACGCGCAGTGCCTTGTGATGAACCCGCTGTGACGGGCCGAACGATGCCGTACAGCGCCACGTAGTGCCAAGTGAAGTGCCATCTGAAGTGCGATGTAGTGCGACGGACAGCCCTCGGCGTTAACGGAAAGGAACGAGCGCTCATGCGCGAGATCCTCGGAAGGCGACGCAAGTTCTCGCTGCGGCGCGGCGCGCGATCGCCGCTGCTGCGTGCGGCGCTCACCTGCGCCACCGAGTGGCAGTGGCCCGTGGTCCCGGGCGTCGGACTCCGGTCCGGCGGCGGACGGCCCCGGGTATGCGGCTGCCCCGACCCGGAATGTGTGGTTCCGGGTGGTCATCCGTTCGACCCTGTTCTCCTTGCCGCCACCACCGACCCGCGCATGGTGCGCTGGTGGTGGGCCAACCGGCCCACGGCGCCCCTGCTGCTGGCCACCGGCGGCCTCGCGCCCTGCGCGGTGAGCCTGCCCGCGGTCGCCGGAGCGCGGGCGCTGGCGGTCTTCGACCGGGCGGGGGTGCGGCTCGGCCCGGTGGTCGCCACGCCCACCCGCTGGTCGCTGCTGGTGGAGCCGTACTCCCTCGAAGACCTCGGCGAGCTGCTGAACCAGCAGGACTGGGTGCCCAGCTCGCTGCGGTTCCACGGCGAGGGCGGCTATGTGGTGCTGCCGCCGTCGCAGACGGGCCTCGGGCGGGTGCGCTGGGAGCGGCCGCCGCTGCGCCGCTCCGGGCGGCCCTGGCTGCCTCAGGTGGCCACCGTGGTGAACGCCTTGGTCGAGGCGAGCACCAGTGCGCCCGACGGGGGCAGCCGGCTCGCCTATTGAGGGCGGGCCCCGGGTGCGGGGGTTCGGGGGCCGCTGAGCGCGAGGCTCAGGGGTGTGTGGGGCTCGGAGGCCGGGAGGTGTTTGCCTGGGCTCCGAGCCCGCTCTTTTCCGGCGGTACGGCGCTCTCAGGGTGGGATGCCGAAATTCAGGGCGCTGGGGTTCCGGGCTCCGGGGTCAGCGGTTCCGGGATCCGGGGTCAGGGCTTTGCGCTGAGGATTTCGGGCTCGGGCTCCGGGCTCGGTTTCCGAACTCACGTTCCGGATCATGTTCCGGGCTCCGGGGGCAACTCCCGTGGCGCCGAAGGCAATTGGTCCGTACCTTCTCCCGGCCGCCTCGTGCCGCCCCGCCCGTCTCTCGCGTCGACGTCCGGACGCGGACATGGAAGCGCCCGGTCGCTGGCGACGGGGGATGCACCAGCGACCGGGCTTTTAGAACCGTAACAAGAGATCGGCCGATAGCAAATTCGATCGCGGATTTCCGGACGCCTATTTGCAGGGCGTAACGGTGAGTTGTGAGCAGTGTCACGTCACCCGGTGGCGCCCTCCGGCCGTCCCGCGACCGTCAGCTCAGCGTCACCTGACGGTTGGTGAGACCGCCCCGGGCGCGCCGCTGCTCGGGCGTCAGCGGGGCGTCGGATGCGAGCGCCTCCGCGAGCCGCTCAGCGAGGTCCACGGCCGGCTTCTCGGTGTCCTCGGCGCTCATCCCGCGTGGCAGATCCCACACCGGCACCGTGAGCCCATGGGCCCGGAAGGAGCCCACCAGCCGGGTGTTCTCGCCGAGCGAGGAGGCACCCGCGGCGTGCAGCCGGGCGAGTGCGTCGAGCAGCTTCTCCTCGGGGTGCGACATCACCCAGCGCAGGTGGTTCTTCTCCGGCGTCTCGCACCAGTAGGCCGCCTCCACGCCGGTGAGCCGGGCGGTGGGGATCGCGGCCGCGTTGGCCCGTTCCAGGGACGCGGCGACCTCTCCGGTCGCGTTCGCGGCGTCGTCGAGCCAGAACTCGAACCCCTCGTGCAGGGTCGGCGAGAAAGTGCCCTTCGGGTCGAGCAGATCCTGCAGCCGCGGACCGTCGCCCGGAGCCCGCTCGGCGGCCACCGGAGTGCCCGGATCGGCGGTCAGCGCCCGGCGCAGGGTGTCGGCCAGGTCGCGGCTGATGTCACCGGAGGGCGTGTCGTTCTGCAGACCGAGCAGCACCGCCCCGCTGTCGCGGCGCAGCGCGGGCCACGCCATGGGCAGCACGGTCGCCAGGGTGACCGACGGAACCCCCTCGGGCAGCCCCTCGGCGAGGGACAGTTCGACGGTCGCGGCGGGCACCAGCTCGCGCAGAGCCACCCAGTCGCATTCGTTGGGGAGCCCCTCGAAGGGGCGCTGCACCAGTTCGGTGGCGGCGTGTGCGGCTTCCCTGCCGTGACAGGCTTTGTAGCGACGGCCCGAACCGCACGGGCAAGGCTCCCGCGCGCCCACCACAGGGATCTCGCCGTTGGCGACCTGTGGGCCTGCGGCCTTCGTCTGGGGGCGGCGCTTCTTGGCCATGGTGAGGCTGTCTCCCGATCTGCGGCTCAGGGCTTGCTCGTACGCCCGTGACGGTCTGCGTACGGCCGTGGCAGTGCTCTCCTACGGCGCGTACGACTGGTACGGCCGCGAGCCTAGCCCTTTGGCCGAAGCGCGTCGGCTCCATGCGCCGCGTCGGCTAGGCGAGCTCGTCCAGATCGGCGAAGTCCAGCTCGCGGTCGAAATCGGGGTCGATGTTCGCCTCGACGTTCGAGCCCAGGTTCGCGTCGAGATCGGCATCGAGGTTCGTCCCGAGCTTCGGCACCAGGTTCGTGCCGAGATCCGTGTCGAGGCTCGGACGCAGCCCGGAGGCCAGCTCGGTACCCAGGTCGGGGGAGAGAGCCGAGGGAAGCACGACGCGACGGGCGAAATCGTCGTCAGGTGGAAGAAGGGCCCATACGGTGACCTCGCCGACTCCGTCCCGCACGCCCCATTCCTCGGCCAGCGACATGATGATGTTCAGCCCGCGACCGCCGCGTGCGGTGACCGAGGGATTGGCCGGAAGTGGCCTTGTGGGGCCTCCGCCATCCGTCACCTCGACCGTCAGCCGGTCGTCCTCGTCGACGCTCCATGCAGCCCGGACCGTGCCGCCACCATGGCCGGAACGCCAAGGGCGACCATGCCGCCATGCATTACTGAGCAGCTCTGAAAGGATCAATACAGCGTCGTCTATGACCGAATCCGATACCCCAGTCCTGCCCAAATCGACACGCATCCGCTGTCTTGCCGCGCGGACACCCGCAGGACCATGGGGTACGGCCATGGTCGACGACGTCGGCACCTGCCGTGCCACCACCAACGCCACCCCCGAGACCTCCTTCGCCCCACGCCACGGGATGAATGCCCCGCGGTGCTGGAGCGGAAACCGGCCAAGTGGCATCGTGTGACGCACTCGTCACGATCGAATACGTACCGAACGCGCCGGTGCACACCTTGTAATGCCCATTATGAGCGTCCGAGTTGGGACAGTACCTGTTTGGGGCGATTGGTGATCAGTGCGTCGACCCCGAGGCGGACGCACAGGTCGACGTCCTCCGGTTCGTCGACGGTCCACACGTGCACTCGGTGCCCCTCACGCTGCAGTCGCGCCACATAGCCGGGATGGTTCCGCACGATCCGGATGCTCGGCCCCGCGATCCGCACCCCGGCCGGCAGCTGCCCGTCCCGGTGGCGCGGCAGTATGAACTGCATCAGGTAGACCGTCGGGATGGCGGGGGCCCCGCTGCGGATCCGGTGCAGTGAGCGCGCTGAGAAGCTCATCACGCGGACGGGTGAACGTTCGCCGGGCGGCGGCGCGTCCAGGCCGTAGCGGCGCAGCAGCGCGAGCAGCCGCTCCTCCACCTGGCCCGCCCAGCGGGTGGGGTGCTTGGTTTCGATCGCCAGTTCGATGTGGCGTCCCGCGTCGGCGATGAGCGCCAGAAGCCGCTCCAGGGTGAGGACAGAGGTGCTGTCCCGGCTGTCGCGGTCCGGCTCCTCCTTGTCGGTGGCCCGGCCCTTCCAGGAGCCGAAGTCCAGGGCCGCCAGATCGGACAGCTCCAGTGCCGAGACCGCGCCCCGGCCGTTGGAGGTGCGGTCGACGCGGCGGTCGTGGACACAGACGAGATGGCCGTCGGCGGTCAGCCGGACATCGCATTCCAGGGCGTCGGCGCCCTCCTCGATTGCCTTACGGTAGGCGGCCAGGGTGTGCTCCGGGGCATCCTCGGAGGCCCCGCGATGGGCGACGACGGAGACGGTGGGCGGCCCGGGGCGGCTGTCCCGGGCAGGGCGCGCATAGGTCACCGCGTTATGGTGCCACCGCCCGGTGATGGCCGGTGGATTCGGCCCCTCCGTACGTTCGCACGGAATGGCGGTGGGTCGAATTGTCCGGGATAAAGGGTGGTAGTCCGCAGGACCGCCGCTCCTTACGGCCGTCTGACGCGCTGTGGGAAAAGCTGACGACGGTAAGACGTACACGTGGGCCGTCGAGGAAATCTGTCGTGCACCTGAGGAGATTGCTGTGAGCACCGAGAACGAGGGCTCTGCCGTTCCGCCCGCGCCCGGGTCGCATCCGGCCCCTCCGGCGCCGCACCCGAACCCGGCCGTGCCACCCGCGCCGACCTATGAGCCCACCGCGGGCAGGCAGCCGACCGCACCCGACGCGCCCATAGGCCCGCCCGACGCGGCAGCGCCGTCGGGAGCCCCCGGCCCCGCCCCCGGTGCCTCGGGCCCCGGCGCGGACGCCGGCCAGTCCAGCACGTGGTGGTCGGCCGACGGTGGACAGCAGCCCGGCGGCCCCGGCGAAGGACAAGGCGGGCAGGGCGGCCCGGGCGGACCGTGGGGGACCGCTCCCGTGCCGCCCTCCGGCCCGTCCGAGCGCAAGCCCCGCGGGCTGGTCGCCGCCCTGCTGGCCGCCGTGCTGGTCGCGGGCGCCATCGGCGGCGGCATCGGCTTCTGGGCCGCCGACCGGGAGGGCGACGGCAGCGACACCACCACCGTCTCCGCCTACGGCAACCCCAAGACGGAGAGCCGCGCGCCCGGCTCGGTGTCGAGCATCGCCAACAAGACCCTGCCCAGCGTCGTCACCATCGAGGCCCAGGGCAACAACGGTGAGAGCGGCACCGGCACCGGCTTCGTCTACGACAAGCAGGGCCACATCCTCACCAACAACCACGTCGTCGCCTCGGCCGCCGACAACGGCAAGCTGACCGCCACCTTCTCCAACGGCAAGCGGTACACCGCCGAGGTCGTCGGCCGCGCCCAGGGCTACGACGTCGCCGTGGTCAAGCTCAAGAACGCCGCGGGCGCCAAGCTCAACCCGCTGCCGCTCGGCAACTCCGACCGGGTCGCCGTGGGCGACGCCACCGTCGCCATCGGCGCCCCCTTCGGCCTCTCCGGCACGGTCACCACCGGCATCGTGAGCGCCAAGAAGCGCCCGGTCGCCTCCAGCGACGGAGGCGGCGGCAACGCCTCGTACATGAGCGCTCTGCAGACCGACGCCTCCATCAACCCGGGCAACTCCGGCGGCCCGCTGCTCAACGCGGACGGCGGCGTCATCGGCATCAACTCCGCCATCCAGTCCGCGGGCAACGGCAGCGGCCTCGGCGAGTCCCAGCAGTCCGGCAGCATCGGCCTCGGCTTCGCGATCCCGATCAACCAGGCCAAGAACGTCGCCGAGCAGCTGATCAAGACGGGCCAGCCCATCTACCCGGTGATCGAGGCCACGGTCAGCACGAAGGACTCCGCCAACGGCGCCACCATCGCCTCCAACGGCACCGGCGGCAGCCCCGCCGTCGTCCCCGGCGGCCCGGCCGACAAGGCGGGCCTCAAGTCCGGCGACGTGATCACCAAACTGGACGACACGGCCATCGACAGCGGCCCGACCCTCATCAGTGAGATCTGGACCCACCAGCCGGGCGACAAGGTCACTCTCACCTACAAGCGCGGGGGCAAGGTGTCCAAGGCGGACGTCACCTTGGGGAAGCGCAAGGGTGACAGCTGACACGCTAGGCTGATCCCCGCGCCACCGCGAGTGGCGCGGGGAGGCTTGCCCGAGCGGCCTAAGGGAACGGTCTTGAAAACCGTCGTGGCAGCGATGTCACCGAGGGTTCAAATCCCTCAGCCTCCGCAAGTGAACGGCCCCTGACCAGGCAAGACGGTCGGGGGCCGTCCTCATGCGGGCTACCCGCCGGGCACCGCAACGGATGGGGCACGGTCGGACACCGCCTGAGAGGGCCCCACGCCGACTATCGATTGACCTCGGTTACACCGCGGAGTGTCTGTGCGTGGATCGTGAGGGTGGCGGCGTTGTCGACGGGGCTAGGAAGAGGCCGCGCCGACGCAGAACTCGTTGCCCTCCGGATCAGCCATCACGATGTGGTGGCCGTCGAACTCCTCCAGGGCTTTCCCGCCCGCCCCTATGAGCCGCTCGGACTCTGCCCTTATCCGCGCCCACCGCTCCCCAGGGCTGCCGTGCCCTGGCACCCGGATGTCGAGATGAAGCCGGTTCTTCGCTGTCTTCCGCTCGGGCACCTTGAGGATGGAGAGCCTGGGGCCGATGCCGTCGGGATCGCAGAGCCATGCGCCGTCGTCCGCGGAATCGTCTTCTGGGAGATCGAACTGTGCGAGCCACTCCTCGCGGGTTCTGAAGGGAGCGGGCGGCGGCTCGTCGACATACCCCAGGGCCGCCTTCCAGAACTCGGCGAGGAGCTTCGCGTCCGCGCAATCAAGGGTCAGATCGATTCTGGCTGCCATGTCAGGACCGTACTGCGCGCCGCTGACAGTCGTGGCCGAGCCGAGGGAGCGCCTGCTGTGTGGACCATTGGCGGGCCCGGGCTCCTGGCATTGGCCGTTCGAGACAGAGGAGGACGCCGGCGGCCTGGCCGGGGTGGGCGGCGTTGGATCTGGCCGAAAAGCTATGGGTGGGGCGTTGGTGCAGGTCAGGGCGGGGGGAATGGGCGAGTGGGGGTGGGCTGGGTGGCGGGGGTGGGGGATGTGGGCTTTTAGTTGTAGCTAAAGGTGGAATCCTGTCGCTGAGGGGTGTGAAGCCCAACGGTCGGCACCATGCGCTGGGAGAGTGATGAGTGTGCCGTGGAAAGGCAAGGGTTCGAAGGGGGAGGCCGCGGACTGTGCGGGGGCCCGGCTGGCGCGTCAGGCCACCGTGGAGGTCGCGGGGTTGCTGGGGAAGCGCGACATGAGCCGTGCTGACCTCGCCCGGCTCATGGATGTCAGCCCGGGACGGGTGAGCCAAATACTTTCCGGGGACGAGAATCTGACGCTGCGGAGTCTCGCTGCCGTGGCCGAGGCCCTGGATCTGGACATCAAGATCAGTTTTGTGGAGCCCAAGGAGGACGGGGCTCGTCGGACGCGTGGGCTGGGTGATGGGTCCGATGCCTTTGTCTACGCTCCCTGAGCGTGCGTGCCGGGGTGTGTCCCTGATGGGTGTTGTGGTGTGCGGCGCCGCGTCAGGGGCGCGTCGCTCAGGGGTGCGGGGTGCCTGTCGTGGCTAGGGGGCGCGCCGCCAGGGCCTCGTCCCGGAGCCGCGTGAGCTCGCGGTCGCCGCTCCGCTTGCCGGTGCGGTAGCCGAACTCCAGCATGCGCGCGCAGGCGTCCATGGCCATCGCCAGGGCCTGACGGCGGTCCTCCGCCTCCTCCCGGGTCGGGGTGTGCAGCTCCGGCGGGAATTCCTGGACCTCCCGCTGCCGGCACCTCGCCTCGATATCGGCCTCGACCTTGGTCGCATCGTCCAGGAGTTGGTCCACCTCCTCGTACAAGGTGTTGATCGTCGTCCTGTCCTTGGTCGCGGCGGCGCAGCCGCGCAGGTGGCGGCGGGCCTCGAAGGCGAACATGCGCAGCTGGGCCACGTTCTCGAAGTCGCGGACCAGCCGGTGGCAGTGGATGTACATGTCGTGGACCAGCCGTCGTTCCAGCTCGCTCAGCAGCACCGCGATGCCCAGCGTGATCACGGCGACGAAGGGCGGCGTGGACTGCTGGTTCTGCTGCTGACGGACGCGAGGTGCCAGGGCCCCGCCGGCGGCGGCAGCGGCCACGGCGGGGGGCACATCGGCGGCGTGCGGCAGCAGCAGGACGATGGTGAGCAGCGCCGCCGCGCAGCTGCAGGCGATGATGCCGCAGCACAGCGCCGCGGACCTTACGGTTCCCAGCAGGCGGCCCTTGTCGGAGAAGCGGTGGACCAGCGAGATCCAGGTGACCAGTGCGCAGACGCCAATGGGTAACGCGATGTCCGCGAACCACCCCTGTGCGTAGAGCTCGTGCAATGCTCCCCCTGCTCGCGCCTTGGTACCGGTGCGCCGGAGGCGGTCGGACGGTCACCGGTCGGTCGGCCACCAGTCACCGATCAACGATCACCGGTCACGGGGAGAGCGGGAATCCCTGCACGGTCCGCCTCGGGGGCGGAAGCACCGGCGAACGGGCGTGGTTCCTGCGCCGCCTGGTCACCGCGCCGTGCGGTCCCTGCGCCCTTCGGTTCCTGTACGGAGCGCCTCGTCGCGTGGTCACGATAGTGCTCCTCGTTCACGTAACGCACGGCTCACCGTCCGTATACCGCTGGATCGCGCCGCCTCTGGCGTCCTGCCGTACGGCTGCAGCCACTGCTCCGTTCATCCGGCCCAGGCGTATGCGTCAGCCCCACGCGTCCGGGGGCTGGAGGTGGCGGGCGGCGCTGCGGGCCGCGGAGGCGACGGTGGCGCGGGCCTCGCGCGGGGCCAGCCCGGTGTCGAGTGCGGCCTCGATCAGGGCGGGGGCCAACTCCGGCCCGGCGCCCGTCTCGTAGGCACGGCAGGCGGCCCAGAACAGCCGGTCGTTGCGCTGGCCCTCCCGCGAGGCGCGGACGAACCGTACGAGCCCCTCCAGGGCCGCGGGATGCGGCCCGGGGGATGACGGGCCGGGGCGGTACGAGCGGTGTGGGGCCGGGTGCGGGGGCGTGAGCAGGCGCAGCAGGGCGGACGGGGCGGGCGCCGGGGCCCAGGCGGGGGAGCCCGGCGCGAGGCGGTAGCTGCCGTGCGAGCCGTATGAGCCGGGGCCGACCAGGTAGCCGCCCAGCCCGCGGATGTCGATGCCGGGCGCCAGGCGTCCGGCGGAGTTGGGGACGGCGAGGCCGGGCGGGCCGCACAACCAGAGATGGCGGCCGCCACTCGGGGTGAGCACGGTGACCGTAGGGGGGATGGCGAAGGCGTGCTCGCGGACCAGCCCGGCGAGGGCGGCCAGACCGTCCGCGGCCAGACCGTCCGTACTGTCCGTCCCGTCCTTACCGCTTGCACCGGGCTTCCTCGTCCTGCCCCGACCGTCCGTGGCGCCCGCTCCCCCGGTTCCTCGGGGTCTTCCCGGGCTTCCGCCCTTGAGGTCGAGGTCGAGGCCGATGAGGTGGTACGGGGCGCGTCCGCAGGCGATGCCGTAGCCGGTGGCCCAGGGGGCGGCGGCGAACAGGGCGCGGATCGCCTCCGGGTCCGCCGACGCGTCATGGACTCCGTGGCCCAGCCGGCCGCATTCGCCGCGGCACGGCAGAGGCGCGGGGTCGTGGTGGTGAGGGGAGCGCACGGCGGGCAGCTTCGCGCGGGTCAGGGGGATCACGTGGAAGCCGTGGGCCGCGGCGGTCAGGGCGTGGGCAAGAACATGGGCGAGTGCGGGATTCGCCATGTGACCCATTTTCGGACAAGTGTTCGGTAATGGGAAGGGGACCCGGCAAGTCGCCGAGGATGGCCGAAACTATGCGGAACCGGTTCCCTCGTAAGGCCCACCCTGTGGCGGGGCGGGGTGGCGCACCCTGTACCGGCGCGTAGCCGCACCCGGCGCACCCGGCGCATCGGCGCGGGGCGGGGAGCGGGGGTGCGTCGGGCGTTTAAAACAGGTTCATCATGCTTGCGTGGTAATTCCCATGGCCCGTGCGCATCGTCCGGGAATCGGTGGGCAACTCTGCTTCCGCGGCACTTCCCGAGCGTCGGAGGATCGGAGGAATCGAGATGGCGGACACAAGGGCGGGCTCCGGCCGCACCTTCACCGCACTGCCGTTCTCCGCGTCCAGGGCGGGGCGCGGCTCCTGGGATCTGCCCCGATCGCATGGGGGCAGGTCGCCGCCATCGCGGGCGCCCGCAAGGGAACGCAGGGGTGGGGCAATGCCCGATCGATCTGAGTGAGCTGTGGTGATTCATTGAGCGAACGGGACGGGTGAGGTCGTGCGGTCGCGCGGTGGCGTATCGACGCCATCGCGCGATCGTGCGTGGCGGCCTTGAGGTGTGGCTGCCTGGTTCGGTGTTCTTGACAGTGTCGATTTACCTGACAGATAGTCAGATTTGCTTTCTACGGCAGACATGCGGCAGGGGAAGCGATGACGCGCGATGAGCTGCACGACCTGGATGAAGTGAATGAGCTCGATGAGCTGTACGGACGGCTGAAAGCGTACGAGGGGCGAACGGCCGCGAGCGGCGGCGCGGGCAGGGACCCGGTCAACGAGCCCATGATCAGGCACTGGTGCGAGGCGATGGGCGACGCCAACCCCGCCTATCCGGGTATCGCCCCGCCGACCATGCTGCAGGCGTGGACGATGGGCGGGCTGGCCGGGCACCCCGGCGGTTCGGCCCGCTCCCAGGCGTACGACGAGCTGCTGGCGTTGCTCGACGACGCGGGCTGCAGCTCGGTGGTCGCCACCGACTGCGAGCAGGAGTACCTGCGGCCGCTGCGCCCCGGCGACCGGATCACCTTCGACGCGGTCATCGAGTCGGTGTCGCCGCGCAAGACCACCAAGCTGGGCGCCGGATACTTCGTCACCACCCGGATGAACGTCCGTACGGGGGATGGGGAGCTGGCCGGCACCCACCGCTTCCGCATCCTCAAGTACGCACCCGCGCGGCCGAAGGCGGAGCCGAAGCGGGAGCCGGAGCCGAGACGGGAGCCGAAACGGGCCTCGGAGCGGGCGGCCGACCGCCCGCGTCGCCCTCGCCCCGTCATCAACCGCGACAACGCGGGCTTCTGGGAGGGCGTCGCCCGGCATCAGCTGCTCATCCAGCGCTGCCTGGACTGCGCCGCCCCGCGCTTTCCCTGGCTGCCGGGGTGTGGGGCGTGCGGTTCCCAGCGGTGGGAGGCGGTCGAGGCGTCCGGCTCGGGCACGGTGTTCAGCTATGTGGTCATGCACCATCCGCCCTTCCCCGCCTTCGACCCGCCCTACGCGGTCGGCCTGATCGAGCTCGCGGAAGGGGTGCGGATGGTCAGCGGCATCACCGGGGTGCCGTACGACAAGGTGCGCATCGGCATGCCCGTCGAGCTGGAGTTCCTGCGTGTGGACGAGGAGCTGGAGCTGCCCGTGTTCCGGGGCGCCGAGCCATGAGGGACGGACGAGGCGAACAGCCCTCCGGTGGACCCGGTGGACCCGGTGGACCCGGCGGACCTGGCGGACCTGGCGGACAGTACGAACGAGGAGGCGGCCCCATGACAGTGCGTACGGGCGATGAGCTGCCCCCGCTGCGTATCCCGATCACCCGGACCCTGATCGTCGCCGGCGCCCTCGCATCCCGGGACTACCAGGATGTGCACCACGACGCCGAGGCGGCCAAGGAGAAGGGCTCCCCGGATATCTTCATGAACATCCTCACCACCAACGGGCTGGTCGGCCGGTACATCACCGATCACTTCGGGCCGCGGGCCCGCCTCCGTAAGGTCGCCATCCGGCTCGGGGCGCCCAACTACCCTGGCGATGAGATGGTGTTGACGGGTGAGGTCACCGCGGTCGCGGAGGGTTCGGCGGAGATCGCCGTCACCGGCAGGAACGGCATCGGCCACCATGTGACCGGCAAGGTCACGGTGCAGCTCCCCACCGACGCCCCGGGAAGCGATGACGCCCGTAAGAGGACCACCGACCGCCCCGCGACTACCGACAGTCCACCGACCACCGACACCCCAGCGGCCACCGACGCCCCCACCACCACCTCGGACACCCCCCGATGAGCGCCCGTAAGGCGGACACCCTGGGCGGCCGGGCCGCCGTAGTCGGTATCGGCGCCACCGAGTTCTCCAAGGACTCGGGCCGCAGCGAGCTGAAGCTGGCGGTCGAGGCCGTCCAGGCGGCCCTGGACGATGCGGGCCTCACCCCGGCCGATGTGGACGGGCTGGTCACCTTCACCATGGACACCAGCCCCGAGATCACCGTGGCCCAGGCGTGCGGCATTGGCGATCTCACCTTCTTCTCGCGCGTCCACTACGGCGGGGGCGCGGCCTGCGCCACCGTGCAGCAGGCCGTGCTCGCCGTCGCGACCGGCGTCGCCGAGGTTGTCGTCTGCTACCGCGCGTTCAACGAGCGCTCCGGGCGCCGCTTCGGCTCGGGCGTACAGCACCGCGAGCCGTCCGCCGAGGGCGCCGCGCTCGGCTGGTCGCTGCCCTTCGGGCTGCTGACCCCGGCCTCGTGGGTTGCCATGGCTGCCCAGCGCTATCTGTACGCCTATGGGCTGACGCCCGAGGTTTTCGGCCATGTGGCCGTCACCGACCGCCGTCACGCGGCCACCAACCCGGCCGCGTATTTCCACGGCAAGCCGATCACCCTCGCCGAGCACGCCGCCTCCCGCTGGATCGTCGAGCCGCTGCGGCTGCTCGACTGCTGTCAGGAGACGGACGGCGGCCAGGCGCTCGTGGTCACCAGCGTGGAGCGGGCGCGCGACCTGCCGCGTCCGCCCGCCGTGATCAATGCTGCGGCGCAGGGCGCGGGCCGCGGCCAGGAACAGATGACGAGCTTCTACCGCGACGACCTGACGGGCCTTCCCGAGATGGGGGTGGTCGCCCGGCAGCTGTGGCGCGGCAGCGGGCTGACCCCGGCCGACATCGACGTGGCCATCCTCTACGACCACTTCACGCCGTTCGTACTGATGCAGCTGGAGGAGTTCGGCTTCTGCGGACGCGGTGAGGCGGCCGGATTCGTCGCCGAGGACGCGCTGCCGCTCAATACCCACGGCGGTCAGCTCGGTGAGGCGTATCTGCACGGGATGAATGGGATCGCCGAGGCCGTCCGCCAGATCCGCGGCAGCTCCGTCAACCAGGTGCCGGGGGCCGCCCGCGCCCTGGTCACCGCGGGCACCGGGGTACCGACATCCGGGCTTCTCCTCGGCGCAGACGGCTGAACCGCGCGCGTGTCGGCGGTATCGGGCCGCCGCGGTCCATCTTCACTCGTCATATGACCCGAAGAGAGCAGAGCAGGCCGAGCAGACAGAGCGGATGGCAGGTCACGGGCTGGACCGCCGGTCTGGCCGCGGCGCTGGCCACCGCGATCGCCGGTGCCACCCCCGCCGCCTCGGCGGAGGTCCTGCCCGACCCTCGCCCCCTGGGCGCCAAGGTCTTCCAGGGCTGGGCCTTCGACACCTGCCACGCGCCGTCCCTCGCCACCCTGCGTGCGTGGAACAGCTCCCGCTACCGCGCCGTCGGCGTCTATTACGGCGGTCGCGGCCGGGCCTGTGCGAGCCAGCCCAACCTCACCGTCTCCTGGATGCGCGGCGTCAAGAGCATGAAGTGGCGGGTGCTGCCCATCTTCGTCGGATCCCAGGCCCCCTGCGTCCGCAGCGCCAACAAGAAGCATGTGCCGATCGGCAGCAAGCCCTTCTCCCAGGGGCGCGCGGAGGGCAAGGACGCGGTCGCGCGCGCCAAGGCGCTGTCCCTGAAGAAGCGCAGCGCCCTCTACCTCGACATGGAGGCGTACGACCTGACGAAGACGAGCTGTGCCGCCAAGACGCTCTCCTTCATCCGCGGCTGGAACCGCGAGGTCCGCTCGCGCGGCTTCTTCCCCGGCTTCTACAGCAGCGCCGAGTCCGGGGTGCGCCATCTGGAGCAGGCCCGCCGGGCCGGAGTCCATGACCTGCCCTCCGCCATGTGGTTCGCGCGCTGGAAGGGGAAGCCGTCGCTGTACGGTGAGCCGACGCTGGCCAAGAGCGCGTGGAATCCGCACCGTCGCATCCACCAGTACAAGGGCAACGTCGATGTGACGCACGGCGGCCGGAAGCTGCGCATCGACCGCAACAAGGTGGACGCACCGGTCGCGATCATCAAGTGACCCACCGCCACCGGCCCCCGTCCGGGACACCCTTGGGTCCTCAAAGGCATCCTCAAAGGCATGCCACGGAGGCATCGTCGGGGAATCCTCGGGAACTCTCCCGGAGCGCCTTCGGGGACGCTCTCGGGGAACCGTCGGGAGGAACCCTGACCCTCGGCTCGCGCCCTCCCCCCGGAGGAGGTCGTGCCAGCACCACCCGTACAACCTGAGGCTGATCCCTCTTCGGCACTTATGGCCGATCCGCTCCGACCTGCCCGCTCCTAGCGTTAAGCCATGACCACGACCGTGTGCACAGGCGTATCCGCCGCCGCGTTCCCGTCGTTCACTTCGTATGTACGGGCGCGGGGGCCGGTGCTGTTGCGCACCGCCCGCTCGCTGACCTCCAACGTGTGCGATGCCGAGGATCTGCTGCAAACCGCGCTGACCAAGACGTACCTGGCGTGGGAGCGTATCGAGGACCACAACGCGCTGGACGGCTATGTACGGCGTGCCCTGGTCAACACCCGGACTTCGCAGTGGCGCAAGCGCAAGGTCGACGAATTCGCCTGCGAGGAGCTGCCCGAGCCCGAGACGGTGCCCGCCCCGGACCCCGCCGAGCGGCAGGTTGTCCGCGACGCGCTCTGGCGCGCCGTACTGCGGCTGCCGGACCGCCAGCGGGCGATGGTCGTCCTCAGGTACTACGAGGACCTGAGCGAGGCGCAGACGGCGGAGGTACTCGGAGTGTCCGTCGGCACCGTCAAGAGCGCGGTCTCGCGCGCCCTCGGCAAGCTCCGAGAGGACCCGGAACTCGGCTACGCGGCGTGATCGGCCGCGCGGCGGTCGGCTGGGGCTGACCGGGGGACGGACCCGGGCACGGACCCGGGGGTCGGCAGGGGGACCGACGGGGCGATCGGGGGGGCGACCGACGGGGTCCGGGGTAGTGACATACCGAGCGGTCGGCTGCAGAATCGGCGGAACCTCAGCCCGCGCGTAACCGGAACCCTGGAGGCCCCGGTGCTCAGCACGATGCAGGACGTACCGCTGACCGTGACCCGCATCCTCGTGCACGGGGCATTCGTGCATGGCCGTACGGCCCATGTGACCACCTGGACCGGTGAGGACGAGCCCCGGCGCCGCAGCTTCCACGACGTGGGCATGCGGTCGATCCAGTTGGCGAACGCGCTGCGCGATGAGCTCGGGGTGGAGCCGGGGCAGGCTGTGGCCACCTTGATGTGGAACAACGGCGAGCATCTGGAGGCGTATCTCGCGGTCCCCTCCATGGGCGCCGTGCTGCACACCCTCAACCTGCGGCTGCCCGCCGAGCAGCTCGGCTGGATCGTGAACCACGCCGCCGATCGCGTGATCATCGTCAACGGCTCGGTGCTCCCGCTGCTCGCACCGCTCCTCCCCGGCCTCACCACCGTGAAGCACATCGTGGTCGCGGGGCCCGGCGACCGTTCCGTCCTGGACGGCTGCGCCGCCCGGGTCCATGACTACGAGGAGCTGATCGAGGGGCGGCCGCGGCACTACGCCTGGCCGGAGATCGACGAGCGCCAGGCCGCCGCGCTCTGCTACACCTCGGGGACGACCGGGGACCCCAAGGGCGTGGCCTACAGCCACCGCTCCATCTACCTGCACTCGATGCAGGTCAACACCGCCGAGTCGTTCGGGATGTCCGGTGCCGACACCCTGCTGCCGGTGGTGCCCATGTTCCACGCCAACGCATGGGGCACCGCGCATGCCGCCTTCATGGCGGGCGCCTCGATACTCATGCCCGACCGCTTCCTCCAGCCCGAGCCGCTCGCCGAGATGATCGAGCGCGAACGTCCCACCATCGCGGCCGCCGTCCCCACCGTCTGGCAGGGGCTGCTCGCCGAACTCGACGCGAGGCCGCGGGAGGTGAGCTGTCTGCGGGACGTCTTCATCGGCGGCTCGGCCTGCCCGCCTTCCCTGATGAAGGCGTACGAGGAGCGCCACGGCATCCACGTCGTCCATGCATGGGGCATGACGGAGACCTCTCCGCTCGGCTCCGTGGCCCATCCGCCGGGCGGGCTCTCGGCGGAGGACGCCTGGCCGTACCGGCTGTCGCAGGGCCGCTTCCCGACGTCCGTCGAGTGCCGGTTGATCTCGGCGGACGGCGAAGTCGTGCCGTGGGACGGGAAGACGCCGGGTGAGCTGGAGGTACGCGGGCCGTGGATCGCGGGTGCGTACTACGGAGGGGCGGACGGTGAGCCGTTCCGTCCCGAGGACAAGTTCACCGAGGACGGCTGGCTGAAGACCGGCGACGTCGGCACCATCAGCCCCGACTGCTATCTGACGCTGACCGACCGGGCCAAGGACGTCATCAAGTCGGGCGGCGAGTGGATCTCCTCGGTCGAGCTGGAGAACCAGTTGATGGGCCATCCGGAGGTCGCGGAGGCGGCCGTGGTGGCGGTGCCGGACGAGAAGTGGGGAGAGCGGCCGCTGGCCACGGTGGTGCTGACGGACGGCGCCACGGTCGACTACGAGGGGCTGCGGGCCTTCCTCGCCGAACGGGTCGCGCGCTGGCAGTTGCCGGAGCACTGGGCGCTGATCCCGGTGGTGCCGAAGACGAGCGTGGGGAAGTTCAACAAGAAGGTGATCCGCAAGCAGTACGCGGACGGGGAGCTGGATGTGACCACGCTGGGCTCGTGACGACGCTGGGCTCGTGACGACGCTGGGCTCGTGACCACACTGGGACTGGGCTGAGGAACGCCCGGATCGGGGGCGCGGGCCGAGCGGGCGCGCGCCCCCGGTCGGTCACGCGGTCACCGTAAGGAGGCGAGTGTCCCCTTACGGGCGGCACGCCACCGTATGGACCGGCGGGGGTCCCCTTATGGGCGCGCGTCACCGTAAGGACAGCAGGTGTGCCGTACACGGGCCGCGCGTCACCGTAAGAACCGCGCGCGTCAGTTGGTGCCGATCTTCGCCAGCAGGTCCACGATCCGCGACTGCACCTCCGCGCTCGTCGAGCGCTCCGCGAGGAACAGCACCGTTTCGCCCGAGGCCAGCCGCGACAGATGCGCCGGATCGATGTCCGCGGAGGTGTAGACGACCAGCGGGGTGCGGTTGAGCAGTCCGTTGCCGCGCAGCCAGTCGACGATCCCGGCCCGGCGGCGACGTACCTGCATCAGGTCCATCACCACCAGATTCGGCCGCATCTGCCCCGCGAGCGAGACCGCGTCCGCGTCCGCCGCCGCGCGGGCGACCTGCATCCCGCGCCGCTCGAGTGTCGCCGTAAGGGCCGCCGCGATCGGCTCGTGCTCCTCGATCAGCAGAACGCGCGACGGATGCTGCTCGCTGTCGCGCGGGGCGAGCGCCTTGAACAGGACGGCCGGGTCGGCGCCGTACGCCGCCTCCCGCGTCGCCTGGCCGAGCCCCGCGGTCACCAGCACCGGCACCTCGGCGGCGACCGCGGCCGTACGCAGCGATTGCAGTGCGGTCCGGGTGATCGGCCCGGTCAGCGGATCGACGAACAGCGCCGCCGGGTACGCGGCGATCTGCGCGTCGACCTCCTCACGGGAGTTCACGATCACCGGACGGTAGCCGCGGTCGCTCAGCGCCTGCTGGGTGGACATGTCCGGCGCCGGCCACACGAGGAGGCGGCGCGGGTTGTCCAGCGGCTCCGGCGGCAGTTCGTCGTCGGGCGGCGGGGTGCGGTCGTCGACGATCTCGACGGCGCCATTGGGCCCGTCCAGCGGCTCCGGCCCCTCGGCGCCCTCGTCCGGCGCGCCGATGGCGAACGCACGGCCCGAGCTCTGCGACGCATTCGCCGCACGCTGCGGCTGCGCCCCCGGCCCGGGCTGGGGGCGGGGCTGCGCGCCGGTCTGTGCCCCGGGGTGCGGTTGCGAACGGCTGCCGGCCGGCTGCAGTTCGGCCGAGGTGCCCTGGTCCGCCATCTCGGGCCGGGCGGCCAGCTTGCGCCGCCTGCCGGAGCCCAAGCTGGTGCCTCCGGAGGGCGTCTGGGGCTGGCCCTGCGGCGGGCGTCCCTGCGGCTGGCCCTGCGCGGCCTGGCCCTGGGGGTGCTCGCCCACCTGCTGGGCGAACGGCACCCCCTGGCCCAGGGTGCGCACGCTGATCGCGCGCCCCTGGGCGGCGTCGGCGTTCGGCGGGGCCTCGGCGGGCAGCGGCTGCGGACGGGGCTGCGTGGGCGCGTCCGGCCACTGCGCCGGCTGCTGGGCCGGTGGCTGCTGGGCCGGTGGGCGCCCGCTCGCCTCCGCGGGCTGCGGACCACTCGGACCACCCTGGGGCGGACCACCCGGATTACCCGGACCACCCGGGCCACCCTGGGTCGCCTCCGGCTGCTCCTCGGCCAGCGGCCGCCGGGCGCGGCGACGTCCGGTGGGCGGGACCTCCTGCGGCCGGCCTGCGCCGGTGTCCTGGCCCCAGTTGGGCTGCTGTTCCTCGGGCGTACGGGCGGCGGGCAGCGCGGGCATGCCCGATGCGACCGGCTGGGCGGCGCCGGAGCCCTGGGCCTGCGGCTGGGGCCGACGCGGGTCCTGGCCCTGTGCCTGACCGGGGTCGGACGGCCAGCCCCCGGGCCGTGCGGCGCCGTTGGGGGGTACGGGCTCGCCTCGTACGGCCAGGCCCCCGCCCTGCTGCGGCTGGGGCGCGCCGCCCCGCGCCTCACGGGCGCCGTGCTGCGCGGGGACGAGCCCGGCCGGGCCGAGCTCCGGCGGCAGCGCGCCGGGCTGCGCCCGGTCGGCGGCGGCCGGGGGCAGCGCGAAGGGAGAGCGGACGAGACCGGACTCCCCCGCGGGCTGCGGCTGCGGCTGGGCCTGCTGCGGCTGAGGTTGGGGCTGCGCCTGGCCCTGGGTCTGGGGCTGCGCCTGGTCGGGCGCCGGTACCTCCGGCGCCTCGGCCAGCGTGCGTCGGGCGCGGCGACGTCCGGTGGGCGGGACTTCCTCCGGCCGGCCTGCGCCGGTGTCCTGGCCCCAGTTGGGCTGCTGTTCCTCGGGCGTACGGGCGGCGGGCAGCGCGGGCATGCCCGATGCGACCGGCTGGGCGGGCCGCTGGGGCGTGTCGGAGGCGGCCGCGGGGAGGGCGAGGGCGGCTCGGCCGCTCGCGCCCTGGGCGGGGGCAGCGGCAGCTTGAGGGCCGCCCTGCTCCTGCGCCGGGGCGCCGCGCCGGGCGCGGCGGCCCTGGGGCTGCTGCTGGGCCGGAATGCCCTGAGGCGGCACAACACCCATGGCGGCTGCGCCCGTCGGCTGCGGACCGGCCGCTTCCGGTGCGCCGCCGTGAGCATGGCGATGACTACCGGTCGAGGCTGCCTCGGCGTTCTGGGCGGGGTGCGCGGCCACGGCCGCCGCCTCGTCGGGGTGGGGGCGCGCCCTGCGCCGCCCGGTGGGCCGTGGAGTGTCCGCGGGCTCGGCAGCGCTGTCCTCGCCGACGACCGCGGGAAGTGCGGCGGGCCCGCCCGGGGCACCCTGCTGAGCGGCGGTGCGCGGGCCGGCCGTACGGGGATCGGCCGTATGCGGGTCGGCCTTACGGAGGTTGGGCGGGGGCGTACCGCCCTGTGTCCCGTTGCCCTGCGTACCGCCGCCGCTGGTGTCGCCTGGCGTGCCGCTGGGGGCCGCGCCGTGCCGGGCGCGGCGTCCGGTCGGGGTCTGGCCGGTGGCGTTGCCGCCCGCGGTGCCCTTCCCCGTACCCGCGTCGGTGCCCGTACCCGCGCCGGAGGTGCTCTGTCCCTGCGTACCGTCGCCCTGCACGGCGGTGTCGCCGTTCGCGTGCTCCTGCTCGGCCGCGGCCGCCGCCGAGATCGGCACCTCCAGGACGTAGGCGTGTCCGCCCATGCCCGGCATCTCATGGGTCTGGAGCACGCCCCCGTGCCGGCGCACGATCCCGCGCACGATCGGCTCGTGCACCGGGTCGCCGCCCGCGTACGGTCCGCGGACCTCGATCCGTACGACATCCCCGCGCTGCGCCGCCGCGACCACGATCGTCGAGTCGCTCGCCGCGCTGCCCGCTGAGGTGTTGCCGGTGGAGTCGACCCCGGCCACGTCCGCGATCAGATGGGCGAGCGCCTGGGCGAGCCGCTCCGGGTCCACCTCGGCGTCGATCGGCGGCGCGTGCACGGCGAACTGCGCGCGACCCGGGCCGATCAGCTCGACCGCGCCCTCCACACTGGCCGATACGACCTCGTCCATCGAGACCGTACGGCGGGCCAGTTCCTCGCTGTGCGCGTCGAGCCGCTGATAACTCAGGACGTTGTCGACGAGCGTGGTCATCCGGGTGTAGCCGGCGGCGAGGTGGTGCAGGATCTGGTTGGCCTCGGGCCACAGCTGCCCGGCCGGGTCGTCGGCGAGCACACCGAGTTCGCCGCGCAGCTGCAGCAGCGGTCCGCGCAGCGACTGGTCCAGCACGGCGAGCAGCTGGCTGTTCCGCGCGGTGACGGACTCCAGCTGTGCCGTGTACCGCGCGCGCTCCTCGGCGAGCTGCGTCCGCAGCTCCTCCACGGTCTTCGTGTGCTGGGCGGTGAGGTTCTCCAGCTCCTCGGCGTGCTGGGTGGTGAGGCTCTCCACCTTCTCCGTGTGCCGGGTGGTGAGGCTCTCGACCTCCTCGGCGTGCTTGGCCGCCATGGCCTTCTCGGCACGCCGGTCGGTGAAGGTCATCACCGCGCCCACGAGTTGCTCGCCGTCGCGGACGGGCGCGGTGGTCAGATCGACCGGGACCTCGCTTCCGTCCTTCGCCCACAGCACCTGGCCGCGCACCCGGTGCTTGCGGCCGGAACGCAGGGAGTCGGCGAGGGGTGATTCCTCGTACGGGAACGGGGAACCGTCCGGGCGCGAGTGGTGTACAAGAGAGTGAAGCTCCTGACCGCCCATGTCGCTGGCCCGGTAGCCGAGGATCTGCGCGGCGGACGGGTTGACGAGGACCACCTTGCCCTCGGTGTCCACGCCGACCACGCCCTCTACCGCCGCGCGCAGGATCATCTCGGTCTGGCGCTGCTGACGGGCGAGTTCGGCCTCGGTGTCGAGTGTCCCGGTCAGGTCGCGAACGATGAGCATCAGCAGCTCATCGCCGGTGTAGCTGTACTGATCGGCGTAAGGAGTCCGCCCGTCCTCCAGATTCGCGCTGGTCACCTCGACGGGAATCTGCGCCCCGTCGGTGCGCCGGGCCATCATCCGGGTCGGCTTGATGCCCTCCCGCTGTGCCGACTCGGGGCGCCGCATCGACCCGGGAATGCGATTGGGATCGAAGGAGGGGAGCAGATCGAGCAGACCACGGCCGACCAGGGCGGTGCCCGGAGCCTCGAAGGACTCCAGCGCGATGTGGTTGGCGTTGACGATCGTGCCGTTGCAGTTGACGAGCAACAGCGCGTCCGGGAGGGCGTCGAGTATCGCTGCGAGGCGAGCAGCGCCTCGGGATGGCCTGCTGCTCACGACGACGCTTCCTCCCTGACTACTGCATCTTGCTGACACTCGCGGTCATTTTGCCGTCCCGTCTGCGGAGTGTCTCTAGGGGAGTCTACGGCCACCGAAGCCGGACGTGACGGCGGATGAGAGGGAGGTCGCAGCACGACGTACGCGTCTCGACGCACGCCCGGACAAACTTCTCCGTGCTCTCCTCTTCTCACTCCCGCCCCAATCCGCAGGTCAGCTCACAGGGGTGCGCAAAACGACGGAGAACCGATTCCACCGGGCGATTTCACACCCGTTGGTGCGGTTGAACCAGGCGTTGACGGGACGCCCCGCCCAGTGACCCGTCACCCGAGCCGTGGCCGGCCCGCCGTACTGCCCGGTGCACATCGCATCGGGCGACACCGGCGCGAACGGATCCCGGCCCCACACGGTCTGCGAGTCCAGCTGCGCACACGCGGCCCGGGCCCGGGGGTGCGTACCCCCGGTCGGGTGGCACGCCAGCACAAAGGTCGAGGCGTCGTCGGGCTCACCGTTCTGGCTGACGGTGATCACGAGCCGGTCGGAGCTCTCCCCGTCGAACGGCAAGGGCAGCGGGAGCGGCGTGGCCCCGGCGGGGGCCAGCGCGCCCGCCGTGGCGGCGGTCGTCAGAGCGGCGGTGACGACGAGGCGGTGCAGCAGGGGCATCGGGGCACTCCTGAAGTGATCAGACGGGGGCGCGCTGCCCCTGCCCCGTCTAACGCGCCGCCGCCGCGCGCGTTGCGCCGCCATAAGGGCTGCGCTCGGCCGGGTAAGGGCTGTGCTCGGCCGGTAAGGGCTGCGCTCCGCCGTAGGGGGCTGTGCTCCGCCGCGTACGCTCCGCCGTAAGGGCTGCGCTCCGGCATTGGGGCTGCGCTCGGGCGTTAGGGCTTTGCGATGGGCCCCGCCCGCCGAGTACCGTAGTCCGCGATTGGTGACATCCCGCTGGGCTGTGACATCATCTGCACACACCACATCGCGCTCGCGCGAGCGAAACCGGTGTGCTGGAGGCTTCGCCTAGTCTGGTCTATGGCGCCGCACTGCTAATGCGGTTTGGGCCCTAAAGCCCATCGAGGGTTCAAATCCCTCAGCCTCCGCTCTCTGATCAGGGAGCCCGTGCCTATGGCGCGGGCTCCCTGTGTCGTTTTGCGGACTGCCGCCAATGATCACCGAAGCGGACCCGGCGCGACGATGCCCGCCCGTGCTCCCCTTACTACGGTGACGGTGACGGTGGCTGCGACTCCGGACGACCGCGGTCCGATAGCCCGCAAATCCCGGACTCTCACCGAAGCGACGCAGGGCGACCAGCCTGTAGCCTTCCGTGACGTCGGCCGTCACCCCTCAAGCGCCTCGCGACGCGAAGGCCCGCTCCCCGATGTCTCGCGACGGCCGCTTCGACAGCCCCTGAAAACGGAGTTTTCGCAGGTCAGTGGGGGTGTGGGAAACGGATTTCGCCTGGCGGCAGAGGTCATGTAATGTTGTCCCCGCAACGCCGACCGGCAAGAAAAACCGCCGGGAAGCCAAGCGCTCGTAGCTTAACGGATAGAGCACTTGACTACGGATCAAGAGGTTGCAGGTTCGAATCCTGCCGAGCGCGCAGTTCAGAGGCCCCCTTCCAGTTGTGGAAGGGGGCCTCTGGTGTTGCTGCGTGCCTCACTGCGCGGCTACCGGGTCCGGAGCATGCGCCGAAGGGCTTGTTCCTGGTCGTCGTGCCGGTCTCGGCGACCGGCCGGGTCCGCGTCCGGGTCCCGTCCGAGGCCGATGTTTTCCCAGCGCAGCGGGCGTGGCGCCGATCGGCGCAAGCGTGCTGTTATGCGCCGCTGGGTTCCATTAGGCGTCCGTTAGTCGAACGCCAACGCGATCTTCGAAGCTGATTGTCGTCCGGGAGCAAGACAAGACAACGCAGCAATGGGAGACACGATGAGCACCACCACCAACCGCTTCCGCGGCCGCGCCGGCCGCCGCATCGCCGCAACTATCGTGGCCGCCGCGGCGCTGGGCCTGGGGGCCACGGCCTGCGGCCCTGACTCTGATGCTGCGGACTCCAGCGGCTCCTCGGCCTCTTCGACCGCGTCCCCCTCGCAGCAAGCCTCGAGCGGCTCCTCCTCGGGCAACTCTGGCTCGCAGGGGCAGAACGGGGGCGGTGCCGCCAACGCCGGTAGGAGCCTCACGGTCGTCGGCACGATGAAGTACCTCGCGCCCGGCAAGCTGATCGTCAAGCCTGAGGACGGCGGCATGGACCAGGCGTTCTTGGTCGCCAACGCCACGAATATCCGCGGCGCGGCCGCGATCTGCACCGCCCCCGACGGCAGCGTGGCCATCGGCGACGACGGCTACGGCACCGCGAAGTGCACCGTGGACGAGCTGGAGAAGGCTGCGAAGACCAACAGCGTGACCGTCCGCGTCACCATGGACCGCAAATCCGGTGGTGCCGAGACGGTTGAGGAGAAGTACCACCCGTAAGCCCTCGCCTTGGGCATGAACGCCGTTGCCGCGCCCCGGTGTGGCAATTTGTGGCGACGCAGCTAAGAGGCCCCTTCCAGAAATGGATGGGGCCTCTTGCGTTACCCAGTGACGGCGGTCGTCTCCTGCGGCACCCAGTGGCTAATTCCTGCGACGGCGCCGTTGTCCATAGGGGCCGTGGCGATCGTGTGCGCGCCACTCCTCCTCATGGATGTCGCGGTCTTCGTTCCCCGCGGTGCCTCCAGGAGTCGGGATTTTCTCCCCGGCATCGATCTTGGCCTTCATTGAGGCGAGTTGGCGGTCGGAGCGCTCGTCGCCCGAATGCTTGCGCTCAGGCAGCGGTCCCGGGGACGGCGGTGTGCGCTATCTGCTTGATCTTGTGGCGCTGTGGCTCAGGGGTGGTGTTCCCTGCCTCCGCGCCGTTCTGATGCGACCGTGACGTACCGCTCATGGGCAGGCCCCCCGCCTCGCTGAAACCCTCTGACAGCGTGTATGGGTCATTCCCTGGAAGGGCTGCGAGGAAACGGAGTTCAGCACGTGGGTGCTGCCCATGCGCCTTTCAACTCTGCCGGGGCGAGCGGCGTCTGGCGCGTATTCATTGCCAGCCTTACCCGCCGGATAGTTCCTGGCATGCAGAGGGGGTGATGACGGAGCAAAAGAAATGCCCTCAAGAGCTGAGGAACGCTCTTTCGGGCATGGTGAAGAGATGTCGCTCATGAGGCCGGGGCGCGGACCTGGGCGACGTTGCTCGGAAGACCTACGGATCGAGAGGTGTTTGTGTGGGAGCCAGACCGCGGTTGCTGCGACTGCGCACTTCAGTTGGCCAGTGGTGCCTCGGCTTGGGCCATCTCGGCAGTGATGGCCCAGCGCTCGTGGTCCCTCCTCTCGCCGTTGATGAACTGGAGGGCTGTTGAGTAGCCCTCGCGCTGGAACCCAGGCGCTTGACAAGGTTCGGCGAGGAGGTGTTATCAGGCTGGATGTTCGCCTCCTGCCTGTGCACTGTGGTGATTGCCATCCGGGGATCCCATGCAGCCTGTTCGTGGACCCTGGAGGGGGGAATTACTGCGAGAACTCACTGGTGCTGGACCGGCGGGCAGTAGCCGGTGTCCGAGCCGATGCTGTTGATCGTGGCGTTGTCCCTGGGGTCGTCCCCGTAGTCGATCTGGTTGGTGCAGCGCATGCCGGGCTTCCTGGGGGTGCCGGACGGAGTGCCGCCCTTTTGCGGCTCCGGGCAGTAGCCGGTGTCCGAGCCGATGCTGTTGATCGTGGCGTTGTCCCTGGGGTCGTCCCCGTAGTCGATCTGGTTGGTGCAGCGCATGCCGGG